>NZ_LWCU01000010.1 GCF_001650405.1 Microbacterium sp. H83 | reverse complement strand
TCGGATCCGGCGCACGACGCGCCGCAGCATCCGGCCCCCGCCCCGGCGTGTCCGGCCGCCCGTCCGAAATCGTGCCCGGGCACGCGCCCCAGCATCCCGGCCCGCGCCCCGCGAGCACAACGTCGGATCCGACGCACGACGCGCCGCAGCATCCGGCCCCCGCCCCGGCGTGTCCGGCCGCCCGTCCGAAATCGTGCCCGGGCAGTCGACGAGCAAGCCGTGCCCGGGCAGTCGACGAGCATGCCGCGCCCGACCCCGACCCGTCCGGCCCCGACCCGTCCGGCCCCGACCCGCGAGCACAACGTCGGATCCGATGCACGACGCGCCGCAGAATCCGGCCCGCGCCCCGGCGTGTCCGGCCGCCCGTCCGAAGTCGTGCCCCGGCATGCGACCAGCATGACGCCGCCCCGGCGTGTCCGGCCTCCCGTCCGAAGCCGTGCCCGGGCACTCGAACGAGCATGACCCCGCCCCGGCGTGTCCGGCCGCCCGTCCGCAGCCGTGCCCGGGGTACTCGAACGCGCGTGACGTCCCGGACGCGGCGAAAGCCTCCACCCGACACCGGGAGGAGGCCTTCGACGCAGGACGACCGGTCAGAGCACCTTGGAGAGGAAGTCCTTCAGTCGCTCGTTCTTCGGGGCGCCGAACAGCTCGGCGGGCGGCGCGGCCTCCACGACGACGCCGCCGTCCATGAACACCGTGCGACCCGAGACCTCGCGGGCAAAGCCCATCTCGTGCGTGACGAGCACCATCGTCATGCCGCCGGCCGCCAGGTCGCGGATGACCTGCAGCACTTCGCCGACCATCTCGGGGTCGAGGGCGCTGGTCGCCTCATCGAAGAGCATGATCTCGGGATCCATCGCGAGAGCGCGGGCGATCGCGACGCGCTGCTTCTGTCCGCCCGAGAGGGATGCCGGCTTGGCGTCGGCCTTCTCCGCGAGCCCCACCCGGTCGAGCAGCGCGAGAGCGCGCTGGCGCGCCTCGGACTTCGACAGCTTGCCCGTCTCGATCGGAGCGAGCGTGATGTTCTCGACCACGGTCATGTGGGGGAACAGGTTGAAGTGCTGGAACACCATGCCGATACGCTGACGCACCTCGTCGAGCTTCACGCTCTTGTCGGTGAGGTCGACCCCGTCGATCACGACGTGCCCGGCGGTCGGCTCCTCGAGCTTGTTCAGGCAGCGCAGCAGGGTCGACTTGCCCGAGCCCGACGGTCCGATGACCGCGACGACCTCGCCGTCCTCCACCGTCAGGTCGATGCCCTTGAGCACCTCGTTGTCGCCGAAGGACTTGTGCAGGTCCTTGACCTCGATCTTGCTCATGCGGTGAACGTCCTCTCCAGGCGGTTCGCGAGCAGCGTCAGCAGCGTGATCACGACGAAGTAGATGATGGCGACGATCGTCAGCACCTGCGCCGACAGGTACGTCGAGGCGATGATCTGACGGGACTGGAACGTCAGCTCGGCGAGGCCGATGACGCTGATCAGCGACGTGTCCTTGAGGGTGATGATGCCCTGGTTCACGAACGACGGGATCATGATGCGGAACGCCTGCGGCAGGACGACCTTGCGCATGGTCTTCCAGTGGCTGAGGCCGAGCGACCGCGACGCCTCGTTCTGGCCGGGGTCGACGGCCTGGATGCCGCCGCGGATGATCTCGGTCATGTACGCGCCCGTGTTGAGGGAGAGCGTGATGGCTCCCGCGACGAACGGGTTGAACGTCAGACCCGGGAACAGCTGCGGGATGGCGAAGAACACGAAGAACGCCTGGACGAGGATCGGCGTGCCGCGGAAGACGTAGACGTACGCGGTGGAGATCCAGCGGAACGGCGCGATCCGCGAGATGCGCCCGAAGCCGAAGACGAGGCCGAGGATGAACGCGGCGACGATCGCGACGAGCGTCGCGAGGACCGTCAGCCAGAGACCCTCCATGAGCGCGGGCCAGTACTTCACGGCCACCGAGAAGATGTCGGTCGCCTGCGCGGATCCGCCCTCCTCGCCCCCGGCGAGGTAGCGGTCGACGATCTCGTCGTACTCGCCCGACTCCTGCAGGTTCGCGAGTCCGGCGTTGAACATCTCGATCAGCTCGGGGTTCTGCCCCTTGTTGACCGCGAAGCCGTACTCGCCGCCGAGCTCCGGCTCGCCGATGAGACGGAATCCGGATCCCTGCTGGATGCCGTAGGCGAGCACCGGGAAGTCCTCGAAGTAGCCGACGGCCTGGCCGGCCTTGACGGCGTCGACCATGTCGGTGGTGTCCTGGTAGGGCGTGATGCGGAACCCGTACTGGTCCTGGTTCTCCTCGGCGAAGGTCTGCCCCTGCGTGCCGGTCTTCACCGCCACGGCCTCGCCGTCGAGGTCGTCGAGCGACTGGATGTCGCTGGAGTCGAGCACGCCCAGCTGGATGCCGCTGGTGAAGTACGGGTCGCTGAAGTCGAACGTCTGCTGACGCTCCTCGGTGATCGACATGCCGGCCATGACGGCGTCGACCTGGTTCGCCTGCAGGGCCTGCACCGCGGCGTCGAAGCCGAGCTGGCGGATCTCGACCTCGAACCCCTGGTCCTCGGCGATCGCCCGCAGGAGGTCCATGTCGATGCCGACGAGGTCGCCGTTCGGGTCGGTGAACTCGAACGGCGCGAACGTGGTGTCGGTGCCGATGACGTAGGTCTCGGCGTCGTCTGCGGCGGAGGCGGCGGATGCTCCGCCGAGCAGCGCGCCGGCCGCGACGAACGCGGTCAGCGCCATCGCCCCCGCGGTGCGTCCGAGCGTGCGCAGACGCGCGCTCGCTGAAGAGGGATTACGGATCACGACGGGTGCTCCTCGGATCGGATGGGCGACAGGATGCCGTCGCCGCGATGGTCGTCGACCATCCACCCTAACCGCCGCGGCGTGTCGTCCCCGTCGTGAGCCGATCCGAGGGGCCGTCGATCACAGGGTGATCCAGTACCTCCGCAGCAGCGCGTGACCCCGGGCGGACTGGTCGCTCACGTCCTGGAGCACGCCCCCGGCGCCCTCGATCGTGCGGAAGGAGCCGACGTTGTCGTCGTCGCAGGTGACGAGGACGCGGTCGAGCCCGATCTCGCGAGCCCGCTCGAGTCCGAGACGCAGCGCCGCGGAGGCGTAGCCCTGGCGACGACGGGACGCCCGCACCGAGTAGCCGATGTGCCCGCCCGCCTCACGGAGCCACTCGTTGAGGTCGTGCCGGAACGACAGGAAACCGACCACCTCCCGGTCGTCGACGATCCAGTACAGGTCGTTGTGCACGTGGTCGTCGTCGAGCTCGGCGCTCGTGTCGGCGAGGAGCGCAGCCTTCTCGGTGAGGGCGTCGAGGGTCGCACGATCGGGCGTGACCGGCGCCTGCAGACCCGAGCCGTCGACATGGGCGCCGTCGAACTCGGCCACGGCGGCGGCCCAGGAGTCGAACAGATCGGTCGTCGGTCGGAGCAGCGTCGTCGTCATCGCCCGATGCAATCACACGGGCGGATGCCGCGGCAAACCGCTCACCGCTCTCGCAGCAGTGCGGCGATCGAGATGTCTTCATCCAGACGCGGCCAATGGATGCCCTGGCCGGCACCGATGAGCGTCCACTCCGAGCGATCAACGACCGAGGCCCCGGCGAGACGCGGGAACCAGACAAGAGGGACGCTCACCACGCGTCCGTCGTCGATCCGCACATGCAGCTCATCGTCGTCCATCGCAAGATCGACCGCGAGCGCATCATCGATCGGAGTGCTCATGCCATGCCTCCAGGATCAGGAACTCGTGTCGCGCGACGATCGTCTCGAGCAATCGGATCCGGCGAGCGTCGAACGCCGACCTTCCGGCCGATTCTACGGGTGCGAGCCAGAACTTCGCGATCATTCCGGCATGCTCCACATGCACGTGCGGAGGCTCCGACCCCTCGTTGCTGTAGAAGAAGAATCGGTACCCGTGGATGCGCATGACCGTCGGCACGGCCTGAGGCTAGACAGGCACCTGCGAATGCTCGTCGATCCGGCTCGGGCGTGGGCGGGCACTGTGAGCAACCGGGTTTGGGAGCGCGCGGTGCAGGGGAGGCGGAACAGCGAGACACGCACCCGACGACTCCGGAGAGTCGACGGGCGCGCAGAGACAGGCGTCAGGCGCTCGGAGCGGGATCCGTGACGGGGGCGGATGCCGCGGCATCCGTCTCCTTCGGCGCCCCTCGGAGGAAGAGCGCGGCGATGAAGCCGATCGCGATCACGCTCGCGGGGAGCAGGATCGCCTGCGACATGGCGGCGGCGAAGCCGTCTGCCACCTGCGGGGGAAGCGAGCCTCCCGAGCTGATGGATCCCGCGGAGTCGCCCATGCCCGGCAGGTTGGCCTCGAGGCGGGACTGCATGAATGTCGCGATGGCTGCGGAGCCGATCACCGAGCCGATCGTCCGGGTGGTGTTGTAGATGCCCGCGCCCGCGCCCGCCTGACGCATCGGCAGGCGGCGCGTCGCCGTAGTCGCGAGCGGCCCCCACATGCCGGCGCTGCCGATGCCGAGCAGCGCGGACGGGAACAGGAACATCCAGATCTCGGTGTCCATGCTCACGAGCGACGAGTACCAGACCAGCGCGGTTCCGAAGATGAGCAGGCCGGGGATGAGGATGAATCGCGGGTCGGTGCGATCGAGGATCCGGCCCGCGAGCGGGGCGAGCACGCCCGAGAACACGGCCATCGGGATCATCAGCAGGGCGGCCTGCGTCGGCGTGAGGCCGCGGGCGATCTGCAGGAAGAACATGAGCGGCAGCGACATGCTCGTCACGGCGAATCCGACCGTCGCGATCGCGACGTTCGCACCCGAGAAGTTGCGATCGCGGAACAGCTCGAGCGGCACGAGCGCCTCGCTCTTCGTCTTCCACTGCTGAAGGACGAACAGGCCCATCACGAGGATGCCGGCGATGATCAGGCCCCATACGGAGACGGGTCCCCAGATCACGCCCCAGTCGTACTTCTCGCCCTCCTGCAGTCCGAACACGAGGAGGAAGATCGCCGCGGCGCTCAGCACGACGCCGAGGATGTCGAAGCGATGCGGGTGGGTCGCGAGCTTGGGAACGAGGATCCACGCGGCGACGAAGGCGATCACGCCGACGGGGAGATTCACGAAGAAGATCCACTCCCAGCCGAACCCGTCGACCAGCACGCCGCCGAGCAGCGGGCCGACCAGGGTGGCGACGCCGGCGGTGGCACCCCACAGCCCCATGGCCGCTCCGCGGCGATTCGGCGGGAACGTGCGGGTGATGACGGCCATCGTCTGCGGCGTCATGAACGCGGCGCCCAGACCCTGCACGGCACGAGCCGCGATGAGTCCTTCCAGCGAGGTCGACAGACCGCACCACAGCGAGGCCAGGGTGAAGATCGCGAGGCCGACGAGGTAGATGTTCTTCGGGCCGAACCTGTCGCCGAGTCGGCCCGTGATGAGCAGCGGGACGGCGTAGGTGAGCAGGTACGCGCTCGTGACCCACACCACGTTGTCGAGGTTGTTGGTGTCGGGGTCGAGGGCGGCCTTGATCGCGGGGTTCGCGACCGAGACGATCGTGGTGTCCACGAGGATCATGAAGAAGCCGATGACCAGCGCCCAGAGGGCGGGCCAGGGGCTGGTGGGACGATGCCCCGCGGCAAAGGTGCCCGTGTCGGGTCCCGGTGCCTGCCGTGATTCGGTCATTGCTGTGCGGCCTTTCGCTGAGCGAGGTAGCGGTCGGTGTCCTCGAAGGCGGTCGGTCCCCAGGGGAACGAATGCGCCTCGAGGCGGGAGAGAAGGGAGTCGAGCCAGCGCAGCTCGGCGTCGAGCAGCACCTCCTGCCGCTCGAACTCCACGAGCACCTGCTCGGGCACGGCCTTGTCGCGCGCGCCGCGGAGGCCGTCCCGATGCTGCGCGTGCGCCTCGTCGAGCGCCGTCCGTCGTGTCCGCAGGTGCGCGACGACCTCCGGACGCTCGAGGTTGTGCGCCTCGGCGAGCGCGATGCGGAAGTCGGTGGGGCGGTCGATGCTCGCGAGCTCGCGCCGCAGCCAGCCGAGAAGCGCGTCGCGTCCGGCATCGGTGAGCGTGTAGGTGGTGCGCTCGGGGCGATTGCCCTCGCGATCGATCCCCACCTCGTCGACGAGTTCCGCCCGCTGCAGCCGGCCGACCGTGTGGTAAAGCGTGCCGTTGGTGATGGCGAGCAGCCGCTCGTCGCGCCGCGCGCGCATCAGGCGCACCATCTCGTAGGGGTGCATGTCGCCCTCGCGCAGCAGGGCGAGCACCATCACCGCCATGGGGGTGAGGCGCTCGAGGTTCGGCGTCGGCATCCTGCCCCCTTCCAAATAGTCCACGTGGACTATACGCGCTCCCGGCGGCTGCGGGCAAGACCGCCGGCGGCGAACCGGGATAATGGGGCGGGTGAGCACACCTTCGGACAGCACCGCGCAGAGCATCCCCGGCTGGCGACACCTCTACTCGGGCAAGGTCCGCGACCTGTACGCCTCCGAGGATCCCGGCGACACCCGCATCCTCGTCGTCGCGTCCGACCGCGTCAGCGCGTTCGACGTCGTGCTCTCTCCCGGCATCCCCGAGAAGGGCGCTCTGCTCACGCGACTGAGCCGCTGGTGGTTCGACCAGCTCGCCGACACTCCCAACCACCTCGCGGAGGGCGAGACCCCCGCGGTCGTCGCCGACCGCGCGATGCTCGCGCAGTCGCTCGAGATGCTCCCGATCGAATGCGTCGTCCGCGGATACATCACCGGCTCCGGATGGGCCGAGTACACCGAGAGCGGCACCGTGTGCGGCATCCCCCTCCCGGCGGGGCTGCAGAACGGCGACCGCCTGCCCGAGCCCCTGTTCACCCCGGCGTACAAGGCGCCGATGGGCGAGCACGACGAGAACATCACCTTCGCGCAGACGGTCGAGCTGGTCGGAGCCGAGCGCGCGGCCGAGCTCCGCGACGTCTCCCTCGCGATCTACACGCGGGCGGCGGCGATCGCCGAGGAGAAGGGGCTGATCCTCGCGGACACGAAGTTCGAGTTCGGGACGGATGCCGAGGGCGTACTGCACCTCGCCGACGAGGTCCTCACGAGCGACTCCTCACGGTACTGGGATGCCGAGGCGTGGCGCTCCGGCACGACGCCGGCGGAGCGCATGGCGAGCTTCGACAAGCAGATCGTCCGCGACTGGCTGGCCGCGAACTGGGACAAGAAGGGTGAGCCGCCCGTGCTCCCCGACGACGTCGTCGGCCGCACCGCCGACCGCTACCGCGAGCTCATCGACCGTCTCGGCGCCTGACGCCGCTCACCCGTTCTGCCGGAGATCTCCCGTATCGAAGGGCGAATCGCGGCACACGCTCCTTCATTCCGCGTGATCTCCTTCGCGGCATGACGATCGCGGCGGCACGACGCACGCACCCAGGCAACACTCAGGAATCGGTAGGGTGGCGGAAGCACTCCCACACCCCCCGATACTGAGGAGCCCGCATGCCCCTGTGGAAGATCCACGGAGACGGCCGCACCGTCGCACCCGGCGCCGTCGTCACCCCTGAAGAGCGGCTGAACTGGCCCGCCACGATCGCGATCGGCGCCCAGCACGTCGTCGCCATGTTCGGCGCCACGTTCCTCGTGCCGACGCTCACCGGCTTCCCGGTGTCGACGACGCTGCTGTTCAGCGGCCTCGGCACGCTGATCTTCCTCCTCATCACGAAGAACCAGCTGCCCAGCTACCTCGGCTCGTCGTTCGCGTTCATCGCGCCGATCACGGCGGCCGTCGCTGCCGGCAACATGGGCTCTGCGCTGGCCGGGGTGGTCGCCGTCGGCATCCTGCTCACGATCGTCGGGCTCGTCGTGCAGTTCGCCGGGCTGCGCTGGGTGGACGCGCTCATGCCGCCTGTCGTCGCCGGCGCCATCGTCGCCCTGATCGGCTTCAACCTCGCCCCGACGGCGTGGAGCAACTTCCAGGTCGACCCGGTGACAGCCACCATCACCCTCGTGGCGATCATCCTGTTCGCCGTGCTGTTCCGGGGATTCCTCGGCCGCATCTCGATCTTCCTGGGCGTCGCGGTCGGCTTCGTCTGGGCCGCCGTCACCGGATCGTTCGACGTGCCGAACGCCCTCCGCGGCGGCAAGACCCCCGCCGAGCTCATCGCCGACGCCCCGTGGATCGGCCTCCCCGAGTTCCACCTCCCCGACTTCGTCGAGCCGGGCACCTGGTCGACCATCGCGATGTTCCTGCCCGTGGTCCTGGTGCTGGTCGCCGAGAACGTCGGCCATGTGCGCGGGGTCGCGACCATGACCGAGGACCCCTCGATCAACCGGCACACCGGCCGCGCGCTCATCGCCGACGGCGTCGCGACGACGATCGCCGGCGGCTTCGGCGGATCCGGCACGACCACGTACGGCGAGAACATCGGCGTCATGGCGGCGACCCGCGTCTACTCCACCGCGGTGTACTGGGTCGCAGGCCTCTTCGCGATCCTGCTGGCGTTCTCGCCCAAGGTCGGCGAGGTGTTCAACTCCATCCCCGCGGGCGTGCTCGGCGGCGCGACCACGGCGCTGTACGGCCTGATCGGCATCATCGGCATCAAGATCTGGGTCGACAGCAGGGTCGACTTCTCGCGACCCGTGAACCAGTACACGGCTGCGGTGTCGCTCGTGATCGGCATCGCCGGCTTCTCGATGCAGCTGGGCGACTTCGCGTTCGGCGGCATCGTGCTCGGCACCGTCGCGGCGCTGCTCATCTACCACCTGGGCAACCTCATCGCCCGGGCCCGGAAGACGGGCGCCGACGACCCGAAGCCGCTCGAGGCGGTCGGGCCACTCGGCGGCGACCCCGCCTGATCCCGCGAACGCCACGATCCCGGATGCTGCAGCCGCGGCATCCGGGATCGTCGCGTTCCGGCGCGGTTCCCGCGCCCGCGGCTGCCGGGCCCGCGGCTGCCTCGCCCGCGGTTGCCTCGGACGAATGACGGAACCTCGGATGCATTCGCCGTATCTGTCCGACGGAAGTGCATCCGTCCGGAGCTGCACCGCCCGCGGCTGCCGGGCCCGCGGTTCCCTCGCCCGCGGCTGCCAGGCCCGGGTTCCCTCGGACGAATGACGGAACCTCGGATGCATTCGCCGTATCTGTCCGACGGAAGTGCATCCGTCCGCGGCTGGGGGACAGGACCCGTGAACCGCCCGCGGGCTCAGTCGACCGGACGCACGGCCCCGGACGCCCGCGTCCTCGCATCGGGGTCGCGTGGGGCGAGCTCGAGCGGCAGCGGCGCCTCGGGTTCGGGGAGGTCGTAGAGCCGACGGACCCACCGACGCGCGTCCTCGAGCGGGTAGGTGTCGCCGTAGACGGCGTACTTCATGAAGATGCCCTCGAGCGTGGTGCGCAGCATGATCTCCTCGAGTGCGGGATCGGCCGCGCCCCTGTCCCGGAAGACGTGCCGCACGATGTCCTCCGAGGCGATCGCCTGTTCGAGGAACCGCGTCTCGGACTCCGCGAAGAGCCGGTGGGTGTCGGGCTGCTGCTGCATGGCGAAGACCGCACGCTGCACCGGCAGAGCGAACCCGGTGGCCGTGAGCGCACCGTCGATGATGCCGGCCAGCCGCTCGTCCGCGGTGCCGTCGACGGTCGGGATGCCGAACAGCGTCTCGAACCACCGGTCGATGACGGCCGCGACGAGCTGCTCCTTGCCGCCGAAGTGGTAGTTCACCAGGCCCTGGGCCACTCCCGCGCGGTGCGTGATCTCCGCGATGCTCGCGCCGGACACCCCGCGCTCGGCGAAGACCTCGATCGCGGCGAGGAGGATGGCCTCGCGCGCCCGCTCGCGGGCCGCGCGGTTCTGTTCGTCAGACCGTGCCATACGTGTCCACCTCCCCAGGATCGGACGACTTCGAGAAACACGAAGAATCCTATATATTACTGACTGAACAACCGTTCAAGCTATGAGCGATCCCCGTTTCATGCACAGGAGCGTCATGAGTCCCCTCACGAGGATCATCCCGGCCCCGAAGCTGATGCCCTCCCCGTCCTTCTCGACGACCGACATCCCGGCGAACGAGATCGCCCTGGGGTTCCTGCAGATCCGCACGCTGCCGTCGGGTCCGTGGAACGACCCGACCGCCCCCGGCCTCGGCGCCTACGAGCAGGAGGCGCTCATCGAGCAGTGGGGTGTGGGCTCCCGGCACGAGTGGCTCGAGATGATCGAGTACCTCACCACGGTGCGACGACGGCGCGAGGACCGGATGCTGCATCTCGCCGTCCGCAACGACCTCGCGATCGACCTCGGCCGTGTCCCCCGCACGGGCGAGTGGCTCGAGGCGATCGCCTCGAGCGGCAGCGATCCCGAGGGCGCCCGCGCGTTCATCGAGGGGATCTCCCTCATCGAGCTGCGGGTGCGCCGACGGGTGGGCATCGCCTCGGTCACTCCGGAGACGTTCGTGCGCACGCTCGACGGATACGCCGTCGGGCAGGCGGTCGCGATGGCGACGTGGGGCGTGGCGATGGGGTTCGCCGAGGTGCCCGAGGTGCGACAGCTCATCCACCGCATCAACATCGACGCCCGCCGTTCGTTCACCTCGTGGGCGGATTTCGGTCTGAGCTACCTGGCCGGACGCGTGATGCACTGGAGCGACGGCGTGGTCGACGAGGACTCCCTCGAGCGGTACGGCGACGGCTGGAGCGACATGACCGCCGCCCTGTCGGCGAAACGCGGCGGCCCGTGGGCGACGCTGCCCTGGACGCTCGCCGCGTCCGCCCGGCTCCCCGGACTCCCGGGCAGCCCCTGAACTCGCGGATGCGGATCCTGCTGGAGGGGCGTCGGGTCCGCATCCGTGATCACCCTCGAGGTGCTCTCAGCTCGACGAGCGCACCACGAGCTCGGTCGGCAGGATCGTCGTGTGCGCGGGCTCCCGCCCGGCCAGACGCGACAGCAGGACGCCGGCCATGGCCTCGCCCTGCGCATACATCGGCTGCCGCATGGTCGTGAGCTGCGGATCGGTGCTGAGCGCGACGGACGAGTCGTCGAACCCGACCAGCGCCACGTCGTCGGGAACGCGGATGCCGGCGGCACGCAGCGCCGTCAGGGCACCCCTCGCCATGAGGTCGCTCGCGACGAAGATGGCGTCGGGACGGCCCGTGTCGAGGATGCGTCGCGCCGCGTCGGCGCCGCTCGCCTCGCTGTAGTCGCCCGACTCCTCGGCGAACGGCACGAGTCCGGCATCCGCCAGCGCCCCGCGGAAGCCCTGGACGCGGTCGACGGACGACACCATGGTCAACGGCCCGGCGATCGTCGCGATGCGGCGGCGGCCGGTCGCGATCAGGTGCTTGGTGGCGGTGCGGGCTCCCTCGACGTTGTCGACGTCGACGACGTAGTCGCCCTCACGCAGACGCACCGGCCGGCCGCCCCAGACCACCGGCACCGCATCGGCGACCCGGTCGATGAAGGCGTCGCTGGTGTGGTGCGAGACGATCAGGGCGCCGTCGACACCGCCGTTGCGCACGAAGCTCGTCATCTTGTCGCCGGGGTCGTCGCTGGCGATGAGCAGATTGAGCAGGTAGTCGGATCCGCGCAGCGCTCCGGTGATGCCGGCGACGATCGCCGCGAAGAAGGGATCGCCGAAGAACCGGGTCGTGTCCTCGGGCACGATCAGGGCGATCGCGTGGGTCTGCCGCGACGCCAGCGAGCGCGCCGCCCGGTTGGGGACGTAGCTGAGCTCCTCGATCGCACGGTGCACCGCGGCGAGCGCCTCCGGGCTGACGGCGGTCGAGCCGTTCACGACGCGCGAGACCGTCGACCGTGACACCCCGGCGGCCGACGCCACCTCTTCGATGGTCGCTCGTGACGACACAGCTCTCCCTCCGTCCGACGCCGAGGTCGGATGCTCCCGCGCTCCGCCCGGACTCAGAGAGAGCGAGCGGCGATGATGCGAGCGTACTCCCGACCCGAGTCCTTCAGACTCCGCTCCTGGGTGTCGTAGTCGACGCGGACGATGCCGAACCGCTTGTCGTACCCCCACGCCCACTCGAAGTTGTCGAACATCGACCAGTAGAAGTAGCCGCGCACGTCGACCCCGGCATCCGCGGCGTCGAGGACGGCGCCCAGGTGCAGCCGGAGGAACTCGGTGCGGTCGTCGTCGTGCACGCGGGTCTCGCCGTCCTCCACGACCGCCGCATCGTCGTACGCCGCACCGTTCTCGGTCATGTAGAGCACAGTGCCCGCCGGCTCGGCGTACTCCGTCCACACCCGCTGCAGCAGACGGGTCAGCCCCTCGGGCTGGACCTCCCAGTTCTGCGCGGTCCGCGGCAGCCCGCGCTCGACGGCGTGGATGCCCTCGCTCGAGGGGTACGGGCTGCGTCCCTTCCGCTCCGTGGCGGGACCGCCGCTCACCGGCGGGTCGACGGGCGCCGCACCGGAGACGACGTCGCCGTGGTAGTAGTTGACCCCCTGGGTGTCGATGCGCTGCGAGATCGTGTCCAGGTCGCCCTCGTGCACGGCGTCCGTGAAGCGCGTCACGGCCTCGGCATCCACCGCCCTGATGTCGCGGATGATGTCGTCCGGATAGACACCGCGGTAGATCGGGTCGAGGAACCAGCGGTTGAACTGCCCGTCGACGCGGCGTGCGGCGTCGAGGTCGGCGGGGTTGGCGGGATCGGCGGGATCGGCGACCGTGTGGTTGAGGGTGATGCCGAGATTGAGGCTTTCATCCCGTCCGCGCAGCTCGCGCACCGTCGCGCCGTGCGCGAGCAGCAGGTGGTGCGAGGCGAGCAGGCCCTCGGCGATGCTCGTGTGCCCAGGGGCATGCTCGCCGCCGGTGTACGAGAGGAACGACGAGCACCACGGCTCGTTCAGCGTCGTCCACACATTGACGCGGTCGCCGAGAGCGTCGTGCATGGTTCCCGCGTACTCGAGGAATCGGCTGACGGTGTCGCGGTTCGTCCAGCCGCCGGTCTCCTGCAGCGCCTGGGGCATGTCCCAGTGGTACAGCGTCAGCCACGGCAGGATGTCGGCGGCGAGCAGCTCGTCGACGAGGCGCTCGTAGAAGTCGACGCCCTTCGCGTTGACCGCTCCCCCGTCGGGACGCACGCGCGACCACGATGTCGAGAACCGGTAGGTCTGCAGGCCGAGGTCCTTCATGAGCTCTACGTCCTGCGGGTACCGGTGGTAGTGGTCGCACGCGACGTCGCCGTCGTCGCCCCCGATGACCGCTCCGGGCACCCGGCAGAAGGCGTCCCAGATCGACGCGGTGCGTCCGTCTTCGAACGCCGCCCCTTCGATCTGGTACGCCGCTGTCGCGGCGCCGAACAGGAAGTTCTCGGGGAAGGCGCGGGTCATACGGGTCATCCTTTCACCGCGCCCGCCATGATGCCACTGACCAGCTGCCGACCCGCCACCACGAAGAGGACGAGCAGCGGGAGGGTCGCGAGCACCGCGCCGGCGAGCACGATCGAGTAGTCGATGTAGTAGCCCGACTGCAGCTGGCTGAGCGCCGTCTGCAGCGTCGGGTTCTGGGGCGAGAGCACGATGAGCGGCCACAGGTAGTCGGTCCACGCCGTCATGAAGGTGAACAGGCCGAGGATCGCCATGGCCGGACGGGCTGCCGGGATGCCGACGGTCAGGAACGTGCGGAACTGGTTCGCGCCGTCCATGCGCGCCGCCTCGATGAGCTCGTCGGGGATGACGTCGACCAGGTACTGCCGCATGAAGAACACGCCGAACGCCGTGACCAGGGTCGGCACGATGACCGCGCCGATCGAGCCGGTCCACCCCAGCTCCCGCATGAGCATGAACAGCGGGATGATGCCGAGCTGCGTCGGGATCGCCATGGTCGCGATCACGAAGATCATCAGCCCGTCCCGTCCCGTGAAGCGCAGCTTCGCGAAGGCGTAGCCCGCGAGCGTCGAGAACGTGACGACGGAGACCGTGATGATGCCCGAGATGAGGAACGAGTTGCCGAGCGCGAGCCAGAACGGGATCGCGTCGAAGACCTTCGCCGCGTTCGCGAAGAAGTTGCCTCCCGGGATCAGCGGCAGCGTCTCCCCCCGGGTGGCGTTCGTGCCGCTCGCCACGACGATCGACCACCACAGCGGGTACACGCTGCCGATGATGAAGGCGGCGAGCAGACCGTAGGTGAGGAAACCGGGACGGCTGCCGATGCCGGCGGTGCCTCCGGATGCCGCGCTGCGGCGGCGGATCTTCTCGGGGACGCTCAGCGCCTGGGTGGCGGTCATCGCGCGTCCTCCTCGGTCGTGATGGTGGAGGACGCGGTCGTGGTGCGGGCGCGTCGGCGTGCGGCGCGGCTCTTCGGGGCGTCCCCGGTCGAGATCCGTCGCGAGATGAGGAAGTTGATCACGCCGATGCCGACGATGAGCAGGAACAGCAGGATGGCGACGGCGGATGCCTCGCCGAGGTCGCGCCGGAAGAAGGCCAGCTCCCAGAGAAACAGCACCGTCGTCTGGAACTGCCGGTCGCTGCCGCCGATGCCGCCCGCGGTCGAGACGTCGAACAGTCGCGGCTCGGCGAAGATCTGCAGTCCGCCGATGGTCGCGGTGATGATCACGAAGATCAGCGTCGGGCGGATGGTCGGGATCGTGATGGAGAAGAAGCGACGGGCAGGTCCGGCGCCGTCGAGCGCGGCGGACTCGTAGAGGTCGCGCGGCACGGCCTGCATCGCCGCGAGCAGGATGAGGGCGTTGTAGCCGGTCCAGCGGAAGTTCACCATGACGGCGATCGCGAGATGCGACAGCGCGGTGTTGTGCTTCCACTCCTGGTCGGCGATGCCCACCAGATTCAGCAGGTTGTTCGCGAGACCGTCGGCCTCGTTGAAGATGCTCGAGAAGATGATGGCCACGGCCACGGGCGTGACGACGAACGGGATGAGCACGCTCATGCGCCAGAACGTCGGAGCCCGCAGGCCGCGGTCGAGCAGGTACGCGATCACGAGGGCGACGGCCAGCTGCGGGATCGCGGAGAGCAGGAAGATGCTCAGGGTGTTGCCGATCGAGTTCCAGAACATCGGATCGCCGAGGATCTCGACGAAGTTGCCGGTGCCGACGAACTCGCCCTGCCCCTTGAGCAGGTCCCACTCGTGCACCGCGACCCAGACCGTGTACAGCAGGGGGAAGAGTCCGACGAGGCCGAACAGCAGGAAGAACGGCGAGATGTAGAAGTAGGGCGAGGCGTTCTGGTCGAACCGCGAGAGGCGGTTCCGCCAGGGGCGCCGGGGCGCGGCGTCCGCCGGCGGCGCATCGGATGCCGTGTCCCGGCGTTCCGCGGTGAGTGTCATGGCTCTTCCTTGGTCGGTGGGTCAGAGGCGGTCCGGTCGCAGTTCGCGCCGCTCCAGCCGAGGCTGAGCGACACGAACTGCGACCTGGACCACTGCGGGAAGCGGGTCAGCCGACCAGTTCGTTCAGCAGCGAGATCGCTTCGTCCCAGGCGCCCTGGGTGTCGGTCTCACCGCGGTCGAGGCCGCTGAGCGCCGGACCGAAGACGTTCTCCTGGATGACGGAGTCGTCAGCGCCCTTGAACTGCGCGACGACGCCCTTCGCGCGCTCGGCGAGGATCGCACCGGTCGGCGCGTCGTTGAAGAACGCGTTCGGCGTGGCATCCGATGCGAGCGTCTCCTGCGCCTCCACCGTCGAGGGGAAGTTGCCGGCCGCGGCCGACTGCTTCACCTGCTGCTCGGGCTGCGTCAGCCAGTCGGCGAGGGCCGCGGCCTCCTCCTTGTACCGCGAGCTCTCGGGGATCGACAGGAAGGCGCCACCCCAGTTCGCCGCTCCCCCGGGGAAGACGTCGGCGAAGTCCCAGCCGGTCTCGGCGTCGCCGCCGCCGGCCTCGACCTGACCCTGCACGACGCCGAGCATCCAGCCGGGGCAGACGAAGGTCGCGAAGGTGCCGTCGACGAACGACTTGCCGCCGTTCCAGTCCCACGCGGTCTGCGCGGCGGACTGGCCGCCCTCGGTCGCGGCTCCGAGCAGCTCGAAGCGCTCCTTGAGCTCGGCGTTGTCCTCGACGTTCAGCTCGCCGTCGGCCGAGTAGTAGCCCTCCTCGAGCTGGTTGACCATCGCGTTCCAGACGAAGCCGGAGTGGTCGTACCAGGCCTTGCCGGTCTTCGCCGTGTAGTCGGCACCGACCGCGAAGTAGTTCTCCCAGTCGCCGTCGAGCAGCTGCGCGACGGACTCGCGGTCGCTCGGGAGCCCGGCGGCCTCGAACGCGGCGCCGTTGTAGCAGATGCCGCTCGGGCCGATGTCGGTGCCGTAGCCGATGACGCGGCCCTCGGCATCCGTCGCCTGTCCGTACTTCCAGTCGACCCAGTCGCCCTTGCGGTCCTCGATGCCGTAGTCGCGCAGGTCGACGAAGGTGTCGGACACGTCCATGATCGCGCCGAGCCATCCCTCCTCGATCGCGACGACGTCGCTGAGTCCCGAGCCCGCGGCGATCTTCGTGAAAGCGTCGGTGCGGGCGTTGCCGCCGGTGTCGATGTTGGTCGCCTCGATCGTGATGCCGGGGTTGGCCTCCTCGTACTCGGCGTACAGGTCGTCGTAGCCGAAGGTGCCGAACGTGGTGACGGTCAGCGTGATGTCGCCGTCGGCTCCCTCGGCGTCGCCGCCGGTCGCGGCACAGCCGGCGAGGGCGAGGGCTCCGACGGATGCGGTGGCGGCTGCCGCCAGGATCCGGGTGCGGGCACGTGTGTTCACAGGTCACTCCTTTGTGGTGGGTCGTGCGGTGGTGGTGCGGGGCTGTCGGGATGCGTGGGAGCGCTCCCACGCGTTGATGAGCGACTCTATGGGAGCGCTCCCATCGATGTCAAGCGGTCGGGCTCGAGGGCCTGCCGTTCACTTCTCAGCAAGAATCAGGCGGGCGCCCCGTCAGGAGAGCGATCAGCCGCGTTCCGGTGGTGATTCTGCTGAGTTGTGAACGCGGCGTACCCTTGACCGGTGCCCGACACCGAACTCTCCCCCGCCCTCGTCCGTGCCGAATCGCTGATCCGCAGCATCCCGGACTACCCGGAGCCCGGCATCATCTTCCGCGACATCACGCCGCTGCTCGCCGACGCCGAGGCCCTGAGGGCCACCACCGACGCGATCGTCGAGCCCTTCGCCGGGCAGTTCGACGTGGTCGCCGGCATCGAGGCGCGCGGTTTCATCCTCGCCGGGGCCGCAGCGATCGCCGCCGGCGTGGGCCTCATCCCGATCCGCAAGGCGGGCAAGCTGCCCCGCCCGGCGGCATCCGTCGACTACGCCCTCGAGTACGGCACCGCGACGATCGAGATGCACGACGATCTCCCCGAGGGCTCGCGCGTGCTGCTCATCGACGACGTGCTCGCGACCGGCGGGACGCTCGCCGCGGGCCGCGAGCTCGTCGAGCGCCTCGGCAGCCACGTCGTCGGCATCTCGGTGCTGTTCGAGATCGACGGCCTCGGCGGCCGCGACGCGATCGGCGACCTGCACACGGTCTTCCACGCCTGACGTCGGCGCCCGGCGATCGGGCGGGTCGCGGGGCCGGTAGACTGGGCACGCCCGTCCGCCCGCGACTTCCGGAGCCGTTCATGCCCACCATCGTCGTCGACGTCATGCCCAAGCCCGAACTGCTCGACCCGCAGGGGAAGGCCGTGTCCGGCGCGTTCTCCCGTCTGGGCGTCGAGGGCTTCTCGGATGTCCGCATCGGCAAGCGCTTCGAGCTCACCGTCGAGGGCGAGGTCACCGAGGAGGTCCTCGCCGAGGCCCGCCGCATCGCCGACGAGGTGCTCTCCAACTCCGTGATCGAGGACGTCGTCGGCATCGAGGTCTCGGAGTGACCACCCGTATCGGCGTCATCACCTTCCCGGGATCGCTCGACGACCGCGACGCGCAGCGCGCCGTCCGCATCGCCGGCGCTGAGCCCGTCGCGCTCTGGCACGGCTCGCACGACCTCGAGGGCGTCGACGCGCTCGTCCTCCCGGGCGGCTTCAGCTACGGCGACTACCTGCGCGCCGGTGCGATCGCGGCTCTCTCGCCGATCATGGCCGAGGTGAAGGATGCCGCCGCCAAGGGCATGCCCATCCTCGGCATCTGCAACGGATTCCAGATGCTCGTCGAGGCGCACCTGCTGCCCGGCGGATTGATCCGCAACGACCACCAGCACTTCGTGCGTCGCGACCAGCGACTCGTCGTCGAGAACTCCGACACGGCGTGGACCAACCGGTTCCGCACCGGCCAGGAGATCGTCATCCCGCTGAAGAACGCCGACGGCGGCTACATCGCCGACGAGGAGACGCTCGACCGCCTGGAGGGCGAGGGACTCGTCGCCTTCCGCTACGCGGGCGTGAACCCGAACGGCTCGCTGCGCGACATCGCGGGTCTCACCAACGAGGCGGGCAACGTCGTGGGGCTCATGCCGCACCCCGAGCACGCCACCGAGGCCGGCTTCGGCCCCGACACCGCCGCCGCCATGCGGTCGGGCGTGGACGGCATCGACTTCTTCGCGAGCGCGATCGCCGCGGTCGCCCGCGTCGCCGCGTAACGCCGGCCGCACGCCCGCCGCGTAACGCCAGCCGCACGCCCGCGCATCCGGGGTCGATTCCGCATCCGCTCGGGCGGGCGGGGTCGATTCCGCATCCGGATCGTCCGAATCGGATGCGGTTTCGACCCGGCATCCTCCCGCGGATGCGTTTTCGACCCCGTACCGGTTCCGTCAGCCGACCGGAGGCCCGATCAGCCGACCGGAGGCGCGATCAGCCGACCGGAGGCCCGATCAGTCGGCGGGAAGGGTGAAGGGGTTGTCGCCCGCCGAGGCCAGCAGGTACCAGGCGGTCGCGCCCGTGTGCAGGCTCGCGTAGTACAGGTCGCCGAAGCCGGAGTCGAGGCCGTCGGTCGACGTCGCGACGATGCCCTTGCCGTCGCCGTTGAGCGCGTCGCGCTGCCCGAGCCGAATGCTGTCGAGCAGGGCCTCCGCCCGGTCGGCGTCGCCGACGCCGCCCCTCAGCTTGAGGGCCAGCGCGAGATGCCCGCTGCCTTCGAACCAGACCTTCGACGTGTCGACGTGGCTGATCGACGGACCGCTGTACGGTCCGTCGGTCGCCATCAGGTTCGCGAGCGCCCAATCGACCGCCGTGCCGTACCGCGGGTCGCCGGTGCCGAGGAGCGTCCATGTCTGGGCGTCGAGAGGAACGGGGTTCGTGTTCACGGTCGACCCGTCGAGGAGCGTGCCGGTGTCGACGTGCCCGTCGGCGGCCTGCATCGCGGCGACGAAGCCCGCCGCGACCGCGGCCCGCTCCGCCCAGACCGCGTCGCCCGTGAGCTCGGCGAGCTGGGTGAAGAACCCGGCGATGTCGGCGTTGTGCTCGGTCGACTTCCACTCGAGCGGGACACCCGCATCCGTCTGCCCTCCGGTGTACCCGAAGGGCGCCCGCTGCATGTCGGCGGTGTTCGTCTGGATCCACTCGGCGATCCGCAGAGCGCCGTCGAGGTACTTCTGCTCCCCGGTCGCGTGGAACAGGCGCGCGAGCGCCATGCCCGTCCACGCCTGGTTCCCCGTGAAGGTGCCGGGCCCCGTGATCTCGACCCGACCCTGACGGATGCCGTTCGGCTCGTACGACGTGCGCACCCGGCCGTCGCCGATGGGGTCGTTGTCCTGCACGAACAGCAGCGTGTCGCCGACGGCCTGCGCGCGGCGGATGTCGTCGGGCAGGCCGCGAGCGGTGTACGCGATGACGACGAGCGCGTCGTCGTACACGAACGACGGCGTGAAGTCCCAGGTCGGCAGGTCGGTGAAGAACCCGCCCTGGTAGCTCCGCGGGAGGCAGCGCCCTTCGCCGTCGCAGAACTCGTCGACGCGGGCGTCGAGGAACTCGTAGGCGAGGGAGACGGAGAGCGTCGGGTCGGGTGCGTCGGTGTCGGGGTCGCTCTGCGCACTCGCCGCGCCGGCGCTCACCGCGCCCGCGACGACGGCGGTGGCGACGAGCACGGCGGAGACCGCCCACCTCGCCGGACGGCGCAGAGAACCGCTCATGAGACCCCCTCGGTCGGAACCACGACCCGAGTGCTCGGTCGCGGGCGACCAGCAGGTCACGCAAAAATGCTGACATATCAGCAAGATGAGTCGGAAGTGACGAAAGTCTATATCTGGCGCAGCTCCGGCGTGTCCCTCAGATCCGGACCTCGCGACGCACTATGCGGCGCAAGAGTCACGCCACCGCGTCACACCTCCGCGTCACGCGCCCGCGTCACGCCACCGCCTCATGCCGCGCAGAGATCGGTGTCGGCGCTGCGACTGACCGCGTCCACCGGTCGCTGCGGGGCCGGCGTCGCCCGGAGCTGCGAGGTGAGGTCCGTGTAGTCGGCGCCCAGGAGCAGCTCGACCCCGTCGACGTCTCCGGTCTCCACCGTCACGGCGAGGCCCAGCTCCGACGCCAGGGCGGTCGCGGTCGCCTGCGCGTCCGGGGTGTCCGCCGCGACGATCGTCGTGCGGTCGACCGGCTCGGCGTTGGCGAGGCCGGCCACCGCATAGCCGAAGCCCGTGGCATCCTCCGAGACCTGCGCGGCGAGGCCTGCGACGCCCGCGCCGTTGAGGATACGGACCGGCGCGGTGCGGACGGTCGGATCCGGTTCCGCGCCGTCCGTCGTCAGCACGATGGGGACGTCATCGGCGAGCGCACGGAAGATCACGTCGGCATCCGCGGTCGCGACGACCCGGTTCCGATCCTGCGGAGCCTCGGTCGTGGGCATCGTCACGAAGGTCACGCTGCTCATCGGCACGTTCGCGACCCGAGCGGCGAGTCCCGCCAGGTCGGTCAGACCGCCGAGGCCGGGGTCGACCGTCATCGACGAGGTGATCGCATCGAGGAAGCCGTACAGCCGGTCGGGGCGCACGAGCACATCCGACTTCGTCGCCTTCTGCACGATCGCCGACAGGACCATCTGCTGGTGGCCGAGGCGGGCGATGTCGCTCCCCTCGGCGAGCGCGTACCGCGTGCGGGCGAGGGCCAGCGCCTGGTCCCCGCCGATGGACTGCGGTCCGGCCGGGAGGTCGAGTCGCGCTTGACCGTCCTGCAGCGCCTCGGGGAGGCACACCTCGATACCGCCCAGGGCGTCGACCATTCCGATGAAGCCCTCGAAGTCCAGCCGCACGAAGTGATCGATCCGCACTCCGGAGAGAGCTTCGACGGCGGCGACCGAGCAGGCCGGCCCGTACTCCAGCGCGGAGTTCAGCATCCCCTCGCCTCCGCGGAACTCCCCGCTGCCGGTGTCGTCGCAGGCCGGCAGCGTCATCAGCGTGTCGCGCGGGAGCTGGACCGCGTCGATGCGGGTGCTGTCGCTGGAGATGTGGGCCAGCACCATCGCATCCGCGCGCTCGCCGCCCTCGTCCTCCCCGAAGCCGTCGGAGGCGAGAGCCCGGGAATCCGAGCCGAGCAGCAGGATGTTCAGGTCGCCCACGGCGAGTTCCGGCTCGTCGGCGGCATCCCCTCGGAGCGGTGCGGTCGTGATGTTGCCCTGCAGCTGCGCGACGGCGATCACGCCTGTGGCCACGAGCGCGGCGACGACGACGGCGCTGATCCAGCCGATGACCCTCCGCCGACGTCGGCGGGGCCGAGCCGCATCGGGATCGGTGGTCGGGTCGCTCAGCGGTGCGGGGGGACGTCTCACTCGACCACACCATCACGATCGCGTCCCTCAGGAGATGAGCCGCGCCGCGACCTCCCTGTCCCTCAGCCCAGCGCGGGCGGCCAGACGCCGATGATCAGCGCCATGATCACGAGCGTGACGAGCTCGTGGGCGATGTTCATGGTGGTGAGCGCGGTGGGCCGCCCCTCGAACGCGTCGTGGGTGATGAATCGCGCTGCGGTGAATCCGGCCCAGAGCAGGATGCTGGTGACGAGAGTGCCCCAGAGGAACGAGCCGCCGTAGAAGTGCCACGCGATCGCCGCGGCTCCCGCGAGCACCCACGCGGTCACGAAGCTCACGAGAACGGTCGTGATGATCGCGACCGTGGCGCTGGAGCCCGGCCGGTCCATGTCGACGTTCGCCAGCTTCGACCAGCGGGTGCCGAAGACCTTCGGCGCGTACCAGATCGAGCCCACGATCATGCTCGAGGCCGTCGCCAGGAGCACCGCCCAGTAGTTGATCTCGGGAACCATGACAGCCTCCAGTCGTCGGATGCCCGAAGCATACTCTCGGGCCGGAACCACCGATGGGCGCGGCGCGATACTCCGGTCGACGGGCGCTGCAAGCGGCGGTGGGAACCGCCGTCCTATCACGCGCCCGAATCGATTCGATCCCACCTGTCGCAATCGTGTAAGCGTTTGCACTAATCTGAGTCGCATGGCACAGCTTGAGCAGATCGCAGCCCCCGGTTCCGAGTGGTGGCGCAGCGCGGTCATCTACCAGATCTACCCCCGTTCGTTCGCCGACGCCTCGGGCGACGGCATCGGCGACCTGCCCGGCATCACGAGCCGACTCGACTCCCTGAAGGAGCTCGGCGTCGACGCGATCTGGCTGAGCCCGTTCATGACGAGCCCGCAGCGCGACGCCGGCTACGACGTCGCCGACTACCGCGACGTCGACCCGCTGTTCGGCACGCTCGCCGACTTCGACACCATGCTGAACGAGGCGCACACCCGCGGCATCCGCGTCGTCGTCGACCTCGTCCCCAACCACTCCTCGGCGCAGCACGCCTGGTTCCAGGAGGCCCTCAGGGCCGCTCCCGGCAGCCCCGAGCGCGCGCGGTACATCTTCCGCGACGGCAAGGGCGAGAACGGCGAGCTGCCTCCGAACAACTGGGAGTCGGTCTTCGGCGGCGGCATGTGGGAGCGTGTGACCGAGGCCGACGGCACGCCCGGCCAGTGGTACCTCCACATCTTCGACCCTACGCAGCCCGACTTCGACTGGACCAACGAGGAGGTGCGGGAGGAGTTCCGCTCCATCCTGCGCTTCTGGCTCGACCGGGGCGTCGACGGCTTCCGCGTCGACGTGGCCCACGGCATGATCAAGGCCGAGGGCCTGCCCGACTACACGCCCCCGGCCGACGCCGACTCGATGGGCGGCGGCGAGGCGAACGTCCCGTACTGGGGCCAGGACGGCGTGCACGACATCTACCGCGACTGGCACGAGGTGCTCGCCGAGTACGACGGCGACCGCGCGCTGTGCGGCGAGGCGTGGATGCCGACGCTGAAGCAGACCGCGCTCTGGGTGCGCCCCGACGAGATGCACCAGACCTTCAACTTCCCGTACCTGATGACGGAGTGGGACGCGAAGAAGCTGGGCGACGTGATCCGCGAGTCGCTCGACGAGTTCGGCGCGGTGGGCGCGCCGAGCACCTGGGTGCTGTCGAACCACGACGTCGTCCGCCATGCGTCGCGCCTCGCACTGACGGCCGAGAACCCACAAGGAGAGGGCATCGGCCCGAACACCCCCGACAAGCCCGACACGGCCATCGGCCTCGCCCGCGCCCGCGCGGCCACGACCGTGATGCTCGCGCTGCCCGGCTCCGCCTACCTGTACCAGGGCGAGGAGCTCGGCCTGCCCGAGGCCATGGAGATCCCCGACGCGTTCCGACAGGACCCGACCTGGTTCCGCACGAACGGCGAGCGCTACGGACGCGACGGATGCCGCGTGCCGCTGCCCTGGGAGGCCGAGGCTCCGGCATTCGGCTTCAACGAGACGGGCGCGTCGTGGCTGCCGCAGCCCGCGGACTGGGCCGCGTACTCGCGCGACGTCGAAGAGGTCGACCCCGCGTCAACGCTCGCGCTCTACAAGCGACTGCTCGCCGGGCGCCGCGAGTACGGCTTCGGCAGCGGATCGCTCGTCTGGGAGGATGCGGGCGCCGACGCGGTCGCGTTCCGCCGCGGTGACGTCCACGTGCTCGCGAACCTCGGCACCGAGCCGCTGCCGCTCCCGGCGGGCGCGTTCGTGATCGAGCAGAGCCAGGTGTTCGACGGCGGCGCGGTGCCCGCCGACACGGCCGTCTGGTACACCACGGCCTGATCCGGCATCCCGCTCCGGTCGCCGTTCGCGCCGCTCTCGTCCACGACGACCGACGCGACCGGCGACCGGAGCACCTCAGGAAGGAACCCCATGGCGAGCATCGATGAGGTCGCCCGGCTCGCCGGCGTCTCGACGGCGACCGTGTCGCGAGCCCTCAGCGGACGCGGCCACGTGTCGGAGTCGGCGCGGCTGCGCGTGCAGGAGGCGGCGTCGACGCTCGGGTACGTCGTCTCGTCGCGGGCGTCGAGCCTGGCGTCCGGCCGCACCCGCAACGTCGGCGTCGTGGTGCCGTTCCTCGACCGGTGGTTCTTCAGCACGGTGCTGTCGGGCGTGTCAGCGGCGCTGATGCGCGAGGGCTACGACATCACGCTCTACAACATCACCGCCGACAAGGACGTCCGCCGCCACGTGTTCGACACGTTCCTCCGACGCCAGCGGGTGGATGCCGTGATCGCCGTGTCGATCGAGCTCGACGCCGACGAGACGCAGCACCTGCTCGACCTGGGACTGCCGGTGATCGCGATCGGCGGCCCGAACCCGAAGCTCGACACGCTGACCGTCGACGACGTCGCGGTCGCGCAGCTCGCGACCGAGCACCTCATCGGGCTGGGCCACCACGACATCGCCCACATCGGCGCGAACCCCGAGTTCGACATCGACTTCCACATCCCCACCAACCGTCGGCTGGGCTTCGAGCGGGCGCTGGCCGCCGCCGGCATCCCGTTGAACCCTGCCTTCCTCGAGCCCGCCGACTTCACGGTCGAAGGCGGCTACCGGGCGGCGAAGCAGCTGCTCGGTCGGCCGGGCCCCCGCCCCACGGCGGTGTTCGCAGCGTCCGACGAGATGGCGATCGGCGCGATCCTCGCCGCCCGCGACCTCGGCTTCGCCGTGCCCGGCGACCTCTCGATCGTCGGCATCGACGGCCACGAGCTCGGGGAGTTCTTCCGCCTCACGACGGTCGACCAGTTCCCGCTCGGACAGGGCGAGAGGGCGGCGGATGCCGTGCTGGCCCGGCTCACCGGAGGCGCGGATGCCGGCATCCCGGCCGCTCTGCCCTACGAGCTGAACGTCCGGGGGACGACCGCCCGCCTGGTCTGACCCCACCCCTGTCGGTCTCCGACTCCGGACGCCCGACTCCCCCTCCCGACGGTTCCCCGGACGCCCGACGGATCACGGACATCCGGACGGATCACGGACCTTCGACGACGGATCGTCCGTGATCCGTCCGATCGTCCGTGATCCGTCGGGGGTCACAGACCCGGGATCGGCTGCATCTCGAGCACCTCGATGTCGCCGCCGGAGGCGCGGTGCGGGTGCTCCTCGAACAGCGCGAGCAGCGACGCGAGCGACTCCGACTGCATGATCGAGTAGCCGCCGATGTGCGAGCCGAGCGACCCGCCCGCGACGGTCTGCGTCGGCATCCCGAGATCGACGATCGCGTCGCCCGCGCGGGCCGCCCAGTCCATCCACGCGCTCATCGACTCCGCGCCGGCCTCGGGATCGATGCTCGCCGTCTGCTCCGCCGTGCTGTCGTCGGCGCGGTACAGGATCAGGAACCGGGTCATGAGAACTCCTCGTGTCGCTGCCCGTCGGCGGCCGCCGCCGGGTCTCACGTACCGAGACGCGCGGCGGGCCCTTTCATGACGCGAGGCGCCTCGGTTCGGTGCGCGATGCGAACGGTGGAGGGGGGAGTCAGTCCGTGGGGAGCGAGTGGAAGCGGCGGTCGACGTACACGAGCGGGCGTCCCTGCTGACCGAGCAGCACCTCGTCGACCTCGGCGATCACGACGGTCGACGACCCCACGGCCACCGTCGTCATCGGATGGCAGCGCATCGCGACCCTCGCCTCGGCCAGGTACGGCTCGCCCGTGGGCAGGGCGCTCCATCCCTGCTCGGGCGTGAACCGCTCGGCACCGCTCACCGCGAAGCTCTGCGCGAGTGCGGAGTGCTCATCGTCGATCAGGTGCACGACGAACGTGTCGGACGAGAGGATCGCCCCCGCGCTGCCGGTCGCCCTCGTCACCGAGAACACGATGGCGGCGGGATCCACGGCGACCGACGCGACACTGGATGCCGTGAGGCCGACCGGCCCGTCGGGGGTCGTCGCGGTGATGATGGCGACGCCGGCCGGGTGGGCGCGGAACGCCGCCTTGAGCCCCTCCCCGACGACCGACGGCACCGGAGCAGACGGGGCCGGAGCAGACGGGGCCGGAGCAGACGGGGCGGATGCGGACGCGGCGCGAACCGGGTCATCGGTCATTCGTGGGCCTCCTGAGGCGGGAGTGCGGCGATGATCGGGTGGTCGTGCTCGATCACGCCGAGCTTCGCGGCGCCGCCGGGCGAGCCGATCTCGTCGAAGAACTCGACGTTCGCCTTGTAGTAGTCCTGCCACTCCTCGGGCAGATCGTCCTCGTAGTAGATCGCCTCGACGGGGCACACCGGCTCGCACGCACCGCAGTCGACGCACTCGTCCGGATGGATGTACAGCGAGCGCTCACCTTCATAGATGCAGTCGACAGGACATTCGTCGATGCACGCACGGTCCTTGACATCGACGCACGGGAGGGCGATCACATACGTCATGAGGCGACCGACGCAGAGCGGGGGATGGTTCGAGTCACTGTGTCACGCTAAGACCTCAAGTACACTTGAGGTCAAATCGAGGGAGGGCGCGGATGGGCGCGGAGGCGGACACCGACCGGACGGTCCACGGTCCCGACGAGCCCCTCACGATCGGCGAGATGAGCAGGCGCACCGGCGTCGCTCCCTCGGCGCTGCACTTCTACGAGAGCCTCGGGCTCATCGCCTCGACGCGCTCCCCCGGCAATCAGCGCCGCTACGCACGCCACATGCTGCGCCGGGTCTCCCTCATCACGGTGGCCAAGCGCCTCGGCATCCCGCTCGCCGACGTCCAGCAGGCGTTCGCCGACGTCCCGCTCACCCAGACGCCGAGCCACGCCGACTGGCAGCGCGCGTCACGCCGCTGGAAGCGCGTGCTCGAGAGGCGTCGCGAGGGCATCGAGCGACTCGAGCGCGAGCTGACCGGATGCATCGGCTGCGGCTGCCTGTCGATGAAGGCGTGCGGGCTGCTCAATCCCGACGACGCCCTCGGCAGTCGGGGGGCCGGCCCGCAGCGCCTCCGCGACCACGACGACGACGACGCGCAGGCCGACGACGCGCAGGCCGAGGACGCGCTCAGACCACGGTGAACCCGGCGCTGAGCAGCACCTCGTCGCGCGAGCTCGGTCCGACCAGGAGCGCGAACTCGCCGGGCTCCACGAGGCGGATGCCGGCGGCATCGACGATCGTGCACTCGGCGACCGGCAGCTGCAGCTCGACCCGCCGCGTCTCCCCCGGGGCGAGGTCGATCTGTCGGAACGTCTTGAGCTCCTTGTCCGTCCAGCTCACGCTCGTCACGACGTCTCTGACGTACACCTGGACGGTCTCCCGCACCGCACGGGTTCCGGTGTTCGTCACGGTGACGGCGCCGACGACCGTGTCGTCGAGGCCCAGCCGGGTCGACGTCAGCGAGAGATCGGCGTACGCGACGGTCGAGTAGGACCGCCCCTCGCCGAACGCCCACGCGGGCGCCTGTGTCAGGTCGGCGTAGCGGTCGCCGTGCTGGCCGCGGATCTGGTTGTAGTACGTCGGCTGCTGACCGACGTGGCGCGCGAACGAGATCGGCAGTCGCCCCGACGGCTCGACCGCACCGGTCACCACCTCGGCGAGCGCACGCCCGCCCTGCATCCCGGGATTCGCGGCCCAGATCACGGCGGCCGCCCGCGACACGGATGCCGGCAGCACGAGGGGCTTCGAGGCGAGCAGCACCACGACGACCGGCGTGCCCGTGGCGATCAGGGCATCGAGCAGGGCGTTCTGCCCGCCGATGAGCTCGAGCGTCGCGGTCGACCGCCCTTCGCCGACGAGCTCGATCCGGTCTCCGACGACCGCCACCACGACGTCGGACGCCTCGGCGGCGGCGACGGCCTCGGTGATGAGCGATTCGTCGGCATCCGCCGGCACCACGACCGAGGGTCGCGGCTGCCCGTCGGGGAAGGTCGCCCCGCGAGGGTCGGCCTCGAGTGTCAGGATGTCGGCGCCGCGCGCATGCGCGACCGTCCACCCGGCCACGCCCGACAGCCCGTCGAGCACGGTCGTGATCATCTCGCGCGGCTGGCCGTCGAGCCATCCGGCCTGCCCCGAGCCGCCGGCCCAGTCGCCGAGCTGCGTCTGCGCGTCGTCGGCGAGGGGGCCGACCACCGCCACGCGGAGCGGTGCCGTCGCGTCGAGCGGGAGGACGCCGTCGTTCTCGAGCAGCACGAGCGAGCGTCGGGCGGTCTCGAGGTTGAGCTCGGCGTGGGCGGCGCTGCCGACCATCGCGTCGAGTCGCCTCCCGGGCAGGCGCGGATCCTCGAACAGGCCCAGCTCGAACTTGAGCGTGAGGATCCGGGCGACGGCCTCGTCGAACGCGTCCTCGTCGAGCATTCCCTTCGCGACGGCATCCAGCGCGCCCTCGAAGAAGCCGGGCGTCGTCATGATCATGTCGTTTCCGGCCTTCACCGCCGCCGCCGCCGCGTGCGTGTGGTCGGGCTGCACCTGCTGCTCCCAGACCATCCTGCCGACGTTGTCCCAGTCGGTGATGAGCGTGCCGGTGTAGCCCCACTCCCCGCGCAGCACGTCGCTGAGCAGCCAGTCGTTGACCGTGATCGGCACGCCGTCGGTGGTCTGATATCCCAGCATGAAGGTGCGGCAGCCCTCACGGGCGACGCGTTCGAACGGGGGCAGGAACCAGGAGCGGAGCTTGCGCCGCGAGATGTCGGCCTCGCTCGCATCGCGTCCGCCCTGCGTCTCGGAGTACCCGGCGAAGTGCTTGGCGGTCGCGAGGATCGCTGTCGGGTCGTCGAGCCCGTCGCCCTGGTACCCGCGCACCATCGCTGAGGCGAGCTCTCCGATGAGGAACGGGTCCTCGCCGAAGGTCTCATCGATCCGGCCCCACCGCAGGTCGCGCGCGATGCACAGCACGGGTGAGAAGGTCCAGTGGATGCCGGTCGCCGCGACCTCGATCGCCGTGGCCCGCGCGACCTTCTCCACGAGCTCCGCGTTCCAGGTCGCCGCCATGCCGAGCTGCGTCGGGTAGATGGTCGCCCCCGGCCAGAACGAGTGCCCGTGGATGCAGTCCTCGCCCACCAGCAGCGGGATCCGCAGCCGCGTCCGCGCCGTGAGGGCGTTCGCCTGCAGGATGCGCTCGGGCGACGTGTGCAGGATCGATCCGACGTGACGCCGCAGGACGTGGTCCTCGAGGTCGTCGCGGGCGTCGAGCTGCAGCATCTGTCCGACCTTCTCCTCGACGGTCATGCGGTCGAGGAGGTCGGCGACGCGCGCCGCGACCGGCAGGTCGCGGTCGAGGTACGGGGCGGAGTCGAGGTCGGTCGGGCTGTCGGTCAGGGTCTGGGAGGTCATCGCTTCTTCGAGTTCCGGATATCCGTGGTCGGGGTGTTCGTGGTGGAAGAGGTCGGGGTCGGCGTCGGGATGCTGCGCACCGCGGTCACGGGATCGTTCACGTCGAGGCCCTTCTTCTTCATCGCACGTGCACGCTCGCCGGCCGACCGCAGCCGCGGGTTGACGTGCTCGTCGATGCCGAAGTTGATGAGCGACAGGGCGACGCCGATGATCGCGATGCAGAGCCCTGCGGGCACGTACCACCACCACAGCCGCGGGAAGGCGCCGTTCTGCTGCGCCCAGAACAGGATCGTGCCCCAGTTGAGGTTGCTCACCGGGATCACGCCGATGAAGGCGAGCGTGGTGAGTCCGAGGATCGCCGCCGTCACGGTGCCGACGAAGCTCGACGCGATGAGCGCCATGAGGTTCGGCAGCATCTCGACCGTGATGATGCGTCGCAGCGGCTCGCCGTTGGCGCGGGCGGCCTGGATGAAGTCGCGGTTGCGCAGCGACATGGTCTGCGCGCGGAGCACACGGGCGCCCCACGCCCACCCGGTGAGGCCGAGCACGGCTGCGATCACGATGAGCGGCGGGTTCTCGAACTGCGACGCGACGATGATGATGAGCGGGATGCCGGGGATCACCAGGAACACGTTGGTGAGCGCCGAGAGCGACTCGCTGCGCCATCCGCGCACGTAGCCGGAGATCACGCCGATGGTGATCGCGATGACGGTGGCGATGATCGCCGACAGGAAGCCGACGACGACCACGCCCTGTGTGCCGAAGATGATCTGGCTGAGCACGTCCTCCCCCATGTGCGTCGTCCCGAGCCAGTGCTCGAGCGACGGCGGCTGACGCAGCGCCGAGCGGTCCTTCTGGGTCGGGCCGTAGGGAGCGAGCAGCGGGGCGAAGATCGCGACGAGCACGAAGACCCCGAGGATGATCAGCCCGGCGACCGATTTGGGGTTGCGGAACATGGCGAACGCCTGGCCGAGCTGCGACCAGAAGGTGGTGCGCTGCGGTCCGGCATCCGTCGTCGTGCGGAACGTCGCCGTCTCCGGCATCCCGGTGGGGACGGTGCTGCCGTCGGGGGCGGTGGTGTCGGTCGAGGTGGGAGTGCTCATGTCAGGCCTCCGTCTGGCGCGTGCGCGGGTCGAGGTATGCGTAGACGATGTCGGCGAGGATGTTCGCGATCAGCACGGACAGCGTGATCACGAGGAACACTCCCTGCATGAGCGCGAAGTCCTTCGCGTTCGTGGCGTCGAGCAGGAGCTTGCCGACGCCCGGGTAGCTGAAGACCATCTCCATGACGATCGTCCCGCCGACGATGAAGCCGATGGACAGCGCGAAGCTCTGGATCTGCGGCAGCACGGCGTTGCGGGCGGCGTACGCCCACAGCACGCGGCGGTTCGGCATGCCCTTGGCCTGCGCCACCGTGATGTAGTCCTCGTCGAGCACCGTGAGCATCATGTTGCGCATGCCCAGCATCCATCCGCCGAGCGAGGCGATGACGATCGTGAGCGCCGGCAGGGTGCCGTGCATGATCACCTGGCCGATGAAGTCGAGGCTCCATTCCGGCGACTGGCCCTTGTCGTACGCGTGCGACGACGGGAACCACTTCAGCGTCGACGAGAAGATCGCGATCGCGATGAGGCCGAGCCAGAAGTACGGGATGGTGTTGAAGAAGGTGGTGATCGGGATGAGGGCGTCGAGGCGGCTGCCGCGCTTCCATCCGACGATCGCGCCGCCCACCGTGCCGAGGGCGAACGAGATGATCGTCGCCAGCCCGACGAGTCCGAGGGTCCACGGGAGGGCCGCGGCCAGCACCTCGGCGACCGGGCGCAGACCGTGCAGGGTGGAGATGCCGAGGTCGCCCCGAAGCAGCGTGCCCCAGTAGTCCAGGTACTGCTGCCACAGCGTCTTGTCCGAGTCGATGCCGAGCAGGATGCGGAGGGAGTCCGCCGCCTCCGGGCTGATGTTGCGGTTGCGCGCGAGGTACGAGCTGACCGCATCGCCCTTCATGAACCGCGGGAGGAAGAAGTTGATCGTGATCGCTGCCCACAGCGTGAACAGGTAGAACGCGGCCCGGCCGGCGAAGAACCGCCAGTGGACGATCTTCCGTCCCCTCTGCGCCGTGGTCGCCGTCGTGCCGACCTCCAGCGCGTCGTGGCGACCGCCGTCGGGGTCGAGGCCGGTCTGTCCGAGCTCGGGGGATGCGGTGGTCACCGGGTGCCTCCCTGGGGTGCGGTCGAGTGCGGGCCCGCGGCGGCGAAATGCGCCTCGGGGTCGGGCGACGCGGCGCGCAGCTCGCGGGTGTACGGGTCCTGGGGGTCGAGGATCACGGCGTCGGCGTCGCCGTGCTCGACGACGCGCCCCTGATTGAGGACCATGATCTCGTCGCTGAAGTGCCGGGCTGTGGCGAGGTCGTGCGTGATGTAGAGCACGCCCAGCCCCTCTTCGCGCTGCAGCTCGGCGAGCAGGTTCAGCACGCCCAGGCGGATGGAGACGTCGAGCATCGACACCGGTTCGTCTGCGACGAGCAGCGACGGACGGGACGCCAGGGCGCGGGCGATCGCGACGCGCTGGCGCTGGCCGCCGGACAGCTCGTGCGGGCGGCGGTCGATCACGGCATCCGCGTCGAGTCGCACGCGCTCGAGCAGTCGGCGCACCTCGGCTTCGGTCTCCGCCCGGGGGACGACGTCGTCGAGGCGGAGGGGCCGCTCCAGGTGGTAGCGGATCGAGTGATACGGGTTGAGCGACGCGAACGGGTCCTGGAAGACCATCCGCAGCTGCTGCCGGTAGGCGCGCAGCCCCCGTCCCCGCCTCGGGATCGGGGTGCCGTCGAGCCGCACCTCGCCGCTCGTGGGCGCCTCGAGCTGGGTGAGGATCTTGGCGATGGTGGACTTGCCGCTGCCCGACTGACCGACGAGTCCGATCGTCCGGCCGGACGTCAGGGTGAAGCTCACGTCGTCGAGGGCCTTCAGCTGGCCGGCACCCCGGACGTTGTACACCTTGCTGACATGGGAGAACTCGAGGGTCGTCATCGGGTCAGCACTCCTCTCTCTCCGGTCAGGCGCGGGAACGACGACAGCAGCGTGCGGGTGTAGTCGTGCTGCGGGTTCGTCCAGATCTCCTCGGCCGCGGCGAGCTCGACGATCTCGCCCTGCCGCATGATCGCGATCCGGTCGCTGATCTCCAGCAGCAGCGGGAGGTCGTGGGTGATGAAGATGACCGAGAACCCGAACTCGTGGCGCAGCTGCGAGATCTGCTTCAGGATCTCCCGCTGCACGAGCACGTCGAGCGCCGTCGTCGGCTCGTCCATCACCATGAGCTGCGGGCGCAGGGCCAGTGCCATCGCGATCATGACGCGCTGACGCATGCCGCCGGACAGCTCGTGCGGGAAGGAGCGGATGCGCTGGCGCCCGACCTTGACGATCTCGAGAAGGTCCTCGGCCTCGGCACGGCGCTGACGACGGGTCATGTCGGGGCGGTGGATCTCGAAGACGTCCTCCAGCTGCGAGCCGATCGTGGCCACGGGGTTGAGCGCGTTCATCGCCCCCTGGAACACCATCGAGACCTTGTCCCAGCGGAACCGCTGCATCGCCTCGACGCCGAGGGCGTTGATGTCGACGTCGACGCCCGAGGCGTCGTGGAAGGTGACGCTGCCGCCGGCGATCACCGCGGGCGCCCGCAGGAGGCGCTGGATGCCGTAGGCGAGGGTGGTCTTCCCGCATCCGCTCTCGCCGGCGAGGCCGAGGATCTCGCCGCGCCGCAGCTCGAGGGTGACGTCCTTCACCGCCTCGACGGGCGGATCGACGTCGTACACGACGGAGAAGTCGCGCACGCTGAGGAGTGTTTCTGACATGGAGGGTCCTTCGTCGGTCGGAGGGATGGGCGGATGCCGCGGCATCCGCCCATCCGGTGACTGCCTACTCGGCCGGCTTCAGCTTCGTGAGGATCATCACGATGTTCTGCTGCGTGGGGTCGCCCGACGCGTAGGGGTCGTCCTCCGACGGCCATCCGACGTAGTTCCGGGTGTTGTACTCGCTGAGCAGCGGGTGCGCGCCGAGCGGGATCGCCGGCACCTGGTCGACGAAGATCGTCTGCAGCGTCTGCATCGCCGTGGTGCGCTCCTCGTCGGAGGCGGCGTTCGCGTACGTGTTCAGGGCCTCTGTCGCCGCGGGGTCGTCGAAGCGGCCGAAGTTGAATCCGGCGATGCCCTCGGGGGAGATCCAGCGCGGGTCCATGGTCGAGGTGTAGAGGCCGTAGGCCGTGTTGCTGTCCTCGAGCCAGTGGATGATCGCCGAGAACGTGCCCTCGTCGCGCGGGCCGGCCCAGCCGCCCCAGTCGGGCATGTCGATCTTCACCTCGGCGCCGATCGACTCGCTGATGTCCTCCGCGATGAGCTCCTGCGCGGTGTTCCAGTCGCTCCAGCCGGAGGGCACGGAGAGCGTGAACGACACGGGCGTGCCGTCGGGGTCGATCAGCGCGTCGCCGTCCCACGTGTAGCCGGCGGACGTGAGCAGCTCGCGCGCCTTCTCGGCGTCGACCGAGTACTCCTCGCCCTGGAAGTCGGGCTGGATCTCGTCCTCGAGGATCGTCGACAGTCCGGTCACCGACCACACGGGCTCGCTCGCACCCTCGCGGGCGATGTCGACATAGGCGTCGCGGTCGATGACCCAGGCGAGCGCCTGGCGGAACGCGACGTCGTCGAACGGCTTCTCGTGGAGGTTCATGAAGAGCGTCGCCGAGCCGGTGGTCGGGGCCACGAAGTACTTGTTGTGCTCGGGGTCGGCGTCGAGGAACTGCTCCTGAATCTGCGGGATGAACGCCTGCGCCCAGTCGGCCTCGCCCTGCGACAGCGCGGTGGTGAGCGCGGTGTTGTCGCCGTACGAGACGTAGTGCAGCTCGGGCACGGCGAGGTCGCCGCCCCAGTAGTCGTCGCGCGCCTCGAGCGTGACCGACTCGGTCGACCAGTTCGACAGCGCGTAGGGGCCGGTGCCGACGAGGTCGTCGCCCTTGATCGGGTCGGTGGCCGGCTCGTCGAGTTTCTCCCAGATGTGCTTCGGCACGATCGGGACGTGCAGGACGCGGGCCTGGTTGACGTACTTGGACTCGCCGAACGTCAGCGTGACGGCGTCGCCGTCGACGGTCGCGCCCTCGAACTTGAGACCCGCGGTGTCGAGCGCGGGGGTCGATACGAGCTCGTAGGTGAACACGATGTCGTCGGCGGTGAACGGCTCGCCGTCGCTCCAGGTGACGTCCTTGCGGGGCACGACGGTGAGGGCGGTGTAGTCGTCGTTCCATTCGATGCTCTCGGCCAGCCACGGGGTGACCTCGCGGTCGCCGGTCTGGTTCACGAGCCCGAGGCTCTCGAAGATGACCTTGCCGTAGCCGTACTTCGACGCGGCGGAGTCGCCCACGTACGGGTTGTTGGACTCCGTGGTGATCGCGCCGTCGGGCTTGGCGATGGTGAGGGCCGCCCCGCCGTCGCCGCCGCCGTCGGTCGAGCCGCCGGCGGCGCATCCGGCGAGGGCCGAGACGCCGATCAGGGAGATCGCCGCGACGGCGATCAGGGACTTTCTGAGCTTCATTGCTTCTCCTTGGGCACGGGTCGTTGTGCTGCGTGAACGCGCCGGAGGCTCGGGCATCCGGTGCCGTTTGCTTACTGGCGAGAAAGTAAGCTGGTGCGAGGTTACCCGTCAGTAAGTAGAGTTGGCAAGTACGATCCCTTGCAGGATCGCCGCAGACCCGTTCGAGAGCCCGTGCAGGTGAGGAGGGACCATGTCGAAGGACGCCGTCGCGCCGGTGAACGTCCGCCCCGCCACCAGGGAGAAGCGCGAGCAGATCCTCAAGGCGGCCGTCGAGATCTTCGGCAACAAGGGCTCGACGAACGGCACGCTCGCCGACGTCGCCGAGCAGGTCGGCATCACGCACGCCGGCGTGCTCCACCACTTCGGCTCGAAGCAGAAGCTCCTCCTCGAGGTGCTCGCCTATCGGGACCAGGCCGACGTCGCCGAGCTCGCCGACAAGCACATCCCGGGCGGGCCCGAGCTGTTCCTCCACCTCGTGCGCACGGCGATCGCGAACGAATCGCGGCCGGGCATCGTGCAGGCGTACACCGTGCTGTCCTCCGAGTCGGTGACCGACAACCACCCGGGGCGCGAGTACTTCGAGGACCGCTACACGACCCTGCGGCGCGAGGTCACCGATGCGTTCCACGAGCTCTGCGCGCAGGAGGGCGTGACCGAGCCCGACACGATCGCGGCGGCCGCGGCCGGAATCCTCGCCGTCATGGACGGCCTGCAGCTGCAGTGGCTGCTGCACCGCGACGTGTTCGCCCTCGGCGAGGCGAGCGAGTTCGCGATCCGCGCGATCGTGAACGGCGTGCTGCACCCCGGTCCCGCTCTGGAGACGTACCGCCGCGAGTAGGCTCGGGGCCATGACGATCGACCTCGAAGCGCTCTACATCGACCTGCACCAGCATCCCGAGCTCTCGTTCCAGGAGACCCGCACCGCGGGCATCGCCGCCGGCCACCTGCGCGACCTCGGACTCGAGGTGCACGAGGGCGTCGGCGTCACCGGGGTCGTCGGCGTGCTGCAGAACGGCGACGGGCCGGTCGTCTGGGTGCGGGCCGACATGGACGCCCTGCCCGTGGGCGAGCTCACCGACCTGCCGTACGCCAGCACCGCCACCGGCATCGACCCGGCCGGCAACACCGTGCCCGTCATGCACGCGTGCGGCCACGACATGCATGTCACGGCGATGATCGGCGCGGTCGAGAAGCTGGTCGCCGAGCGCGGCGAGTGGGCGGGCACGCTGGTGGTGCTCATCCAGCCCGCCGAAGAGTACGGCGCCGGCTCCCGGGCCATGCTCGACGACGGACTCCGCGACCTCGTGCCGCACCCCGACATCGTGCTCGGCCAGCACGTGACCCCGCTGCCCGCCGGCACGATCGGCGTCCGTCCCGGCACGCAGATGGCGGCGTCCGATGGACTCACCGTCACGCTGCACGGTCGCGGCGGGCACGGATCCCGTCCGCACTCGACCATCGATCCGGTCGTCATGGCGGCGGCGACCGTCATGCGCCTGCAGACCATCGCCTCGCGCGAGGTGGACCCGCGCGACGTCGCGGTGGTGACCGTCGGCTCGATCCACGCCGGCCTCAAGAACAACATCATCCCGGCGGAGGCGAAGCTCGAGCTCAGCCTGCGCTACCCGAACGACGAGATGCGCGATCGGGTGCTCGCCAGCGTCGAGCGCATCGTGCGGGCCGAGGCCGCGGCATCCGGAGCCGAGCGCGAGCCCGAGATCCGCACCGACCACACTCTGCCGCCCACGATCAACGACGCCGACGCCACCGCCCGCGTCACGTCGGCCCTGCAGCGCGTGCTCGGCGAGTCCTCGGTCGTGGACCCCGGGATGTTCACCGGCAGCGAGGACGTGTCGTGGTTCGCCCGCGACACCGGCGTGCCGCTCGTGTTCTGGTTCTGGGGCGGCGTGGACCCCGCCGCGTTCGCCGCGGCGATGGCCGCCGGGACGCTCGACAAGGACGTGCCGACGAACCACTCCCCCTACTTCGCGCCCGAGATCCACCCGACCATCGAGGTCGGCGTCACGGCGCTCTCCGCGGCGGCGCGGGAGTTCCTCGGCTGACGCTCGGTCGCGCCCGTCGCGTGCCGTTCACGATTCAGCACGGGCGGTCGGAATCGAGCCGCATCCGCACTCTGCAGAGCCGGAACGCCCGTTCTCTGCTGAATTGTGAACGCCGAGCGGGGCTGCCTCAGCCCAGAGCGCTCTCGTCACCGGAGCTCGGGTGCGGGACGGAGGTCGTACCGCGACCCGCGCTCTGCCGTTCACGATTCAGCACGGATGGCAGCGGTCGCTCCGCATCCGCACTCTGCAGAGGCGGAACGCCCGTTCTCTGCGGAATCGTGCACGCGAAGCGGCGCTGCCTCAGCCGCCGATCGCGTTCATCCCGCGGGCCGGCTGCAGGAACGACGGATCGTTGATCGCGTGCCCCGGCAGCTTGCCGTGCACGCAGGAGCGCAGCATGTCGGCGATGCCCTCGACGCGCGCGTCGGAGCCGGGGGCGGATGCCGCGTCGCCGCGCAGCACGCCGACCAGGTCGTACTCCGTGTTCGAGAAGAGGCAGTTGCGCAGCTGTCCGTCCGCGGTCAGGCGCAGCCGGTCGCAGGCGCCGCAGAACGGAGCCGTGACCGACGCGATCACGCCGACCTCGTGCGGACCGCCGTCGATGCGCCACTTCTCGGCCGGGGCTCCGCCGCGGCCCGGCACCGGTTCGAGGCTCCAGCGCGCACCGAGCTTCTCGAGGATCTCCTCGCGCGTCACCATCGAGTCCCGGTCCCACGTGTGACCCGCGTCGAGCGGCATCTGCTCGATGAACCGCAGCTGCGCGCCGACGCCCATCGCGAAGGCGACCAGGTCGGGCAGCTCGTCGTCGTTCACGCCGCGCATGGCCACGGCGTTGAGCTTGAGCGGACGCAGCTCGGATGCCGCCGCTGCCGCGATGCCCTCGAACACGTCGTCGAGCCGGTCGCGCCGGGTGAGGTCGGCGAAGCGCTGCCGGTCGATCGTGTCGATGCTGATGTTGAGGCGGGTGAGCCCCGCGTCGACGAGGGCCGGCAGCCTGGCGGGGAGGCCGATGCCGTTCGTCGTCATGGCCACTTCGACCGGACCGTCGTCGCCGCGGATCGCCGCGACGCGACGGACGACGTCGACGATGTCGGCGCGCAGCAGCGGCTCTCCGCCGGTGAGACGGAACGTGCGGATGCCGAGCGACGCCGCGACCTCGGCCACCTCGACGATCTCGTCGGTCGACAGGATGCTGGTGCGGGCCAGCCACTCGTTGCCCTGCTCCGGCATGCAGTACGTGCAGCGCAGCGAGCAGCGGTCGGTCAGGGAGATGCGGAGGTCGCGGTGCACGCGGCCATGCGTGTCGACGAGGCCCCGCGGGCTCGGAGCGGCGACGGCATCGGACGCCGCGCCGACCTGAGCCCGCACGCCGATCACGACCGGCACGGCCGTCATCGCGTCTCCCCGCTCCCCGCCATGCTCCGAGACTAGCCCGCGTCCCCGGCACCGGGCTCCGCTGCGCCCGACAACCGGCATATTGCCAGGTGGGGCGCAGGTCGGGGCGCGGATCGGATCGCCCGCGGGTCAGGCCGGGACGAAGCGCACCAGGTCAGGGTCGACGGACAGCCGCAGGCGGTCTCCGCTCGCCAGTCCCGCCGCAGCCTCCCGCGAGAGCTCCGCAGCGCCCGCATCCGTGTGCACGCGGGCCCCGGCGACGGTCGGCTCGACGCGGGTCACGGTGGCCGTCCACACGTTCTCGGCCGTCTCCGCCTCCGTCGCGTGCACGTCGGACGGTCGGAACACCGCGGCGAGCGCGGCGCCGTCGGTCGCCGCGAGCGCCCGTGACACCCGGTCGGTGCTCGTCAGCCGCATGCCGCCGGCGCGCCAGTCCCCGTCCGCGGCGGCTCCCAGGAGCCGGTTCACCCCGGCGATCGAGGCGACGAACCCGGACGCCGGGGCGGCGAGCACGTCACGCACACCGCCCTCCTGCGTGACACGACCGCGCTCGACGATCACCAGACGGTCCGCGAGCGCGACGGCATCCTCCGCGTCATGCGTGACCGCGACGGTCGTGGTCGAGACGAGCTGGTCGCGCAGCATCCGCCGGATGTCGCCGGCCGTCACGGGATCGAGAGCGACGAGCGGCTCGTCGAGCAGCACGACGCGAGGGGACGCGGCGAGCGCCCGCGCGACCGCGACGCGCTGCTGCTCGCCCCCGGACAGCTCGTGCGGCATGCGGCGGCCGGCCCCAGGGAGACCGACGCGGTCGAGCCACTCGTCGGCGGCACGCGCGGAGTCCGAGGGAGAGGCGCCGGTCGCGCGAGGCCCGAAGGCGACGTTGTCCGCCGCCGAGAGGTGCGGGAACAGCCGCGGCTTCTGCCCGAGCAGCACCACGCCGCGGCGCATCGGCTCGGTGCGCACTCGCGGCTTCGCTGCGCGGTCGACGATACGGCCGTCGACCGCGATCTCGCCGTCGCCGAGCGGCTCGAGACCGGCCAGGGCCTGCAGCACGGTGGACTTGCCGGCGCCGCTCGGTCCCATGACGGCCACCGTCTCTCCGGGCGCCGCCCGCAGCGCGACGTCGACGGTGAAGTGCTCGCGCGGCACCACCACCCGCGCTCGCAGACCTCCGGCCGCGGTCACCGCCCGACTCTCGGCCGCCAGCCGCGCACGAGCAGGAGCACGACGATCGCGGCCGCCAGGAGCAGCAGCGCGAGGGCGACGGCGGTGCCCTGCGACACCCCGGCTCCGTTGAACGCGGTGTAGATCGCCAGCGGCATGGTCTGGGTGACGCCAGGGCGGTTGCCGGCGAAGAGCGCCGTCGCTCCGAACTCGCCGATCGCGCGGGCGAAGCACAGCACGACGCCGGCGACGATGCCGGGGGCCGCGAGCGGGAGCGTGATGCGGCGGAGGATGGTCCATCGGCTCGCTCCGAGCGCGGCCGCGGTGCGCTCGTACTCGACGCCGGACGTGCGGACCGCGCCCTCCACCGCCAGCACGAGGAACGGCAGCGCGACGAACGTCTGGGCGAGGATGACCGCGGGCGTGCTGAACGACAGGCCCAGTCCGCCGAGCCAGCCCGCGCGGCCGAACAGGTAGAGGAGAGCGACGCCTCCGACCATGGGCGGGAGGACGAGCGGGATCGTCACGGCGGCGCGCAGCACGGCGGCCAGGCGCGGGCCGGAGCGGGCGATCAGCAGCGCGAGCGGCACCCCCAGCAGCGTGCACATCAGCGTGGCGACGAGACCCGTGCCGAGCGAGAGGAGCAGTGCGTCCCGCGCGGCCTCCGACGTGATGTCGGTCAGGAAGGTCGACCACTCGACGCGGGCGACCAGAGCGGCCAGCGGGAGCAGGAGGAAGGCGAGACCGAGGAGCGCGGGAACGGCGAGCGAGCGCGGAGCGTAGCCCTGCGCTCGGCTCGTGCTCACGGGGCTCCGAATCCGAAGTCCGCCAGGATGCCCTGTCCCTCGTCCGACAGCACGAAGGCCACGAACGCCTCGGCGGCCTCGGGGTTCGCCGCCTCGGCCAGGGCCGCGATCGGATAGCGGTTCACGACCTCGTCGGCACCCTCGGGCACGATCACCTCGACGTCGTCGCGACCGATGACGTCCGTCGCGTACACGAGTCCCGCGTCCGCCTCGCCCGCCGCGACCTTGGTGAGCACCGCGGTGACGTTCTGCTCGAGGCTCGCGGGTGCGACCGAGACCCCGGCGTTCGACAGGAGCGTCGCGGAGGCGGCGCCGCACGGCACCTCGGGCGCGCAGAGCACCGTCGTCACCTCGGCGAGGTCGGCGAGCGTCTCGACGCCGCCCGGGTTGCCGGCGGGCACCGCGATCACGAGGGTGTTCGAGGCGAACAGCGCCGGGTCGAGGGCGGCGTCGTCGAGCTTCTCCATGTTCGCCTCGTCCGCCGATGCGAAGACGTCGCCGGGAGCGCCCTCGAGCAGCTGGGTGACGAGCGTCGACGATCCGTCGTAGATCGGGCTCACCGTCACGTCGGGGTTCTGATCGGTGAACGCGGCCGCGATCTCGTCGAAGGCGCCGGAGAGCGACGCCGCCGCGTACACCGCGAGGTCGCCGCTGATCCCTTCCTCCGGAGCCCCGGTCGAGGGAGCCTCGGTGGCGGGCTCGGCGCCCTGCGACGCGCAGCCCGACAGAGCGAGCGCCGCGACGGCGAGGACTCCGAGGACGGATCGGCGGATCGAGCGGTTCATGTCAGCCCTTCGGAACTTCGACGACGACGGTGGTGGCTTTGACGGATGCGGTGGCGAGCGAGCCGACCTCGAGGCGCAGCTCGCGTGCCGCCTCGGCGGACATGAGCGACACGACCCGGTGCGGCCCGGACTGCAGGTCGACCTGGGCCATGAGGCCGTCGATCTGCACGCGGGTGACGATCCCGACGAAGCGGTTGCGCGCACTCGAGAGGGCGTCTCCCGGGTCGGCGACCTCCTCGGCCAGCGCCACAGCCCTGGCGGCGAGGGCGTCACCCGGGATCTCGGCGGGCACGGCATCCGTCGTCGGCAGCAGCCCCTGATCGATCCAGCGCCGCACCGTATCGTCGCTCACGCCGAGCAGCTGAGCCGCGCGGGCGATCCGGAAAGTCTCCATGCTGTGATGCTACCGCAGGTGCGGAGATCTGCGGCCGAATCAGCCGCGCATGCGGCGCGATCGGGAATCGACCCTCTCGACATGGATCTCCGCCGTCAACCCCCGATGGCGCATGCACGGGTCGGGCATAGCCTGGGGCCATGCAGCCGCTCGTCGCCCCCGCCTCGTCCCTCGACCCGACCGAGCTCGTGCGCACCGCCCGTCACGCCGTGCTCGCCGGAATCGGCGAGGAGGGGCAGCGGCGTCTCTCCGCCGCCCGTGTCGCCGTCGTCGGAGCGGGCGGCATCGGATCTCCGGTGCTGCTCGCGCTGGCCGCCGCGGGAGTCGGCACGATCACCCTGATCGACGACGACGTGGTCGAGCTCACGAACCTGCAGCGCCAGCTCGCCCATCGCGTGGACGACATCGACACACCGAAGACCGCCTCCGCCGCCCGGGCGATCACCGCTCTGGCGCCGAGGGCGCTCGTGATCCCGCACACCGTGCGGCTCGACGCGACCAACGCGCACGCTCTGCTCGCGGACGCCGACATCGTCGTCGACACGAGCGACTCCTTCTCGACCAGGCGCGATGTGGCAGCCGCGGCCGAGGCCCTCGGCATCCCGCTCGTGTGGGGTGCCGTGCAGGAGTGGCACGCGCAGGCCACCGTGTTCTGGTCGGCGCCGCCCGCCGGCTCGGACCCCGTGGTGCTCGCCGACCTCTTTCCGCACGGGACCGAGGGCGACCCGCCCAGCTGCGCGCAGGTCGGCGTGCTCGGGGCGCTGTGCGTGCAGGTCGGCGGGATGCTGGCGGGCGAGGTCGTGAAGCTGGTGACCGGTGCGGGCGAGCCGCTGCTCGGACGCCTCGCGATGATCGACGCGCTCGGCGGTCGACAGCACGAGATCGCGATCCGGTCGGCGGTGGCCGCATGAGCGCCTCCGCCGGCGGCCGCCGTACGGTCGAGGAGCAGCTGTCCAGGGTCCTGGATGCCGTGCAGACGCTGCCGCCCGAGATCAGGGCCCTGCGCGACGCCGCCTCCCGCACGCTCGCCGGACCCGCGGTCGCGGCGCACGACATCCCGCTGTTCGACAACTCCGCCATGGACGGCTTCGCCGTGCGGTACGAGGATGTCGCCGCAGCATCCGCCGCGCAGCCCGCCGTCCTGCGCGTCGTGGCCGATCTGCCTGCCGGGGTCTCGGACGACCCGCCGCTCGGGCCGGGCGAGACCGCGCGCATCATGACCGGCTCGCCGACGCCGACCGCGGCCGACGCGATCGTGCCGTTCGAGGACACGGCGGGCGGCTTGGCCGACTCCCTGGGCGAGGTCCGGGTGCTGCGGGCGCCCGCCGCCCCCGGAGCCTTCGTCCGACGCCGGGGCGCCGACCTGCACGCCGGAGACCCTGTCGTGCTCGCCGGCGAACGCCTCGGACCCTTCCAGCTGTCGGCCGCCGTCGCCGCCGGCGTCGACCCGGTGTCCGTCACCCGCGCGCCGCGCGTGGCCGTGGTCTCGACCGGCAGCGAGCTGCTCGCCCCCGGCGACCCCGCGACGCGCGGTCGCATCCCGGACTCGAACGGCCCCCTTCTCGAGCTCCTGGTCGCCGAGGCGGATGCCGAGGTGGTGCTCGTCGCCCGGGTCGCCGACGACGCCGACGGCGTGCGCGCCGCGACCGCGTCGGCCGTGGAGCGCGGGGCCGACGTCATCGTCTTCACGGGCGGGGTCAGCGCGGGCGCCTACGAGCCGGTGCGTGGAGCGTTCGACGGCGGCGGCCAGGTCGAGTTCGCGAGCGTGGCGATGCAGCCCGGCAAGCCGCAGGCCTTCGGAGTGCTCGACTCCGGGGCCCTCGTCTTCGGGCTGCCCGGCAACCCGGTGAGCGTCGCCGTGTCGTTCGAGGTGTTCGTGCGGCCGGCGCTGCTGGCGCTGCAGGGTCGCACCGAGATCCACCGCCCGCGGGCGACGTTCACCGCCGATGCCGGCTGGACGACGCCGCCGGGACGACGCCAGTACCTGCCCGCGGTCGTCGACCTCGCCGCCCGCACCGTGCGTCCCGCGACGGCGGGGGGATCGGGCTCGCATCTCGCCGGCGGCCTGGCCCGCGCACACGCGTTCGCGATCGTGCCCGCCGAGGTGGAGGCCGTCGCCGTGGGCGACCCGATCGATGTCATGCTGGTCGGATGAGCTTCCCCCATCTCGACGCGGCCGGCCGGGCGCACATGGTCGACGTGACCGCCAAGCAGCCGACCGTGCGGACCGCCACCGCCCGCGGCTTCGTGCGCTGCAGCCCCGAGGTGATCGCGGCCCTGCGCGACGGCACCGCCCCGAAGGGCGACGTGCTCGCCGTCGCCCGCATCGCCGGCATCCAGGCTGCGAAGTCCACCCCGGCACTTCTTCCCCTCGCCCACGTGATCGGCGTGCACCGCGCCGGTGTCGAGCTCGACATCGTCGATGACGGCGTGCACGTCGAGGCGACCGTCGGCACCGCCGATCGCACGGGGGTCGAGATGGAGGCGCTGACCGCCGTCTCGGTGAGCGCTCTCGCGATCGTCGACATGATCAAGGGCCTCGACCGCGCGGTCGTGATCGAGGACGTGCGCATCGTCGCCAAGTCGGGCGGGCGCTCGGGAGACTGGGTGCGCCCCGGGGAGAGCCGATGACCAGGGTGCGCTACTTCGCCGCCGCCGCCGAGGCCGCGGGCACGGAGGCCGAGGAGCGCGGCGAGCCGTCGCTCGATGCGCTGCGGGCCGCGGTCGTCGCGGATCACCCCGCGCTGGCCGACATCCTGCCGCGATGCGCCGTGCTCGTCGACGGAGTGCGCCGCGACGCCGACCTGTCGCTCGCCGACGCCGAGCTCGTCGACGTGCTGCCGCCCTTCGCCGGCGGCTGAGACCCCACCGGGCTGAGCCCACCGGCCCGACCCCACCGGCCTGAGCCCACCGGCCTGAGCCCACTGGCCCTGCTGCCCGGAGGGGCTGGGTCCGGCGTCAGCCGCCGATGCCCTTCCACGACGTCGTGCCGTCGGACTCGAGCTGGCGCTTCCATACCGGCAGCTCGCTCTTGATGTCCTCGATCACCGCACGGCAGACCTCGAACGCCTCGGCGCGGTGCTCGGCGGCCACGGCGATGACGACCGCGGCGTCCCCGACACCCAGCGTTCCGACGCGGTGACTCACCGCCACGACGATGCGCGCGTCGCCGACGGCATCCGCCCCGGCCTTCTCGGCGATGCTCCGCAGCGCGGCCTCCGCATCGGGATGCGCGCTGTACTCGAGGCCGACGACGGGGGTCTGCGCGTCGGGGTCGTTGTCGCGCACCCGGCCGATGAACGTGGTGACCCCGCCGAGCCGCGGGTCGTCGACGGCGGCGAGGTGCGCCTCGACATCGAGCGCGTCCTCCGCGAGCGCGGCGATCTTCACGTCGTTCATGAGTGGTCTCCTCCGTCGGTCTGGTCCACCACGTGCCGCGCGACGGTCAGGACGACCGGCACGCCCGAGGCCACGGCCCGCGTGGAGCCCGGCAGGTTCACGATCAGCGCTCCGGCCGGGTCGACGACGCCCGCGAGTCCCCGCGACAGGACCGACAGCGGCGTGTCGGCGAGACCGCTGCGCCGCAGCTCCTCGGCGATCCCCGGGACCTCGCGGGTGATGACCTGGCGCGTCCCCTCGGGTGTCTCGTCGCGGGGTCCCACACCGGTGCCCCCGGTGGTCACGATCAGGCGCACGCCCTTCGCGACAGCGCGGCGCAGCGCATCGGCGACCGAGTCGGCGCCGTCGGGGATCACCTGCGCGTCAGGGCAGTGCCACCCGGCATCCCGCAGCAGACCCACGGCGATCGGTCCGCCGCGATCCTCGCGCTCCCCGGAGAAGGAGCGGTCCGAGACGGTGATCACACACGCGGGGAGCGACGTCATGGCTCCACCCTAGGGGCGGCGCGGCCGTCCGCCCCGGTACGGATGCCGTGGCGCACCGATCAGGTGACGCGGATGAGCGAGCGCTGCCAGCCCGACGAGCCGTCGGGAGCGATCGGCGCGCGCTCCTCGATCTGGAGGTCGCCGTTCTTGTTGGTCGCGCGGACGGCGACGTAGTGCGTGCCGGGAGTGGCATCCCACTCCATGAACCACTGCACCCAGGTGTCCTCGTTGATCGGCGCCGACAGCGTCGCGGGCACCCACTCGCCCTCGTCGATCTTCACCTCGACCTTCTCGATGCCCACCGACTGCGCCCACGCCACACCGGCGATCGGGATGCGCCCCGACGCCACGGCGGAGCCGAGCTTGGGGGTGTCGATGCGCGACGAGAACTTGATGGGCGCCTCGGCGCTGTATCCGCGGGGCGTCCAGTAGGCCTCGTCGTCGGCGAAGGTTGTGACCTTGAGCTCGGTGAGCCACTTGGTCGCCGAGACGTACCCGTACAGGCCGGGCACGACCATCCGCACGGGGAAGCCGTGCTCGAGCGGCAGCAGCTCGCCGTTCATGCCGACCGCCAGGATCGCGTCGAGGTTCTCGTCGGTGAGAGCCGAGAGCGGCGTGCTCGCCGTGTAGCCGTCGACGCTCTTCGAGAGCACCATGTCGGCCCCCGACTTCACTCCGGCCTTCTTCAGCACGTCGCGCAGCGGGACGCCCAGCCACATCGCGTTGCCGACGAGCTCGCCGCCGACCTCGTTCGAGACGCAGGTGAGCGTGATCGCATACTCGTCGAGACCCATGTCGAGGATGTCCTGGAAGCTCATCTCCACCCGCTGGTCGACCATGCCGTCGATCACCAGGCGCCACGTCGCGGGGTCGATGGTCGGCACGGTCAGCGCCGTGTCGACGCGATAGAAGTCCTCGTTGGGGGTGAAGAGCGAGCTGAGCCCCGGGATGTCGAACTCGGCGCCCTGCGGAACGGTCACCGTCGACGTCGGCGACGGGAGCTTCAGTGCGTCGCGGATCGATGCGACCGAGGCGACGGTCATGCTCACCGCGCGCGAGGCGACGCCGACGATCACCGCGGACGCGCCGGCGATCCCGGCGAGGATGAAGAACTGTCGGCGACCCATCTGCGTCGGGGGCTCGCTCTCCCCGTCCGCGGCCGTCACGGCGACGACGTCGGCCTTCCACGCCGTCAGGCGGCGGTTGAGCAGCACCAGGACGATCGATCCCACGACGGTTCCGAGCAGGGGAGGCAGGAACGCGAGCGGCGTGACTCCGGCGCGCGTGACGATCGCCGCGGTCGAGAGGGCGCCGGCGATCACGAGGGCGACGACGCCGAGCGGTGGCCGCACGAGCTGCAGGATGCCGGCGATGGCCGAGGCGATCACCACCGCGAGGCCGAGGCCGACGAGCAGCGCGATCTTGTCGTATTCACCGAACGTCGCGATCGCGAACTCCTTGAAGGGCTGCGGCACGATGTCGATCACGAAGCCGCCGACGGCGAGGATCGGGCTGGCCGAGCGCGCGAAGATCAGCGCGAAGAGCTCTGCCGTCGCGAGGAAGACCGCTCCGCTGATCACTCCGGCGAGCGCCGCCCAGAGGACGAAGCGGCCGCGCGTGCCGTGGGGCCTGTTCCGCTGTGCCATGGTCTGCTCCTCGTTCGCCGGCGCCGGGGTCAGCGGTTGTTCGGAGCGGGGGGCGAATCGGATCCCGGGCCGCGGCCGGTCAGAGGGGTCGCGCGGTGATCGACTCCGCGCTCTGGGAGGCGCGCAGCGTGCGCAGGCAGCGGGAGCACAGGATCTCGACGGTGCGGGGGTGGTTCTCGCCGCACTCGCAGTCGATGGAGACGCGCCACTTGGCCTTGCGGCCGCACGGCGCGTACGCCTCCTCATCGCCGTGGTCGCACTCGCACCGCTGCCGGCCGCGGTCGAAGCCGGGGAGATCGTCGAGGTCGACCTCGATCGCCGCGTCCGTGTGCTCCAGAGTCTTCGCCACCTGTCGATGCTGACAGGCCGCGGGGTCGTTCACAACTCCGGCCGGCCCGGATCAGACCTGCACGATGTGGGGAGGAGGGGGCGGGGGAAGCTGCCGCTGCGGCACGCCGTGCGCCTCGCGGTGCAGACGCTCCATGCGACTGTCGAGCTCGGCCGCGGCCTCGGCGGCATCCGTGAGGCTCTCGACGAGGTGCGACGGCACCTGGTTGGAGAACTTGTAGTAGATCTTGTGTTCGAGGCTGGCCCAGAAGTCCATCGCGATCGTGCGGAACTGCACCTCGACCGGCACCGACAGCGCCCCGGTCGACAGGAACACCGGCACCTCGATGATCGCGTGGAGGCTCTTGTAGCCGTTCTCCTTCGGCGTCGCGATGTAGTCCTTGACCGTGCGGACGGTCACGTCGTCCTGCGCGGTGAGCAGGTCGAACAGCCGGTAGACATCGGCGACGAAGCTGCAGGTGACGCGTACACCGGCGATGTCGGTGATCTCCGACCGGATGCGCTCGAAGTCGGGCTCCGCGATGCCCTTGCGCGCGATCTTCTCGACGATGCTGTCCGGAGTCTTGAGGCGGCTCTTGACGTGCTCGATCGGGTTGTACGCGTGGTGGTGGGTGAACTCGTCGCGCAGGATGCCGATCTTGGTCTCGACCTCGCGCATCCCGAACTCGTACTCCCTCAGGAAGCGCTGGAATTCGTCACGGAGCTCCCGAGTCTGCTGGATCGCGTCATCGGTGACCTGGAGGGACGTCATGAGATCGACGTTATCCGTTCGTGATCGGAATGGGCTGTGGATCTTCGATGAAAGGACGCCTCTTGACCCGGGCCGTGCTCGCGTCTAGAACGGAGCACATGACGACTCCCGGAGAGAAGTGGACGGCGGCGTACGTCGACGCATGGCGATCGAACGACCGGGATCAGATCGGCGCTCTGTTCAGCGACGACGCGATCTACCTCACCAGCCCCGACGCCGAACCCCGCGTCGGCCGGGCCGACATCGTGGAGGGGTGGCTCGAAGACCTCGACGAGCCGGGCACCTGGTCGTTCGAGTGGTGGGTCGTCCACGAGGACGACGGCTTCGTGGCGATCGAAGGGCGCACGAAGTACCCGGCCGAGCGCGATTACGTGAATCTCTGGATCGTGCGACTGGATGCCGACGGTCGGGCGACCGCGTTCACCGAGTGGTACATGCCGCGCCCGCACGAGGACTGACCGACCGGGCGCTCGAGCGCCCGTAGGGATTCCGTTAGGGAGCCGCATCCGGGCGTAGGGATTCCGTGAGGATCGCGTATGCGCGCCGTGAGCGGGCGTAATGTCGCCGGACGTGTCAGATGAAACCCGCGAGAACACGGATGCTCCTCCGCTCGCCAAGCGCATCCTCATCGGCGACCCGCTGACCAGCGAACAGGTCGACGATCAGCTGCTGCCCAAGAAGATGGCGCTGCCGATCTTCGCCTCCGACGCGCTGAGCTCCGTGGCCTACGCGCCGCAGGAGCTCGTGATGATCCTCCTCATCGGCGGACTCTCCTTCCTCTCCTTCACTCCCCTCGTCGCGATCGCCGTGGTGGTCCTGCTCATCGTCGTCGTGCTCAGCTACCGCCAGCTGATCAAGGCCTATCCCTCGGGCGGCGGCGACTACGAGGTCGCCTCGAAGAACCTCGGCGAGATCCCCGGCGTGATCGTCGCCGCTGCCCTGCTCGTCGACTACGTGCTCACGGTCGCCGTGTCGGTCTCGTCGGGCGTCGACAACATCATCTCGGCCGTACCCGGCCTCGACCCCCTGCGCGTGGAGCTGGCGGTCGGCTTCGTGATCCTCATCATCATCGTGAACCTCCGCGGCGTGCGCGAGGCGTCGCTGGTCTTCGCGATCCCGACCTACGTCTTCATCGGCTCGGTCGGCTTCATGATCGTGACCGGCCTGTTCCGCACGATCCTGGGCGATGCGCCCGTCGCGTCGAGCGCCGAGTTCGCGGTGCATGCCGAGGATCTCAGCCAGGCGGCCGTGATCCTCCTCATCCTCCGCGCGTTCTCGAGCGGATGCTCTGCCCTCACCGGCGTCGAGGCCGTGTCCAACGGCGTGCCCGCGTTCCGCACCCCGAAGGTCCGCAACGCCCAGACGACGCTCGTGCTGATGGGATCGATCGCCGCCTGCCTGTTCGCGGGGCTCACCGCGCTCGCCCTGATCTCGGGCGTGCACTACGCCGAGAACCCCTGCGACCTCGTCGGCTTCGACTGCTCGACCCCGCAGCCCAGCCTCATGGCGCAGATCGCGTCGGCGACGTTCGGCGGCGGCAGCATCCTGTTCTTCATCATCCAGGCGGCGACCGCGTGCGTGCTGCTTCTCGCGGCGAACACCGCGTTCAACGGCTTCCCCCTGCTCGGATCGGTGCTCGCCCGCGACGGCTACGCGCCCAAGTCGCTGAACACCCGCGGCGACCGTCTCGTGTTCTCGAACGGCATGATCGTGCTCGGCATCGCGGCGATCGCCGTGCTCGTGGTGTTCCAGGCGAAGCTGACGACGCTGATCCAGCTGTACATCATCGGCGTCTTCGTCTCGTTCTCGCTCGGCCAGATCGGCATGGTGCGCCACTGGCGGCGCGTGCTGCGCGGCCCGGAGGAGACGACGCCGGAATCGGGTGTCGACGGCGCCTCGGCATCCGACCGCCGTTCGGCGCGGGTGGGCCTCGTCATCAACTCGCTCGGTGCGGCGATGACCGTCACGGTGCTCCTCATCGTGACGATCACCAAGTTCACCCACGGGGCCTACCTGGTGTTCTTCGCGATCCCGATCCTCGCGTTCCTCATGCTGGGCGTGAAGCGGTACTACCGCGACGTCGAGCACGAGATCGCGATCGACGACACCACGAAGTTCGGCGCGACCGGCGACCTGGCGATCGTGCTCGTCAACCGCCTGCAGAAGCCGGTCGTGAAGGCGATCGACTACGCCGTCGCGGCGAAGCACGGCAAGACGATCGCGGTGCACGTCGCCGTGGCATCCGATGATGTGGCTCCGCTCCAGAAGGAATGGCGCGACCACCTCGTGCCCATCCCGCTGGTGATCGTCGAGTCGCCGTACCGGTCGTTCGCGCAGCCCGTGGCGCAGTTCATCAAGCAGTACCGCGAGAAGCACGGCTCGTCGGTGGTGACCGTCTACCTGCCGCAGTACATCGTCGGACACTGGTGGGAGACGTTCCTGCACAACCGCCGCGCGAAGCGCATGGCCAACCAGCTGATGCTCGTGCACGGCGTGTCGATCACGCTCGTGCCGTGGCTGCTCGACTCTTCGGAGCTCATCTACGGCCGCCGCTCGCGTCCGCTTCCGGGTCAGGAGCGCGCCGGGCGCCCGGTCGTGGTGAACGGCCGCCGGGCGCACCGGCCCGAGGGCCCGCCCGAGAGCTGACCGTCGGCGAGATCGTCGGGGCGGGGTTCTAGGCTGAGACGATGACCGCTGCCCCCGTCTGGCCCGTGCGCACCGCGCGCCTGCAGATCCGCCCGATGACCGAACCCGACATCGACGCGATGTGGGAGTGGCGACGCCTGCCCGAGGTCAACCGGTGGCTCGGACTCGCGCCCGACACCCTCGAGGCGTTCCGCGACCGCTACCGCGACCCCGACCGACTCGCGTCGATGCACATCGTCGAGCTACGGGCCGAGAGCGGCGCCGACCCGGTCCCGATCGGCGATGTCATGATCCGGATCGGCGACGGATGGGCGCAGCTCGAGGTGGCCGATCAGGCCAAGGCCGTCGAGGCCGAACTCGGCTGGGTGCTCGATCCGGCGCACACCGGCCGCGGCTATGCGACCGAGGCGATCCGGGCGGTCATCGACGTCTGCTTCGGCCCGCTGGGGCTGCGACGAGTGCACGCCGGATGCTTCGCCGACAACGAGCCGTCCTGGCGTCTGATGGAGCGTCTCGGCATGCGCCGCGAGGAGTTCAGTCGCAAGACGGCGCTGCACCGATCGGGGGCATGGCTGGACGGGATGAACTACGGCATCCTCGCGGAGGAGTGGCCCGCGCGCTGAGCCGCTGCCGGATCAGCCGGCCACCAGCGCGAGCACGAGGGTCGCGGCGAGCACGGTCGGCACCGCGACGATCGCACCCCAGAGCATGAGGCTTCCCCAGCGGATCTCGACGCCGAGCGAGACGACGCGGTGGTGCCACAGCAGGGTCGCGAGCGACGCCCACGGCGTGACGAGCGGGCCGAGGTTCACGCCGATGAGCAGTGCCATGAGCGCGACCGGGTCGCCGGCCGCGGGCTCGAGGATCAGGTACGCGGGCAGGTTGTTCACCGCGTTCGCGGCGAGCGCGCCGGCAGCGGAGAGCCGCAGCAGCTCGGGGATCGTGTGGCCCTCCGTCGCGAGCACGGCGAGCACGTCGAGGATCCCGGTGGCGTGCGCGGTCTCGACGAGGACGAACAGCGCGGTCGCGAGCCCGATCGCCTGCCAGGGCACGAGCGACAGGCGCAGCACGTGTCGACGACGGATGCCGAACAGCACGATGAGGACGATCGCGGCGGCTGTCGCGGGTATCCACACGTCATGGGTCAGAGCGAGCACCGGCATGAGCACGAGGAGGACGCCGGATGCTCCCCAGAACAGGATGCGGTCGGACACCGCGCCGCCCGACGGCGGGCGGTACGTCGTGAACAGCGTGCGTCGGTGGCGCAGCGTGAGGATCAGCACGGGGACGAGCACTCCGACGAGGGTCGGCGCCCAGCTCAGCGCGAGGAACGAGACGGGGTCGTCGCCGATGGCGCGCGCCGCCAGCAGATTGGTGAGGTTCGAGACCGGCAGAGCGAGGGATGCCGTGTTCGCCAGCCACACGGTCACGAGCGCGAAGGGCAGCGGCGGGATGCCGACGCTCTGCGCGAGCACGACGACCACGGGTGTCACGATCACCGCGGTGGTGTCGAGCGACAGGAACACCGTGCTCACGACCGCGAGGGCGACGACCGCCACCCAGAGGAGCACCACCCTGCCGCGGCCCCACCGGGCGAGGCGCTGCGCGACGACATCGAACACCGCCGCGTCACGGGCGAGTTCGGCGACGATCGTGATCGCGACGACGAACCCGAGCACCGGCGCGATGCGAGCGCCCAGCGCACCGGCATCCGCTCGGGGAAGGATGCCGGAGACGATGCAGACCACCGCAGCGGCGATCAGCGCCAGGACGATGGTCGTCCCCGCTCCCCACCGCCGTCGCGTCGCGCTCACTCGCTGAGTGTAGGGCGTCACCCGCCCTGCCCGGCGTCTTCGCGCGCCCGGTCCAGACCGGCGATGACGGAAAGCGCTTCGTCCACTGTTGCGCCGCGCATGCCTGAGCCGTTGAACGGAACGATGGTGAACCGCCACAGCTCGCCGTTCGTCAGCCCGATCTCAATACGGTTGAACGCCGTCGTCTGATACCGAAGCGTGTTTCCGGCAGCCTGTCCGGCGTCATTTCGGATCGGCAGAGCAGACCGCGCACTTCACCGGAGGCACTCATTGAGGCGGTGCGAGCCGAGGTGCTGTACTAACGCCACTATCGCGCCGCCGATGACCCAAAGCCCGAACGGCACGAACCCAACGCCCAACACTCGAGTAGCTCTTGGAGGCTGAGTGCCAGCGGAGGCGTCGGCAAGATGATCCCAGGATTGATCACTTCACCACCCCCACCCCGCTTGAGCACCACAGCCCGCTTTCAAGAGGCCCTTGGCCATGAACGTCACTCAGCGAGGTGAAGAGGGCCGTAGCGTCGCTTGGCGTCATCACTCTCCCCCCATCTCTTCATCCACTGCTGAACCTCCCCTTATCGTCCTCGATGACCATCGGCCGACCGGCGCTTATTCGCCCGCTTTCTGCAGCCCGGGCGGGAGCAATTCACCCGTGTAGTACCTCTGGACGTATTCGTCCATGCTCAGTCGACTGCGGCGAGTCACCCCAGACAACTGATTACCGTTCGCGACTCCGTCGATTCCCGGGCGATAGACGACCACGTCAGGGTAGAGGACTTCGTCTGCACGCAGTATCGATCGGACGTAGGCGATGACTTCTTCACGGGCCGCTGCGACAGTCCCCTGTGCGACGCAGCCCATGATTTCACGCACCGTCCCCTCGGCGGTCGTCGCGTAGGCCGTCCACACGATATGCGCCCGCAGACTCGGCGGAGCAAGGCGCAGTCGGGAGATCTGGATGTCGTACGAGAAGGGGCCGGGGCTCGGAATCGTCGTGGACGGATCGCGCGGTGGTTCGGGCGCATCAGGCCAGTGCTGAGGGTTCGTTCCGGTCTCGATCGACACTTCGGGTGCCGGCATCCTGCTGACCGAGGCGTCCTCTGCGATCCCGAGCAGCGCCTCCCCGTCCGTGCCCGCGAGGCCCTCACCGGGCCGGGGGTGCTCGAGATGATCACGGAACACGTCTCGCCCGGCCGCGACGATCTCGCACCGGTAGTACAACGACGCGTCCGCACTGATCACCCGCTCGTCGCCGTCCCCCGATCCGACGGTGTTGAGGGGATGATCGAGCTCGCGCAGGCGTGCGACGAGCGTGTCTCGAAAGCGGACGATGTCCGGGTACTCCAACGCCTCCAACGCGTCGGACAGCTCGGCGATCGCCTCGTCCTCCAGCGATCCGCCGAGCAGGTCGATCAACGACCAGAATCGGTCGTCCTCCATCAACGATCGCGACGGCTTGTCGACGCCCCATTCAGGGATCTCGACGCTTCCCGTCACTGACCTCACCCAGGCGACCGGGTCCGCGAACGCCGTGGGAAGGATACGGTCCTGGACCACGACCGGGCCCCACTCGGAGGGGATGAGGAAGTTCCAGGCGTCCAGCACCCGGAACTCACCCCCCGGGGGAGCACCGACACCCGATAAACCACCCTCATCGCGCTGGAACAGCACAAGGTCATCGAACCGCCGCCCCTTGCGGAACACAACCCGCACCGCATGGCCCTCCGAGGTGTGCCCGCCGAAGAATCCGTGTGCCTCCAACGCTCCGAGGCGCCCGATCGCATCGGCACGCTCTGTCAGCTGATCAGGCGTCAATCGACTCATCACTACTCCTATTTGCAACTCGTTACCTGACCCGGCGGACAGACACCATGGAAGCCAACATAGGCGGCGATGTAGCTGTCTTCCCAAAGCCGAGCGTTATAGTATCCAGCCACATTCTCCTGGAGTGAAATCCAGTCGCAGCGGTCGCCATTGGATTTCGCTTCGCAGGTGCTTATCTGGGCTTGGGGACGTGCACCCACCGGCTCAGCACTGGTGATTCCGTACTTCCATGTTTCGTTTGTCCTGGTGTTGAAGATCTCATAGACCATGTAGCTCTTGTCCTTGCGGAACCAGGTCGGTTGCGGAATCGGGACGGTGACGCCATTGGTCGTCGTGAGCCGCGTCGTTCGTTGCGCCGGTGGCGTCTTCGGAATCGGTCTGGACTTGATCGAGCGCGCCAGGACCAGGGTGGATGTGCCACTCACGAGGCTGACGACGAGCCTGACGAGGGCAGCGGCCAACGCGATCAGCGGGACGGCTTTGCCACTCAAGTCGTGCTGGTTGATGGGGTCGGGTGGCCAAACGTAGTCGTTGTCGACACCGCCCTCTATGGGGTCGACCTGCAGGAACCGTCCGAACGCGGGGACGTACAGCCGGGCGCCCATCTCGACAACGAGCGTCGACCCGGCGGATTCGGCTGGCTTGAGTGCACCCTGATGCCAGAGGGTATTCCCGGCGACCTGTCCGGTGTCGTCCGCTGATGCTGTGCCGAGAGCGAACGTCACCGGATCCACCGGCTGCCCGAACGGGTCCCACAACAGCAGCGCACTGTTCGTCCCACCCGAGCGGGTGATCAGGCCGTGACCCGAGAGGTCGGGGAACGACCATGTCACGGCGCCGGCCTGATTCGTCCACGACACCCCACCGGGCAGACCGACACTCTTCATCGACAAGCGGACGCGAACGCGCGGGTCAGCTGATGCCCGGGAACTTTCGCTCACGCCATCCGACCCGCCGCGTCATACCCGGTGGTCGATGCATGCGTCGACGGACCGTTTGACCGCCTCGCTGGCGTCGTGAAGGAGATCTCCCGGAATGAAGGGGCGGATGCCGGATCCCGCCCTTCATTCCGGGAGATCTCCTTCGCGGGCGGGCCGGGGGACGAACGCCATCGCCGGGACTCGGCCCGCTCGTGAGCATCCCGCATGCATCCCTGCATACCGCTGTAGGCAAAGCGTGAGGATCGCGGAACGCCGACCCGCGCAGGAGTTGTATCGAGTCTCGTGCTCGACATCATCTACATCACGCTGACTCTCGCGCTGTTCGCCCTCGTCTCGTTCGTCGCCAAGGCGGTGGAACGCTCGTGATCGTCTTCGAGATCCTCGCCGCCGCCCTCGCTGTCGCCGCGGTCGTCTACCTCGTCGTCGCCCTCGTCGCTCCGGAGAAGTTCTGATGGGCGGAGCGGACATCTGGTTCGGCGTCCTCCAGGCGGCCGTCCTCATCGTCGCGATCGTGCTGCTGTACCGCCCGCTCGGCGACCACATGGCTCACGTCTTCAGCTCCCCGCGGGATCTGAAGATCGAGCGCGGCGTCTACCGCGTGATCGGCGTGAACCCGTCCTCCGAGCAGACGTGGCGAGCCTACGCCCGAGGCGTCATCGCATTCTCCGTCGTCGGCCTCCTCCTCGTGTACGGCCTTCAGCGCCTTCAGGCGTTCCTGCCCGAGTCGCTCGGCCTCCCCGCGGTCCCCGAGGGCCTGGCGTTCAACACCGCGGCCTCCTTCGTCGCCAACACCAACTGGCAGTCCTACTCGCCCGAGCAGACCATGGGCTACACCGTGCAGCTCGCCGGTCTCACCGTGCAGAACTTCGTGTCGGCCGCCGTCGGCCTGGCCGTCGCGGTCGCGCTGATCCGCGGATTCGCCCGACGCGGGTCGACCACTATCGGCAACTTCTGGGTCGACCTGATCCGCGGGCTGGGCCGCATCCTGCTGCCGATCGCCGTGCTCGGCGCTCTCGCGCTGATCGCGGGCGGTGTCATCCAGAACTTCGCCGGCTTCACCGACGTGACCACGGTGTCGGGCGGCACACAGACGATCCCCGGCGGACCGGTCGCCTCGCAGGAGGCCATCAAGCTTCTCGGCACGAACGGCGGCGGGTTCTTCAACGCGAACTCCGCGCATCCGTTCGAGAACCCGACCGGCTGGACCAACCTCCTCCAGATCCTGCTCATCCTCATGATCCCGTTCGCGCTTCCGCGCACGTTCGGCCGCATGATCGGCGACAACCGCCAGGGCTACGCGATCGCCGCTGTCATGGGCACGATCTTCCTCATCTCGACCTTCGCGCTCTCGGCGCTCGAACTCGCCGGACGCGGGAGCGCCCCTGAACTCGCCGGTGCGGCGATGGAGGGCAAGGAGGTGCGCTTCGGCATCCTCGGCTCGACGCTGTTCGGCAGCGCAAGCACCCTGACATCGACCGGCGCGGTCAACTCCATGCACGACTCGTACACGGCGCTCGGCGGCATGATGCCGATGCTCAACATGATGCTCGGCGAGGTCGCCCCCGGCGGCGTGGGCTCGGGCCTCTACGGGATGCTCGTGCTCGCCGTCATCGCGGTGTTCGTCGGCGGCCTGCTCGTCGGCCGCACCCCCGAATACCTCGGCAAGCGGATCCGCCCGAAGGAGATCACGCTCGCGAGCCTGTACATCCTCGTCACGCCCACCCTCGTGCTGGCCGGCACGGCGCTGAGCTTCGCGATTCCCGGCATCCGGGCCGACGTCGAGGCCACCAGCATCCTGAACCCCGGCGTGCACGGGATGAGCGAGGTGCTCTACGCCTTCACGTCGGCCGCGAACAACAACGGCTCGGCGTTCGCGGGACTCACCGCGAACACCCCGTGGTTCAACACCGCGCTCGGCGTCGCGATGCTGCTCGGGCGGTTCATCCCGATCGTCCTCGTGCTGGCCCTCGCCGGCTCGCTCGCCGCGCAGCAGCGCATCCCCGAGACCACCGGCACCCTGCCCACCCACCGACCGCAGTTCGTCGGCCTGCTCTCGGCCGTCGCGGTCATCATCACCGCTCTCACCTACTTCCCCGTGCTCGCACTGGGACCCCTCGCTGAAGGACTCGTCTGACATGACCCTCATCACCACACCCTCCGAGACCCCGTCGGAACAGCAGGATGCCGAGGCGTCCGCCACCGCCGCGCAGCCGCGCTCGTTCGGCTGGGCGCAGCTGACACAGGCACTGCCCGGAGCGCTGCGCAAGCTCAACCCGGCAGCCCTCGTGCGCAACCCGGTCATGCTGCTCGTCTGGGTCGGCGCCGCGTTCACGACGGTTCTGGCGATCGCCGAGCCGTTCCTCGGCGGCCCCGCCGAGTCGGGCGGCACCCCGGTGCCCGCGCTGTTCACCTGGGGCATCGCGATCTGGCTGTGGCTGACCGTTCTCTTCGCGAACGTCGCCGAGTCGGTCGCCGAGGGCCGCGGAAAGGCGCAGGCGGCGAGCCTGCGCAAGACGCGCACCAGCACCATGGCGCGCCGTGTGGTGCGGTACGACAGCGCAGCGGATGCCGGCGCGGAGCGCTCCGAGACGGTCGAGGTCTCCTCGGCCGAGCTGCAGCGCGACGACATCGTGATCGTCGCTGCGGGCGACCTGATCCCGGGAGACGGCGACATCGTCGCCGGCATCGCCACGGTCGACGAGTCGGCCATCACGGGCGAGAGCGCGCCGGTCATCCGCGAGTCCGGCGGCGACCGCAGCGCGGTGACCGGCGGCACCCGCGTGCTGTCCGACCGCATCGTCGTGCGCATCACGTCGAAGCCCGGCGAGACGTTCGTCGACCGCATGATCGCTCTCGTCGAAGGCGCGAGCCGTCAGCGCACGCCCAACGAGATCGCGCTCAACATCCTGCTCGCGAGCCTGTCGATCGTCTTCGTCGTCGTGGTTCTGGCCCTCAACCCGATCGCGTCGTATGCGGCCTCGCCCGTCAGCATCCCGGTGCTCATCGCGCTGCTCGTCTGCCTGATCCCGACGACGATCGGCGCCCTGCTCTCGGCCATCGGCATCGCCGGAATGGACCGTCTCGTGCAGCGCAACGTGCTCGCGATGTCGGGTCGGGCGGTCGAGGCCGCCGGAGACGTCACGACCCTGCTCCTCGACAAGACCGGCACCATCACCTACGGCAACCGCCGCGCCCACGAGGTGCTCCCCCTCACCGGGGTCGACGCCGCGGAGCTGCTTCGTCTCGCCGCCCTGTCGTCGCTCGCCGACCCCACGCCCGAGGGCGCATCGATCGTCGAGCTGGCGGCCGCGCGCGGCATCCGCGTCGAGGAGCCGGCGGATGCCGTCGTCGTGCCCTTCACGGCGCAGACGCGCATGTCGGGTCTGGACCTCGCCGACGGCACGGAGATCCGCAAGGGTGCCGGCTCGGCCATCGCCGCCTGGCTCGGTCTCGAGACGGATGCCGAGCTGACCGCGCTCACCGACGGCGTCGCCTCGAGCGGCGGAACCCCCTTGGTCGTCGCCGTCCGGCATGGCCGGTCGACCTCCGAGGTCCGGATGGCCGGTCGATTCACGGATGGCGGGACGGATGCCGGCGAGCCGCCAGCCGATCGTGCGATCGCCAGCCGGATGAACACCGGCGAAGCCCGCGTGCTCGGCGTCGTGCACCTCAAGGACATCGTCAAGGACGGCCTCCGCGAGCGGTTCGAGGAGCTGCGCAGCATGGGCATCCGCACGGTCATGATCACCGGCGACAACCCGCTGACCGCCGCCGCGATCGCCGACGAGGCGGGCGTCGACGGCTTCCTCGCCGAGGCCACTCCGGAGCAGAAGCTCGAGCTCATCAAGCGCGAGCAGGAGGGCGGCCGTCTCGTCGCCATGACCGGCGACGGGACGAACGACGCTCCCGCTCTCGCCCAGGCCGATGTGGGCGTCGCGATGAACACGGGCACGTCGGCCGCGAAGGAGGCCGGCAACATGGTCGACCTCGACTCGGACCCCACCAAGCTCATCGACATCGTGCGCATCGGCAAGCAGCTGCTCATCACGCGCGGCGCGCTCACCACGTTCTCGCTGGCCAACGACATCGCCAAGTACTTCGCCATCATCCCGGCGATGTTCATGGGCGTCTTCCCGGGTCTCGCGGCGCTCAACATCATGCAGCTGCACTCCCCGGCATCCGCCGTCACCAGCGCGATCATCTTCAACGCCATCGTGATCGTGTTCCTCATCCCGCTGGCACTCCGGGGTGTGAAGTACCGGCCGGCGAGCGCGTCGCAGATCCTGCAGCGCAACCTGCTCGTCTACGGCCTCGGCGGCGTCATCGCGCCGTTCGTCGGCATCAAGCTCATCGACCTGGTGGTGAGCCTCATCCCCGGGTTCTGACGCGCGCCCCGCCCGAGGCCCGCTCCCGTCTCACCCCGTCCCCGCCCCTTCGCCCATTTCGGGGGCCGACACACCACACGTCGGCCGAGAAGCCCCCGCCGGTCCTTCGACTGGCGTGTCGGCCCCCGAAGTGCCGGTCCTCTGACACACCGTTTCTCCTGAAAGGCACCTCATGTCCTCCACCCGCACCGCGGTCCGCACCGCCGGTGTCGCCGTCCGCGCGATGCTCGTCCTCACCCTGGTGCTCGGCGTCGGCTACACGCTCGTCGTCACCGGCTTCGGGCAGCTCCTTCTGCCGTTCCAGGCGAACGGCTCCCCGCTCCCCGACGACAAGGGCAGCGCGCTGATCGGACAGTCCTTCACGGATGCCGACGGCGAGGCGCTGCCGGAGTACTTCCAGTCCCGTCCCTCCGCCGCCGGCGACGGGTACGACGGTACGAGCTCCAGCGGCAGCAACCTGGGCCCCGAGAACGCCGACCTCGTCGCCGCGATCGAGGAGCGCAGGACCGCGATCGCCGAGCGCGAGGGCGTCGAGCCGTCGGAGGTGCCGGCGGACGCCGTGACGGCATCCGGCTCGGGCCTCGACCCGCACATCAGCGCCGCGTATGCCCTGCTCCAGGTGGCCAGGGTGGCCGAGGCGCGCGACCTGCCCGAACAGGAGGTGCGCAGCCTCGTGGAGTCTAGGATTCAAGGGCGGGATCTGGGATTCCTCGGCGAGGAGCGCATCAACGTCGCCGAACTCAATCTCGCGCTCGATGAGCGGGAGGGCGAATGAGCGGAGATCGCCACGCGCGGCGCGGTCGACTGCGGGTGCTGCTGGGAGCAGCCCCCGGAGTCGGCAAGACCTACGAGATGCTCGCCGAGGGACGCCGACTGCTGAACGAAGGGCGCGACGTCGTCATCGCGATCGTCGAGACTCACGAGAGAGCGGCGACGGCGGCGCAGACCATCGGCATCCCCGAGGTGCCCCGCCGCACCGACCTGCACCGCGGCGTTCCGCTCAGCGAGATGGACCTGGACGCCGTGCTCGCCCGCCGCCCCGAGATCGCCCTCGTCGACGAGCTGGCGCACACGAACACCCCCGGGTCCGCGCACGTGAAGCGCTGGCAGGACGTCGAAGCCCTCCTGAGCGCCGGGATCGACGTCGTCACCACGGTCAACGTGCAGCACATCGAGTCGCTCAACGCCGTGGTCGAGAAGATCACCGGCGTCGCCCAGCAGGAGACGATCCCGGATGCCGTCGTGCGCGCCGCCGATGAGATCGAGGTCGTCGACCTCGCCCCCCAGTCCCTGCGCGACCGCCTGTCAGCCGGCCTCGTGTACCCCGCCGAACGGATCGACGCGGCTCTGTCGAACTACTTCCGCCTCGGCAATCTCACCGCGCTGCGAGAACTCGCCCTCCTCTGGCTGGCCGACGAGGTCGACAGCGCCCTGCGGTCGTATCGCGCCGACCACGGCATCGAGGGGACCTGGCAGGCGCGCGAGCGCGTGGTCGTCGCCCTCACCGGCGGACCCGAAGGCGAGACGCTGCTGCGCCGCGGGGCCCGCATCGCCGCCCGGTCGGCCGGCGGGGAGCTGCTCGCCGTGCACGTCGCCGCCCAGGACGGGCTGCGCGACGAGACGCCGGGAGCCCTCGCAGCGCAGCGCACGCTCGTCGAGTCGCTCGGCGGCAGCTTCCACCAGATCATCGGCGACGACATCCCCGGCACGCTCGTCGAGTTCGCCCAGGGCGCGGACGCCACACAGCTCGTCATCGGCGTCAGTCGACGCGGTCGGCTCGCCGCCGCGATCACCGGACCGGGCATCGGCTCCGAGGTGATCCGCCGCTCCGGCGACATCGACGTGCACATCGTCACGCATGCCGCGGCGGGCGGACGCGTCGCCCTCCCCCGCATCACCGGCGGGGCGCTCGGCTGGCGGCGGCAGCTGCTCGGATTCGCGGTGGCGCTCGTCTTCGGACCGCTGCTGTCCTGGGCGATGTTCGCCTACCGCAGCCCGGAGTCCATCACGGTCGAGGTGCTCGCGTTCCAGCTCCTGGTCGTGGTCGTCGCGCTCGTCGGCGGCCTGCGTCCGGCCGTCTTCGCCGCCGTGCTCTCGGGCATCACCCTGGACTTCCTGTTCGTGGCGCCGATCTTCACGATCACGATCGCGCATCCCCTGCACGTCCTCGCCCTGGCGCTGTACGTCATCATCGCGGTGCTCGTCAGCATCATCGTCGACCAGGCTGCGCGGCGTGCCCGCACCGCGCAGCGGGCCGCGGCCGAGGCCGAGCTGCTGGCCGCGGTGGCCGGCAACGTGCTGCGCGGCGACAACGCGGTGCTCGCGCTCGTGACCCGCACGCGCGAGGCGTTCGGCCTGAGCGGCGTGCGTCTGCTCGCACCCGACGGCGAGGTGCTCGCGAGCGACGGCGAACCCGTGGCGGACGGACGGGCGACCAGCATCCCGGTCGGGGCCGGCGGGTCGTCGCCCGCGGTGCTCGAGCTGCACGGCGAACCCCTCGACACCCCGGCCCGGCGACTCCTCGATGCGATCGTCGCGCAGCTCGCCGCCGCCATCGAGCACACCGACCTGCGGGCGACGGCGCGCGAGGTGGCCGCGCTCGCCGAGACCGACCAGGTGCGCAGCGCCCTGCTCTCGGCGGTGAGCCACGACCTGCGTCGTCCGCTGGCCTCGGCCGTCGCCGCGATCGGCGGACTCCGGGCGGCGCAGTCGCTGTCGGCATCCGACCGGGAGGAGCTGCTGGCGACCGCCGACGAGAGCCTCGCGACGCTCTCCTCGCTCGTGACCGACCTGCTCGACGTCAGCCGCGTCCAGGCCGGCGTGCTCGCGGTCTCCACGATGCGACTCGACGTCGCGGGGCCGATCCTCGCGGCCGTCGACGAGCTCGACCTCGGTCCCGACGACGTCGAGCTCGCGCTCGACCCCTCGCTGCCCGCCGTCTCGGCCGACCCCGTGCTGCTGCAGCGGGTGCTCGTCAACGTCATCGCGAACGCCCACCGGCACTCGCCCGCCGACACGCGTCTCATCGTCTCCACCAGCGCCCTCGGCGAGCGCGCGGAGATCCGGATCATCGACCGCGGTCAGGGCGTGCCCGCCGAGAAGCGCGACGAGATCTTCCAGCCGTTCCAGCGGTTCGGCGACACCGACAACACCACCGGTCTCGGCCTCGGACTCGCGCTCTCGCGCGGATTCACCGAGGGCATGGGCGGTACTCTGACACCCGAGGAAACCCCCGGCGGTGGACTCACCATGGTCATCTCGCTCCCCCTCGCCGGAGAGCCCGATCTCACGCACCTGGAGGAGACGGAGTGAAGCTCCTCATCGCCGACGACGACCCGCAGATGGTGCGGGCGCTGCGCATCACCCTCGCCGCTCACGGCTACGAGGTCGTCGTCGCCCCCGACGGAGCCGCGGCCGTCGCCGCGGCCGCGCAGACCCACCCCGACATCATCATGCTCGACCTCGGCATGCCGCGACTCGACGGCATCGAGGTCATCCAGGCGCTGCGGGGATGGACCAACGTGCCCATCATCGTCGTCTCCGGGCGCACCGGCTCGGCGGACAAGGTCGAGGCGCTGGATGCCGGGGCCGACGACTTCGTCACCAAGCCGTTCCAGGTCGACGAGCTGCTCGCCCGGCTGCGCGCCCTGTCGCGGCGGTCGGTCCCCGCGGGCGGCGAGTCGACGGTGGGCTTCGGCGACGTGGTGGTCGACCTCGCGGCGAAGGCCGTCACCCGCGGCGGCGCGCGCGTGCACCTCACCCCGACCGAGTGGAGGATGCTCGAGCACCTCGCCCGGCATCCCGGAGCTCTGGTCACCCGGCAAGATCTGCTCAAGGAGATCTGGGGCAGCGAGCAGGTGTCGGACTCCGGCTACCTCCGCCTGTACATGTCGCAGCTGCGCAAGAAGCTCGAGGAGTCGCCGGGCGCTCCAGTGCATCTGCTCACCGAGTCCGGGATGGGCTACCGGCTCGTCCTCTGAGCCTTCGCGCCGTTCCGGGTTCGGGGATCGGGGCTGGGGCTCGGGCGCGGTGTCGGGCTCGCGGCGCGAGGTCTGGGGCTCGGGCTTGAGTCCGGGCTCGGCTCGGCGGGGTCTACGGGTCATCGCGGCGCGGACCGACGGGACGCGACATCATGATCTCGAGCCTGCCGTCGGCGAGCGTCTCGCTCCGGCCGTCCGGCACGAATCCGAGCCGTCGGTAGGCGGCGACGCCTCGGGCGTTGTCCGCGATGACGCCGAGATGGATCACCTCCGCGCCGCGGGAGGCGACGAAACCGACGCACGCCTCGACGATCGCATCCACCGCTCCGCGTCCGCGCTGGTCAGGAGCGACCCAGACGCCGTTGATCACCCAGCGGCCGCCCGTCTCGTAGACGCCGCCGATCGCGACGTCGACGCCGTCGATGTCGGCGAGGAACGCGCCCGGATGCGACGCCCGGGTCTGCCAGACCTCGTCATCGAAGTCGACCTCCCGCTGCCACGTCGAGCCGAACATCTCCGGCGACTCCGCGAGCGCCGCGAGCCGGAGGTCCCGATAACGCCGCCAGATCTCGGGGCGCGCTCGGGTGATCGTCACATCCATGGCAGAAGCCTGCCACGTGCGATGCCGTCACGGCTCGCTCGGCTGCGCGTTCATAACTCCGGAAGAACGGGCGAAGTCGGTCCAGGACACCGGTGTCCCCGGAGAACTCGCCCTGAATCTGCGGAGTTGTGAACGCCGAGTCGCCCCGCCTCAGGCTCGGACGGCGGCCCGGCGAGCCCGCAGCGTGCCGATGAAGCCGGCGACGACCAGCAGGACGGCGACGATGATGGCCACGATCCCGGTGACGGTGCTGTCGGGCTCGTCGGTCAGACGTCCGACCGCCAGCCAGGCGAGGCCCCAGGCCGTGGCGAGGGACGGCGCGATGCGCTTCGTGAGGAGCGCGCTGGCGACGCCGATGACGAGGACGACGACGAGCACGGCGACCGCCCAGGCGTCGGCGTTGTCGGCCCAGCTCGCCGGCGCGATCTGCGTCAGCCACGCGGAGGTGTTGGCGACGGTCGCGATCGTGACCCATCCGAAGTGCAGGCCGTTCGACCCGTCGACCACGATGCGCTCGGCGATGGTGCGCGGCCGGTGACGGTTCAGCAGGATGATGACCCGGGCCAGCGCCGCCAGGAGCAGGGCGATCACGAGCACGGTCAGCGGCAGCGTGAGGAACTGCGCCGTCACGAGCCACAGCCCGTTGAGGATCATGGTCCCGGCGATCCACCAGCCGACCAGGCGCTGCCGCTCGTCGGACCGCTGCGCCGGAAGCGCCTGCCACACCGTGTACGCGATGAGGCCGATGTAGATCAGCGACCAGATCGAGAAGGCAGGACCGGCCGGTGCCAGGTACGAGCCCTGCGCGGACAGCGCTCCGTCCTGCAGCTCGTTCACCGAGGTGCCGCCGAACGCGCCGGATCCGACGGCGGCGGCGATCAGCATGAATGTCGCCGAGGCGATGATCACGGTCTGGCGGGCGATGTCCTGCGTCCGGGATTCCATGCTCCGCACGGTACGCGCGCACGCGCCCGCGGCACAGGCCCTTGACTCTCGCCGAGCGAACAGCTAGCCAGGCTAGCTAAATCGGATACCGCTCGCTGGGGGACGGCGTCCTCGTGATGGGCGGAGGACACCGCGTAGGGCGGATGCTCTTTCCGCATCCGTCCGCCCGACACGGAGAAGTCCGCCCGTCGCGTCGGCCCGGCGGGCGGAGCACGCGACCGGGTCCCCGGCCAGGGTGCGGGTCAGGGCGTGAGTCGGCGGTCAGGGTGCGGGTCGGCGCTCAACGACCGGTCGGCGGTCAGGCGGCGACGGCGGCGGCGATGAGGATCTCGGCCGCGCCGCGCGCCTGGACCGCGACCTTCGGGTCCGCCGAGATGGCCGCGGTGCTCTGTGCGCCCTCGGCGAGGATCGAGAGCTGGGCGGCGAGGGATGCCGGAGCACCGGCATCCGTGACGAGTCCGGCCATGTACTGCTGGAACGACGCCTTGTGGTTGCGCACGATGTCCGCGATCTCCGGGCTGGTGCCGCCGAGCTCCCCGAAGGCGTTGATGAACGCGCAGCCGCGGAAGCTGTCGGTGCAGAACCAGTCCTCGAGGTACCCGTAGACGGCGAGGAGTCGGTCGCGCGGATCATCGCCGGCATCCGCCACCGCCCCTGTCAGCCCGGACTCCCACTCCGCGTGCTTGCGAACGAGGACCGCCTCGACGATGTCGGTCTTCGACGGGAACAGCGCATAGAGCCGTCGGAGCGACACGCCGGCGGCACTGCGCAGCTCGTCCATGCCGACGGCGGCGTATCCCTTGCGGTAGTACAGCTCGTCGGCGGCGGAGAGGATGCGCTCCCGGGCGTCTTCTTCGGTCATACCCAGAAGTGTACTTGACATGAGAACGAACGTTCTCTAGATTGATCACATCGAGCGAGAACGATCGTTCTCACCCCAACCGGAAGGATCAGGATCATGGGCTACATCACCGTCGGAAACGAGAACAGCACCCCGATCGAGCTGTACTACGAGGATCAGGGGTCCGGTCAGCCGGTCGTCCTGATCCACGGCTACCCGCTCGACGGCCACAGCTGGGAACGCCAGACCCGCGAGCTCCTGGCCCAGGGCTATCGCGTCATCACGTACGACCGCCGCGGCTTCGGCGGCTCGTCCAAGGTGAACGCCGGCTACGACTACGACACCTTCGCCGCTGACCTGAACACCGTGCTCGAGACCCTCGACCTGCGTGACGTCGTGCTCGTCGGCTTCTCGATGGGCACCGGAGAGCTCGCCCGCTACGTCGCGAAGTACGGGCACGAGCGCGTCGCCAAGCTCGCCTTCCTCGCCTCGCTCGAGCCGTTCCTCGTGCAGCGCGACGACAACCCCGAGGGCGTTCCGCAGGACGTCTTCGACGGCATCGCCGCAGCCGCGAAGGGCGACCGCTTCGCCTGGTTCACCCAGTTCTACAACGACTTCTACAACCTCGACGAGAACCTCGGCTCGCGCATCAGCCAGGAAGCCGTCACCGGCAGCTGGAACGTCGCGGTCGGCAGCGCGCCCGTCGCCGCCTACGCGGTCGTCCCGGCATGGATCGAGGACTTCCGCGGCGATGTCGAGGCCGTTCGCGACGCCGGCAAGCCCACCCTGATCCTGCACGGCACGAAGGACAACATCCTCCCGATCGACGCCACTGCGCGCCGGTTCCACCAGGCCGTGCCCGCGGCCGAGTACGTCGAGGTCGAGGGCGCGCCTCACGGCCTCCTCTGGACGCACGCGGACGAGGTCAACGCCGCCCTGAAGGACTTCCTCGCGAAGTAGGCCCGCGACGCGGTCTCGCGTTCTGACGGAGATCTCCCACGATGAAGGACCGGATGCTGCATCCGGTCCTTCATCGCGTGAGAACTCCTTCGCCGGATGCCGAGAGGGTGTGCCAGATGCCGGGGAGGGTGGGCCGGATGCCGGGAGGGTGAGCCGGATGCCGGGGCTCAGCCGCGCATCGCGACGCCGCGGCGCCAGTAGCCCATGAAGGCGACCTGCCCGCGGTCGATGCCGAGATCCTTCACGAGATGGCGGCGGAGGGTCGTGACGACGCCGCTCTCGCCGGCGATCCAGAAGTAGCGCTCGGTCGGAGCATCCGCCCGCGCGATCTCCTCGCCGAGCCCCGAGTAGTCCGGCGTCTCCCAGAGCAGGTCCTCGGTCTCGATGTCCGCGACCTCGACGTCGTCCGTCGCGTCGGCGTCGCCGAGGTGGGCGAGCACGGCGGGGATGAGACGCAGGCCATGCAGCTGCTCGTCGGAGCGCGGCAGCCACTGCACCTCGACGCCAGCGGGGGCGTCGATCGTCAGCACGTCGTCGGCGGAGGGCACCTCGATGAAGGCGACGCCGCGGAGGTCGCGCGGAGCGTCCTCGAGGATGCGGGCGATCGCGGGAGCGGCGGTCTCGTCGCCGGCGAGCACCACCGACGACGCGGTGCCCGGTTCGTACTCCGCGCCGCCGTGCCCGACGGCGCCGCGACGCGGGCCGATCACGAACAGCTCCTGGCCGACCGCCGCGGCGTCGGCCCACCGCGACGCCGGCCCGCTGAGTCCCGGCGCGAGATGCAGCACGAAGTCGACGTCGACCTCGGTCCCGGATGCCGGGTCGACGCGCAGCTCGCGCACGGAGTACGTGCGCATCGAGCCGCGCTCGGCCTCGGGGACAGCGAGGTACGACCCCCACCAGTCATCGGTGTCGCGGTCGAGATCGGGGAGGATGCCGGATGCCGGCGGGAAGATCAGCTTGATCCGCGCGTCGAACACGTTGCCGGGCGTCGCGAACTCGTCGAGCTCCGCGCCGCCGAAGGTGACCCGCACGAAGTTCGGCGAGACGCGCTCGACGGCGCGCACCTCGGCACGGGCCAGCACGTAGGTGGGGCGGTCGGTGGTGCTGGTCTCAGCGGACATGATGCCTTCCGATCGGGGTGACCATCGGCTTGCCCGAGACCGGGTCGGTCGTGATCTGGTTCGCGAGGCCGAAGACCTCTTCGACGTGCTGGGCGGTCACGACGTCCTGCGGGCTCCCCGTGACGTGCACGCGGCCCTCCTTCATCGCGACGAGCTCGTCCGAGTAGCGGACGGCGAGATTGAGGTCGTGCAGCACCATGACGATCGTCGTGCCGCGCGAGACGCTGAGGTCGGTGAGCAGATCGAGGACCTCGACCTGGTGTGCGACATCGAGGAAGGTCGTCGGCTCGTCGAGCAGCAGGATGTCGGTCTCCTGCGCGAGGGCCATGGCGATCCACACGCGCTGACGCTGGCCGCCCGAGAGCTCGTCGACGCTGCGGTCGGCGAGATCGGAGATACCGGTGGCGGCGAGCGCGTCGGCCACCACCTCGTAGTCGTGCGTGCTCCAGCGCGCGAGCATCTTCTGGTGCGGGTGCCGGCCACGACCCACGAGGTCGGCGACGGCGATGCCCTCGGGCGCGACCGGCGACTGGGGCAGCAGTCCCAGGATGCGGGCGACCTCCTTGGTCGGGCGCGAATGCACCGACTTGCCGTCGAGCACCACCTGGCCGTCCGTGGGCGAGAGCAGGCGCGCGAGCGAGCGCAGGAGAGTCGACTTCCCGCATCCGTTCGCCCCCACGATCGTCGTGATCTTGCCCGGTGCGATCTGCAGATCGAGGTTCTCGATGATCGTGCGGTCGCCGTAGGCGAGGGTGACCGACTCAGCGGTCAGGGTGTGCGCCTCGGTCACAGGGAGCCTCCCGAGCGGTTGGTGCGGACGAGCAGGTAGATGAGGTACGGGGCGCCGATGACGCCGGTGATGACGCCGACCGGATAGCGCGCGCCGAGCGCGAACTGGCCGATCAGGTCGCCGGCCAGCACGAGCACAGCGCCCACGAAGGCGCTCGGCAGGAGCAGGTTCGCTCCGGGGCCGGTGATGCGGCCCGCGATGGGACCGGCCATGAAGGCGACGAAGGCGATCGGACCGGTCGCGGCAGTGGCGAAGGCGAGCAGCGCCACCGCTCCGAGGATGAACAGCAGGCGGGTCGCGGTGACGCGCACGCCGAGCCCGGATGCCGAGTCGTCGCCGAGCTGCAGGGCACCGAGCCCTCGCCCCTGCGACAGCATGAGCGGGACGATGATCGCGACGGCGATCAGGAGCGGGGCGACGCGGTCCCATGACGCGTTGTTGAGGCTTCCGGTGAGCCACTGCATCGCGGTCTGGATGTCCCAGCTCGCCGCCCGCGACAGCGTGTACGAGATGACGCTCTGCAGCATCGCGGCGATGCCGATGCCGATGAGGATCAGCCGGGTGCCGGCGAAGCCGCCCTTGATCGACAGCAGATAGATGACCCCGGCCGTGAGCAGGGCGCCGCAGAGCGCGAGGAGCGAGACGACCGGGCCGTTCAGCGACAGCACGATGATCCCGAGGACGGCCGCGGCACCCGCGCCGTCGGAGATGCCGATGATATCCGGCGACGCGAGCGGGTTGCGCAGCAGCGTCTGGAAGCAGACGCCCGCGATGCCGAACGACAGGCCGGCGAGGATCGCGAGCACGGCGCGCGGCAGCCGCAGCTCGCCGACGGTGAACGACGCCCCGGGAACTGTCTGGCCGAGCATGACCCGGACCACCTCGTCGAGCGGGTAGAAGGTGTTGCCGATCATCAGCGACACGGTGAACAGCGCGACCACGAGGGCGGCGAGCACGATCGTCGCCACCGCGTGACGACGATGACGCGCGCGTCGGCCCGCGATGATCGACGCGATCTGGTCGCTCCCGGGTGCGGGCGGGGTCATCTGCGAACGGGCGAGGCGGTTCATGATGCTCACAGTTCACGCACCTTCGTGCGGCGGACGATCCAGATGAAGAACGGGGCGCCGATGATCGCGGTGATGATGCCGACCTGGATCTCCTCCGACGACGGCGCGATGACGCGGCCGATGATGTCGCTCGCGAGCAGCAGAGCGGATCCCGCCAGCGCAGAGAACGGCAGGAGCCAGCGGTGGTCGGTGCCGACCAGCATCCGGCAGACGTGGGGGATGACGAGGCCGACGAATCCGATCGGACCCGCGATCGCCGTCGCCGCACCGGCGAGGATCACGGCGCCGAGCGCCGACACGAGCCGGGTGCGGAAGACGCGCTCGCCGAGGCCCTTGGCCATGTCGTCGCCGAGCGCGAGGGAGTTCATGCCGCGCGCGCTGGCGATGCAGATGAGGGCGCCGAGTGCGAGGACGGGCGCGGTGATCGCGATGCGCGGCCACTCCGCGCCCCCGACTCCGCCGATCTGCCAGGACTGGAACGCCTGCAGCAGGTCGACGCGGGGCAGCATCACGGCGCTGATGAGGGAGCCGAACGCCGCGGACGTCGCGGCGCCTGCCAGGGCGAGCTTGAGCGGCGTCGCTCCGCCGCGGCCGAGGGAGCCGACCGTGTACACGAAGGTCGCGGCGACGGCGGCACCGGAGATCGCGAGCGCCATCTGCGCGTACGGGTTCGTGAGTCCGAAGAAGGCGAGGCCGAACACGACCGCGAGCGACGCGCCGTTCGAGACGCCGAGGATGCCCGGATCGGCGATCGGATTGCGGGTGACCGCCTGCATGGTCGCGCCGGAGAGGGCGAGGGCTGCGCCGACGAGCAGGGCGAGGACTGTGCGCGGGAAGCGCTTGATGATCGCGGCCTGCGCCAGGGTGTCGTCGTGGCCCGCGAGGGCGGCGAAGATGTCGTCGACGCTCACGGCGCGCACGCCGAAGCAGATGGAGAGGACGCAGAGCACCAGGAGCACGACCGCTCCGGCGACGAGCCAGAGGGTGCGCGCCCACGCCGGGCGCCGCAGGTCTGCGGTGCCCGGCGTGGGGATGGTGACAGCGGTCACGGTGGAGCTCAGTGCGCGAGGGTGACGCGGAGGGTCACTGCGCGAGCGGTGCCGCCAGGAGACCCAGGTAGTCGCTGAGGCCCCACGGGATCGACAGCGGCGACGGGTTCGCGGAGGCCGCGATCGGCGTCGCGTCGGGGAGGATGGCGATGCGCCCCTCGGCGACGGCGGGGATCTTCGAGAGCAGCGGGTCGGCCTGCAGCGTGGCGATGAGCGACTCGTCGCCGTAGGTGACGAAGACGTCGACGTCGGCGAACGCGTCGGCCTGCTCGGAGCTGACGGTGAGGTAGAACTCCTCGCTGTCGGCGTTCTCCTCGACGATCGACGGGAGCGGGAGGCCCAGGTCGTCGTGCAGGTAGCCGGGGCGCGTGTCGTTGGCCGTGTAGTAGCCGACCTGGCTGAGGTCGGTGGGGTCGACGTACGCGAACAGGACCTTCTTGTCCTTGAGGATGCTGTTCTCCTCGAGCGCCGCCTCCGCGGCGGCGTGGAGATCCTCGATGAGGGCCTCGCCCTCGGCCTCGAGCCCCAGCGCCTTGGAGTTCATCTCGATCATCTCGTCGACCGGGGTGCCCCAGGCGACCTCGGGGTACGCGACGACCGGCGCGATCTTGGAGAGGGTGTCGTACTCCTCCTGCGTCAGACCGGAGTACGAGGCCAGGATGACGTCGGGGTTCGTGTCGGCGACGGCCTCGTAGTCGATGCCGTCGGACTCGTCGAACAGCACGGGCTCGTCGCCGCCGAGCTCGTCGAGCTTCTCCTCGACCCAGGGCAGGATGCCGTTGTCGTCGTCGTCGCCCCAGGTGGCCTTGCTCATGCCGACGGGGACGATGCCGAGGGCCAGCGGCACCTCGTGGTTCGACCAGGCGATCGTGGCGACGCGCTCGGGCTTCTCCTCGATCGTGGTCTCGCCGTAGACGTGCTCGATCGTGACCGGGAACGCGCTGTCGTCGGCCGGGTTCATGCCGGCGGAGTCGGAGCCGCTGTCGGCAGCCGGGGTGGCGCAGGCCGCGAGGCTGAGCGCGAGGGCGGCAGCGGTACCGGCGGCCGCGAGGAGTCGAGAGGTGCGCACAGGCATTCCCTTCGGGTTTGGGAGGAGGGGGCGGCGCTCGAGAGGCGCCAGGCTTTGGTAAGCCTGGCCTAATCTAACAGAAAGTTAGGCGAGCCTCATCTCGGGTCGTCGGCGTACCACGCGGCGCGCACGGGCGGTGCGGGGTCGATGACGCATCGCCGACGGCTCGTTCCGGTGCGCTTCCGGCCCCGCACCGGCATCCGGATGCGGTGTCGACCCCGCACCGGCGCACATGTCTCGGGATGGATGGAAAACGTCCCCCTGAGGGCACTCCCCGCCGCGTTTTCCATCCATCCCGGCACCCGGATGCGGTTCGCCGCGCCGGGGATGCAGAAAGCCGGCCGGATCCGTGAGGATCCGACCGGCTTCAGGAAGTCAGCGCGTGCTCAGAGAGCGCGGATGTTCGCCGCCTGCATGCCCTTGGGGCCACGCTCAGCGTCGAATTCGACCTTTTGGTTCTCGCGGAGCTCCCTGAAACCGGAGCCGGCGATTGCCGAGTAGTGGGCGAAGAGGTCGTCCGAGCCGTCATCAGGAGCGATGAAGCCGAAGCCCTTCTCCGCGTTGAACCATTTCACAGTGCCAGTGGCCATGTGTTTTCTACTTTCTGTTGAATGGCCGCTCTCACGGCCCGTGCCGCGACGGAGCATCCGACGCGCACACGTTTTCACGGTACCACGGCGGGTTGCGACGTGGCAGGGACCGCCTCGACATGACGACCCCGCCACGACAGCACCCGCACGCGCGTCATCGTCGAGTAGGCGTGGAAGATGCGCAGCGTCGCCTGGGCGAGCTCGCGCGACAGCATCCCCTCGACCCGCTCGATCTCACCCATCTCGAGCACGATCTCCTCCACGAAGAAGGGCACGCCCTCGGCCCGCACCTGGATGCGCTCGATCGCCGCGTCGCTGAGCGGGTGGCCCGTGATGGTCTCCGCGAGCTCGCGCACGGCACCGGCGCCGAGCCTGTCGACCTGCACCCGTTCGAGAAGCCGCGACCGCGTGGACTCCCCGATGAAGGAGCTCACGGCGTCGCCGCGCCGCACGTCGTCGCTGCGGCACGAGAGGACGATCAGGATGCGCCCCTGCGTGAGAGTCCGCATCAGGAATGCGAGGAGGGCGAGCGTGGAGTCGTCGGCCCAGTGCAGGTCTTCGACCATCAGGACCTGGGGGTTCCGCGCCGCGGCGGCCTCGATCAGTGCGGCGATCGCGTCGCGCACTCGGTCGGGGCTGGTCTGGCTGCGCTCGGTGGGGTTGAGCTCGGGCAGCAGCATCCCGAGCGCCTGTGCGCCGACGCCCAGCTCGTCGCGCACGGCATCGGCCCCGAGATGCGCGACGATCGCACGCAGGATGCCGATCACCGGCCCGAACGGCGTGCGCGATGCCCCCAGATCGAGGCACCACCCGACGTGCACGTCGGCGCGGTTCGCGACCTCGGCCCCGAACTCGCGCAGCAGACGCGACTTGCCGATGCCGGCCTCCCCCTCGACGAGCAGCGCGACCGGCGTGCCCTCCAGCGCCCGGTCGAACGACGCACGCACGGCCGCGGACTCGGCCTCACGGCCGACCATCGCGGTGCTCGACGCGGAGGGGGACATGGATTCATCGTCCCACCCCCCTCCGACATCCGGCAGGCCCGCTGCCGTCGGCGGACGGTCGGCGCTCACCGCGCGGCGGCAGGTTCTCGGGCCGGGTTCGGACGGCGGTCGACGGATGCGGATGCGGCTGCGCTCGCGGAGCGCGCGCCGTGGTGCAGCATCCGCCGGAGCAGCCGCCGCACCGGGCCCGCAGGACGCGGGACGATCTGGTCGGGATGCTCGGCCACGACCCGCCGGAGCTCGACCGCGCGCTGCAGCTGCTCCTCGTCGAATGCGGTGACCTTGTACGCGAGGTACGGGTGCTCGAACATGACATCTCCTCTGTGGGGTGATGTCCTCACGCTCCGCTCTGAGGCGACCCGCCGGCATCGGACGGATGCCCTATCTTCTGCATCCGACCGCCTCAGACGCCCAGGGCTCGCGCGCCCCGGACGCAACAAGGCCCGGAGACAGCGATGCTGTCGTCCGGGCCTCGTCACCTGGGGTCTGGGTCAGGCGTCCACGTCGCCGCGCCATGCGCCGGTCTCGGCACCGCGCTTCTCGATGAACTCCTTGAAGTTCTGCAGGTCCTTCTTCACCGCGTGCGAGCCTGCGCCCACGAGCGAGCCGACCTTCTCGAGGAGCCCCTCGGGCTCCCAGTCGATCTGCACCGTCACGCGGGTCGTGAGATCTTCGAGCTTGTGGAACGTCACGACGCCCGCGTGCTCCGTCTCGCCGCCGATGCTGTTCCAGGCCACCCGCTCGTCCGGGTGCTGCTCGGTGATCTCTGCGTCGAACTCGCGGGTCGCGCCGCCGACGTTCACCTTCCAGCGGGTGTGGGTGTCGTCGATCTGCGTGATCGACTCCACCTCGTCGAGGAACTGGGGGAAGCTCTCGAACTGCGTCCACTGGTTGTAGGCGATGTCGACGGGAACGTGGACGTCGATGGTCTCGATGATCTGCACCATGTGATGCTCCTCACTGTTCGTCGGTCATGTGTTCGTGTGGTCCATTCAGCCGCCGATACGCGGATTCGGCGACGGGGTTGACAGCGGCGGTCGCGCCGACCATCCTGCGACCCTCAGGCCATGCGGCCGAAGGTGGCGTCGATGTCCGCCATCTCCATCTCGGCGGTCGCCTCGATGAGAGCCCGCAGATCGGCATCCGCACCCGGCGAGAACTCCTCGGGACGCTCGGGCGAGATGACGTTCGGCACGCCCTCCGGCGCCTGCTCGCTCGCGTCGAGATTCGTGCCGTCGTTCGAGGGCGACATGCCCTGGAAGATCTTGCCCGCCTCGGACCGGTCGTCGAGGTCGAACGAGTACTGCTTGCTCTGCAGTCCCAGATCGAGCAGTCGCTTGACCTCGGGGAAGCTCTCGGCGTTCGTCTTCGGGATCGGCAGAGACGTGCGCCAGTTCACCCCGAGGGTCTCCAGCGCCTTGGCGTAGGCGTTCTCGTGAGCCTGGTCGCGGACGATCAGGTACGAGATCGTCGAGCGCGCGGTCTTGTTCGACGTCATCTCGTACAGCCGGCACTTCTGCAGGCGCCCGGTCGACTCGAGCATCAGGTTGTACAGCAGGTCGAGCACGAGATTGCCCGAGTTGTACACGTAGCTGCCCATCCACGGGTTGCCCGCGGCATCGACCGGCAGCGCACCCTGCGCGCCGACCAGATAGTGGTGGATGTTGCTGTGGTCGAGCGCGATCTGCAGCGGCACCGCACCGCCCGCACCGGGGGCGTCGACCGGAGCATCCTTCTTGCCCTGGTACTCGGGCGAGCCGTCGAGGAGCCGCGAGATCGTGGTGCCGATCAGCTCGACGTGACTGATCTCCTCGGTGCCGATGCCCTGGATGAGATCGCGGTACGGCTTGCCGGACGGACCCCGGAAGTTGATGCTCTGGAACAGGTACTGCATCATCGTGCGCATCTCGCCGAACTGGCCGCCGAGACCCTCCTGCAGCGCGTTCGCCGCGGCGGGATCCGGCTCGTCGACCTCGATGTCGTTGATGAGGTTCTGGAGGTGGAAGTACATGGGGGCTCCTCGCTGATCTGGGTTGGGGTGGCCCACTCTCCGCCTCAACCCCACGACCGCTTCCCCCGTGGACGAACCCGGTCGGCCCGTCTATCATGCGATCCCGCGGGGCGGCAGGCAGCCGCGGCCGCTCGTGACCGGAGGCGCGAGTAGCGTGGTCGGCATGCGCATCCCCGCCGCGATCCGCGCCTCCAAGCGCTCACCGCTGCTGCAGGTGGTGAAGTCCGCCGCGGCGACGATCGCCGCCTGGCTGCTCGCGGGCTGGGTCGTGCCGGGCCAGCTGCCGGTGTTCGCCGCCATCGCAGCGCTGCTCGTCGTGCAGCCGAGCATCAACCAGTCCCTGTCGAAGGCGCTCGAGCGCAGCATCGGCGTGATCGTCGGCGTTGTGATCGCCGTGCTGCTCGGCCTGCTGCTCGGATCGCCGAGCTGGATCGTGCTGCTCGCGATCGTCGTCGCGATGCTCGTCGCCTGGGTGTTCCGGGCGACGCCGGGCACCGGCAACCAGGTCGCGATCTCGGCGATGCTCGTGCTCGCGCTCGGCTCGACGCCCGACTACGCCCTCGCCCGCATCGTCGAGACGCTGATCGGCGTGGCCATCGGCATCGTCGTCAACGCGCTCATCGTGCCGCCCGTGCTCGTCGGTCCCGCCCGCCGCGATCTCGGACTCCTAGGGAGCGAGCTGGCCGCGAGCCTCGACCGATTGGCGGACGCTCTGCCCGAACCGCAGACGCCGGAGAAGCTGCTCGAGCTCATGGTCGAGGTACGACTGCTGCGTCCGATGCGGGATGCGGCCGAGGCGTCGATCGCGGCAGGGGAGGAGTCACTGACGCTCAACCCCCGACGATCGAACCACCGGCAGGATCTCGTGGAGATGAGGGCGCTGCTCGACAGGCTCACGCCGATCGTCACGCAGACCATCGGCATGACCAGGGCCTACTTCGACCACTACGACGACTCGATCGGACAGGAGCCCGCCGTCGCCGCGATCGCCGATCAGCTGCGCCGAGCGGGGCACGACGTGCGGCTGGCCGTGCAGATCGCCGACGTCTCCCCCGAGCCCGACGCGCTCACGTCTGCCATTCCCGCACTGACGGCACCGCTCGTGATCCGTCCGCCCTCGTCGGCGCACTGGATCCTCATCGGGTCGCTCATGGAGGACCTGCGTCGGATCAGGGGCGAGCTCGTCGACGAGGACTGAGCGCGGCGCTCCCGTTCACAACTCCGGAGATCGGGGCGCTTCTCGCCCGACGGGAGCCGATTCGGCGACTCATGGGCGCTGATGTCCGGAGTTGTGAACGGCCGCGGGCGGGAACTCAGTCCTGTTCGGGGTCGTCGGCGAGGACGTCGTCGCTCTCGTCGTCGCCCGACCCCGACGGGACGACCGTCGGCGGCTCGCCCTTGTTGTCCTCGGCGCCGAGGTTGTCGTTCTCCTCGGGGCCGGGCGACGGCTCGGTGCTGAGGTCGTTCCGGTCGGTGCTGATGTCGTCGTGTCCGCTGTCGGTGCTCATGTCCGTTCCTTCCGTCGGTTTCGACGAAACTATGCGGTCGGGGGTGCGAGCGCGTGCCCCTTGACAAGCCGCGCGGCGGTGCACGATTCAGCATGAGCGGGCGACCGCGTGCTGATTCCGGCCTGACGGCGGGGTTCTCGCCGGTCCGTGCTGAATTATGAACGGATGCTCCGGCAGAAGATCGCCCGCCGACCTACCCTTGAGCCATGTCCGATTTCACCGTTCCCGAGGCGCTGGCCGAGCTCGCCGCGCTCGAGGATCCGAAGATGCGCGCCGCGAACGAGAAGCGCGGCGACCATCACGGCATGAACCTCAGTCGACTGCGCGCCGTGGCGAAGCGCATCAAGACCGATCAGCCGCTCGCGCAGGACCTATGGGCGACGGGCGACACCTCCGCCCGCCTGCTCGCGCTTCTGGTCTGCTCGCCGCGGGCGTTCACCGCCGACGAGCTCGACGCGATGCTGCGCGAGACCGACGAGCCGAAGATCAACGACTGGTTCGTGAACTACGTCGCCAAGAAGACCCCGCTCGCCGAGGAGCTGCGGCTGCGCTGGTTCGACGATCCCGACCCGACGGTCGCCGCCGCCGCCTGGTCGCTCACGACGGTGCGGGTGCAGAAGGATGCCGAGGGCCTCGACCTCGACCATCTGCTGGACCTCATCGAGCGTGACCTGAGAGACGCCCCGAAGCGACTGCAGTGGGCGATGAACGAGACGCTCGCGAACATCGGCATCTTCCATCCGCAGCTCCGTTCCCGGGCCCTCGAGATCGGCGAACGGCTTCAGGTGCTCGCCGACTACCCCACGGCTCCCGGCTGCACGTCCCCCTTCGCCCCGGCCTGGATCGGCGAGATCGTGCGGAGACGCGAGGGCTGAGCATCCGCCCGTGCTCTCCCGCTGCCGATCGGGCTTCCGCTCCGGCGATGGGTCCGGCTGCGGCGACGACTCCGGGTCCGAAGGAGAACACCCGGAATGAAGGAGCGAATCCGGCATCCTCTCCTTCATTCCGCGAGATCTCCGTCATCTCCGGTGAGGTGCTGCAGACTCCGCGTTCCCGGAATCCGGCACAGCCCCACCTCGTACGCTGAGACCATGAGCACGCACATCGCCGCAGAGCCCGGTCAGATCGCCCCCGTCGTCCTGTTCCCCGGCGACCCGCTCCGCGCGAAGTGGATCGCCGAGACCTTCCTCGAGGACGCGGAGCTGTACTCCGAGACCCGCGGGATGCTGGGCTACACCGGCACCTGGGAGGGCCACCGCGTCTCGGTGCAGGGATCCGGCATGGGGCAGCCGTCGATGGCCATCTACGCGAACGAGCTCTTCGACGAGTACGACGTGCAGACCATCGTGCGCGTCGGGTCGTGCGGCGCCCTGACGGAGAAGCTCGCGGTGCGCGACATCGTCATCGCGAACGGCGCCTGCACGGACTCGGGGATCAACCGCACCCGGTTCCACGGTCTCGACTACGCGCCGGTCGCGGACTTCGGCCTGCTCCGTGCGGCGGTCGAGGCGAGCGAGGCCGAGCCTCTGGACGCTGCCGTGCACGTCGGTCTGCTGTTCTCGAGCGACCAGTTCTACAGCACGCGACCGGAGCTCACCGAGCCCTTCGTGAAGCACGGCGTGCTGGGCGTCGAGATGGAGGCGGCCGGCCTGTACACCCTCGCCGCGTACTACGAGCGCCGTGCTCTCGCCATCTGCACGGTGTCCGATCACATCGTCACCGGCGAGGAGACGACAGCGCAGGAGCGCGAGCAGACGTTCGGCGACATGATCCGGATCGCGCTGCGCGCCGCCACCGCCGTCTGAGCCTGTACAGGATTCAGCAGGGATCGCCGCCGAACGCCGCGAACGCCGGTCGGAGCCCTGATCCCGGGGACCCGTGCTGAATCCTGCACGGCTGCCCGCCACGCAGGGTGAAAGGATCGAGTCATGATGCTCGACCCGACGACCCTGCCTGCGGGCTCCGATGCGGATGCCGTCTACACGGCGTTCGTCGACTGGGCGGAGTCGACCGGCATCACGCTCTACCCCGCGCAGGACGAGGCGGTCATCGAGATCGTCTCGGGCAACAACCTGATCCTGTCGACACCCACCGGCACCGGCAAGTCGCTCGTGGCCGTGGGCGCGCACTACGCCGCGCTCGTCGAGGGCCGCCGCACCTACTACACAGCCCCGATCAAGGCCCTGGTGAGCGAGAAGTTCTTCGCCCTCGTCGATCTGTTCGGCGCCTCGAACGTCGGAATGATCACGGGTGACTCATCGGTGAACCCCGACGCGCCGATCATCTGCTGCACCGCCGAGATCCTCGCGAACCTCGCGCTGCGCCAGGGGTCGGATGCCGATGTGGGCCAGGTCGTCATGGACGAGTTCCACTTCTACGCCGACCCCGACCGCGGCTGGGCCTGGCAGGTGCCGCTGCTCGAGCTGCCGCAGGCGCAGTTCATCCTCATGTCTGCCACGCTCGGCGACGTGACTCGGCTCGCGTCGGATCTCACCCGCCGGACCGGCCGCGACACGGCATCCGTCACGGGCATCGAGCGACCGGTGCCGCTGCACTACTTCTACGAGACGACGCCGATCCACGAGACCATCGACGACCTGCTCGGCACCGGCCAGGCCCCGATCTACATCGTGCACTTCTCGCAGGCAGCCGCGATGGAGCGGGCGCAGGCGCTGTCGAGCACCAAGGTCGCCACGCGCGAGCAGCGCGACGAGATCGCCGCTCTCATCGGCGGATTCCGCTTCACGACGGCGTTCGGCAAGACCCTGTCGCGGTTCCTCCGGGCGGGCATCGGGGTTCATCATGCCGGGATGCTGCCGAAGTACCGCCGCCTCGTCGAGCAGCTCGCCCAGCGCGGACTGCTGCGCGTCATCTGCGGCACCGACACGCTCGGCGTCGGCATCAACGTGCCGATCCGCACGGTGCTGCTCACGGCGCTCACCAAGTTCGACGGCCAGCGGATGCGGCAGCTCAACGCCCGCGAGTTCCACCAGATCGCCGGACGAGCGGGCCGTGCGGGCTACGACACCGCGGGCACCGTCGTCGCGCAGGCGCCGGAGCACGAGAGCGAGAACGCCGCCGCGGTCAGGAAGGCCGGCGACGACCCGAAGAAGAAGCGCAAGATCGTGCGCAAGAAGGCCCCGGACGGCTTCGTGTCCTGGGGGGAGCCCTCGTTCCGCAAGCTCATCGATGCCGAGCCCGAGACCCTCACGTCGCACATGCAGATCACGAGCGCGATGATGCTCAACGTGATCGCGCGCGGCGGCGACGTGTTCGGCAACATGCGCTCGCTGATCTTCGACAACCACGAGCCGCGGGCGCGGCAGCGCGAGCTGGCGGTGCGGGCGATCGGCATCTACCGGACCCTCGTCGAGTCCGGGGTCGTCGAGCAGACGGATGCCGGCGAGATCCGCCTCACGGTCGACCTGCAGCCGAACTTCGCGCTCAACCAGCCGCTGTCGCCGTTCGCCCTCGCGGCGTTCGAGCTGCTCGATCCCGATTCCGCGGCGAGCGCCGGCACCGGCTCGTACGCGCTCGACATGATCTCCATCGTGGAGTCGACGCTCGACGACCCGCGCCCGGTGCTGAGCCAGCAGCAGTTCCTCGCTCGCGGCGAGGCGGTCGCCGCCATGAAGCGGGAGGGCATGGAGTACGACGAGCGGATGGAGCTGCTCGAGGACGTCACGCACCCGAAGCCCCTCGAGGAGCTGCTCGGCGCCGCGTTCGAGACCTTCAGTGCCGCACAGCCGTGGATCCGCGACTTCGAGCTGCATCCGAAATCGGTCGTGCGCGACATGTACGAGCGAGCCATGTCGTTCGGGGAATATGTCGCGTACTACAAGATCGCGCGCTCCGAGGGCGTCGTGCTGCGCTACCTCTCCGACGCCTATCGGGCGGCCTCGCAGACCATCCCCGAGGAGCTGAAGGACGAGGATCTCCGCGACCTCATCGAGTGGCTCGGCGAACTCGTGCGCCAGGTCGACTCCAGCCTGCTCGACGAGTGGACCGACCTCGTCGCCGGTGTGCTGCACGACCCGGATGAGGAGCCGATCGTCCCTCCGGCCCCGAAGCGACTGACCTCCAACATCCGGGCGTTCCGCATCCTCGTGCGCAACGAGCTGTTCCGGCGGGTGCAGCTCGCCGCGCGTGAGGACGTGGACGCTCTCGCCGAGCTCGATCCGTCGTTCGGTGCCGACGCCTGGTCGGACGCGCTCGACGGCTATTTCGCCGAGCACGACGAGATCCTCACCGGCGCCGACGCACGCAGCTCGCAGCTGCTGCTCCTCACCGAGGGGGCGACCGAGTGGACCGCGCGTCAGATCCTCGACGACCCGGCAGGCGATCACGACTGGGGCATCTCGGCGACCATCGATCTCGCGGCCTCTGACGAGGAGGGTGCGGCGGTCGTCACCGTGACCGGAGTCGACCGCCTCTGATCGGATCCTCAGCGCTGGGTGCGCGGATCCGTCGTCGGATTCTCGTACATCAGCGGGCATCCGTTGGCGACGGCAGCGGGTCGCAGCTCGAAGTGCCATCGCTCGTTGGCGTAGATCTGGCAGAGGCCGAACTCGGCGCCGCGCTGCGCCAGCCAATCCTGCGCGGCGAGCGGCCCGAGATCGACGGCGTCTCCCGAGACGTGCTCCGAGTTCTCGGGCGTCGCGACCCATCGCGCCGCCTCCTCCGCGGAGCCGTACTGCTCGACGGCCTCCTGCTGGAGCACCTGCTGATACGCCGCCGAGCGCCAGCCGCTGTTGACGTGCATCGGCACGTCGTCCTGCCGTGCCGCTTCGGCCGCGGCCCGCACCGCCGCGAGCAGCTCGGGGTCGAGGTTCGAGACCGCCGGCGTCTCGTCGTACACCGATACGGCGCCCTCCTCCGTGATGACGCCGTCGGCCGCGCTCAGCGCAGCGCGCGTGACCGGCGGCGACGCGACGGCGCTCGACTGCTGTCCCACGAACACGATCGTGCCGATGACGAGCGCCATCAGCATGATGGCAGCGACGGCCGCGACGGCGGCGGGACGGGAGAGGGCGGTGCGTGAGTTCATGCCGTCAGTCAACGGACCCGGCTGTTGCCACGGCGTATGCGCTTTCGCATACGCTCGCGATATGCGCGGGTGCGTAAGCTCTCAGCACATGGGAGCTGTCCGGTGCGCGTTCTGATCGTCGAGGACGAGCCGTACCTCGCCGAGGCCGTGCGTGACGGGCTGCGACTCGAGGCGATCGCCGCCGACATCGCCGGCGACGGCGACACCGCGCTCGAGATGCTCAGCGTCAACGCGTACGACCTGGCGGTGCTCGACCGCGACATCCCCGGGCCGTCCGGCGACGACGTCGCCCGGTGGATCGTCGCGTCGGGCACCGGCATCCCGATCCTGATGCTCACCGCCGCCGACCGCCTCGACGACAAGGCGTCCGGCTTCGAGATCGGGGCCGACGACTACCTGACCAAGCCCTTCGAGCTGCGCGAGCTGGTGCTGCGGCTGCGCGCCCTCGACCGCCGCCGGCAGCGCGCGCGACCGCCCGTGCTCGAGGTCGCCGGTCTCCGCCTGGACCCGTTCCGCCGCGAGGTCTTCCGAGACGGCAGATACGTCGCTCTGACCCGCAAACAGTTCGCGGTGCTCGAGGTGCTCGTCGACGCGGCGGGCGGGGTCGTCAGCGCCGAGGAGCTGCTCGAGCGCGCGTGGGACGAGAACGCCGATCCGTTCACGAACGCCGTGCGCATCACGGTGTCGTCGCTGCGCAAACGACTCGGGGAGCCCGGGCTGATCCTCACGGTGCCGGGTGTCGGGTATCGCATCGGGACGGATGCCGATGGCTGACCCGACGCGCATGCCGAGGCGTCGCGGGCTGAGCGCCCGGTGGAAGCTCACCCTGAGCTACGCGGCGGTCGTCGTGGTCGCGGGCGTCGGACTGCTCGTCGCGGTCGCGTTCTACCTGCTGCGGTACGTGCCCGACGTGCAGATCGCCACGCAGAGCGGCCTGTTCGTGCCCAACCGCTCCGACCTCATCCGCGCGTTCATCCCTGCGGCGGCGATCGCGATGCTCGTGCTGCTCGCGATGGGGCTGGGCGGGGGCTGGATCATCGCCGGACGGATGCTGGCGCCGCTCGACCGCATCGGTCGCGCGGCACAGCTCGCGGCCCAGGGATCGCTGTCGCACAGGGTGGCGCTGGAGGGTCCGCGCGACGAGTTCCGCGACCTCGCCGACGTGTTCGATGCGATGCTCGCCCAGCTCGAGGCGCATGTCGCCGAGCAGCAGCGGTTCGCGGCGAACGCCTCGCACGAGCTGCGGACGCCGCTGGCGATCTCGCAGACCATGCTCGAGGTCGCCCGCACCGACCCCGACCGCGACGTCGACGCGCTGATCGACCGGCTGCACGAGGTCAACGCGAGGGCGATCGAGCTGACCGAGGCGCTGCTCCTGCTCAGCCGCGCCGAGCGCCGTGCGTTCACCCGCGAGCCCCTCGACGTGTCGCTGCTGGCGGAGGAGGCGGTCGAGACGCTGCTGCCGCTCGCGGAGCGTCGGGCGGTGGTGATCGACGTCGGCGGAGACAGCGCCGCCGTGCGGGGCTCGGGGGCGCTCCTGCAGCAGCTGATCACGAATCTGGTGCACAACGCGATCGTGCACAACCGGTCGGAGGACGGCACGGTCACGGTGCGCACGCATACGCTGCCGGAGGCCGTCGCCCTCGTGGTCGAGAACACCGGCGACGTGCTGGCGCCCGATCGGGTCGCGACGCTGGTCGAACCGTTCCAGCGGGGAGCCGAGCGCACGCGCGGGGACGATCATGGCGGGGTCGGGCTCGGGCTGGCCATCGCCCAGCGCATCGCGGCGGCGCACGACGGCTCGCTGGTGCTCACCGCGCGCGAGGGCGGCGGGCTCAACGTGACGGTGTGGCTGCCGCATCCGATCGCGCACCCCGTCCCGGCTCGGTGACCCGCGGAGGTTCCGGCGAGTCTGGTGCGCGCTGCCCGGTGGCCCGGTGTCGTGGTGGGTGGTGGGTGTCGTCTGCATGCTCGATGAGCTCCTGCATGCCGAGATCGCCCCGTTCGGCATGCACACGGATTCTGGGCATGCACACGCGAGGGACGGACGGACGAACCGGTTCAGGTTAGGGTTCGGGTCCGGGGCGGCGTTCGACGAACGGCGGCATTCGAGACGCTGGAAGCAGTACTCGGCCGAGGAGCTGCGCTCGAAGATCGTGCGCGACAGGATGGCGGGGCTGCAGCTCACCTGGAAGGACAACGCGGTCATCTCCTGGGCGGGCATGCGCGGTGTCGTCACTCTTCTCGCGACCGCTCTCGCCCCCTCGCGTGTGCATGCCCAGAATCCGTGTGCATGCCGAACGGGGCGATCTCGGCATGCAGGAGCTCATCGAGCCTGCAGACGACACCCAACACCCACCACGACACCGGGCCACCGGGCAGCGCGCACCAGACTCGCC
>NZ_LWCU01000009.1 GCF_001650405.1 Microbacterium sp. H83 | reverse complement strand
CGGGGAGCCGACACCGGACGCCGGCGGCGCGGAGACGTCGCCGACCGAACCGGTCATCCCGCCTCGCCCCGCCGACCCTTCCGCGTCGGATGACGGCGCCCCCGATGTGCCGCCCCGGTCGGCGGAGCCGRCCTGATGACCGCTCCCGAGAACGAGCCCGTGTCCGCCGCAGACGGTGTCGCGGGCGCGGACGCGCCGCCCGCATCCGCCGCTCCTCGATACGCCCCGCCGCCGGCGCCCGGGTACGCCCCGCCGCCCGCGCCCGGGTACGCCCCGCCGTCGGCATCCGGGTACGCCCCGCCTCCGGCATCCGGAGACGCGCCGCCGCCGGCGCCCGGGTATGCCGCACCCGCACCTGCGTCCGCGCCCGGGTACGCCCCGCCGTCCGCGCCCGGGTACGCCCCGCCGCTCGCGCCGGGGTACGCCCCGCCGCCGGCACCGCAGTACGCCCCGCCGCCCGCCGCCTCGTATCCCGCAGGCGGCTATCCCGTCGGCGCGTATCCGGCCGCCGTGCCGACGCGAGGTCTGCTGCCGTGGGCGCTCGGACTGCTCATCCTGATCCCTTTCCCGTTCGTGGGCGGCCTGGCATCGGGAATCGCGATGGCGGTCGGGGGAGGCGCCTCCCGCCGGTTCGGCGGTGTCGCCAGGGAGAACGCCAGGGTCGCTCTGAACTGGGGACTGACGTATCTGCTGGTCTCGACGATCCTCCTGGTCTCGCACTTCGTGCTGCTCTTCACCCTCACCGCGGACTCCCCGGTCACCGGCTTCTATCCGCTCGGCATCCCGATCACGATCTACTTCGCGGTCTCGGTGCTCCACCTGATCCTCGTGATCGTCGGAATGGTGCGGGCATCCTCGGGCAGGGTCATGCGGGTGCCGATCGCGATCCCCTACCTGCGCGCCTGATGGTCGACGTCCGTGTCGAGCTGCCCGCGGGACCCGCGACCGTCTCGGCGGACTGGTCGCGAGGGCACCTCGGCGCGGTCGTGATCATCGCCCACGGAGCGGGCACCGGCAAGGACCACCCGTTCCTCACTGGCTTCTCGGACGCGCTCGGGGACGTCGGCTTCTCGACGCTGCGCTTCAACTTCCCCTATGTCGAGCAGGGGCGACGGATGCCCGGCCCAGCCTCGCACGCGATCGCCACGTGGCGCGCGGTCACCGCCTTCGCGCGCGAGCAGGAGCCGGACGCCGCGATCTGGGCGGCGGGAAAGTCGTACGGGGGACGCATGGCCTCCATGGCCGTCTCCGAGGGACTCGAGGTGAACGGCCTCGCGTATCTCGGGTACCCGCTCCATGCGCCCGGCAGGCCGGAGAAGCCGCGTGCCGAGCATCTCCCCGCGATCCGCGTCCCGCAGCTGTTCGTCGAGGGGACCGAAGATCCGTTCATCCAGCCGCGCTCGCAGTTCGACGATGTGCTGGCGACCTGTCAGGACGCGCGTGTGGTCTGGGTCGAGGGTGGCGGGCACACGTTCGAGGTGAAGGGGCGCCGGCGCTCGGCATCCGACATCGGCGCCTCCCTCGCCCCGCACGTCGTGGAGTTCATCCGCGCCTGATCGGTTCGCGCCCGAGTCCTCAGCGCACCGCCGCGAGTTCGTCGTCGCCGAGCAGCCGGTGCATCGTGGAAAGACCGAGCGCGCTCATCGCGGGGTTCGACAGCTCGTAGTACCACACGAGCCCCATCGCCTGCTGGAGAGCCCAGGCCGCACCGCGACGCCACTCCGCATCGCGGACGTCGAGGCGTTCGCGCACGAGCAGCCGACGGCGGGCGTCGAACAGGTGCCAGGCGGCGACGAGGTCGAGGGCGCGGTCGGCGGGGCCGAAAGCTCCGCCGTCGAGCACACCGACCAGGCGGTCATCGGCGACGAGAAGGTTGAAGGGCGTGAGGTCCCGATGACTCATCATGTCGGGGCCGCACGGCGGCAGGTCGCGAAGAGCGTGCCAGAGGCGTCGTACGCGGTCGGGATCGAGTCGGTGCGCGCTCCGGCCCATGCAGTGCTCCACCCACTCGTCGTGCGCGGTGAGGTCGTCGCCGCCGCGGCCGTGTCCGTCGAACGATCTCCCGCCGACGTCGACGGCGCGCAGCGAGGCGATGAGCTCCGCGACGTCTCCGGCCAGGGACGCGCAGGCGGCGTGGCTGTCGTGAGCGGCGGTGGCGCCGGGGATCCAGGTCTGCACCGACCATGCCGACGGGTAGTCGGATGCCGGCGCCGCGAGCCCGTACGGCCTCGGAGTGGGCACAGAGCTCGCGGCGGCGAGCTCGCGCATGGCGGCTGCTTCGGCCTCGAGGACGGACTCGCTCTCCGGGAGCCGGGGGAATCGCGCCGCGAGGTCATCGCCGATGCGGACGATGGTGTTCACCGTGCCCGGCGCGTGCACGGTGCGCAGCGGGGCGGTGGCGAGAGCGGGGAACCGCTGCGCGATGAGTCGCGCAGCGGTCGCCTCCGTGATCGTCAGCTCGCCATCGTGCATCGGCGCCGTCAGGCCTGCACGCGTGCGATCCAGGCCTCCACCTCGTCGGCGGAGCGGGGGATGCCGGCGGAGAGATTGACCGGGCCGTCCTCCGTCATGAGGATGTCGTCCTCGATCCGCACGCCGATGCCGCGATACTCGGCCGGGACGGTCACGTCGTCGATCTGGAAGTACAGACCGGGCTCGATCGTGAACACCATGCCCGGTGCCAGGATGCCGTCGTAGTACATCTCGCGGCGGGCCTGCGCGCAGTCGTGCACGTCGATGCCGAGGTGGTGGGAGGTCCCGTGGACCATGTAGCGGCGGTGCTGACCGCCGGCGTCCGCGTCGAGGGCTTCCTGCGCCGTCACCGGCAGGAGTCCCCACTCCGCCACACGTGCGGCGATGACCTTCATGGCGGCCTCGTGCACCTCGCGGAACCGGACGCCGATCCGGGCGGCGGCGAACGCCGCGTCGGCGGCCTCGCGCACGGCCTCGTACACGCGGCGCTGGACGTCGGTGAACGTTCCCGAGACGGGAAGGGTGCGGGTGATGTCGGCGGTGTACAGGCTGTCGGCCTCGACGCCGGCATCCACCAGGATCAGGTCGCCGGGCACGAGGGTGCCGTCGTTGCGCGTCCAATGGAGGTAGCACGCGTGCGGGCCGGATGCCGCGATGGTGTCGTAGCCCTCTCCGTTGCCGTCCTCGCGCGCACGGCGGTGGAAGACGCCCTCGACCACGCGTTCGCCGCGTGCGTGCGCGACCGCGTCGGGAAGCGCGCGGATGATGTCGTCGAAGCCCTGGGCGGTGATGTCGACGGCGCGTCGCATCTCCTCGATCTCGAACTCGTCCTTCACCAGGCGCAGCTCGGAGACCACCCGGGTCAGGTCGTCGTCCTCGTCGAGCACCAGCTGCCCCTCGGTGGGAGCGAAGTCCGCGAGGTGCGCGGTCGCGATGCCGAGATCGGCGGCGACTCCGGCGAGCGACGGGCGGGGGCCGATCCAGAACTCGCCGACGGTCGCATCGGCGTAGAACTCGGTCGTGGTGCGGTCGGCGCGCTCGCGGAAGTGGAGCACGATGTCGTGGCCGGCATCGGTCGGCTCGAAGACGAGCACCGAGTCGGGCTCGGAGTCCGCGGCCCAGCCGGTGAGGTGGGCGAAGGCCGAGTGCGCGCGGAACACGTAGTCGGTGTCGTTGCTGCGCTGCTTGAGCGATCCGGCGGGGATGACCAGGCGCTTGCCGGGGAACGCGGCCGAGACGGCGGCGCGGCGCTTCGCGGCGTACGGCGCCTGCGCCCGCGGCGCCGGGAGGGTCTCGGTGCGCTCGCCCCACCCGGTGGAGATGGTGTCGAGGAAGCCCTGGGGGAAGGGCTGCTTGCGGTTCGTGGTGCTGTTCTCGACGGGTGCCTCGACGCTGGCCTCGGCGATCGTGTCGCGTTCTGCGGTGCTCATCCCTCCAGTCTGTCACCTGCCTGGAGCCGGCGGGATCTCAGCCTGCGGGCTCGAGCTGCACCACGAGACCGCGGTGGTCGCTGCCGCCGGCGTCGTCGATGACCACGGATCCGGTCGGCGTCCAGTTCGGGGAGGCCATCACGTGATCGATCGGCGTGCTGAGCAGCGCGGGGAGGGAGCTCGGCCACGTGCCGCTCAGGCCGTTGCCGCTGCGGGAGGCGGCGTCGCGGCAGAAGCCCATGTCGCCGCCGTCGACGCCGAGGCCCGCCATGTGGTCGACAGTCGCGTTGAAATCTCCGGCGAGCACGAAGTCGCCCTCGGGGCACTGGTCGGCGATCCAGCGCAGGTCCGACCGCCACTGCTCCATGTCCTCCATGCGGGGCGCGACGGCGTGCACGGCCACGACGGTCGGGCCGCTCCCGTCGACGGGCATGAGCACGGCGCTCGGCACCGAGCCGGTGTTGCTCGAGCCGTCCTCCGACGACTCGATCACCGAGTACTCTCCGAGGTCGGTGGAGACCAGGACGGTGGTGTGCCAGGACTTCGGGCCGTCGACGACATCGGGCTGGAACTGCACATGGTGAACCCACATCGGGCGACCCTGCTCGCGGAGCATGACGGCGATCTGCTCTCCGACCGCCTCGGTGGTCTCCGGCAGTGCCACGATGTCGGCATCCCGATCGAGGATCTGCTGGGCGACCTGCTCGGCCGACACCTTGTCGCCCGCGGTGTTCCAGGTCAGGACTCTGATGCTGCCCTCCGTCGCGGCAGGGAGCGAGTCGCCGCCGAATCCGCGCACGAGTCCGACGGCGGCGGTGGCGCCGGCGCCGAGCAGGGCGACGATCAGCACGGAGGCGGCGAAGCCTCGGAGCGGCCGGGCGAGCAGGAGGAGCAGCGCGAGGGCGGCGACCACGAGGAAGGCGCCCAGGACGACGCCGCGCGCGGCGACGATCTGCGCGAACGGGAACGTCTGCTCGAGACGGAAGAACTGCGGCCAGACCACGACGGCGGTCGCGATCGCGAGCAGCACGGTGAAGAGGATCCCCAGGAGACGAAACATCTCCTCCAGCGTAGAAGCGATGGCTGTGAACTCCCTGCCGCGGCGCGGCGGCGCGCGCATCCCGAGTCCCCGGGCGTCGGTACGCTCGAGGGATGGCCGCCGCTCCCTCGCTCCGCTTCGCAGGTCCCGCCGATCTGCACCTGCACTCCAACCATTCCGACGGCACGGAGGCGCCGGCCGAGGTCGTCCGTCAGGCCCATGCGCACGGAGTCCGCACCCTCGCCCTGACCGACCACGACCGCACCACGGGATGGGGGGAGGCCGGTGAGGCCGCGCAGCGGCTCGGCATGACCTTCGTGCCCGGCATGGAGTTGTCCGCCAAGCACGAGTGGCGCAGCGTGCACGTCCTCGGCTACCTGTTCGATCCTCGAGACGAGGGCATCCTCGCCGAGACCTCGCGGATCCGGGACGACCGGATCGGCCGGGCGGAGCGGATCGTCCGCAACATCGGCCGCGACTACGATCTGGAGTGGGCCGATGTCGTCGCCCAGACTGCCCTGGACGCCACCGTGGGCCGTCCGCATATCGCCGACGCGCTGGTCGCCCGGGGGATCGTGCGCGACCGCACCGAGGCGTTCGACGGGATCCTCCACCCTCGGGAGGGCTACTACGAGCCGCATTACGCACCGGATCCGCTCACGGCGGTGCGGCTGATCACGGATGCCGGGGGAGTGGCCGTCATCGCGCATCCGGTCACGGCGGGCCGCGACCGGATGATGCCGGTGCCGTTCATCGAGAGACTCATCGACGCGGGGCTCGGCGGGTTCGAGATCGACCACCGCGAGAACACCGAGGCGGGCAAGCGCAGGCTGCACGAGCTGGCGGCGGCGCACGACCTCATCATCACCGGCTCGAGCGACTACCACGGCACCGGCAAGCCGAACATTCCCGGGGAGAACACGACCGCGACCGACATGGTCGCGCGCCTCATCGATCGCGCGACGGGCTCCGAGCCGCTGTATCCCTGACGGCGGCTCGCGGGGCGGGCGTACCGGCTCGCCGAGAAGGAACTCGACGACGAAGGGGACGGATGCCGCCGCGGCGCATCCGTCCCCTTCGATGCGTTCGATCAGGCTCCGACGACGGGAGCGGCTCCGGCGCCGCCGGATCCTCCGCGGCGGCGGCGACGGCGCCGTGCGGGTGCCGGCTTGCCGTCGTGGTGCTCCTTGCCCGCGCCGTCGTGCGTGCCCGCACCCTCGGCGCCGCGATCCGCAGTGGCCGACGACGACTCGCCGGCCGCCGAGTCCTGCTCGCCCTCCGCGAAGGTGGATCCGACGGGGGTCGAGCCGCCGCGACGGCGACGGCGACGGCGCGTGCCGCCCTCCGCGGTCCCTTCGGCGGCAGCGTCCGCGGCGCGCTCGGGGCGAGGCGTCCGCGGCGGGCGCTCGGCCTTCGGCGCGGTGACGAGGCGGCCCTTCGTTCCCTCGGGGATGTCGAGGTCCGTGTAGAGGTGGGGGCTCGACGAGTAGGTCTCGACCGGCTCGGGCTGGCCGAACTCGAGAGCGCGGTTGATGAGGGCCCACTTGTGCAGGTCCTCCCAGTCGACGAACGTCACGGCGATGCCCGTCTTGCCCGCGCGACCGGTGCGGCCGGCTCGGTGAAGGTACGTCTTGTCCTCGTCGGGGATCGTGTGGTTGATGACGTGGGTCACGTCGTCGACGTCGATGCCGCGCGCGGCGACGTCGGTCGCCACCAGGACGTCCTTCTTGCCGGCCTTGAACGCGGCCATCGAGCGCTCGCGCTGGTCCTGACCCATGTCGCCGTGCACGCCGCCGACGTTGAAGCCGCGGTCGCCGAGCTCGTCGACGAGACGCTGTGCCGCGCGCTTCGTGCGGGTGAAGATGACGGTCTTCCCGCGCCCTTCGGCCTGCAGGATGCGGGCGATCACCTCGTCCTTGTCGAGCGAGTGCGCCCGGTAGACGAGGTGCTTGATGTTCGCCTGGGTGAGCCCCTCGTCGGGGTCGTTCGCGCGGATGTGGATCGGGTTGCTCATGAATCGGCGCGCGAGGGCGACGATCGGTCCGGGCATGGTGGCCGAGAACAGCTGCGTGTGCCGCACCGCCGGCACCTTCTGGAAGATCTTCTCGATGTCGGCGAGGAAGCCGAGGTCGAGCATCTTGTCTGCCTCGTCGAGCACGACCTCGGTCGCGTTCGAGAGGTCGAGGAGGCGCTGGCCGGCGAGGTCGATCAGACGACCGGGCGTGCCGACGACGATCTGCGCGCCGGCCTTGAGCTGGTCGATCTGGCCCTCGTAGGCCTTGCCTCCGTAGATGGCGACGACGCTCGTCGAGCGGTTGTTGGTGAGCAGATCGATGTCCTCATACACCTGGACCGCAAGCTCGCGCGTCGGGACCACGATGAGCGCCTTCACGCCGGGCTCGGGGTTCTGACCGAGACGCTGCACCACGGGGATGCCGAAGCCGAAGGTCTTGCCGGTGCCGGTCTTGGCCTGGCCGATGATGTCCTGGCCGGGGAGGCCGAGGGGGATGGTCTGCTCCTGAATGGGGAACGCGTCGACGATGCCCTTGGCGGCGAGTGCGTCGACGATGTCCTGATCGATTCCGAGATCAGCGAAGGTTGTCAATGTTCAGATGCCTGTCCGGCGACCGGTGGAGATCGCCACGTTCACGGATCCACGCCGTCTCTTGTGCCACAGGCGCGGGCCCCGCTCCGACGGCGGGGACACCACCAGCCTACCCGAGGGGGTGCGGACGCCAGGGAGTACGGGTGCGCCGAGTATTGTGAACCCCGTGGTGAACTGGTTCTGGAAGCGGAGGACGCCCCGACGCACGCTGACGCTGCGCAGTCGTGGCGATCAGGGATCCGCGACGCGCATCGACTTCGCCGAGCTGGCGCCCGAGCTCGATCGCTTCCTCGGGCAGGCCGCGTACCTGCAGCTGGGGTACTTCGAGACCCTCACCCGATTGATCAGGGCGACGCCCGAGCTCTCCGAGAAGGAGGCCCTCTCGCGCGCGGCCGGGGCGGCGCTGGAGAAGCACCGCGCCATCGTCGAGCTGATCGCCGAGCGGGGTGACGACCCCACCGAGCTGATGCTGCCGTTCCGCGAGAACCTCGACGCCTTCCGTCGCAAGACCATCGGCGCGCGCCCTCGTGAGACCCTCCTCGCCGTGTACACCACGGCGGGGATGCTGGACGACTTCTACCTCGCGCTCGCCTCGAGCTACGGCGACGTCGGCGCGCGCGTGGCCGACATCCTCAGCGCGGACGACGCCCGCCATGAGATCGTCGCCATCATCCAGGAGACGATCGACGGCGACGGGGAATGGCGTTCGCTGCTGTCGATGTGGGCCCGACGGCTCGTCGGAGACACGATCCTCGTCTGCCGGTCGGCCCTGCGGCAGCCCGAGCTCGCCGCGATGAGCGAGGACCGAGTGGAGCTCGTCTACACCGAGCTCATGGGCGCGCACGCCCGGCGCATGGACGCGATGGGGCTCGCCTCCTAGCGGGTCGGTGCGGCCGTCTGCGTGCGCAGACGCTCGAGCCGACGGGTGAGACGCCAGGCGATGAGCGCGGGAACGACGCCGACGACGCCGAAGGAGATGTCGATGAGCTGCCAGCCGAGAGGGATGCCGCGGATGCCGCCGGCGATGAGCGCGAGCGGCAGGATCCCGGCGCAGGCGATCACCCCGAACTGCGTCACCCAGATGTTGCGCACCGGATCGATGAGGGGGCCGATGAAGACGACGGCGATGACGAGGTGCGCGAAGGCGAGCCAGTCCGTGCCGTACGCGATGAACGGATAGCGCTCGTCGACGTCGGCGAGCGCCGCCGCGACACGGTCCACCCAGGCGACGGCGTCGGGGAACCAGGTATCGATCGCGGAGCCGTCCAGGACGTTCGAGGCGAAGCCCAGCTCCAGCCTCAGCGGGAACGCGGTCACTCCGCTGATCACCAGTCCCAGCATCAGCACCAGGATGCTGATGCGAATGCCCTGAAGCGTCCGCCGCTCGTTCATGGCAGACGCGGATCCACCGGCGTCAGATGCCCAGCGCGGCCTTCGCCGCCGCGTCCGAGCGGCGGCGGGCCGCCACGATCATGATCGTGAGCGCGGCCGCGACGACCACCGCTCCCAGCACGCTCGCGAGCCACAGCCAGATGCTGTCCTCGCCGACGCCGAGCCACTGCATCCCGGTGTAGACGACAGCAGCGAGAGCCGTGGCGATCGCCGGGGTGACGGCGACGCCGCGGAACTCACGCCCGCCGATCAGGAAGTGGGCGGCGATCCCGAGCACGCACGCGCCGACGAGTGCCAGCAGGATGTACATGCGTCAGGCGACGAAGCCGACGCGACGGGACTCCTCGGTGCCCAGCTCGACGTAGGCGAGGTGCGCGGTCGGAACGAGGTAGGAGTTGCCCTTCACATCGGCGAAGCTCACGTGCGACGTGCCCTGCTCGAGCGCGTTCGAGACCTCGGAGCGGACCTCGTCCGCGGAGGCCGCGGTCTCGAAGCTGAGCTCACGGCCGGTGTTGATGATGCCGATGCGGATTTCCACGCGTACTCCTGTTTTCCAGTCGACGATGCTGTGCGCCGCGTGACCGTGCAGGTCGGCGGCTGCGCCCAACTCTACCCCGCCCGTCCGCGCCGGGATCGGCCGCAGCAGGGGGTTTCGCCCTGAGCGCACAGAGCTCGGGCACCGCTCGACCGACGATGTCCGTGCGCCGCAGTAGCGTGGAGGACATGACCCAGGATGCCGCGCAGAGAGCCGTCGTCGGCGCCGCTGCGACGGCGTCGGGCGTGATCGTGGGCGCACCGGGGACGGGCAAGACCAGGACCCTCGTCGACAGGGTCGTCCACCTGCTCGACGTCGTCGGGATGCGGCCGGAGGAGCTCCTGGTGCTCACCCCGAACCGCCAGGCGGCGACGGCTCTTCGCGACCGCATCGGCGTCCGGATCGGTCAGGCGACGCCGGGGCCGCTCGCCCGCTCTCTCGGGTCCTTCGCCTTCCAGATCGTGCGGGGCACGATGGTGCGCGACGGTCAGGAGCCGCCGGCACTGCTGACGGGTGCGGATCAGGACCGCCTGATCGCCGAGCTCCTCGCCGGCGACGCCGAAGACGGCCGGATCCCCTGGCCCGAGGCCCTCAGTCCGTCCGTGCGCGCCTCCAAGGGCTTCCGCTCGGAGCTGCGCGCCTTCCTCGCCGAGTGCGCGGAGCTCGGCGCGCACCCGGACGAGCTGCGCGCAGCGGGAGACCCGTCATGGTCGGCGGTGGCGGATTTCGCGGTCGAGTATCGGGGCGTCCTCGACCAGGCGCGCGCCGCCCACCGCGACGCGGCCGATCTGCTGACCGAGGCGTGCGCGATCCTGCAGACCGCGGATGCCGGCGATCTGGGCCCGCTCGGGAGTCTGCGCGTGGTGCTGATCGACGACGCCCAGGAGCTCACACGCGGGGGAGTGGACGTCGTGCGCGCCCTGCGCTCGCGCGGAACGGCGGTTCTCGCGTTCGGCGACCCCGACATCTCGTCCGGAGCCTTCCGCGGCGCGACGCCCGAGCTGTTCGCGCGGCTCGCCACCGCCCTCGGCGAGGTGCACGTCCTCGACGGCCCGCACCGGCAGACGCCTGCGCTGACGGCTCTCACCCGCACGGTCACGCAGGCGATCGGCGCGTCGGGTCGAGTGGATCACCGTCGTCCTCCCGGCCCGGTCCCCGATGACGACGCGGCCCGCGAGGCGGTGAGCACCTTCATCGCCCCCTCGCCCTACGAAGAGCTCGACCGCATCGCCGGAGTGATGCGCGAGTGGCACCTGTCGCACGATGTGCCGTGGGACGCGATGGCGGTCGTCGCCCATGACACGCGCCAGGTGACACAGCTCGAGGCCGAGCTCGCCGCGCGCGAGATCCCGACCAGGGCTGCGGGGGTGCAGCGGCCACTCGGCAGCGAGACGATCGTGCGCGACATCGTCGGCATCGTCCGGCTCGCGCTCACCCCGGCAGACGAGCGGACCGCCCAGGACTGGGAGGAGGCGCTGCGCACGCCCTTCGGCGGCATGGACGCGATCGGTCTCCGGCGGCTCAGGGCGCGCCTTCGACACATCGAGCTCGAGCACGGCGGGTCGACCCCCGCACGGGAGCTGCTGCGGCAGGCCATGACGGCTCCCGACCACCTGACGCTCATCGACGCGCAGGAGTCCCGCACGGCGGCGCGCTTCGCCGAGACGGTCGCCGCGGTGGCGACGGGCGCCGCGCACGGCGAGACCATCCATGACCTGCTCTGGCGGGTGTGGGACGAATCCCGCGCGGTGGACGGCCGCCGACTGCAGGTCGCGTGGCGCGAGATGTCGCTCCAGGCCGCCGGCGCCGAGACGGCGAGGGCTCTCGACGCGCTGGTGTCGCTGTTCGGCGCGGCCAAGCGGTTCGTCGAGCGCACGCCCAACGAGCGGCCGGAGACCTTCGTCCGCGACGTCCTCGACAGCGAGGTCCCCGAGGACTCGCTGACGAGCCCCGATCGTCCCGGCCGGGTGACGCTGCTCACACCCGCGACGGCGCTGGGCACGGAGTTCGACGCCGTCGTGGTGGCCGGGGTCCAGGACGGCGTCTGGCCGAACGTCCGTCTGCGAGGAGGACTCCTGCAGACGTGGCGTCTCGCCGATGCGCTCCTCGCGGCGCGGACCGGCACGCCCGAGGAGGCACCCGGAGTCCTCGACCGACGCCGGGCGGCCCTCCACGACGAGCTGCGACTGTTCGTCCGTGCCGTCTCTCGCCCGCGCCGACGGCTCCTGGTGACGGCGGTCGACGACGACGACATGTCACCCAGCCCGTTCTTCTCCTTCCTCCCGCCGCCCGAGCCGCCGACGGTGCACGCGTCCGCGGAGCATCCGCTCACCCTGCGCGGACTCGTGGCCCGGCATCGCCGGGTGCTCACGACCTCGTCCTCGAGCGCGGCGCGAGGACAGGCGGCCGCACAGCTCGCCGTGCTCGCGCGTGAGGGAGTGCCGGGCGCCGACCCCGCCGACTGGTACGGCGTGACGCCGCCGTCGAGCGACGCGTCGCTGCGAGACCTCGCCGTCGAGGGCGCCCGCGTCTCTCCGTCGAAGCTGGAGTCCTACGAGGAGTGCGGCCTCAACTGGGCCGTCGCCGCCCTCGGCGGCGATACCGTCATGCCGCCGACGGCCGGGATCGGGACGATCATCCACGAGGCGATGGAGCGCGTACCCGACGGCGACCTCGAGCGGATGCGCGCGATCGTCGCCGAGCACTGGCCGGAGCTCGACTTCGAGACGGAGTGGATCGGCCGCAAGGAGCGTCGTCGCGCCGACACCTTCGTCGAGCGGCTGCACACGTACCTCGGCGATGTGCGGCGGGACGGCGGGCGGGAGCTGGCGAGCGAGGTCGAGTTCCGCTTCGCCGTCGACATCGCGGACGGACGCCCGCCCGCCGTCCGTCCCGTCGGAGAGGACACCGCGAACCAGGCGATCATCCACGGCTACATCGACAGGGTCGAGCTCTATCCGGCCGGAGCGGGCGACCACAGCCATGCCCGAGGGATGAGGTGGCAGCCGATCGGGGCCGGTCAGGACGACGCGAGCGATGCGTCCACCGGCCGTGACCGGGTCGTCGTGGTCGACCTCAAGACGGGCAGGACGGATCCCGAGTCCGACTCCGGCGTCGTCGATCACGCGCAGCTCGCCGCATACCAGGTGGCCGTGCAGCAGGGACTCATCGAGGGCGCGCCGGCCGAGGCGCTGGCCGGGGCCCGCCTCGTGATCGTGTCGAAGACGCTGGCCAAGAGCGACTATCGCGTCGCGCATCAGCACACGCTCGGCGACGAGAGCCGGGACGCCTTCCTCCGTCGCGTCGGCGAGGCCGCGCGGGGCATGTCCGCCGCGAGCTTCACGGCGCAGGTCGAGGCGCACTGCGCCGACACGCAGCGTCGGATCAACCCCTGCCGCATCCACACGATCGCGGCGGTGAGCGCATGACGCTCGCCGATGAGCACACGTCCACGGGCATCGCCGAGGCGTGGCCGGGGAACCTCGGGATTTCCGCGACCGACATCGCCGCGGCCCTGGGGCAGCCGCCGCCGACCGCCGCGCAGCAGCGTGTCATCGAGGCTCCGCCGGTGCCGGCGCTCGTCGTCGCCGGAGCCGGCAGCGGGAAGACCGAGACCATGTCCGGGCGGGTCGTGTGGCTCGTGGCGAACGGGCACGTCCGGCGTGACGAGATCCTCGGTCTCACGTTCACCAGGAAGGCCGCGGGCGAGCTGGCCGAGCGCATCGGCGCGCGCCTCGCCGTCATCGACGAGTACGGCAGGCGCGGACTGCTGCCCTTCCTGCCCGAGATCGTCGCCTCGGGCGCGCTGCGCCGAGTCGACGAGGCCGGGTCCGCGCGTCAGCGCGAGCTCGTACGGAGGGATGTGCTCGACGAGCTCGCGGATCGGCACGGCACCGGGTGGCAGCCGACGACGCCGCGCTCGGCGGAGGATCTGCTGATACGACCGCGGGTCTCGACCTACAACGCGTTCGCCGACGGGATCGTGCGCGAGCATGCGGCCCGCATCGGACGCGATTCCGACGTCGCGATGCTGAGCCAGGCGGCGTCGTGGATGCTGGCCCGCGAGGTCGTGCTCCGCGCCGACCTCCCGCAGCTCGAGGAGATCGACTTCGCCCTCGGGACCGTGATCGACGCGGTGCAGCGACTCGCCGGCGACGTGCTCGACCACCGCGTCGACCTCGACCATGCGGTGCGCATCGCGCGTGAGCAGGCGACCGCCTTCGAGCCGTACCGCGGCAACGGCGATGTGGACAAGGCCGCGGGCAACCTGCTCGGTCTGGGCACGCTCGCCCAGCTGGTGCGGGACTACATCGCCGAGAAGAGCCGGCGCGGGGTGCTCGACTTCGCTGATCAGGTGGGCGGGGCCTACGACATCGTCGAGTCCGCACCGGACGTCCGCCTGGAGCTCAGGGAGCAGCACCGGGTCGTGCTGCTCGACGAGTACCAGGACACCTCGGTCATCCAGACGAAGTTCCTCGCAGAGCTCTTCCGGGACTCCGCGGTGATGGCGGTGGGCGATCCGCATCAGTCGATCTACGGATGGCGGGGCGCCAGCGCCGACAATCTCTACGCGTTCGCGGGCGCCTTCACCGGCCGGAGCGACAAGTCGCGCGTCCGCACCTACAGCCTGATGACGAGCTGGCGCAACGACAGCAGCATCCTGGACGTCGCCAACCGCGTGCTCGTGCCGCTGCAGCGACCGGGTCTGGATGTGCCGCCGCTCGAGCCCCGTCCGGGCGCAGGGGCGGGGTCCGTCGAGGTCAGGTACCCGTTCACCGTCGACGAGGAGGCCGACGCGGTGGCCTCCTGGTTCGCGGAGCGTCGCGCGGCGCACGACGCGGGCGTGGCGGGGCGTCCCCACACGGGCGCGATCCTCTTCCGTTCGAAGAAGCACATGCAGACCTTCGCGGCCGCCCTCGCGTCTCAGGGGATCCCGCATCGGATCCTCGGCCTCGGCGGCCTGCTCGCCACTCCGGAGGTCGTCGACGTCGTGTCGACGCTGCGGGTCGTCCACGACCCGACGGCCGGCTCCGCGCTGATCAGGCTGCTCACCGGACCGCGATTCGGCGTCGGCGTGGCGGACATGGCGGCCCTCTACGATCTCGGCCGCACGCTGTCGGAGCGCGACACGGCGATGGCGCCCCTGCCCGAGGAGGTGCGTCTGCGCCTGCGCTCGTCACGGGGAGCCGATGAGGCGGTGTCGATCATCGACGCCGTCGACGTGGTGCGGGCCGTGCGCGACGACTACCGCCTGATCGCCGGCATCACGCCCGAGGGGAGGGCGCGGATCCGCCAGGCGGGGGAGATGCTGGAGCGACTGCGTCGTGCATCGTCTCAGCCGATCCCCGAACTGGTGAGGCTGATCGAGCTGGAGCTCCGCCTCGACATCGAGCTCGCCGCGAACGAGACGAGGGGGCCGGCCCGCATCGCCGCGACGCAGCTGCGGGCGTTCTCCGACGAGGTGCGCGCGTTCCTCTCCGCCGACGAGCGGGGGACGATCGGCAGTCTCCTCGCCTGGCTGGACAAGGCCGAGAGCACCGACGAGCTGATGCCGCGCCCCGAGCCCCCCGAGCCCGGCGTCGTGCAGCTGCTCACGATCCACGGCTCGAAGGGCCTGGAATGGGATGCCGTCGCCGTGGTACGACTCGTGGCGGACGAGCTGCCGAGCCGCGTGTCCGACACGTCGGGGTGGTTCGGTTTCGGAGTCGTGCCGTTCGCGCTGCGCGGCGATCGCGACGCGCTGCCGGTCTTCGACTGGGATCCCGTCGCGGCGGTCGGGGACGAGACCGACCCGAAGAAGCGCCAGGCGCTCGCACAGTCCTCCCTGTCCGGCGGCGTATCGAAGGCGAATCCGCGCGGCGGGGCGCTGCGGAGGTTCAAGGACGCCTACCGGGAGTACCAGCAGCAGGAGGAGCGTCGTCTCGCCTACGTGGCGGTGACGCGTGCCCGCACCGATCTGCTGCTCACCGGAGCGCACTGGGCGGGGCAGAAGTCCCCGCGGGTGCCGAGCCCATACCTCGTCGAGGCGATGGACGCGGAGGGACTCGACCCGATCGAGCCCGTCGACCCGGACGACAACCCGTACGAGGGTCCGGGAGCCACCCTCACCTGGCCCCTCGATCCGCTCGGCGCTCGCCGCAGTGCGGTCGAGGCGGCCGCGCGCGCCGTGCGGGATGCCGCGGAGCAGGACGCGGTGGCGACGCCCGAGCTCGCTCGCCTGCTCGCGGAACGGGCTGCCCGGCTGCGGGGCACGGATGCGCCGCCGCCCACGCGCGTGCCCGCATCGCGGTTCAAGGACTACGTCACGGACTTCCACGGCACGATCTCGTCGATCGTCCGTCCGATGCCGGAGCGTCCCTACCGGCAGACCCGCCTCGGGACGCTCTTCCACGCCTGGGTGGAGCGGCGCAGCGAGATCGTCGGCGTCGGCGCGCGCGTCGACGAGGCGCTCTGGGAGCTCGACGAAGACGATCCCGCGGTCGCATACGGCGAGGCGGAGGTCTCCGCTGCGGACGCCGCCGACCTCTCGACCCTGCAGGCGATCTTCGAGCGCAGCGAGTGGGGCGGACGCCAGCCAATCGCTGTGGAGATCGAGATCGACTTCGCCCTCGGTGCCGACATGGACGACGACTCCGGCGAACCGCACATCGTGATCTGCAAGCTCGACGCGGTCTACCGACGTGAGGACCGGGGCGGGCGCATCGAGATCGTCGACTGGAAGACCGGCAAGGCTCCGCGCACCGCCGCCGAGCGCGAGGAGCGGATGCTGCAGCTGGCCCTGTACCGGCTCGCGTATCACCGGAGGTTCGGCGTGCCGCTCGACGAGATCGAGGTCGCGCTCTACTACGTGGCCGACGACCTCGTCATCCGCGGCGACCGGATCTACTCGGAGTCGGAGCTCTTCCAGCGCTGGAGCGCCGCGCGCGCAGCGCGCTGAGCCTCGTCCTCGGGTGAGGACCCGGAGGCGGCGTCGTCACCGTCGCCGCGGTCGCCGGCGGATCCGTCGGAACGGTCCGGACGCCCGAGACGAGGATCGCCGCCGTCGTCGTGCCCGTCGATCCGGGCGGCGCTGAGGTCCTCGGTCGGGAGGCTGCCGACCTGGGCCCGATGTGCGGCATCGGACACGGCATCCGTCAGATCGGATGTCGCGTCGCCGTCGGCCTCCTCCTGCCACAGCTCGCCGGGACGGTAGGCGTCGGTCTGCATCGAGGTGTCCACTCCGGCCGCGGCGGCCGCCGGGACGCGGTCGAGGGCGTCCATCGCCGAGTCCACGCCGTCCTGACGCTGCGAGATCACGCGCAGGTCGTCGGAGCGGAGGCCGTCGGAGAGAGCCTCGAGCAGGGCGGCGGCGTCGTCGACGATGTCCGGTCGACGGAGCGAATCGCCGTGCACGAGCCAGCGGGCGAACTCCAGCTCCGCCAGAAGCCGGGCGCGCACCTCCAGAGCGCCGTCCGGCACCCGGTCGGACCCGCGAGCGTACGCCGCGTGCACATCGGGAGCGGCATCCGGCGCGGTGGACAGCCAGGAGAGGTCGACGGCCGGATCCCCGACGGAGAGCCCGTGCCACCCGAGCAGTCCCGTGACGGCCGGTCCGTGCTCGGGGTCGTCGTCGAACACGAACGACGCCGCCTGGACACCGCCCATCACGACGGACGATTCGAAACGCCAGAGATCGTCGTCGCCCACCGCCTCGCGCCACCGGACGGTGAGGCGGGCCGGGACGCGCCCGGTCGATGCGGCGGTGTCCACGAGACGCGCCAGCTCGTCGCGGCTCTCCTGGGCGGTGCGGGTGAGGAGGCCGGCCCCGCGGACGACGGACGTCGGCAGCGAATGGAGGGCGGCGATCGCGGTGCCCATCGACTCCGCTGCGCCGCGGCCGGCGGGGATCAGCGCCGCCTCGATCTGGAACCCCGGCAGCAGTTCCGTCACCAGCGCGGGCGCGTCACCCAGCCGCGTCTCTCCGACGTAGTCCGGTGCGCGGAACGGCAGCATGGCGCGTGCGCCGGCGGTCAGGGCGCGCAGCGCGAGCGCCTCGGCGGCCAGCTCACGAGCCGCCTCTTCGTCCTCCGCGACGCGGATCGCCAGCTCTCGTCCATCGGCGAGGGTGGCGACGGCGGAGTCGAAGCGGCCGTCGCCGTCGGCGGTCAGTGCGCGGGCCCCCGTGACGTCCGCTCCGGGCAGTGCGGCCGTCACCGCCGCGGCTAGAGTGAAAGGAGAGCGTCCCATCCCCCCAGGGTAGGTCGGCTCGGGGGCGGTCCCGCCTCCGCCACGCCCGTGAGAGAGGGAGTCGATGACCATGAGGCGCACCTCCCTCGACCGTGCCGCCGAGCTGCGCACGGAGCCGGGCGTCGTCGACCGACTGCGCGGCGACGAGACCGCACGGGTGATCGCGGTGCGCGACGGCAGGGTGCGCATCGCCGGCGCCGACCTGAGCGAGGCCGAGCTGCTCCGCGTCCCGCCGTCCGAGATCCCCGACGCGACATGGGCTCTGCTGGGCCGTGATGCCGAAGGGCTGCCCCTGCTGCTGGCCTCGCTGCCGCCGGAGGGCGACAGCGTCGACACCGCGCCCGACGAGACGTGGCTCGGGCTCCGCGACCTCGGCGCGAATCTCGGCGCCGAGGACTCCGAGCTGCTCATCGAGGCGCTCGCGCTCGCGGGATGGCTGCGCGACGCGCCGTTCTGCCCGCGCTGCGGCGGAGGCACCGAACTGCGGCAGGCCGGGTGGTCACGGCGATGCCTGGTCTGCGGGCGCGAGCACTTCCCGCGCACCGATCCCGCTGTCATCGTCGCGGTGGAGAGCCCTGACGGGGAGCGGCTGCTGCTGGGAGCCAACGCGAACTGGGGCGGTCGCATGTACTCGTGCTTCGCGGGATTCACCGAGGCGGGGGAGTCGCTCGAATCGACCGTCCACCGTGAGCTCGCGGAGGAGTCGGGCGTCCGACTGTCGTCGCTCCGCTACGTCTCGTCGCAGCCGTGGCCCTTCCCGCGCTCGCTGATGCTCGGCTTCCGGGCCGTGGCGGTGGATGAGCACGGTGTCCGCCCGGACGGCGACGAGATCATCGACGTGCGCTGGTTCACCCGGGCGGAGATCGCCTCGGCTCTCGCGGGCGAGGGACCTGTGGGGCTGCCCGGTCCGGCGTCGATCGCCCGCGCGCTCATCGTGTCGTGGCTCGAGGATCAGCATGAGACCGGGCGGAGTGGTCCGCAGTGAGTGCGCTCGACGCCCTCGACGACCGTCAGCGCGAGGCAGCGTCGGTGCTGCGGGGTCCGGTGGCGGTGCTCGCCGGCGCCGGAACGGGCAAGACCAGGGTGATCACGCATCGCATCGCGCACGGCGTCGACACCGGTGCCTACTCGCCCTCCCGGGTCATGGCTGTCACGTTCACCGCGAAGGCGGCGGGTGAGCTCCGAGGCCGCCTGCGCGGTCTCGGCGTCGAGGGAGTTGCCGCGCGCACGTTCCATGCCGCCGCGCTCGCGCAGCTGAACTTCTTCTGGCCGACCCTGGCCGGCTCGCCCGCACCGTCGATCATCGACAACAAGGTGCGGATGCTCGGGCAGGCGGCCGACGCGATGCGCCTGCGTCCCAGCACGGCGACCCTGCGGGACATCGCCTCGGAGATCGAATGGCGCAAGGTCTCGATGCTCTCCATCGAGCAGCATGCCGCCATGGGTCGCACGGTGAGCGGCTTCGACACCACCCAGCTGGTCGAGCTGCAGCAGCGGTACGAGGCGCTCAAGGACGAACGGCATCAGCTCGATTTCGAGGACGTGCTGCTCGCGTGCGCCGGGATGCTCGAGGCGGAGCCGCGCGTCGCGGCGTCGGTGCACGAGCAGTACCGGCACTTCACGGTCGACGAGTTCCAGGACGTCTCGCCGCTGCAGAACCGACTGCTGGAGCTCTGGCTCGGCGACCGTCGCGACATCTGCGTGGTCGGCGACGCCAGCCAGACCATCTACTCGTTCGCCGGCGCGGAGCAGCGTTTCCTGCTCGAGTTCGAACGCCGGCATCCCGACGCGACGGTCGTGCGCCTCGAGACCAACTACCGGTCGCAGGCTCCCATCCTGGAGGCCGCGAACGCGCTGATGCACGGACGCCCGGGAGCGCTCGAGCTGATCCCTGCTCGGGAGACGTTCAATGCCGACGCGCCGACGGTCACGGCATACGACAGCGAGCGGGAGGAGGCCGAGGGCATCGCCTCCGCGATCTCGACGCGAATCCAGGAGGGTGCCTCGCCGGCCGACATCGCCGTGCTCTATCGTGCACACGCGCAGTCGGCCGTGATCCAGCAGGCGCTCGCCGCCGAGGGGATCGCGACGTCGGTCCTCGGGGGGACGCGGTTCTTCGCCATGCCGGAGGTGCGTCAGGCCATCCTCGCGCTGCGTGCTGCGGCGGTGGCGCCGACCGAGCACGGCTTCCTCCCCGGCGTGCAGCGGGTGCTGCGCGAGCTGGGCCTCACCGAGGAGCCCCCTGCCGCCGGTGGTGCGCAGCGCGACGGGTGGGAGGCGCGCCGGGCGATCCTGCGCCTCGCGGAGGAGGCGGGACCGGACGAGACCCTTCGCAGCTTCAGCGACGCGCTCATGGCGAGGGCGAAGGACCAGCACGAGCCGACGATGCGCACCGTCACCCTCTCGACGCTCCACGCCGCGAAGGGCCTCGAGTGGCCGCACGTGCACCTCGCCGGCTGGGCGGAGGGGGCACTGCCGATCTCGTACGCGACAGGCTTCGATGCGATCGACGAGGAGCGTCGTCTCGCCTACGTCGGCGTCACGCGGGCCGCGCGTACGCTCGCGGTGTCGTGGGCCCGCTCCGCAGGGCGCGGGGATCGGGCGCCGTCGCGGTTCCTGGCGGAGATAGGAACGACCGCTCGCGGCACCGGCATTCTCCGTGAAACGTCACCGTCCGCTGCGCGTGGCGCCCGTCGGCGCTGATCTCGACCGACGTCCCCACCTGCGCGGTGCGCGACAGGAGCTGCGCGACGACCGTCGCGGCGTCGGCTATGCGGGCCGCGCTGACCGCGCCGGGGGACCGATTCATCAGCTGGGCGAGCATGCGCGGCCACGCCGGGTCGCGGTCGCGGTCGTGCTGGTCTCGGCACGCGAGACAGGGCGTCTCACCGGGGACCACCACGGGGCCGACCGTGATGCGGCCTCGCTCGAGCGCGACGGGAAGATGCGTGATGTCCTCGCGCAGGTAGCGCGCGAACTGGACCGCGGCGGACGCGCCCTCGATCAGCACCACGCCGATGTCGTCCGGGTCGTCCCGCCGGCCGATCTCCACGCCCTCGTCTGCCAGCGCCTCGCGCATCCGGTACTCGCAGCGTGCGTCCGCGAGGTCGAGACTCTCCACCCATGCCGCGCGCGGCGCCTCGGGGTCGTCGATGAGGAGAGGGTCCAGTCTGGCCAGCAGCATCCGCGCCTCGGCCCGCGGAGCGCCGACGGAGTGCGCGAGGACGTCGAAGGACGCACGTCGGAAACCGGCCGCCATCCTCCCGATCAGTAGCTCTACCCAGGGCTCCGAAGCCGGTATCCGCAGCGTGCCCTCGATGCCGATCTGCAGCGTCTCGGCGTCGCGCCAGAGCAGCGGGACGCCGGGATCGACACGGGTGATCGTCTTGGGTGTCAGCGGAGGCATCCCCCGATTCTGCGGATGCGTCCTCCTCGTCGGGGCGCTCTCACCGCATCCGTGGAGAAGTGCTCCGCGTCATACCGGCCTATCGCCGCCGGGACCCTTCTCGTCGGCGTCCCCGTCCTCGTCCGAGGACCCGCCGGCGTCCTCCTCGGAGCTCGCCTCGGCGGAGAAGTCCTCCCCGTCGAGCAGTCGGGCCAGTGCCTCGTCGAACTCGTCGGCGACGGGCTGCTCACCGCGTGCGGTCGCCTGCAGACGAGCCACCAGCGCCGACGGGTCGTCGATGTCCTCCGACGTGGGCATGAGGTCGGGGTAGTCCCACAGCGCATCGCGCCCGGCGGTCCCGACCGCATCCGTGACCGCCTGCCACATCGCCGACGCCTCCCGGAGGCGGCGCGGGCGCAGCTTGAGCCCGACCAGCGCGCCGAGGGCGTCCTCGGCGGGCCCGCCGACGGCACGGCGCCGACGGGCGGCCTCGGCGATCCGCGCGCCGTCGGGGAGACGCGACGTCGCCTGCGCGGTCACGACGTCGACCCATCCGTCGATCGTCGCGACGAGGTTCTCCAGGCGCGCGAGCGCCTCGCGCTGCGCCTCGGTCTGCGTCGGAAGCAGCGCACCACCCTCGATCGCCGCCCGCAGCTCCTCAGGGTCGGAGGGGTCGAGGCGGCTGGCGACGTCCTCGAGCGCGTCGACGTCGACCGTGACGCCGCGGGCGAAGTCGGTGATCTGCGCCATGACGTGCAGATGCAGCCACTTCGCGTGGCGGTAGAGACGGGCGTACGCGAGCTCGCGTGTCGCGAGATAGAGCGTGATCTGGTCCTCGGGGATCTCGAGCCCCTCGCCGAATGCCGAGAGGTTCTGCGGGATCATCGCCGCGGTCCCCGCGGGCAGCACCGGGATGCCCACATCGCCGCCCGACACGACCTCGAGCGACAGATTGCCGAGCACCTGCCCGAACTGCGCGGCGAAGACGGAGCCGCCGAGTCCTCGCATGAGCTTGCCGGCGCCCTGCACCAGACCGCGCATCTCATCGGGGACCTGGGTGTCGAGCGCGCTCGTGAGGGCATCGGCGATGCTGGTCGACACGGGATCGGCGATCTCCTTCCACACCGGCAGGGTCGCCTCGACCCACTCGCCGCGGGTCATCGCGCGAGGCGACTCGGCGAGCTCCGAGATGGTCGTCGCCTCCCCGAGCCAGAGGTTCGCGAGAGCGAAGGAGTCCGCGAGGGAGGTGCGGGACCCGTCGGCGATGCCGAGGCCGTCGCGGTTCGCGATGTGGAGCGCCTGGCGGAGGGCGTTCTCCCACGCGTCGCCGCCGAACGCTCCCTGCAGCTGCGCCATGATCGTCTGCATCATGGCGGGGTCGAGCTGGAGCCCGTCCATGCCGGAGAACGCGTCGCGCAGTGCCTCCGGATCGATGTCGCCGGCACCCTGGCCGGCCATCATGCGTCGGAGGAACTCCTGGAAGTCCTCGGGGGTGGGGTCGTTGTCTGCCATCGCGATCGCCTCTCAGCACGTCTGAAGCCGTGGCATCTACGCTAGTCACAGGATGCGCCGCGAGACCCCGTCGCGGGCAGATCGCTGTACGCCGCCCGCGAACGACGGAGGAACCCTGTGGATCGAACACGGTCTGTGAAGCTCGGACTGGGAGTCTGGGCCCTGATCGTCGCGTTGATCGCGCTCGTCGTCCTGACCTTCCTGCCGACGCCGTACGTCATCCAGCGACCGGGGCCGGTCTACGACACCCTGGGCACGGCCGCGGGGGCCGACGGCGAGCAGGTGCCGCTGATCAGCGTCGAGGGCACGGAGACCTTCGAGACCGCAGGCACGCTCGACCTCACCACCGTGCAGGTGGTCGGCAACCGGGAGCGCACGCCCAGCTGGTTCGAGCTCGCACTGGCGTGGACCGACCCGTCGCGCGCGGTCGTCCCGCTCGACTCCGTCTTCCCCGAGGGCGTGACGACCGAGCAGCGCGACGAGCGCAACGCCACGCTCATGGTCGACTCGCAGCACGAGGCGACGGCGGCGGCGTTGAACGAGCTCGGTCTCGAGACGGGGGCCGAGGTCGCGGTCGTGGACGTCGTCGACGACGCGCCGGCCGAGGGAGTCCTCGAGCCCGAGGACGTGATCACCGCGATCGACGGGGAGGATGTGACCTCCGCGAAGCAGCTGCGCCAGGCGATCCAGGATGCCGGCGGAGACGAGATCGCCTTCACGGTGCTGCGCGACGGCCGGGAGGAGGAGGTCGAGGTCACGCCCGAGAAGCGCGTCGAGAACGACGAGACCACCTGGCTCATCGGCGTGACGCTGCGCACCGACTACGACTTCGCGGTCGACGTCACTCTGCAGCTCGACAATGTGGGCGGTCCGAGCGCCGGCATGATGTTCGCGCTGGGGATCATCGACACCCTGACCCCCGGCGAACTGAACGGCGGCGAGAACGTCGCCGGTACGGGCACCATCGAGGCCGACGGCACGGTCGGACCGATCGGCGGCATCCGTCAGAAGCTGTACGGCGCGCGTGACGCCGGCGCCGGCTACTTCCTCGCCCCCGAATCCAACTGCGACGAGGTCGCCGGCCACATCCCCGACGGGCTGACGGTGGTTAGCACCGCCACCCTGGAGGACTCGCTCGCCGCCCTCGAGGTCATCGCCGACGGCGGCGACGTGTCCGCCCTGCCGACCTGCGACGCCGCCGCCGCCCGGTGAGGCCCTCCGTCGTGACCTCGCCGTGACCGGGATGACAGCCGCAGCACAGTAACGGATGCCTAGGATGGGACGGTGACCTCGACTTCTGCTCCGAACCCGGCCACTCCCCGAACCTCGCGAAGAATCTTCGGCATCTCGTTGGCGATCATCGCCGCGCTCATCGCCGTCTTCTTCGTCTTCGCGTCGCTCTTCACCGAATTCCTCTGGTTCGACCAGGTGGGCTTCGCGGGAGTCCTCACCACCCAGTGGTTCGCCACGGCGGTGATGTTCGTCGTCGGGTTCCTCGGCATGGCCGTGCCGTTGTTCGTGGCCATCCAGCTCGCCTACCGCCTGCGCCCGGTCTACGTGCGGCTGAGCTCGCAGCTGGATCGGTACCAGGAGGTCATCGAGCCGCTCCGGCGCCTCGCCATGTGGGGCATGCCGATCTTCTTCGGTCTGTTCGCCGGATTCTCGGCGGCGAGCCAGTGGAAGACGGTGTGGCTGTGGGCCAACGGCGTCGCCACCGACCAGGTCGACCCGCAGTTCGGCGTCGACACGGGCTTCTACATGTTCGCGATGCCGTTCTACTCGATCCTCGCGGCGTTCGTGTCGGCGGTGCTGCTGCTCACCCTCATCGTGACGGCGCTCGTGTCGTACCTCTACGGCTCTGTCCGCATCGGACAGGGCGAGCTGCGGATCTCGAAGCCTGCGCGCATCCAGCTCGCGGTGATCGCCGGCCTCTACCTGCTCGTCCAGGCGGCGAGCCTGTGGCTCGACCGGTACAAGACCCTCGTCACGCAGGACGACCGCATCGTCGGTCCGGCCTACACCGGCGTGAACGCCACCATCCCCGGTCTCGCGATCCTCGCGGTCATCGCGGTTCTCGTCGCCATCCTCTTCTTCGTCACGGCCGTCATCGGCCGCTGGCGCTTCCCCCTGGCCGGCACGGCGCTCCTCATCGTGGCATCGCTCGTCGTCGGCGTCGGGTTCCCGTGGGCGGTCACGACCTTCCAGGTGCGCCCGAACCAGAACGCGTATCAGGCGGAGTTCTACCAGAGGAACATCGACGGCACGAAGGAGGCCTACGGAGTCGCCGATCTCGAGACCACTCCGTTCGAGGCCGAGACCGACGCCGAGGCCGGTCAGCTGCGCGAGGACGCCGAGACGACGGCATCCATCCGCATCGTCGACCCCGCAGTGATCAGCCCCGCGGTGCGCCAGCTCGAGCAGTACCGCGGGTACTACCAGTTCCAGGAGAACCTCGACGTCGACCGCTACGAGATCGACGGGGTCATGCAGGACACGGTGGTCTCGGTGCGCGACCTCGACATGGAGGGCGTCGACGTCACCAACTGGAACAACCGCGCAGCGGTGTACACGCACGGATACGGCCTCGTCGCCGCGGCGGGCAACCAGCGCACGAGTGACGGCGAGCCCGTCTTCCTCGAGCGCGGCATCCCGTCGTCCGGGTTCCTCACCGACCAGGAGAACTTCGAGCCGCGGGTGTACTTCGGCGAGAACTCGCCCGAGTACTCGATCGTCGGCGCGCCCGACGGGACCGAACCCGTCGAGATCGACTACCCGCGCGGCAAGGACGGCTCGAACGAGACGAAGACGACCTTCGAGGGTGAGGGCGGTCCGGCGATCGGCAACACGTTCACCAAGCTCCTCTACGCGCTGAAGTTCCAGTCGGAGCAGATCCTCTTCTCGAACCTCGTGAACGAGGACTCGCAGATCCTGTACGACCGCGACCCGAAGACGCGCGTCCAGAAGGTTGCCCCGTACCTCGAGCTCGACAGCGACCCGTATCCGACGGTGGTCGACGGTCGCATCGTCTGGGTGATCGACGGCTACACCACGAGCTCCACCTACCCGTACTCGACGAGCGTGAGCCTGTCCGAGGCGATCGCCGACTCGAACGTGCCGTCGCCGACGCTCGCGATCGACGAGATCAACTACATCCGCAACTCGGTGAAGGCGACCGTCGACGCGTACGACGGATCGGTGACGCTGTACGCGTGGGACGACGAGGATCCGGTGCTGCAGACGTGGCAGAAGATCTATCCCTCCACGCTCAAGTCGGTGAGCGACATGTCCGCCGACCTGATGAGCCACGTGCGGTACCCGACCGATCTGTTCAAGGTGCAGCGCGACATCCTCGGCACCTACCACATCGACACGGCCGGCTCCTTCGCGCAGCAGGACAACCGCTGGCAGACGCCGAACGACCCGCGCAGCGACGCGGTGCTCCAGCCGCCGTACTACCTGACCATGCAGATGCCGGGACAGGACTCGCCGCGGTTCTCCATGTTCTCGACGTTCATCCCGTCTGCGTCGGGCAGCGGAGGCAACCGCGACGTCCTGATGGGTTATCTCGCGGTCGACTCGGACGCCGGATCCGAAGCCGGCGTGAAGGCCGAGGGCTACGGTCAGCTCAGGATGCTGGAGATCGATACGGACACCACGGTGCCCGGTCCCGGTCAGGTGCAGAACACTTACAACTCGGACACCGCCGTCGTGCCGCAGCTCAACCTGCTCCAGCAGGGTGAGTCCGAGGTCCTCTACGGAAACCTGCTGACCCTCCCCGTCGGAGGCGGTCTGCTCTACGTCCAGCCGGTGTACGTCCAGTCGTCCGAGGGCACCAAGCTGCCGCGTCTGCAGAAGGTGCTCGTCGCCTTCGGCGACAAGGTCGCGTTCGAGGACACGCTGACCGCGGCGCTCGACACGCTGTTCGGCGGCGATTCGGGAGCGACCGGAGGCGACGACCAGGTGGAGCCGACGGAGCCGGACCCGGACACGGGTGAGGTGCCGACCACGCCCGCCGAGCCGACCGATGCGCAGGCGGAGGCGCTCGCCGCCGCCCAGCAGGCGCTCACGGACCGGGACGCGGCACTGAAGGCCGGCGACCTGACGAAGTTCGCCGAGGCCGACAAGCGGCTGACGGATGCCGTCAACACCCTGCTCGAGCTCGAGGCCGCCGCCGCGGGGGAGTGATCTCCCGCTGACGCGGTCGGAAGGGCGCCCCCGAGGGGCGCCCTTCTGCGTCTCCGGCATCCGGAGTATCGGCCTCCCCGGCATCCGCTGTCGCGGTCTGCAGGGCGGATGCGCATGTGCAGGCCGATCCTGCGGGTCTCACCCTGCAGATCGACATCGGACCTGCAGACCGACAGGGGGCGCGATGGTGTCGGCCACCTTTCGTGGAGGCTCGGCGTCAAGGCTGAAGCGGGACACAAGAAAGGCCCCTGATCTGGATTTCTCCTGATCAGGGGCCTTTCTTGTGTCGCATTCTCGTTGCGGGGACAGGATTTGAACCTGCGACCTCCGGGTTATGAGCCCGGCGAGCTACCGAACTGCTCCACCCCGCGGCACGAGTTATAGCCTAACACGCTTTCCGAGGGGTGGCGAATCGAGGCCCCGCATCGACCGATGAGGGAGGATGTCAGCATGACCGAACCCGTCTCGTCCGCCGCCGTCCCCGTGGCGGTGTGCCAGTTCGCGCCGACCGATTCGCGGGAGGGCAATCGCGATCGCATCGCGGCGCTGACGGCGGATGCCGCGGCGCGCGGCGCGAAGCTCGTCGTCTTCCCCGAGTACTCCAGCTACTTCGTGAATCCGATGGACGCGACGCTCGCGGAGAACGCCGAGGATCTGGACGGCGAGTTCGTCGCCACCCTCACCGCCCTCGCCGCGGAGTACGGCGTCGTGATCGTCGCCGGCCTCGTCGAGACCGCATCCGACGCGGCGCATGTGCGCAACACGGTCGTCGCCGTGCGCGGCGACGGCCTGCTCGCGTCGTACCGCAAGCAGCACCTGTACGACGCCTTCGGTCAGAGCGAATCGGACTGGGTGGAGGCGGGGGAGCTCGGCACTCCCGCCTCCTTCGAGCTCGCCGGCATCCGATTCGGTCTCATGACCTGCTACGACCTGCGCTTCCCGGAGGTGTCGCGCACTCTGATCGATCAGGGCGCCGACGTCCTCGTGATCCCTGCCGAATGGGTGCGCGGGCCCCTCAAGGAGCACCACTGGACCACCCTCCTCGCGGCGCGGGCGATCGAGAACACGGCGTACGTCGTCGCCGCCGATCACCCGGCTCCGATCGGCGTGGGGCACTCCCAGGTCGTCGATCCGCAGGGCGTGGTGCTCGCCGGCGTCGCCTCGGACGAGGGCATCGCCGTCTCGGTGGTCGACCGGTCCGTCATCGAGCGCGTCCGTGAGACGAACCCCTCGCTGCGGGTCCGGCGTTACGCCGTCCGGCCTCGCTGAGCCTCCGACCTCAGAAGCTCGCGGCGAGACGAGTCGCCGCCTCCTCCAGCACCTCGATGCGCTTGCAGGCCGCGAAGCGGATCAGACCGGCGTAGTGCGGCCGGTTCTGCTCCGACGTGAAGGCGCTCAGCGGGATGGCCACCACACCAGCCCGGTGCGGCAGCTCGCGGCAGAAGGCGGCGGCATCCGCGCCCCCCAGCGCCGTCGCATCCGCGACGGTGAAGTACCCTCCCTGCGGCGCGTGCACATCGAAGCCCGCCGCACGCAGTCCGGCGCCGAGCACCTCGTGCTTGCGCGCGAGCGTGGCGGCCGCGTCGGCGAAGTACCGGTCGTCGAGGCGGAGACCCACGGCCACGGCGGGCTGGAACGGCGCCCCGTTCACATACGTGAGGTACTGCTTGACCGTCAGGACCGCCGTGATGAGCTCGGCGGGACCGTGCACCCATCCGATCTTCCATCCGGTCGTCGAGAAGGTCTTCCCTGCGGACGAGATCGTGAGCGTCCGTGCCGCGGCATCGGGCAGCGTCGCGATCGGCGTGTGCGGCGCACGGAAGGAGAGATGCTCGTACACCTCGTCGGTCACGATGACGGCGTCGTGCAGCTCGGCCAGCCGCACGACCTCGGCGAGGACCTCGCGCTCGAACACCGCGCCGGTCGGGTTGTGGGGGTCGTTGACGAGGATCACGCGCGTGCGGTCCGTGACCGCGGCTGCCAGGCGATCGAGGTCGGGCTGGAAGTCCGGGGCCCGCAGCGGCACGGTCACCAGACGCGCCCCCGCGAGCGCGGCGGCCGCGGCGTAGGAGTCGTAGTAGGGCTCGAAGACGACGATCTCGTCCTCCGGGCCGTCGACGAGGGCCAGCAGCGCGGCGGTGAGCGCCTCGGTGGCCCCTGCGGTCACGATCACCTCGCTCTGCGGATCGACCTCCAGTCCGTAGAAGCGTCGCTGGTGCTCACTGATCGCGGTCAGCAGGTCGGGAGCCCCGCGTCCCGGCGGGTACTGGTTCACGCCCGCGGAGATCGCGGCTCGCGCCGCCTCGAGCACCTCCGCCGGACCGTCCTCGTCGGGGAATCCCTGACCGAGGTTGATCGCACCCGTTCTCGCCGCGGCCGCGGACATCTCTGCGAAGATGGTGGGGGCGACGGTTCCATCGTCGGCCAGCAGTCCGGCCCCCGCCGCTGTACGCCGCCATGCGCCTGGGATGACACTCATGAAGAACAGGCTAAGGCCATAGGTGAAACTCATCTTCGCCATACGAAACGCACAGATACAGGCGTCACTCTGAAGGGGCGTTGTTGAAGGAGCACACCATGAACGAAGACAACACCCAGGACCACTCGGCACCCGCGTCGCACGACGCCGTGCCGTCCACCGAGGCAGCAGAGAGCGTCGACCGTTCGACGCCGCATGCCGCCGCTGAGCCCACCGGCGTCGACGCCGCGGCGTCGCGCCCCGGTCAGGGGCACGAGGTCCCGTCGATGTTCACCTCGACCCCGCCCGCCGCGCCGGTCGCCCCGTCGAACCCGTTCGCCGCTCCCGCGTCGCAGACGGCCGCCTACGGCACCCCCGCGCACCCCGGAGCCGCCGCTCATCCCGGAGCCCCCGCTCACCCCGGCGCGACCGCGACGGCATCCGGCGCGGCCTTCGGCATCCACACGGCCGGGCAGCCCGCGCAGCCGTTCGAGTCGAGCACCGCGACGAAGCCGCAGAAGACGCGCGGAGGTGTGAAGTTCGCCGCCATCGTGGTGGCCGCAGCCCTCGTGGGCGGCGTCGCCGGGTTCGGCGGGGGAGCGATCCTCGACGGCATCTCGAACGAGAACTCCTCCGGCGTCGCACAGGGGCCGAACACCGTGACGGTGAACAATCCCGGCTCGGTGAACGAGACGACGGCAGTGGCGACCGAGGTGCTGCCCTCCGTCGTCACGATCGAGGTCGCCGGTTCGAGCGAGGCCGGCAGCGGCTCCGGCGTCGTCATCAGCGACGACGGCTACGTCCTCACCAACACCCACGTGGTCACGCTCGGCGGTGCGGTGGCGGACCCCACGATCCGCGTCACGACCTCCGACGGCCGTATCTTCGAGGCGACGGTCGTCGGCACCGACCCGATCTACGACCTCGCCGTCATCAAGCTCACCGGCGCCGAGGACCTCACGCCGATCGAGTTCGCCGACTCCTCCGACCTCAACGTCGGAGACACCGCCGTGGCACTCGGAGCGCCTCTCGGACTGTCGAACTCGGTCACCACGGGCGTCGTCAGCGCGCTGAACCGCAGCATCCAGATCGCGTCGTCGGCCCTGCCGGACTCGTCGTCGGAGGATGCGCCGCAGGAGCAGCAGAGTCCGCAGGAGGGCGACAGCCGGGGTCCGTTCCAGTTCGACCTGCCGGGCAACACCAACCAGCAGGCCTCGGAGTCGATCTCCATCGCGGTCATCCAGACGGATGCGGCCATCAACCAGGGCAACTCCGGTGGCGCGCTGGTGGACAGCAAGGGCCAGCTGATCGGCATCAATGTGGCGATCGCGAGCTCGGGCAGTTCCGAGGACTCCGGATCGATCGGCATCGGCTTCGCGATCCCGTCGAACATCGCCCAGCGCGTGGCGGAGGAGATCATCGCCGACGGTGCGGCGAGCCACGGGCTGCTCGGCGCATCGGTGCAGGACGCGGCGAGCGTCGAGGGCGCCTCGGTGGCCGGCGCCTATATCGCGGATGTGACCGACGGCGGCGCGGCGGCGGCGGCCGGCCTCCGAGCGGATGACGTCGTGACCGCCTTCAACGGCGCGCCGATCACCAGCGCGAGCGACCTCACGGCGCAGGTCCGCGCCGCGGCCGGCGGCAGCGATGCGAAGGTCACCTACATCCGTGGCGGCAAGGAGTACGAGATCGATGTGACGCTCGGCGACCTCGCCGGCTGATCGCCGACCGTCTCCTCGGCTCCCGAAGAAGGACGCCACCCCGCGATAGGCTCGCGGGGTGGCGTCCTTCTCCTTCGGATCCGGCAATGCGGCCAAGCTGCTGCGGATCCCGCTCTACCTCGCCGGGCGCATCGGCACGCTGCTGATCCCGCGCGGCACCCGCTGGGTCTTCGGCTGCGGGGCGGGCGTGGGCGACGGCGCATTGGCGCTCCGCACGCTCGCCGACGAGCGCGGTCACGAGACGCTCTGGCTGACGGCATCCGATCGCGAGGATCGCGATGCGGCAGCGCTGGGCATCCGGTCCGTCCGCAAGACCGGCCTCCGCGGCTGGTGGGCGACCGCGCGCGCCGGGGTCGTGGTCGTGACCCACGGGCTCGGGGACGCCAACCGCTACGGCATCTCCGGAGCCTTCGTCGTGCAGCTCTGGCACGGGATCCCGCTCAAGCGCATCGGGCTCGACTCGCCCGCCACCACCCAAGTGCCGGATGTCCCCGGTGCTGCGCTGCTGAGCCGTCTCGTCGGAATCCTGTACCGCGCGGCGGCTCGACGCATCCGCGTGCTCCCGGCCGCCTCGCATCGCTCGCGAGGACGGCTCGAGTCGGCGTTCGCGCTGGGTGACGACCGCGTGGTCGTCACCGGTGAGCCGCGCGTCGACGTCCTGTCCCGGGGCACGCCCGAGGATCGGCGGGCGCACGCGGCCGCGGTGCTGCACCGCGCGGGCGAGGAGCCGCTCTCCGGTGCGCGGACGATCCTCTACGCGCCCACCTGGCGTGACGGCGCGGCGGATCCCGCGATCCCGTCGGCAGCGCACTGGCTGTCGATCATCGGGCTGCTCGACCGTCACAATGCGGTGCTCCTGATCCGCTCCCACCCCCTCGGCGAAGGGGACTATCACCCCCCGGTGCCGAGCAGGAGGATCCGGATGCTGGGCGCGGCCGTCGTCCCGGATGTGACGCCCGTGCTGCCTGCGATCGACGTGCTCATCACCGACTACTCCTCGCTCGCCTACGACGTGGGCCTGTTGGCGATGCCGGTGGTGTACTTCGCACCCGATGCGGAGGAGTACGCCAGGGTGCGGGGCTTCTATGGCCGTTACGAGGACGTCGCCGGAGCCGATGTCGCGACGGACTGGGACGATGTCGTGTCGGCGCTCGACGCGCTGCTCGCGGACGACGGCGAGTTCGAGGCCGCATCTCGGCGTTCCGCTACGCTCAGCGCGGAGATGCATGCGTTTCGCGACGGGCGCAACACCCGACGGGTGTACGAGACAATCCGTGCGCGGGGGATTCCCGCGCCGAAGGGAGCAGCATGACGACCGCCCGGATCGATGAGACGGCAGAGACGCTGGTCATCGCAGGGGCCGGGGTGCGACCCTCGGCGGCGGAGCTGATCGGTCCCCGGGCACGGGTGAGCGCGCGCATCACGGGAGGCGGCAAGACGTGGAAGGCGACCTTCCCGCTGCGGGCCTCGAGGTGGGGCGGCGCAGAGCTGCCCCTTCCGACCGGACAGTACGACGTCCGCATCGCCGACGTGGATCTGGACGACCTCCACGTCGCCCCGCATGTCCTCTCGGGGGTGCGGGTCGAGCTCGACGGCGCCACCGCGCGGATCGCCGCTCCGATCGACCCCGTGTACGAGACGGTCGAGGGACAGGCGACGCTCGAGGGCCGCTACGTCGCCTCCGCCGGCGGCACCGAGAACGCGGTCTTCTTCGAGAGCTTCTACGGCCGCAGCGTGGGCTGCAATCCGCGGGCGATCGACCGCGCGCTCGCTGCCCAGGCGCCGGACGTGGTGCGGTACTGGAGCGTGGTCGATCTGTCCGTCGCGGTGCCGGAGGGTGCCGTCGCCGTCGTCGAGGGCAGCCCGGAATGGTGGCGCGCCCGAGCATCCGCTCGACTGCTCGTCGTGAACGACTGGCTGCGACGGCGCTTCGCGCGCAAGCCCGGTCAGCGGGTGATCCAGACCTGGCACGGCACCCCGCTCAAACGGCTCGCTCTGCATCGGCCGGGATTCGACCCTCGACGCATGGCGGCGGTCATCAAGGAGTCGCGGAGATGGGATGTGCTGCTGGCGCAGAACACGTACTCCGAGCGCATCCTCCGCAAGGCGTACGCGTTCTTCGGCCGGCCGATCTGGGTCGAGGGATATCCGCGCAACGACGCGCTGGTCACGGGGGACCGCACGGCGATCCGCGCGTCCCTCGGGATCGAGGAGGGCGAGCGCGTGCTGCTCTACGCCCCGACCTGGCGCGACGACCGCACGGAGATGGTCGACTTCGTCGACGCCGAGAAGCTCGCGAGGCAGACCGATTCCGTCGTCCTGGTCCGAGGGCACTCGCGGACCCTCGACGCAGGGCGCGATCGCGCCGGGGCGAGGGTCGTCGACGTCACCGGATACCCCGAGACCGCGCAGCTGCTCCTGGCGGCGGACGCGCTGATCACCGACTACTCGTCGGTGATGTTCGACTTCAGCGTCACCGGCAAGCCCATGTTCTTCCTCGTCCCCGACCTCGCCCATTACCGCGGTGAGCTCCGCGGGTTCTACTTCGACCTCGCATCGCGGGCGCCCGGTCCGCTGGTCACGACGCAGGACGAGCTGGTCGCCGCGCTCGCCGACGGCACCGCGGAGGAGGCCTACGCGGAGCGCTACGCGGCGTGGCGCGCGCAGTTCAACCCGCGGGACGACGGGCACGCCGCCGACCGCGTGGTGGCGCGCATCCTCGATCAGGGTCTCGTCTCCCGCTGACCCCGATCGAGAGTCTGCCGCTAGGGCAGCGGGGTGTTCCGCGTCCCGAGTCGTGAGGCGTCCACGGTGTCTCCGGCGCCGCGGAGCACGCCGCCGATGAAGCCCAGGCCCCACGAGAGATGCATCGTCGGCAGCACGGCCAGCGTCCACAGTCGCTGACGGAGGCCTCCGCCCGAGGGCGAGCAGGCGACGGCCAGCACGAGCAGCACGTAGGCGAGCAGGGGCAGGTACACCAGCGCCGAGACGACGACGGAGAGGACCCCGCCGATCACGCGAGTCGCCTGCAGCACCCCGACGACGGCGGCCACGGCGACGAGCACGACGAGGGCCGGGGGAGCGAAGTAGCGGATGCCGTTGCGGCGACCGAACCGGCGCACCAGCTCTCCGCGCCAGGCGCCCGTGGCCCGGAACTGGCGGGCGAGTCGCAGCCAGCTCTCACGCGGCCAGTAGGTGACAGCGAGCTGCGGATCGAACCACACGCGGTGGCCCGCCTGCCTGATCCGCAGGTTCAGCTCCCAGTCCTCGCCGCGACGGACCGATTCGTCGAACAGGCCGACCTCGTCGAGGACCTCGCGCCGCATCACGCCGAGATAGGCGGACTCCGCCTCGCCCTCCTCGGTGCCGCCGTGGTAAGCGCCGCCGCCGAGGCCGACGGGAGAGTTGTAGAGCCGTGCCACGGCCTTCTGGAACGGCGTGCGACCGTCGGCGCGCATCACCCCACCGACATTCGCCGCCCCGCTGCGTTCGAGGGTCGCGAGGGCCCGAGCGGCGTATCCCGGCGAGAGCTCGGAGTGCGCGTCGACACGGATGATCGTCGCGTACCGGCTCGCGCGGATCGCGGCGTTCAGTCCCACCGGGATGTGGGCGGCGGAGTTGTCGACGAGGCGGATCCGCGGATCGGCGGCGGCGAGATCGCGGGCGAGCTCCGTGGTCCCGTCAGAGGACGGCCCGAGGGCGAGGACGAGCTCCGCAGGCAGATCCAGCTGCTGCGCGAGGACGGAGCGGACGGCGTGCTCGAGGTACGCGCGCTCGTTCAGGACGGGCATGACGAACGACACCCCGGGATCGGGGACGGTGGCGTCGTTGTCGGGCATAGAACGATCATGGCATGCGCGTCCGGAACGTTCGCTGACCGGCGCACGCCGCGCTGCCGGGAGTGCTCGCGCCGCAACCCCGCTCGGTATCCTGGAGGGATGGGTGCAGTCTCCGACGTGAAGAAGGCCTACCGTCTGTTGAAGCGGGCGCTCGCCTCTCGCACGGCCGTCCAGCGGGTGCGTCGCCGGCTCGCCGCGAGCGAGCCGCACGAGCCGGGTCGCTACCGGGTGGCCGTGTACTTCGCCGACGGCGCCGTGAACATGTACCAGATGCGTCAGTGGTACCGACCCCTCGCCGAGCTGGGGCGGCGCTGGCCCGTCGTGGTGCTCGCGCGCTCGGCCACCGGCGCGGACAGGCTCCTCGACGAGGACGCGCCGCCCGTGGCCTTCGTGCCGACCGTGCGCGACCTCGAGCGGTTCCTCGCCACGCAGGACATCCGGGTGGTGCTGTACGTCAACCAGAACACCCGCAACTTCCAGATGTTCCGCTACGGCCGTCGGTGGCATGTGTTCATCAACCACGGCGAATCCGACAAGATGTACATGACGACCAACCAGTACAAGGCGTACGACTACGCCTTCGTCGCGGGTCAGGCCGCGCGCGACCGGCTCTCCCGCACGCTGTGGGACTACGACATCGATCGCCGCACGATCGAGATCGGTCGCCCGCAGGCCGATCACTATTCCGGATCGCTCCCATACACCCCGGACGAGCGCACCGTGGTGCTGTATGCGCCGACCTGGGAGGGCGACCGTCCGAGCGCGCACTACGGATCGATCGCGACGCACGGCGAGGCGCTGATGTCGGCGCTCCTCGCCTCGCCGCACCATCGCGTCGTCTACCGCCCGCATCCGCGGAGCGGGGTCGTCGACCACGAGTACGGCGCGGCGCATCGGCGCATCATCGCGGCGATCACCGCGGCGAACGCCGCGGACCCGCGGGCGCAGCACGTCTACGACGACGGGCCGGATCTCGGATGGCAGCTCGCCGCCGCCGACGTCGCCATCGTCGACATCTCGGCCATGGTGTACGACCGTCTGGCGGTCGGCAAGCCTCTGATGATCACGCGCCCGAGCGACGAGCGCGCCTCGATCGACACCAACGGCTATCTGTCGGACTGCGAGTGGCTGACGACCGACGCCGCGGCCGACATCGTCGCGGAGGTCGAGCGCGTGCGGGCGGACGAGGCGGCTGTCGCACGGCTCCGCATGTGGGTGCAGCACTACTTCGGCGACACGACGCCGGGCGTCGCGACCGAGAAGTTCCACGCCGCGATCGAACGGCTCATGCAGGACTGGGACCGCTGGCACGCGCATGAGATCGGAGCGATCCGCGGAGACGAGGACGACGACGACGACGAGACGGACGACGAGGAGGCATGACGGTGGATCTCCCGCTCTCGCGAGCCGTCGCCTCCCGCATCGACGTCCTGTCCCAGGCGGGGTCGACGAACGCGATGCTGCGAGATGTCGCCGGCGACGGCGGAGCGTGGCCGCATCTGTCCGCGATCATCACCGATGACCAGACGGCCGGTCGAGGACGGCTCGACCGCACGTGGACCGCGCCGGCGGGCGCATCCGTCGCCATCTCGGTCGTCGTGCGGCGGCTCCCCGAACGTCCCGATCTGCGCGGCTGGCTCCCGCTCGCCGCGGGAGTCGCGATGGCGGATGCGGTGGCCGAGCAGCTTCCGGACGACGGCGTCGCGGTGAAATGGCCGAACGACGTGCTCGTGGGCGGTCGCAAGATCAGCGGAATCCTCGCGGAGGCGACCGCCGATGCCGTGATCATCGGAGCGGGCGTGAACACGGCCATGACTCCCGCCCAGCTGCCGGTCCCCTCCGCCACCTCGTTCGCCGTGCTCGGCGCCGACGTCGACGTCGACCGGCTCATCGCGACGTACCTCGCCGGACTCGACCGGCTCGTCACGGCGCTCGCCGCGGCCGACGACGCGGTGGGGGGCGGTCTGCACGCCGAGGTGGTGCGTCGCTGCGCCACGCTCGGACTCGGGGTCCGCGTCTCGTTGCCGGGGGACAGGCTGCTCGAGGGAGAGGCGGTCTCGCTCGACGCGGAGGGTCGACTCGTCGTGCGCGTCGACGGTGAGGAGCATGCGGTCTCGGCCGGCGACGTCGTGCACGTGCGGCCGTCCGGAGCCTGACACGCCCGGGCCGCGAGGCGTCTTGTCGGCGGCGGCAGGCACAATGGAGGGGTGACCCAGCCCGTGACTCTCGGCGGACGCCCGACGATGCCGCCTCCCGGCGCGCCCAGCGAGGAGCTGCTCATCGCGCGGTTCCGCGGGCACGCCCGTCGGCTGTTCTGGTCGGCGCTGGTGCTCATCGCGGTCTTCGGTGCCACCGCCTACTTCTTCGACAACCTTCCCGCGCCGTTCGAGAACTGGATGCTGCTGAGCGCGGCCGGAGCGATCGTCCTCCTTCTCGTCGTCGTGCCGTACATCGTGTGGTTCTCCCGGTCGACGACCGTCACGACCCGTCGGGTCATCGTCAACCACGGCGTGGGCTCCCGCAGCCGTCGTGAGATGTCGCATGCGAGGGGGTACACGATCGGCGTCCGTCGGGGCCTCGCGCAGCGCATGTGGGGCGCGGGCACGATCACCCTGTCGAACGGCGTCGACGCTCCGCTGCGGCTGGCGAACGTCCCCAACGTGACGCTCGTGCACGAGACCCTCGCCGACCAGATCGAGGTCAGTCAGATCCTGGCGCATCGTGACGCGCAGTCCTCGCACGAGGGCGCCGGGGACTCCTGACCCCGGCGCGGGCCGTGCTCCGCTCCGGACGCCGTGTGATCCGCTCGCGTCGCGATGCGAGAGAATGGTCGGGACGAATGGAGGCGGCACATGGCGCTGCGCGTGGGCGTGATCGGTGGAGGCCAGCTGGCCAGGATGATGATCGCTCCGGCGGTCGAACTGGGACTCGAGCTCCGCGTGCTCGCGGAGGACGAGGGGATGTCGGCCCAGCTCGCCGCGACAGCGGTCGGCGACTACCGCGATCTCGACGCCGTGCGGGCCTTCGTGGCCGACGTGGACGTCGTCACCTTCGACCACGAGCACGTGCCGCAGCAGGTTCTGCGTGCTCTCGTCGAGGAGGGCGTCTCCGTGCACCCCGGACCCGATGCGCTGCAGTTCGCGCAGGACAAGCTCGTCATGCGGGCCCGCCTGGCCGAACTCGGCGTGCCGCAGCCGGACTGGGCGCCCGTCCGCGACGTCGCCGAGCTGCAGGTGTTCCTCGACGCCCACGGCGGCGCGGGCGTTGTGAAGACCCCGCGTGGTGGATACGACGGCAAGGGGGTCCGGGTCGTCCGGGACGCGGCCGACGCCCAGGACTGGCTGGATGCCCTCGCGGACGGCGAGGCATTGCTGGTGGAGGAGCTCGTCGCTTTCGCACGCGAGCTCGCGCAGCAGGTCGCGCGACGCCCCAGTGGTCAGATCGTCGCCTATCCCGTCGTGGAGACCGTGCAGCGCGACGGCGTCTGCGCCGAGGTGATCGCCCCCGCGCCGGCGGCCGCAGGACGTCTCGCCGAGGTCGCTGAGGGCATCGGCCGGTCGATCGCCGAGGGCCTGGGCGTCACCGGCATGCTGGCCGTCGAGCTGTTCGAGACCGACGACGAGCGCGTCCTGGTCAACGAGCTCGCCATGCGTCCGCACAACAGCGGCCACTGGAGCCAGGACGGCGCGATCACCGGGCAGTTCGAGCAGCACCTGCGGGCGGTGGCCGACCTCCCGCTGGGCGACACCTCTCCGCGAGCGCCCTGGTCGGTGATGGTGAACATCCTCGGCGGCCCCGCGGAGGGCTCGCTCGGCGACCGGTTCTCCCGCGCCATGGAGGAGCATCCGTCCGCGAAGATCCACACCTACGGCAAGGCTCCGCGTCCCGGCCGCAAGGTCGGTCACGTCAACGTCGCGGGAGACGACCTCGACGACGCGGTGTACACCGCTCGGGCCGCGGCCGCGCACTTCGACTGACGAGCGGGACGATGCCCGCAGAAGGCGTGCCGTTCGGGGGATCTCTCAGCCCGAGACCGTAGCCTGAGTGGGTGACCGAGCCATTGCACTCCTCCACCGCGCCCCTCGTCGGCGTCGTCATGGGATCCGACTCCGACTGGCGCGTGATGAGCGACGCGTCTCAGGCGCTCACGGACTTCGGCATCCCGCACGAGGTGGAGGTCGTGTCGGCCCATCGCACCCCCGACAAGCTCATGCAGTACGCGCGGGAGGCGCGAGGGCGAGGCATCCGCGTCATCATCGCAGGGGCGGGGGGAGCGGCTCATCTTCCGGGCATGCTCGCATCGATGACCGCTCTGCCCGTCGTCGGCGTTCCGGTGCCGCTCGCCTACCTCGACGGCATGGACTCGCTGCTCTCCATCGTCCAGATGCCGGCGGGCATCCCCGTCGCCACCGTGTCCATCGGCGGAGCGCGAAATGCGGGTCTGCTGGCCGTGCGCATCCTCGGCGCCTCGGATGACGAGCTCGCCGACCGCGTCGAGGCGTACGCCCTCGACCTCGAGGTGCAGGTCGAGGAGAAGAACGAACGGCTGAAGGGCTCCCTGTGACACTCGCGCCGCCGCGCGGGTCGGCTCGTCCGCTGATCGAGACACGGCCGCTGCGCCGTCCCGACACGTCGGACGCCGCAATGATGACGAAGCGCGGCTGGTGGCTCGTGCTGCTCAACGTGCTCGTCCCCGGGTCGGCCCAGGTGCTCGCCGGAAGCCGCCGCCTCGGCCGCTTCGGTCTGGGCGCGACGCTCGTCGGCTGGTCCCTCGTCGTAGTGACCGCGGCCCTCGCGCTCTTCGCGCGCCCCGTTCTGCTCTGGCTCACCGTCGGAGGGGGCTTCGTCTCGGCGGCCATCCTCACGCTGGTGCAGGTGCTGCTCGTCGGCTACATCGTGCTCTGGATCGTGCTCACGTTCGATGCGCTCCGGCTCGTCCGCCTCGTCAAGGTCCCCGGCCTGTCGAAGTTCGCCATCCCGCTCGTCGCGCTGCTGCTTCTCGGGATGGTCGGCGGCGCGACCGCCTACGCGGCGACGGTGGTCGGCTCCGCTCGCAACACCATCAGCTCGATCTTCGGTCAGAGCGGGCCCAGCCTTCCCCCCAGCGACGGGTACTACAACATCCTTCTGCTGGGCGCTGACAGCGGAGAAGGGCGCGACTCGATGCGGTACGACAGCATCTCCGTCGTCTCGGTCAACGCCAGCACGGGAGCGGTGACGATCACCGGCATCCCGCGGGAGCTGCCGAATGCGCCGTTCAGCGAGGGAAGCCCGATGCAGGCGCTCTATCCGAGCGGCTTCGAGGGACACAACTCGAGCTCCTGCGGATGGAACGGCTGGATGAATCATGTCCGCAACGCCGCGGAGATCTGCCGGGAGGACGGTGGCGCGAGCCTCTACCCGGACGCCGCAGCGCGGGGGTCCGACCCCGGCATCGAGGCGACGAAGGATGCGGCCGAGGGAGTCCTGGGGATCGAGATCCCCTACTACGTGTTCGTCGACATGCACGGGTTCGCGGATCTCGTCGACGCTCTCGGCGGGGTCAAGATCACCGTCACGGAGCGCCTGCCCAAGGGCGGCCCGCCCGACGGCACCGACCCGTACGACGTCGACGCCTGGGCGATCGGGTGGATCGAGCCCGGCGAGCAGGTCATGGACGGCGACACGGCTCAGTGGTATGCGCGGTCGCGGTACACGACGAGCGACTGGGATCGGATGAAGCGGCAGCGGGAGCTGCAGGAGGCGATCCTCGCCCAGTTCACGCCGCAGACGGTGCTCACCCGGTTCAACGAGGTCGCCGCGGCCGGCACGGCGCTGATCAGCACGGATCTGCCGCAGGACAAGCTACCCGAATTCTTCGACCTGATGACGAAGGCGAAGGAGCAGCCGGTGACGACGATCGAGCTCACCCCCGAGAACGGCGTCGACGAGTACGAGCCGGACTACGCCTACATCCGTGAGCTCGTGCAGCAGGCCCTGCATCCGCCGACGGAGACGCCGACCCCCACGCCGTGACCGAGCGCGCTCGAGCTCGTGAGCGCGGCCGTCCTCATGCTCCTGACGGGAGCCTGACGTCCGCGTGCTGTGCTGAGCGCGCACGAAAAACCCACGACGGCCACCCGAGAGTGAAGGTGACCGTCGTGGGCCTCCGGTCGGAGACCGGATTCGCCAGACGACGGTGATCGGAGGGGGAGGGATCACCGTCGTCCAGTCGACCCCCGCAGAGGCGAGGATCTGATCTAGGCGCGCTTGCGACGCGCGACGCCGGTGACGACGAGTGCTCCTCCGGCGACCAGTGCGGCCGCTCCGCCTCCGAGCACCCACGGCGAGACCTCGCCGCCGGTGAGCGCGAGCTCGAGGCTCCCGCCCGTGAGCGGCAGCTCGGTCCCCGCTGCCGCGACGCCGGGGTCGCGATCGCAGCTCGCGGCCGCGTCCTGTCCCTGCGACACGGTGATGGTCGCGGTGTACGAACGCGTCCCCGCGAAGGCGAGCGAGTACGACCCCTGACCGTCGGTCGGCGGGCGGAACGTCACGAGCAGGCTGCCGTCGGCAGCCGCCGTGTTCCCGGAGATCGCCGAGTCGCCGGCGTTCTGGCCGGAGACGGACACGCCCACGTTCTCGGACGGCTGGAAGTAGCCCGCACCGAACGCGACCGATGAGACCTCGCACGTGTCGATGATCGGATCATCGACGGCCACGCGAGGCGTGTTCGCATACGAGTCGTCCGCGGTCGGGACGGTCGGTGCGGCGGAGGCGACAGCAGGTGCCATGAGCACCAGCGCGCCAGCAGTAAGGCTGATCGCAGCCAGTTTCTTCAGCATGATTCTCCCCAGAAATTCACGCGGAATCGCATCCGGATACACCCCTGCGTCCGATTGCGTGGGCTCATCCTGTCCCCACGACAGGATTGCTGAACCCAGATATTCCCCAGTGAGGATGACACTACATCATCGGAGTGCCAAAGTCACGATGCGCATCGCAGTTGTGTCCGTGTCGTTTTCGGAGCGTCGATCATCGGCGTGTGCTCGACGACGGTGAGTCGCTCTCCCGCGCCCTCGCCCTGGAATTCGACCGTGATCGTGGTCGACTCGCCGGGAGCGAGCAGGACGTCGTGCTGCACGGCGGTCCTCGTTCCCAGGAGCGCGGTCTGCACGGGCGGTTCCTCGCCGTCCCTGTCGATGTGCGAGGGCGTCGCCCCCTCCGGGCCGTACACGGTCACGAGGGTGCGCACCGAGCCGGGCTCGACGCCGTAGGTGCCCCCGCCGGTCACGTACACCGGGAGCGCGGTCCCCGCGTCCGCGGGAGCGCCGTTCGTCCAGGTGACCCGCACCTGGGTCGTCGGCCGACCGTCGCAGCTCCCGATCGAGGTCGATATCTCGGCATCCGCGTAGTAGTCCATCTTCGCGCCCGTGGCGTCGTTGAGGAGGATGCCGACGTGGGTCTCCGTGTCGTCCGCGGGCAGCGCCCCGCCGAGGGTGGACGACGCGAGCAGCGACTGCTCCTCCTCGTGCGCGCTCCAGATGCGGATGCGGTCCTCGCCTGCTGACTCCGCCAGGGCGCCGACGAGGTCCTTGGGATCGGCGCCGGAGAGAGCCGACCCCAGCATCGCGGAGGCCGCCTGGGCGAAGATCTGATCCTGCACCAGCGGGTCGGGGACGGCCGCATAGATCTCCGACAGCAGGAAGTCGACGACGTTGTCCTTGTCGGCGGTGAAGGGGCCGAAGGCCAGGGGGCCGGTGACGGCGAGCAGGCTGCGCGCCATGACGGCGTCGACCGCGATCACGCCGTCGACCGGTGTGCCGAAACGCTGCTGCCAGCGTGCCGCGATGGTCGGTCCCGCCTCGGTGAAGTCGGGGATGCTCGTGATGTTCTGGAGGTAGCGGCCCGGACGGTCCTCGAAGAGGGCGATGGTGGAGTCGCTGAGCGGCAGCGCGGTGTCGAGCGGCGGGAAGTCGGCCGTGGAGGCCTGCTGGACGAGGCTGATCCGCCCGCCTTCGGCCAGCACGAGGGCGATGGCTCCCACGATGCCGCCGGACGACCGCAGCTCGGCGTTGTTCTGCATCGCGAGCACGTAGTAGCGCGGGCCCTCGGCGCCGAGCATGCTCGGCAGCAGCGCCGCTGCGCCGTGCAGCGAGCCGATGACGGTCGCCGCCTGCGTGACGGTCGCCCGCATCTCGCGGACCGCGTCGGCGAGGGGAGGGAGGGTCGCGTCGGCATCGATCGCGAGCGCCTGGTCCTCCGCGGCGGTCAGCGTGTCGCTCGCGTCGGCGAGCGACGGCTCGATGGCGGTGAAGGGGGCCAGGTCGATCCCTCCGTTGGAGAGGCCGAGCGTCCCGAGGTCCAGCTCGCCGGCGGCATCCAGGACCGGCAGGAGGGCGTCGGAGGCGACCTGGTCGGCGATCTCCGAGACGTCGCGGACGGCCGAGAAGTTCGGGCCGAGCCAGGGGAGCGCGGCGAAGCCGTTCCAGATCGGGTCGGAGGTGAGGGAGTGCGCGGACTCCGCGTGATGGGCGATGCTCCGGGACAGCGACGCCGCGCGATCGAGATCCCCCTCGCCGATCGCCGTCTTGAGCGCCTTCGACGAGGTCGCGACCTGCTGCAGGTCGTTCACGGCGCCGATGCCGCGGATCGTCACCCATCCGATCGCGAGCACGAGAAGGGTCACGATGACGCCGATGGCCCAGCGGAGCCAATGGCGTTCGACCGGAAGGCGTCCGTCACTCACCTCTGCATTCAAGCACGAAAGCGACATATCGGTAGCGGGCGGGTACGACGATTCTCCGCGCGCGCCGGCGGCCTCCCAGGAACCGGCGTGGCGGGCGATTACTGTTGTCGCATGGGTGCTCGGCTGCGTGTTGTTCTCGATCAGCTGGTGCACGTCGTGAGTCCCGACCTGGCCTCCGCCGCATCGGATCTCGCCGCAGGGCTCATCGCGACCGCGCCCAGCGGATGCGACGTCGAGGCCATCGTCCCCGCGTCGGCGGAGGTCTCGATCCCGGGGATGGCCGATGTGCGCCAGCTCCCGCTCGCACGACGGGAGCTGGCGGCGTCGTGGCAGATCGGCCTCGCCCCGGGCGTCGGCGGTGGCATGATCCACTCAGCGTCGCTCATGGCACCGCTCGTGCGTCATGATCGGGTGCACGACCACGACCAGACCACGGTGACCGTCTGGGATCTCCAGGCCTGGGAGGCGCCGGACTGCCTGTCGAAGACCGCCGTCGCCTGGCACCGGGCGATGCTGAAGCGCGCGGCGAAGCACGCCGACGCGATCGTCGTCCCCTCGCACGCCATGGCGGAGCGCCTCACCGAGATCGCGAAGGTCGGCAGCCGCGTCCGGGTGATCCCCGGCGCCGCGCCCGACGGGTTCGTCGTGCCGCTCGACGCCGCTGCTCGCCGCGACGCCCTGTCGCTCCCCGCCGGCTACATCGTGCTCACGGGGTCGCTCGAGTCGCTCCGCGCCGGATTCGCGGCGGCCGTCGCCGCCGGCCGGGACGCGGTCGTGCTCGATGCTCCGGAGGGCGCCGAGCCGCGGATCGCGGAGGTCGCCGCCGCCGCGGGCCTGCCCGAGTCGCGCGCGCACATCCGAGGATCCCTGTCGCGCGACGACCGAGCCGCCGTGTTCGCGGGAGCGGCAGCCCTCGCCGCGACCGGCGAGCTGACCGCGTGGCCGTGGCGTGTCATCGAGGCCATGACTCTGGGCGTACCGGTGGTCGCCGTCGACTCCGCGACCCACCGCGACGTGATCGTGGACGGGGGAGCGATCGTCGCGGCATCCGACCTGCCCGCCGCCGTGGAGGATGCCGTGGGCGCGGGCGCGCGCAGGCTCAGCGTGCTGGGGGCGGACCGATCCCGGGCGTTCTCGTGGATGAGCTCCGCGGAGCGCGTCTGGGGGCTGCACGCCGATCTCTGAGGCGGAGCCGTGCGCGGGTCACGCGCGCATGATCTCCACGGCCTCCGTGCTCGGACCGTCGAAGCGGATCTTCCCGCCCTGGAGGAGGATCCCGCGGTCGCATAGCTTCGAGACCATGTTCAGGTCGTGGCTGACGACGACGAGGGTCTTCCCCTGGGCGTGCAGCTCGCGCACTCGGGCGAGGCACTTCTTCTGGAACGGCTCGTCGCCGACCGAGAGGATCTCGTCGATCAGGAGGACGTCCATCTCCGTGTGGATGGCGACCGAGAAGGCGAGGCGGAGGAACATGCCCGAGGAGTAGTGCTTGACCTCGGTGTCGATGAACTTCTCGATCTCGCTGAACGCGACGATCTCCTCGTACCGGGCCTCGGTCTCCTTCTTGCTCATCCCGAGGATCGCCGCGTTGAGGAAGATGTTCTCGCGACCGGAGAGATCGGGGTGGAATCCGGCGCCGACCTCGATGAGACCCGCGACGCGGCCGCGGGTGAGCACCGATCCGGAGTCCGGCTCGAGCACGCCGGAGATGAGCTTGAGCATCGTCGACTTGCCCGAGCCGTTGAATCCGAGCAGCGCGACCGACTCGCCCTCGCCGATCTCGAAGGACACGCCGTCGAGGGCGTGGAAGTCGGTCGTCAGCGGCTTGCGGCGGATCGCCGCGAGGGCGGTCTCCTTGATGGAGTGCGTGTGACGGAGCTTGAAGTTCTTGTGGACATCGTCGATGACGATGCGCGGGAGGGTCCGGGTGTCAGAGGTCTTGGGCAAAGCGGCCCTCCAGTCGGCGGAAGACGAGCTGGCCGATGACCAGCGCGATGAGGGAGGTCACGAGCGCGATGAGACCGTACGTCCACAGGCCCGGAACCGCTTCGGCGGAGTCCTGGACGAGCGGGAACCAGATGCCGTAGTGGAACAGCTCGACCGCGGCCGTGATGGGGTTGAGACGGTAGAGGACGAAGAGCCAGTCGGGAACGACCCGGGCGACCTGCACCCAGTCGTACATCACCGGGGACGCCCAGATCGCGACCATGACGATGATCTCGACGAAGCTCTGCGCATCGCGGAACGTGACGTTGATCGATCCGAAGAAGAGGCCGAGTCCGGTGGCCAGGATCGCGATGATGACGAGCGCCAGCAGGATCGCGCCCAGCGAGGCGAAGGTCGGAGCCCAGCCGAAGAACAGCGAGATCGCGACGACCACGATGATCTGGGGCACCGTGTTGACGGCGGCGATGAGCATGCTCGACACCGGGAACATCTCGCGCGGCAGGTAGATCTTCTTGATCAGCGCCGCGTTGTCCACGAGCGACCGGGTGCCGTTGGAGAAGGCCTCGTTGAAGAAGGTGACGACCGTGATGCCGGACAGGAGGTAGATCGGGAAGAACTCCACCCGGTCGTTCGCGCCCAGGAAGACGCCGATGGCCACGAAGAAGACGACGAACTGCACCAGCGGCTTCACGTACGACCAGAGCCACCCGAAGATCGAGCCCCGGTACCGGATCTGGACTTCCTTGCGCACGATGAGCGAGAGGAGATGCCGCTGGCGGAAGACCTCGAGGAGACCTCGATTCGCGCCGGGGGTCGTCATCCTCTGGTCGTCGACTGTGCCAGCCTGTGCCACCGAGATTCCACCTTCCGTGCGCGGACGTATGCGCGCGCACCGTCAGCAATCATACGATCCCCTCTCTCCGTTCCCTGGCATATCGGTGGGGAGCGCGACGGTCCGGACTCAGGCGCGCCCCAGAGTCGCGCCGTACTGCGCTGGTAGGATCGCGGAGGTCTCGTTGCGTCCGTCGATCCGAAAGCACACTGTATCCGTGACACTTCTTCAAGCTCTCGATCAGCCTGCGCTCTTCCGGTTCGCGGATCCGCAGACCGGCAGTGGATTGACGGAGCGGGAGCGTCGTCTCCTCGTGGGCGCACTGAACTTCCACGCGCTGATGGCTCCGCAGCGGACGCTGCGCGTCCACCGATACGACGGCACGGTGGAGACCACCCCGCGCCTCACGGATGACACCACGTTCAGCGGGATGTCCCGCTCGAACCGGAGGCGCATCGAATCGTTCGACATCGTGAGCGCGGTCGAGGACGAGGACCGTCGCTCCGAGTCGACGGAGGCGGAGGCGGCCGAGCTCGTCTCGTCTCCGACGCGTCACATCCACGTCTCCTCCGACGAGGTCCTGCAGTCGGACCCGTACCGTCCTCCGCGCCGCGGCCTGATCGGAGGACTCGCTCGCCAGGTGAAGTCGCGCGCTCCTCTCCTCTACGACGACGCCCGCGACCTCTCGCTGCTGCGATTCCGGCGGCGGATGACCACGGCGATCGAGCCGCGGGACTACGAGCGGGAGTTCCAGCCCGGCGGAGCGCACGAGGACGACGTGATCGTTCCGGCGGGCCCCTCCGCGGATGGAGCGCCGAAGGCCGTGATCATCGGACTCCACTGGTTCGAGCTCGGCGGGGCCGAGCTCTGGGCGTTCGAGACCGTGCGGCTCGTGCGCGAGGCGGGATTCCTGCCGATCGTCCTGACCAACCGCGACTCGCATCAGCCCTGGGTGACGCGGCCGGAACTCGACGGCGCTCTGCTGATCCCGTTCTCGGAGCCGACGGTCGACTCGCAGACCCCGGGCGTCGAGCCGCTGCTGCGTGCCCTCCTGCGCACATTCGACGTCCGTGGCGTCGTCATCCATCACAACCAGTGGCTGTACGACCGCGTCGCCTGGATCGCGGCCTCGCGACCCGGCATCCCGATCGTCGACAGCACCCACATCGTCGAGTACACCGGCGGCGGATACCCGCTGAGCAGCGCGATCGCGTCGAGGTCGATGACCACGCATCACGTGATCTCTCCGAGCCTCGCGAAGTGGATGACCGATGTGCAGGGCATCCCCGCCGAACGTGTCGTCATGGCGCCGCTCGGGGGACTGACCGTGAAGCCCAAGGACGCGCAGTTCCAGGCGCGCCGCGAGGGCGATGTCTTCACCGTCGCGTTCGTGGGACGCATGGCGCGGCAGAAGGCGCCGGAGGTGTTCATCGCCATGGCGCGACGGCTCAAGCGCCAGGGCTACGCGCTCCGCTTCATCCTCCACGGAGACGGGGAGCTCTCCGGATGGGTGGACGACATCATCGCCGCGGAGGGGCTGACCGCCGACATCGAGCGACGCACCTCGGGAACACCGGTGTCGCAGACCCTGGACGACGCGCATGTGCTCGTCGTCTCGTCGCACAACGAAGGACTCACGCTGACGACGCTGGAGGCCATCGCGCACGGCGTCCCGGTGATCTCGACGGACGTCGGAGCCCAGGGCGACATCATCCCTGACTCCGCGCTGGTGCCGCGCTATGCGCGACTCGCAGCGCGGCGTCTGGCGGAGGCCGTCGCCCCGCTCATCTCCGACGAGGCGGCCCGCGAGGCCCTGTGGCGCAAAGAGCGGAAGGCGGAGAAGAAGCTGTTGTCGAAGCAATCGGCGAGTTCATGGTTCGAGGAAGAGGTGGGCTCGTGGTGAGCGTCGCAGGAGTGGTCGTCACGTTCAACAGGATCGAGAAGCTGAAGACCGTCATCGCATCGATCGAGGCGCAGACGCACCCGGTCGAGACGCTGTTCGTGATCGACAACGCGTCCACCGACGGCACCGCCGAGTACCTCGCGTCGCTCGAGACCTCGGTGCCCCTCGAGATCGTGACGATGCAGACCAACTCGGGGGGAGCAGGCGGATTCTCCGAGGGGATGCTGCGCGGCTACGCGTCAGGAGCCGATCACGTCTGGATCATGGACGACGACTGCTACCCCAAGCCCGAGGCCCTCGCATCGCTCATCGCGGGCTTCGACGGCGCGGTGGCCGAGCTCGGCGGCGACGTGCCGTTCGCGTGCTCTGTCGTCGAGTTCACCGACGGCAGCATCTGCGAGATGAACAACCCTGTGCCGACGTGGGACTGGGGACGCCTGCTCGTCAAGGGGCAGAACAACGTCATGGTGACCGCCTGCTCGTTCGTCTCCGTGCTCATCCCCCGGTGGGCGATCGCCGAGTACGGTCTGCCGTACTCGGAATACTTCATCTGGTTCGACGACCGCGAGTACACACTGCGCCTGACGCGTCGGTGCCCGGGCGTGCAGGTCATGGACAGCGTCGTCGTGCACGACATGGGTGACAACCGGGGCGTGAACTTCGCGATGGTCGATCGCAAGAGCCTCTGGAAGTTCTCCTACGGCGTGCGCAACGAGGCCTCCTGGCAGCTGCATCATCGCGGCCTCCTCTACTTCCTGGAGTTCGGTGCACGACTGTTCGTCAGCCTGCACCGCGGCCGCGTTCCGCTGGACCTCCGTGCGAAGCTCCTGGGCAAGTGGCTCCGGGGGATCACCTTCAACCCGAAGATCCGGTTCCCCGAGGCGACTCGATGAGCTGGGCGTCGGCAGTCCTGCCGGCGATCACGGCGGCGGCGCTGCTCCTCGTTCCCGGCTACATCATCGCCCGGATCATCGCGCTGCGCGGACTGTGGGCGTGGGCTTTCGCTGCGCCCGCATCGGCCACGGTGATCGTGCTGGCCTCTCTCTGGACGCCGTTCGTGAGCATGCGGTGGACCCTGCTCCCCGTCGGGATCACCGCGCTCGTGGTGATGGCGGTGGCGTTCGTCCTCCGCAAGGCGCTGCGCGTCGAACGCGCGGCGCGTCCCTCGGCGCGGTCCGGACGGACGACGCTGTGGGCGCTGCTCGGCGCCGGTGTCATCCTCACCGTGCAGCTGGTCCTGATCGTCGGAGACGCGAACAACATCTCGCAGAGCTTCGACAACATCTTCCACCTCAACGCGGTGCGCTACATCATGGACACCGGGTCGGCATCTCCGATGACCATCGGCGCGATGACGAGTCCCGACGGCGGCCTGTGGTTCTACCCCGACGGATGGCACGCGCTCGTCGCGCTCGTCGCGGAGACCAGCGGCGCCTCGATCATGATCGCGTCCAACGCGACGATGATCGTCGTCGCCGCCGTGGTGTGGCCGGCGTCCGTGCTCCTTCTCACCCGCGTGACGGTCGGTGGGCACAGGGTCGTCACGCTCACCGCCGGCGTGGTGGCCGCGATCATCCCGGTCTTCCCGATCATGATGATCGACTACGGGGTCCTGTATCCGTACTTCCTCGCGGTGAGCCTGCTCCCCGCAGTCCTCGCCGCGACGATCGAGCTCCTCGGTCTCGGCTCGCGATCGACCCGGCTGCACCGGGGGATGCTCTTCGTCGCGCTCCTCGGCTCGCTGCCGGGTGTGGTCATCGCGCACCCCGGCGCGTTCGTCGCCTGGATCGTCCTCGCCATGGCGACGGCGACCCTCGCCTACGCGCGGTTCCTCCGCGAGCGTCCCGCGCGTCCCGCGCTCGTTCGGGTCAGCGTGTTCTTCGTGCTGACGCTCGCCGTGGCCGCCGTGGCGTGGAAGGTCCTCAAGCCCGCTGCGGAGGCCCGCGGATGGCCGGTCGAGCAGTCGGTCGGACAGGCGATCGGTCAGGCGCTCACTCTGTCGCCGACCTACGGGAACGTCACCTGGGTCCCGGTCGTGCTCCTGATCGTGGGCGCGGCCGCGCTCGTGCGGCGATGGACCCTCAGGTCCGTCCTTCCCGTCGTCCTGTACGCGATCGTCGCGATCCTCTACATCGTCGCGAGCGCGATGCCGTGGCCCACGCTCCGCGATCTGATCACCGCCGCGTGGTACAACAACTCGCCACGACTCGCCGCTCTGCTGCCTATGCTGGTCGTGCCCATCGCGGCGTACGGAGGTCATGTCGTCGCAGCCTGGGTCCGCAGGGTCGCCGTCGGTGAGGCCGGGGCGCGTCGACCGGTGGTCGCGGTCCTCGCAGGCGTCGCGGTCGTGCTCCTCGGCGGGCAGCTCTACACGAACCAGCAGGCGATCCGCTACGTGTCGGCCGTCTACGCATACAGCGACGAGTCCCGCCTGGTCTCCACCGATGAGCTGGAGCTCATGGAGCGGCTGCCGGAAGAGGTCCCCGAGGACGCCGTGATCGCGGGCAGCGGGTGGACGGGCGCCGGCATGGCGTACGCGTTCGCCGACCGTCGCGTGACGATGCCCCACGTGCTGATGGAGTTCACGGACGACGAGCAGCTCATCCTGGACGAGCTGTCCCGCGCCGAGCCGGGCTCGGCCGTGTGCGACGCGATCGAGCGGACGGGCACGACCTACGTCCTGGACTTCGGGGTCGACGAGATCCACGGGGCGAAGCACGAGTACGACGGCCTCCGCCGGCTCGCGGCCTCCGATGCGCTGACCCTGGTCGACTCCGAGGGTTCTGCCAAGCTCTACGAGGTGACGGGATGCTGACGCTGTGACTCATGAGATCTTCGTGCCCTTCTGGGGCGACCCCGGTCTCCTGTACGAGACGGTGGATTCCGTCAGAGCGCAGTCCGTGCAGGACTGGCGCATGATCGTCATCGACGACTGCTATCCCGATGCCTCGGTGGGGGAGTACTTCGCCGCGGTCGACGATCCGCGGATCGAGTACGTGCGCAACGAGGTCAATCTGGGGATCACCGAGAACTACCGTGAGGCGATCCGACGGGCGACGAGTCCGTTCATCACGATCCTCGGCTGCGACGACCTCATGCATCCGCGCTATCTCGAGGTGATCCGGCGGGTCATCGACTCCGCCCCGGACGTCGACGTGATCCAGCCGGGTGTGGTCGTCATCGACGAGCACGGAACGCCGGTCTCACCGCTCGTCGACCGCGTCAAACAGGGCATGCTCGCGCCGCGTCGACGCGACGGCGTCACGGTGCTCCGCGGCGAGGAGATGGCGACGAGCCTGATCAGGGGCGACTGGCTGTACTGGCCGTCGCTGACGTTCCGGACCGAGACGCTCAAGCGCATCGACTTCCGAGACGGTCTCCCGATCATCCAGGACCTCGCCCTGCTCATGGACGTCGCCTTCGAGGGCGGTGCGCTGGCGTACGACCCCGAGGTCGTCTTCTCCTACCGCCGTCACGGTTCGAGCGCTTCGCAGAAGACGCTCCTCGACGGTCGCCGTTTCCGCGACGAGCGCACGTACTATCGTCAGGCGTCGTCGCTGGCCTCCCAGCGCGGATGGCGTCGGACCGCTCGCACCGCCACAGTGCGCCTCATGTCGCGTCTCCACGCGATCACCGAGCTGCCGGGCGTACTCAGGCACGGCGATCGTGCTGGACTACAATCGACGCTGGCGCATATCTTCTCGGTCTGAGCACAGCGCCCGGCGTGAACGTCGCGCCGACGGACTTTCCTGGAGGGCCAACCGATGCCTGAGCACGTGCTGATCACCGGAGGGGCGGGCTTCATCGGCACGCGACTCGCCGCCCGCTTCGCGCAGGACGGACACAGTGTGACGGTTCTCGACGCGCTCATCCCGCAGGTGCACGGAGACGACCCGGCGACGACGTCGCCGCTGCTCCGTTCCCTCGACGGCGTGGCGACCGTGATCGAGGGGACGGTCACCTCCGTCGACGATCTCCGTCGGGCCCTCGAGGGAGCGACCATCGTCGTGCACCTGGCTGCGGAGACGGGCACGGGGCAATCCATGTACGAGATCGACCGCTACGTCGACGCCAATGTCGGAGGCACCGCCAAGCTCCTGGATCTGCTCGCGAACGAGGACAACACCGTGTGGCGGGTGGTGATCGCCTCCTCGCGATCGATCTACGGCGAAGGCTCGTATCGCACGGCCGACGGTCGCCTCGTGTATCCGAGCCATCGGGCCGACGCCGACATGGCCGCGGGGGACTTCGAGGTCCACCACCCCGGGGAGGGCGCGTTGACCCTCGTCCCCACCGACGAGGACGCGAAGCTGCATCCGTCGAGCGTGTACGGCATCACGAAGCAGATGCAGGAATCGCTGGTGATGACGGTCGCACCGACGATCGGCAAGGAAGGCGTCTCCGTCCGGTACCAGAACGTCTACGGTCCGGGGCAGTCGCTGAAGAACCCCTACACCGGCATCCTCTCGATCTTCTCCACCCTGATCCGCCAGGGCAAGGACATCAACATCTTCGAGGACGGCGAGGAGAGCCGCGACTTCGTCTACATCGACGACGTCGTCGAGGCGACCTACCTCGCATCCGTCGATGAGCGGGCAGCGGGTCAGACCTTCAACGTGGGCTCCGGCGTCGCGACGACGGTCAACGAGGTCGTGGCCGCGCTCTTCGAGGCGTTCGGCCGCGAGGTGCCCACGCGCATCTCGGGCCACTACCGTCTCGGAGACATCCGGCACAACGTCGCCGACACGGCGCGCCTCGAGCAGGTCCTGGGATTCCGTCCGCGAACCACCTTCCGAGAGGGCGTCACGGCGTTCGTGGAATGGGTGCTCACCGAGCCCGTCGAGGAGGACGGCTATCAGCGCTCGCTGGATGAGATGAGCAAGCGGAACCTCCTCAAGTGAGCACGGAGACGCTCTCGCGGCAGGGCGGCTCCCGACCCGCGAGCGTGGCGCAGAAGACCGGTGCCGGCGGCAAACGCCGCGACATCCAGGGTCTTCGTGCGCTGGCGGTCACGCTCGTCGTCGTGTTCCACCTGCTGCCCGCTCTGCTCCCGGGCGGATATGTGGGCGTCGACGTCTTCTTCGTCATCAGCGGATTCCTCATCACCGCACACCTGCTGCGGGAGCTCGAGGCGACCGGCACCGTGCGCGTCACCGAGTTCTGGGCGCGGCGCGTGCGTCGTCTGCTCCCTGCCTCGCTCCTCGTGCTGGCCGTGTGCGCGGTGCTGACCTTCACGGTCATGCCCGGGATCACCCGGGTGCAGAACTTCTTCGAGATCGCTGTCGCCTCGGGATACGTGCTCAACTGGAATCTCGCGGCCAGTGCGGTGGACTACCTCAACGCGAGCAACCCGGAATCCCTGGTGCAGCACTACTGGTCGCTGTCGGTCGAGGAGCAGTTCTACCTGGTCTGGCCGCTGCTGCTGGTCGTCGCCGTCTTCCTCGCCTTCCGCGGAAGGCCGCCGCGAGGCGAGATCGCAGGTCGCACCTCGCACGGCGGCACGACGCGCCGTGCCGTCCTCGCCGCCCTGCTCCTGGTCTTCGTGGCCTCGCTGGTGTTCTCGATCGTCGAGACCGCCCGGTCGCAGCCGTCCGCGTACTTCATCACGACCACGCGGGCGTGGGAGTTCGCCCTCGGCGGCCTCGTGGCGCTGGTGCCGACCCTCCGCCTCGGAGGGATCGTTCACGCTGCGGTGTCATGGGTCGCGCTCGCGGCCATCGTGGCGTCCGCGTTCCTCTTCGGAGCCGGAACCGCCTTCCCCGGATCGATCGCGCTGATCCCGGTCGGCGCCACGGCGCTGCTCATCCTGCTGGGTGACAGCGACTCGCCGGTGTCTCCGCAGCGCCTCAGCCATGTCGCCCCGTGCAATGGGTGGGCGACCTCTCGTACTCGATCTACCTCTGGCACTGGCCGCTGATCGTGGTGGTCGCCGCCACCCTCGGCGATTGGCCGTCGTGGGTGAGGATCCCGCTCATCCTTCTGGCGACAGGCGTCCTGGCCCTGCTCACCGAGCGCTACGTCGAGCGTCCGTTCCGGCGGCCGAAGGGCGCCTTCCGTCGCCGCGGCGTCACGTTCGCGGCGATGGTCGCGAGCATCGTGCTCATCGTGGGGGCGACTGTGCCTGCGGCGTACGGCCAGCAGGCCGCCATCGACGAACGGCAGGACACCCTGCAGGAGCAGCTGGAGGGTATCGGCACCGGGCCTGATCAGTGCGTCGGCGCACAGGCCGTCTACAACGGATGCGACGATGCCTTCGCGTACACCGAGGACGTCGACCCGACCTTCGCCCAGGGCGACGGGCCGTGGGCATGGTTCGACGCGGAGCCCGCCGCGGACGCGTGCTCCAGCGAGACGGTCGGCAGCTGGGTTGAGAGATCGTGCGCCTTCGCCACCGCCGCCGAAGCCTCCGCGAACGTGCTCCTCATCGGCGACTCCCACGCGGATCACATCGTGTCGCCCGTGCAGAGGGTCGCGGAGGAGAACGGCTGGGACCTGCGCGTCGAGACGCGACAGGCGTGCAACCCGTTCCGCGTCGCCTCCGATGCCGACGACGAGAACTCCGCGCGCTGTGCCGAGTGGGGAGCCGAGACCCTTCAGGCCGCCATCGCCGACCCCGACCTCCAGGTCGTCATCGTCAGCACCCGCGGCGACAGCGGGCAATGGACGGAGAACGCCGCCGCCGCGTTCGAGCAGCTCCGCGCCGCGGGGAAGTCGGTCGTCGTCGTCACCGACACGCCCAACGTGGACGGCCGCGACGTGCGCAACGGCGACCTCATCACCGGCCCCGCCTGCGTGCTCGCGGCCGGCGAGGTGACAGACGCGTGCTCCTGGACCGATGCGCGCACGGACACCTGGGTCGAGGACACGGCGGCCAGCCAGGGCATCCCGCTGCTCGATCTCCGCTCGGTCGTGTGTCCCGAGGGCACGTGCCATGCCGTCGTCGGCGGTCTGATCGCCTTCAGCGACGAGAACCACCTCAGCGGGTCGTACGCGCTCTCGCTCTCCGGATGGTTCCAGCGCGAGCTGACGCCTCTCGTCGTCGCCGCAGTGCGCGGCTGAGATCCGTCTCAGGAACGGGAGCCGCTCCGTGCCGATCGCCGGCGGAGAGCCTCGCGCCACAGCCTGATCAGCAGGAGACGGGAGCGGAGAGCCTCGACGACGCCTCGCGGCCGAGACGACGACGCATTGTCCTGGTGCACCCGCCGCATGACCGTGGGCATCTCGACGTGGACGAGCTCGCCGGCGACGTTGGCCGACGACGCGATCCACAGGTCGTGCGATTCGTCGAGGAAATCGGGGAAGGGGAGGACGATGTCGAGTCCATCCCGCCGTACGGCCATCGCGCAGCCGAAGTACGGAGCATCTCCGGCGAGGATGCGCAGCTCGTTTCGGATCACGCGTCCGTCATCACTCGACCGCAGTAGCCAGGGCCGGCCGGTGATCGGCGACCGCAGGGGCATGCCGGAATCGAGGAGCACGAGATTGGAGGCCGCGACCGCCCCGGATCGCGTGGCGCCGACGAGAGCGTCGACGCGACCCTCCGTCCAGATGTCGTCCTGGTCGGCGAGCAGCAGGACGTCGCCGCGCGCGAGCCCGAGAGCGCGCTCGAAGGACCGGACGTAGCCCCTGTTCCGCGCGTTGCGGTGGACGGCGACGAGGGGGCTCTCCATCGACTCGGCGATGGCGACGGAGTCGTCGGAGCTCGCGTCGTCGACGATCACGAGCTCGTCGCCGGGCTGCAGCTGCACGAGGATCGAGTCGATCTGCTCGCGGAGGTAGCGTGCGCCGTTGTAGGTGGCCATGCACACGCTGACGCTCGGTCGGTCTGTCAAAGCTCTGGTCTCTCTCCCCGGACACGGGCGCATACACTGGGATGGATGCGGTCACTCATGCTCAGGCTCGTGGGCTTCACGGGCGCTCCGATCCTGTCGGCGCTCGCACCATTCATCATACTTCCGGTGATCTCCCGCATCGTGGGCGACCAGGGCTGGGCGAACTTCTCGGCCGGTCAGTCGATCGGCATCCTCGGCATGGTCGGCGTGCTCTTCGGCTGGGGGATCCTGGGCCCCGTCCGCGTCGCCCGCAGCGAGTCCGCATCCGAACGGGCCGTCATCCTGCATGAGAGTCTCCGCTCGCGTCTGATCCTCGCCGCCGTCGTCATCCCCCTCGCCGGGATCGTGGCCGCCGCGGTATCCGGCCCGGCATACCGGGTCGAGTCGATCGCGGTCGCCGTCGCCATGACGGCGTCGGGCCTCACGCCGGCATGGTTCTGCATCGGTCAGGGGGATGCGCGCGGCCTGATGATCTTCGATGCGCTGCCGAAGCTCGCCGCGTCCCTCATCGCTCTTCCGCTCATCGCCTTCTGGGGGGCGATCCTCGCCTACCCCGCGCTCCTGCTGGCCTTGTGTCTGCCGGCCTATGCGATCCATGCGTGGCTGAACGCCCATTCCCGCCTGCGCGAGGAGAGGCAGACGCCGGCGTTCCGGCGCATCATCCGGATGCTCGCACCGACTGCCGCGATCGATGCGACGGGGAACGCGTACGGCTCGACCTCGATCCCCATCGCGACCGCGGGACTCAGTGCGGGCGACGCGAGCGCCTTCGCATCGGCGGACCGTGCCTACCGTATCGGCACCCTCCTCGTGGTCGCGGTCGGCAACGCGCTCCAGGCGTGGGTGCTGGACCGCTCTGCCGCCGACTCCCGGGCGCGGCAGAGGTTCGCCCTGATCGCCCACGGTGCGCTGGGGGCGCTCGGGGGGATCGCGATCGCGCTTCTCGGTCCGTGGGCGACGGCCCTCGTGTTCGGTCCCAAGGTCGCGGCCGATCCCGTGCCCTGCGTCTTCTTCGGCATCGCCTTCTTCTGCATCTCGATGGCGACGCCGCTCATCAGGAACCTGCTGATCCCCGCCGACCGCGCGCGCGTGGTCTTCGTGGCGACCATCACCGCGGCGGTCGTCGGTCTGACGATCATGCTCGTCGGCTCGTTCCTCGGCGCAGCGGCGGTCATCGCCATGGGTGTGGCAGCCTCGGAGTTCGCCGCGCTGGCCGTGCTCGCGTGGCCCGCGTTCGCGACCTATCGGCGCGGTACGCCTCGCGCCGACGAGATCACTCCGGCTGCCGCTCCGCCCGCCATGTGACGGCGGCGGCCCGGGCGGCGAGGTCTGCGGGCATCCTGCCGTCCCGGCCCGCGCGCCCGTCCTGCGCACCCCGACGCAGGATGGCCCACATCGTCCGGCGCGGCTCGGCCAGCGCGAGGGCGATGAGGAAGTAGACGCGATCCGCGACTCCTTCCCGGATGAGCCGCGCGCGGGCGTGACGGTGGCGCCGGTTCACGATGACCCTGTTGCGCGCCCTGTAGTAGTAGCGGAACGGGGTGCTGAGGGTCAGCGCGGGAAGGACCGCGCCGAGCGGGCCGCGCACGCGGTAGCGAGCTCCCAGACTGTGCTCGAGCCGCGACCCGCGCGACACGATGCACGGCACGCCGGCCTCTCGGCAGCGCAGCTCGAAGTCGGTGTCGACGAGATCGATGAACAGATCCTCGTCCATGTCGCCGACGACATCGAGGACGTGCACCGGGATCAGCATCCCCGACTGGATCGCATGCGACGCCAGCAGCGTCGACGAGCCTCCCGACGCGCTCGCCTGGGCGACGTCGGCGAAGTACTCGGGCACGACGGGCCCGGCGGGGAAGCCTTCGGCCGCCGCCGCGCGGTGGGCGCTGACCAGCTCGGCGACGTAGGTCGAGGAGACCTCGGAATCCTGATCGAACGTGAGGATCATCTCGGCGCCGGAGGCCCGCGCGTGACGCATCCCCACGTTCAGCGCCGTGCCGATGCCGGAGTTCTCCGGCAGAGCGATCACCTCGTGTTCGAGGGTGCGGATGCGGTCGAGGACGTCCGCGGAAGCGGGACCGCTGCCGTCGTCGACCACTACGATGCGGTCGACCTGCGGGGCGAGGCGAGCGAGAAGCGGGGGAACGCCGTCGGGGTGGAAGACCGTGATCACGGCCCAGATGGCCGGTCGCGGCGCGGGCGCGACCGCCATCACGGGACCGGGGGAGGCGTCGGACCCTCGTGCCCCGCCTGGAGGCGCGACTCGAGAGCCTCGATCCGTTCGCTCAGCACCTCGACCTGCGTCCGCGACAGCGCTGCCTCTTCGGCGACCCGCCGGATCTCATCCTCGGCCTGCGAGATCTCCCAGGACAGATGCAGGGAGACGCCCAGCAGAAGCACGATGGCGAGCGAGAAGAGGAGGTTCGCAGGGATCTGGACGCCGAGCGTCGACGTCGCCCAGAGCAGAAGCTGGGGGAAGAGCCCGAGGATGAGCACGCACAGCGCGATGACGATCCACATCACCGCATACTTCTCGCGGATCCGTCGCGCGATGAGCATCCAGAGGACGAGCACGAGGATCGCGAGCGAGAGGGCGATTCCGACGAAGATGATCATGCGGGGGTCTCTCCCGAGATGCTGCGCGGCCGAGAGATCGTGCCGCGGACGAGTGCGAGGCCGAGCGCGAACACCGACCTCAGCAGATAGATCGATGCGCCGATGGGACCCTGGCTCGGCGTGCCGTGCGTGCGCGGTCGCATCGCCACCGGGATCTGCGTCGCGGTGAGACCGGCGTGGCACGCGGCGACCAGGGAGTCGATCGTGTCGCCCAGATACTCCGCAGGGTAGTAGTCGACGTACTGTGCGATGGCGCGGCGGTTCGCTGCGCGGAAACCGCTCGTGACGTCCGTCAGCCGCGTCTTCGCCACCCGGGAGACGGTCCTCGCGAGGAAGATCATCGCCCAGCGGCGAGGCCCCTTCACCGAGTAGTCGCCCACGTCGGCGAAACGCGCCCCGATCGAGATGTCGGCCTGCTCGAGCCCGCTGAGGACCCGGTCGATGTCGGCGGGGTTGTGCTGGCCGTCCGCGTCGACCTGGATGGCTCGGGAGTACCCCATGCGCTGCGCGTAGGTGAACCCCGTGCGCATCGCTCCGCCCACGCCGAGATTGAACGGAAGCGTCATGACCCGTGCGCCGGCCGCCCTGGCCACCTCCGCCGTGCTGTCGGTGGAGCCGTCGTCGATCACGAGCACGTCGTAGGAGCTGCTCGCCGCGAGGATCTCCGTGACGGTCGCTCCGACGTTCCTCGCCTCGTTCCAGGCGGGCACGATGACCAGCGTCTGATCCTTCGCAGAGTTCATGCTTCTACGATCCCACAGTCGCGGGGGTTCTCCGGCTCACGGAATCGGGGTGCCCATCGAATACGCGGCCTTGAGGTCTGCGGCGAGCGTGACGATGGTCGGCACGCGACCCGACCCCAGACGCACGAGTGACGCGTACGACTGCACGTGCTGCAGCTGGCCCTCGTTGTACCGGTAGACCTCGCCCTGTCCGGCGAACTGCACGAAGGTGCCGTTCGCGAGAACGGGCGAGCCGACCTTGTACATCGCCTTCCAGTCGGCCTTCAGCGACAGGATCGACGGCACGCGTCCCCCGTTGAGGGTGAGGAGCGTCGCGTAGTCCGGGACGTGACGGAGCTGGCCGGCCGTGTGCTGGTAGACCTCGGACTGCCCCGTGAAGGACACGAAGACGCCGTCCTCGAGGTACGGGCCCGTGAGGAGGTCGTTCACCGTGGCGCGCGACCACGCGACGAGCGAGAGCGGACGGGACCCGTTGAGCTCCTGCAGAAGCGCATAGCTGCGGACGTGGCGCAGCTTGCCGCCGTCGAGCGTGTACACCTCGGGCGAGCCGGCGACCTGGAAGAACAGCGGTGAGGCCAGGGTCGAAGAGGAGACGGTGAACCCACCGCACTCCTCGGCCGAGAGCTTGACGGGGGTGACTCCGCCGAGGGCGGTGCCCGTCACCGCGGTCAGCCGGCCGGCGGCGGCGATGTAGGTCGTGGTGCCGCACTGGACCATCGGGGAGAGGCTGCCGCTGAGACGCGGGTTGGCGGCCAGGGAGGCGTCGGGGAGGATCGCGTAGGTCGTGGCCCCGAACTCGGCGGCGAGCGCGAAGCTCGGGATGCGCAGGAGGCTGCCGCTCGGGAGCGCCAGTTGCACGTCGCCCGACGACGCGGCGCGCACCAGCGTGTTCGCCGCGATGATCGCCGGCCCGTTCGGGAGCGCCTTGGCCGGGGTCGACGGCATGTAGGCGACGTATCCGGGCGTTCCCTTGGACACCGACTGCCAGGTAGCGTAGGTGGCGATGTGGCGCTTCGTGCCCTTGTCGAAGAGGTACAGGTCGGGACCGTCCCAGATGCGGAAGAAGTCGGCGACGTCGGCGCCCGTGGTGAACCGGTCGAGGATCGTCGGATCGACGTTCACGTACGACGGGAACGAGTATCCGAACCTCGCGACCTGATCGGCGTTCACGAACCGGTGCTTGGTGCCGTCCGGATCGATGATGTAGAGCGTCCCGGTGCGTGCGTCGTGCACGTAGCGGGTGACGTCGGAGCCGGTGGGGAGGGAGTCGACGTACGAGGCGGGGACCGCGGTGACGCCTCCGAGGCGGGACTGGAAGGCGGCGAGGTCCTCCAGGTTGGAGACGCGCCACTTGAGGCCGCCCGAGACCAGGTACACGTTCACCTGTCCCACGCCCTGCACGAGCGAGGAGTAGCGGCTCTGCGTGCTGCCGAACCAGTCGGTGAAGAACTGATAGAAGTTCCGGTTGCCGTAGGCCGAGCAGCCGTCGCCCTTGCCGTAGCCCGCATTGAGCGCTGCACGGTTGGGCTGGTACGGCGTGTAGTAGTAGAGCGCCGAGGTCGCGATGTTCTCGACGTAGACGGGCGACGAGCCGCATGCCCGCTCCGGGTTGTAGAGGATGTTCCAGGTCTTGCCCGGGGCGTAGTAGGTGAAGTAGCGCCCCTCGGCATAGATCTTCATCTGACGGGCTGCGCCGTACACCTGGTAGAAGAATCCGGCGTAGTTGGGGTCGCAACCGGCGGTGTCCGGGCATCCCTGCCCCATGGCGGCGTTGTACCGTCCGATGCTGGGGTAGGTGTGAGTAACGAGGCTCTGCTCCTTCTCGAGCATGACGACGAGCACCTGCGGGTTGATCCCGCACGACTGAGCCACCTTGGCGATGATCGTCGCCGCGGACTCGTTGCCGGCCCCGGCGTACCCGCGGCAGTAGTTGTCCGCCGGTCGGGTGGGTGTGTTCTGGCGCCAGTCCTTGAGGCAGATGTTCCCGGACTGGCATGCGGGCACCTTGCTTCGCAGGAAGCTGTCGATCTGCGCGGCATTCAGCGTCGAGGAGTCGAAGAACACCGCGTCCGAGATGATGTTGCCCGGGCGGAACAGTGCGAGGTTCGCCGTCTTCGCGATGCCTGCGGAAGCCGGCCCCTGAGTGGCCGCGCTCACCGCATCCGACGTGGACGCCGACACGGTGCCGGATGCCGGCACGGGTGCAGCGATCGCCGTGCTGGGGACGGCGACGAGGAGGGATGCGGAGAGGACGATGGCCGCTGCGCTGGCGATGAGGCCGCGCACACGTGGGGATTTTGAGCCGGTCACCTGCTCATTGTGACGGAAATCAACTGATGATGCCAGTGTGATGAATGTGACGCAAGTCCACCCGGGCTTTCGGGGTCCCGGCCGGGTTGTGGCACGATATGGGGGTGAAAGGCATAATCCTCGCCGGTGGCTCCGGAACCCGACTGCACCCGATCACGATCGGCATCTCCAAGCAGCTCATCCCGGTGTACGACAAGCCGATGGTCTACTACCCGCTCTCGACGCTGATGCTCGCGGGTATCAAGGACATCCTCATCATCACCACTCCGCACGACGCGGAGCAGTTCGAGCGTCTCCTCGGCGACGGGTCGCAGTTCGGCGTGAATCTCACCTTCGCACAGCAGCCGTCCCCGGACGGCCTCGCGCAGGCGTTCGTGATCGGCGCCGACTTCATCGGCGACGACAAGGTGGCGCTCGTCCTCGGCGACAATCTGCTGTACGGCCCAGGGCTCGGCACCCAGTTGAAGCGGTACACCGACGTGGACGGGGGAGCCGTCTTCGCCTACTGGGTCGGAGAGCCGTCCGCCTACGGCGTCGTCGAGTTCGACGATGAGGGAAGGGCCGTCTCCCTCGAGGAGAAGCCCGCCCGACCGAAGAGCAACTACGCGGTGCCCGGACTCTACTTCTACGACAACGACGTCGTGGAGATCGCGCGCACCCTCGAGCCCAGTGCTCGCGGCGAGTACGAGATCACCGACGTGAACCGCGCCTACCTTGAGCGCGGGAATCTCCAGGTCGAGGTCCTCCCTCGGGGGACCGCATGGCTGGACACGGGCACCTTCGACCAGATGTCCGACGCCGGCGACTACGTGCGGACGATGGAGCGCCGCACCGGCCTGCGCATCGGCGTGCCGGAGGAGGTCGCCTGGCGCCAGGGCTTCCTGACCGACGACGAGCTGCGCGAGCGCGCCGAGAAGCTCGTGAAGTCCGGCTACGGCACCTATCTTCTCGAGACCCTGGAAAGAGGTCGCTGATGTCGAACATCCTCGTCACCGGCGGCGCCGGGTTCATCGGATCCAACTTCGTCCACTACCTGGTCGAGAACACGGAGCACTCCGTGACCGTCCTCGATGCGCTCACCTACGCGGGCAACCGCGCGTCGCTCGCCGGACTGCCCGAAGAGCGGGTCCGGTTCGCGCACGGCGACATCACCGACGCCGAGCTCGTCGATCGACTGACCGCCGAGGCGGACGCGGTGGTGCACTACGCGGCCGAGTCGCACAACGACAACTCGCTGCACAGCCCGCGCCCGTTCCTCGACACGAACATCATCGGCACCTACACCCTCCTCGAGGCGGCGCGGAAGCACGAGACGCGTTTCCACCACATCTCCACGGACGAGGTCTACGGCGACCTGGAGCTCGACGACCCCGAGCGCTTCACCGAGCAGACGCCGTACAACCCGTCGTCCCCGTACTCGTCGACCAAGGCCGGGAGCGACCTGCTGGTGCGGGCGTGGGTGCGGTCCTTCGGAGTCCAGGCGACCATCTCGAACTGCTCGAACAACTACGGTCCCTACCAGCACGTGGAGAAGTTCATCCCGCGACAGATCACGAACGTCATCCGCGGCATCCGCCCCAAGCTCTACGGCGCCGGCGAGAACGTGCGCGACTGGATCCACGCGAACGACCACTCGTCGGCCGTGCTCACGATCCTCGAGAAGGGCGCGATCGGCGAGACGTACCTCATCGGCGCCGATGGAGAGCGCAACAACAAGGAGGTCGTCGAGCTGATCCTGGAGGAGATGGGCCAGCCGCGCGACGCATACGACCACGTGACCGATCGCGCCGGGCACGACCTGCGCTACGCGATCGACTCGACCAAGCTGCGCACTGAGCTGGGCTGGACTCCGCAGTTCGCGGACTTCGAGTCGGGCCTCGCCGCGACGATCGCCTGGTACCGCGACAACGAGAGCTGGTGGGCGCCCTCCAAGGATCAGACCGAGGCCTTCTACGCCTCGAAGGGACAGTGACCGACGTGGGTGACATCGACTTCGGGAAGTCGCTGAACGCGGCCGAGACGACGATCCCCGGTCTGGTGGTCTTCGACCTCCCGGTGCACGGCGACTCGCGCGGCTGGTTCAAGGAGAACTGGCAGCGAGAGAAGATGACGGCCGCGGGGCTCCCGGACTTCGGTCCGGTGCAGAACAACGTGTCGTTCAACGACGCCGTCGGGACGACTCGCGGCATCCACGCCGAGCCGTGGGACAAGTGGGTCTCGGTCGCCACCGGACGCATCTTCGGCGCCTGGGTGGATCTGCGGGAAGGACCGAGCTTCGGCGCGGTGTTCACCGCCGAGCTCGACCCGTCGACCGCGATCTTCGTGCCCCGCGGCGTCGGCAACTCGTATCAGACGCTCGAGCCGGACACCGCGTACACCTACCTGGTCAACGACCACTGGTCGCCGGATGCCGAGTACTCCTTCCTCAATCTGGCGGACGAGACCGCGGCGATCGACTGGCCGATCGCGCTGTCCGACGCCGAGGTCTCCGCGAAGGATCTCGCGCACCCTCGTCTGGCGGACGTGCGGCCGATCGCTCCCCGCAAGACCCTGGTCGTCGGAGCCGGCGGCCAGTTGGGCACGGCACTGCGCGAGGAGTTCGAGGGCCTCGCGCACGTCGAGTGGACGACACGCGACGACATCGATCTCGGCGCCCCCGATCTCGCCGCGGCGCGGCGCTGGCGCGACTACGACACGATCGTCAACGCGGCCGCCTACACGGCGGTGGATCGCGCGGAGACACCCGAAGGGCGCACGCCCTCCTGGTCCGTGAACGCCGCGGGGCCCGCCGCCCTGGCGCGCATCGCGGCGGAGAACGGGATCACACTCGTCCATGTCTCGAGCGACTACGTGTTCGACGGCTCGTCGGAGCGCCCTTACCTCGAGAGCGACCCGCTCGGACCGCTCGGGGTCTACGGACAGTCCAAGGCCGCCGGCGATCTGGCGGTCGCGACGGCGCCGCGTCACTACATCGTCCGGACCTCCTGGGTGATCGGCACCGGGAACAACTTCGTGCGCACGATGGCGTCTCTCGCCGAGCGCGGCATCGACCCCAAGGTGGTCGACGACCAGCGCGGCAGGCTCACGTTCGCGTCCCAGATCGCCGCGTTCATCCGGCATCTGCTCGATGTCCGGCCCGCGTACGGCGTGTACAACCTGACCGCGGAGGGCGACGTCGTGACCTGGGCGGACATCGCCCGGCGCGTGTTCGAGCTCGGCGGCCACGATCCGGCTCGGGTGACGGGCGTGTCCACCGCGGAGTACTTCGCGTCGGCCTCAGGTCCTGTCGCTCCGCGCCCGCTGAACAGCGTCCTCGACCTCACGCGCGCCCGCGACAGCGGTTTCACGCCGCGGCAGGGAGACGAGCTCCTGCAGGAGTATCTGCGGTCGTGAGCACGCGCCTGCAGACCGCGGAGCCCGTGACCGCGGCACCCAGGTCGCGGGTGTTCCGCACCGACATCCAGGCTCTGCGGGCCGTGGCGATCGGTCTCGTCGTCCTCAACCACCTCTGGCCGCTGCGGCTCACGGGCGGGTACGTGGGCGTCGACGTCTTCTTCGTCATCTCGGGCTTCCTCATCACAGGACACCTCGTCGGCGAGATCACGCGCACCGGACGGGTTCGCCTCGGGGCGTTCTACGCCCGTCGCATCCGGCGTCTCCTCCCGGCCGCGTTCGTGGTCCTGGCCGTGTCGCTCGTCCTGGTGGTGGCATTCCTCCCATACCCCCGGTGGGGGCGCAATGCGTGGGAGGTCGCCGCGAGCGCCGGCTACGTCGAGAACTGGTTCCTGGCGTCGATGTCGGTCAACTACTCGGCGCTGAACGATGCTGCGAGCGTCGCGCAGCACTACTGGTCGCTGTCGGTCGAGGAGCAGTTCTACATCGTCTGGCCCCTCCTCCTCCTCGGCGCTCTGGCGCTGACGGCGCGGACGTCGCGCCGAGGGTTCCGCGCTCGGACGTCGACGGCGCTGATCATCGTCGTCGTGGGGATCGGCGTGCTGTCCTTCGCAGCCAGCGTCGTGTACACGCTGCTCGCGCCGTCGCAGGCCTACTTCGCGACCTTCACCCGCGGGTGGGAGTTCGCGGTCGGCGGGGCGGTCGCGCTGGTCGGCAGCCGCATCCGCTTCACCCCCCTCGTGGGGAATCTCGTGAGCCTCGTCGGATTCGGACTGATCGCCTATTCCGCGTTCGTGTTCGATTCCGAGACGTCCTTCCCCGGGTATCTCGCCATCATCCCCGTCCTGGGCACCGCGGCGGTCATCGCCGCCGGCAACTCGTCCGCTTCGCTCTGGCACTCGCGGCTGACGGCGTTGCGCCCGGTTCAGTGGATCGGCGGGATCTCTTACTCGCTCTACCTCTGGCACTGGCCCCTCATCGTGGTGGCTCCTTTCGTTATCGCCGGCGAGGCCACCACGCTCTCGAAGGTCGCCGTGCTGCTGCTCGCCATCGTGCTCGCCGCCCTGACGAAGCGGTTCGTCGAGGACGCGGGGCAGAGATGGCGCGTGTGGCGCGACTCGTCCGCCAGAGCACTGTGGCTCATGATCGCCGGGATGCTCGCGATCGGATCGCTCGTCGCCGCGACGCTGGTCTGGTACCAAGCGCGCGTCGACGACGACAAGCCGCCGACCGAGGTCGTCGCAGCGTCCTGCGAGGGGCCGGCCGCGCTCGAACCGGCCGCGGACTGCGACGACGCGTTCGGCCCGGCCGACTATACGGTCATGACGACGGCGAACGAGTACTTCTACACACCGGAGGAGTGCGGGGGCTTCCTGCCCATCCTCACCTACGGCGAGACCAAGACCACGCTCGAGTGCGACTTCTCCGGCGGAGCAGCGGACCCGACCCGCGTATGGCTGGTCGGCGACTCGCATGCCCAGCAGTGGCAGGGTGCGATCTTCGACCTCGCACGCGAGCGCCAGTGGGTGGTCACCACGAGCTACTACGGCGGATGTCCGGTCGCGGACGTGTCCTTCGTCGGCTTCCGCGGTCCGTGGGCGCCCGATGATGCGCGACGATGCGAGACCTGGTCGCGTGACCTGGCTCGCACCATCGAGGAGCAGCGCCCCGACCTCGTGCTGACGGCGATGGCGTCGCGCCTGCAGACGGCTGACGACGGAAGCGGCAGGACGTCCGCCCAGCAGATGGAGCAGGGTCTCGTGGACTATTGGAGATCGTGGGCATCGGTCGGCGTCCCGGTGCTCGCCCTTGCTGACCCGCCGTTCAACGGCGAGGTGCGCTCGCCGGACTGCGTGCTGCTCAATCAGGACGACCCGCTCGTCTGTGCACGTCCGCGCGCGCAGGCGCAGCCGCCGGATCCCGTCGTCGCCGCGGCCGGCGCGGTGGATTCGCCCCTGGTGGCTGCGGTCGATCTGACCGACTCCTTCTGCGATGCGCAGTCCTGCTACGCGGTCGTCGGAGGGGTGCCGGTGTACTACGACGCGGATCACCTGAATCTGGAGTATGTGCGGATGCTCGCACCCCGGATCGGGGACGCTGTGGACCGGCTCCTCGACGCGCCCGCCTGACAGGTTCTCCCGAGCCCGCTCCCGGTAGAGTGGTCTGCTGTGTGCCGCGGCCAGCTCCGCGCGTCCCTGAGCCTCATCGGGCAGAAAGCAGCAACATGGATCTCCTCGTCGTCGGATCGGGCTTCTTCGGCCTCACCATCGCAGAGCGCGCGGCCGAGGCCGGCCGCAAGGTCACGGTCATCGATCGTCGCCACCACATCGGCGGCAACGCCTACAGCGAGGCGGAGCCCGAGACGGGCATCGAGGTCCACCGCTACGGTGCCCACCTCTTCCACACGTCCAACGCCACCGTGTGGGAGTACGTGAACCGCTTCACGTCGTTCACGAACTACGTCCACCGCGTCTACACGACTCATAAGGGCACCGTCTTCCCGATGCCGGTCAACCTCGGCACGATCAACCAGTTCTTCCAGTCGGCCTACACCCCCGATCAGGCTCGAGCGCTCGTGAAGCAGCAGGCCGGCGAGTTCGACGTGAAGAGCGCGTCGAACTTCGAGGAGAAGGGCATCGCCCTCGTGGGGCGTCCGCTGTTCGAGGCGTTCTTCCGCGACTACACGGCGAAGCAGTGGCAGACCGACCCGCAGAAGCTCTCCGGAGACATCATCAGCCGGCTGCCCGTGCGGTACACGTACGACAACCGCTACTTCAACGACACGTGGGAGGGTCTTCCCACCGACGGCTACACCGCGTGGCTGGAGCGCATGGCGGACCATCCCAACATCGAGGTGAAGCTGAACGTCGACTACTTCGACGATGCGCAGCCGCTCAGCAAGAAGGCCACCGTGGGCCAGGTGCCGGTGGTCTACACCGGCCCAGTCGACCGATACTTCGACTACGCCGAGGGCGCGCTCAGCTGGCGCACGCTCGATTTCGAGCAGGAGGTCCTCGACGTCGGCGACTTCCAGGGCACGAGCGTCATGAACTACCCCGACATGGACGTGCCGTACACGCGCATCCACGAGTTCAAGCACTTCCACCCGGAGCGCAAGGACGTCTACGAGTCCGACAAGACCGTGATCATGCGCGAGTTCTCGCGTTTCGCGACGCGCGACGACGAGCCCTACTACCCGGTCAACACCGACACCGACCGGCAGGGTCTGCTCGCGTACCGCGACCTCGCCAAGGGCGAGAAGGACGTGCACTTCGGCGGGCGGCTCGGGACGTACCAGTACCTCGACATGCACATGGCCATCGGCTCGGCGCTGTCGCTCTGGAACAACTCGCTCTCGTAGACTCGACACCGTGAGTCACGATGCTGTCGGGGCGCCGGGCACCCCGCGGCGATACCTGCATTCGCTGTGGCTGCTGTCCGCGCGCGACCTGAAGGTCCGCTACGCGACGAGCTTCCTCGGGTACCTCTGGTCGGTGCTCGATCCGCTCGTGATGAGTGCGATCTACTGGTTCGTCTTCACCCAGGTCTTCCACCGCAGCGTGGGGGAGGACCCCTACATCGTCTTCCTGATCGTCGCGCTCCTTCCCTGGGTGTGGTTCAACTCGTCGGTGGGCGACTTCACCCGGGCGTTCCGCAAGGACTCGCGCCTGGTGCGATCCACTGCGATCCCGCGGTCGATCTGGGTGAACCGCATCGTCCTGAGCAAGGGCATCGAGTTCCTGTTCTCGCTCCCGGTGCTGGTGCTGTTCGCGGTGTCCAGCGGTGCGACCGTCAGCTGGTCGCTGCTGTGGTTCCCGGTGGCCGTCGTGATGCAGACGGTGCTGCTCGTGGGCCTCGGTCTGCTCGTGGCCCCGCTGTGCGTGCTGTACGCCGACCTCGAGCGGACGACGGCGCTGATCCTGCGCGCTCTCTTCTACGCCTCGCCCATCATCTACAGCTTCAACGACCTGCCGGCGCCGTTCGACACGATCGGCGCCTTCAACCCGCTGGCCGGCATCTTCACCCTGTACCGCGTCGGATTCTTCCCCGACCTCTGGGAGACCGTCCCCGTGCTGATCAGTGCGCTGATGTGCGTCGGCATCCTCGCACTCGGCATGTGGACCTTCCGCGCGCTCGAGCGACCCGTGCTGAAGGAGCTGTGATGCGGCCCGCCATCGAGGTGCAGGGACTGGGCGTCCGCTTCCGTCGCAATCGGCGGGGACGGCGGAGCTTCAAGGACCTGTTCTCGGGAGCATCCCGACGATCGCGTCCCGGTGAGTTCTGGGCGCTGCGCGACGTGACGTTCACCGTCCAGCCGGGGGAGTCGATCGGGGTCGTGGGGCGCAACGGTCAGGGCAAGTCGACCCTGCTGCGTCTCGTCGCCGGCGTCCTCCTGTCCGACGAGGGCTCCGTGAAGGTCAACGGCGGCGTCGCGCCCCTCATCGAGATCACCGGCGGCTTCGTCGGCGATCTCACCGTGCGCGAGAACGTGCGCCTGACCGCGGGCCTCCACGGCATGTCGCGCGACGAGGTGACCCGTCGCTACGACGGGATCATCGCGTTCGCCGAGCTCGCCGGCTTCGAGGACACCCCCTACAAGCACCTGTCCAACGGCATGAAGGTGCGGCTCGCGTTCTCCGTGGTGTCGCAGCTGGACGAGCCGATCCTGCTCGTCGACGAGGTGCTGGCGGTCGGCGACAAGGCCTTCCGCGACAAGTGCTACACGCGTATCGACGAGCTGCTCGCGGAGGGACGGACGCTGTTCTTCGTCAGCCACAACGAGCGAGATCTGCGTCGGTTCTGCACGCGCGGCCTGTACCTCGACAAGGGCGCGCTCGTGCTGGACGCGCCCATCACCGACGTCCTCGACCGGTACAACGCGGACTACAACGCGCGCTGAGCGATCGGTAGCGTACTAGGCTCGATATATCGGCATTCGGCAACCCGGCCAGCCGACTGCCGAGGTGATTTCAGACGTGTCCCCTGTCTTGCGTCGAATTGCGGCGCGTCTTCGCCGCCAGTTCGCCGTGCCCTCGGAGGCACGGGCCATATATCTCATCGCGGCAGCAGGACAGCCGAACTTCGGCGATGAGTTCATCACAAGGGCGTGGCTCGACTGGCTAGCGGCGAATCACCCGCGCGCCGAAGTGTGGCTGGATTGCATGGAACCCGGTCGAGCTGCGCATCTGTTCCGGGAGACGCATCCGAATCTGCGAACGACCAACACGCTCTGGCAGACCGCGCACGCGGGCAACCTCGGCGAAACGCGCGCTGATGCAACTCGTCTCGAGTCTCTTGTCGCAAACCTTGGCTCGCCTAAGAACGACTTCGGGTTACGGGAACTTCGTCGCATGAATTCTCTGCACCTGCTGGGTGGCGGCTACATTAATAGTGTCTGGCCGAACAATCTGTCGATCGTCGCCGCTATGACCGCCGTCAAGCAACTGTTCGGGGTCAAGATCTTCGCGACTGGTCAAGGCTTGATGCCGCATGATCAGCAAACACGCGATTGGCTGGCGCGACAGCTCAGCATGTTCGACTTCGCCGAGGCGAGGGACGCTCCCAGTGCCGAAACATTCCGGGTCCACGCGGGCACTGACGACGCTTTCTTGGCGTTCGCTAATCGACGCCCGATCTACTCGGTGGACGAGGACCTGCCGAGCCGCATGATACTGGTGCAAGGCGACGATATGTTTGATGACTCCCGAACGCCCAATCTGACTGAGCTCGTCTCTCGGTTTGTCGAGAGCGCTGCCAGGAATGATGACGTCGGCTTTGCCGAGGGAATTCCTCCTGAGGACATGCGATTCGCGGGCGATCACGTTCGACAGGGAGCCCGGGCGTATCCATTCATGCGCATGTGGGATGAGGGCTTTCCGGCTAGGTCGGGCCAGGAATGGCTTACCTCTCGTTTCCACTTCCACCTGCTTGCCGCGGCGGCGGGTGCGGACGGGGAGTTCGTGGTGGCCCGAGACGGGTATTACGACGTGAAGCACGCGCTCCTACGAGAGTTGGGCACCGGGTGGAGGCCTGCTGACCCGTCAACCAACGCGACGGAACCAACGGAGGGTCAACTCCCTCCCTTCCCCGAGACGGCACGCAGTCTTGGAAGAGCGAAGGCACAGCTCGCTGTGCGGCTCTACGGAAGGCGTTGAAGTCGACCGAGGTCAGAGACCAACGATGTCGCGCAGCGCCCCGACGGAGTCGCGCGTCGAGTCGACGGCGGCCGACAGGCTCCTGTCACCGGAGATCGCGTCGCGCAGATCCGCGAGCTCCACGGCATAGTCCGCGAGACCATCGCCCCATCGCGCTGAGATCGACGACGGCGCCGCGGACTCCGACAGACGCTGCAGATCGGCTTCGAGGGTGTCGACGACGGCAGAGGCCTCGGCGCCGCTCGTCTCCGACACGATGTCGAGACCCGTGAGTGCGTCATCCAGGTAACCGGTCACCTGCGAGCGGAAGGCCTCGACCGTCGGGTCGACCGGCGGCGGCGGCGTGGTGACGGGGGTCATCGAGGGCTCCGGCTCCGTCGTCGGCTCGGCCGTGGGAGTCGCGGTCGCCGTCGCGCTCGGCGATGCCGAGGGGGAGCCCTCCGGTGCGGGGGAGCCGTCGCGCGGAAGCAGGAGGAGCACCAGCACCACCGCCACCGCCAATCCCGCGGCGATGAGGCCGACGATGAGCCAGATGCGCCATCGGCTGGTCGGAGCAGGGTCGTTCGGTGCCCACCGCAGATCGGCCTGCTGGTCGTCGGTCATGGCGGTCAGCCCTCCAGGGGTGCCATCGGCTGCCAGGAGCGGTCGCGGCTGAGGCGACCGCCTTCCCTGAGGCCGCGGAAGAGGTTGCTCGTCCCGCGCACGGTGCGCTCGACGAAGAACAGACGGATCAACTCCTTGGCGAACGTCATCGACGTGCCGAGGCCGAACAGCACCGGGTTGTAGGTGCCGTGCACCCGGTAGTACTTCTTGATGTACGCGCGGTTGCGCATGATGTAGAAGCGGTAGGCGTTGCTCGACGCGTTCATGTGCCGGATGCCCATGTCCCACTGCCGGATCTCCCGCGTGCGACGCAGGACGAACTCGTCGACGATCACCGCGGTGGTCTTGCGCGAGGCGAGCCAGCCGTACATCTGGTCATCCCAGTAGATGAAGAACCGGGGATCGGGGAGGCCGATCTGCGTCACGATCGACCGGTGGATGAACATTCCCTCGAAGCATCCGCTGTTCATCTCCTTGAAGCCGGAGGCGTCGAATCCGGAGGGCGCGAAGGGGATCGGGATGCCCATGCGCTCGGCGATCCGGTACTGCCAGTAGAACTCGCTGCCGTCGTAGTCGTAGCGGCGGCCCTGGATGCTTTTGAACCTCGGCGCCCACTTGCCCATCTTCGCGAGCCCGTCGGGCATGACCTCGACGTCGTCGTCCATCATCCAGATCCACTCGGATCCGAGCGCGTACGCCGTGCGCATCCCCTCGCTGAAGCCGCCGGAGCCGCCCGTGTTGGTCTCGAGGCGCCGATAGACGATCTCGGTGCCCAGGCGCTCGCGGAAGGACTCCACGACATCGGTCGTGTCGTCGGAGGAGGCGTTGTCGATGATGACGACGCGTCCGGGCTTCGGATCCATCACCGTGATGCTCTCGAGGAGCCCTGTCAGCAGGTGCGATCGGTTGAAGGTGACGATGACGATCGTCGCGGACGCCGGGTCGAAGGGGACGTGTGTCACGAGGTGGGATCTCCGGGTGGCTGGGGGCACGCGGGTCGCCGCGAGCAGGATCCACCCTACCGGGCAGAACCGGGAATCCTCCGAGGGCAGACGTGTGCCCCGCCGTTCCGGGCTGCGCTGGTCAGTGCTCCGACCGGAGCGTCGGGATCGCCCCGGTGTGCGCCGCGTCGATCTTCTCCCGCCACGACCGTGACTGCCCGGCCCGCAGCGCGCAGAGCACGAGTAGGAACCATCCGGCGTCCACGAGGGTGAAGCTCTCGAACATGGAGTCGACCGCGAGCGTCACGAGCATGAGCGGGGTCCACGCGTAGACGACCGATCGCCGCACGCTGGCCACGAGCCACGAGCGGACCATGGCGACGCCGCCGAGCAGCAGGAACAGCACGAGACCGGCGGCGCCGAGCTGCAGCAGGACGTCGAAGTAGGCGTTCAGCGCGCTCTGGTGCCGGTCGTCGAGCTGGAAGTTGATGTACGTGAACGGGTACTCGCCGCGCGCCCACGAGCCGAACCACCCCCAGCCCTCGATCGGCTTCAGCGCGACGAAGTCGAGGATCGTGTTCCACAGGGAGGCCCTGATCGAGAAGTCGGATCCCGCGTTCATGAGCGCGATGATCGGATGCCGGAGCGCGAAAGCCGCGGCCAGAGCGAGGGCCACGAGGATGCCGAGGGTCCATTGCACGAGGGAGCGCCGTTCCGGCGGTGCGTGACGCACGATCGTGAGGGCGACCACGGCGACGGCGACGGCGGCGGCCAGCACGAGCACGGTGGGGGATGCCGACAGCACGGCGAGCAGACCGGCGAGCGCCATCGACGGCACCGCGATCGGCGCCGTCAGCGACTGCGAGCGCCACTCGATGAAGAAGGTGATGAAGGCGATCACTGCGATGAAGCCGAGCATGTTGCGGCTGCCGAACACGCCCTGCACCGGGCCGCCTGCGGCGAGGTCTCCCTGGATGCCGAGGAACACGAACGGCACGTCGAGGAGCACACCGGAGAGGATCTCGAGTCCCAGCGAGACGGCGAGCAGGCCGCGCAGCGTGTCGCCGAGCGCGCGGACGGTCTGCAGCGTGTCGCGGATGTGTCCGATGGTGATCGCGAGGAACGCGTATCCGAACAGCGACAGCCAGGCGAGGAGCGAGTCGCTCCGATCGGTCGTCCACGCCACGCTCACGAGCGCCCATGCGAGGAACGCGAGCAGCGACGACGGCGCGATGCGCAGCGGGGAGAGCTCCTCGCGCCGGACCCAGAGGATGCCCGCTCCCAGCACGCACAGCAGCGAGATGATCGTCGCGAGCGTGACCGGCGACGCCATCCGCTCGATCATGAACGACCCGAAGACCGCCGTGAGGGCGGCGATCGTGAAGGCGCGGGCGAACTCGGCGGAGCCGAGCAGGCGAGCGAGCCGGCTTCGGGGCGTCACGGAACCCGCCGTGCTCTCTCCCCGCGCTCGATCACCCTCTCGCGCTCGCCGACGCCGACGAGCGGTACGGCCTTGATCTTGAACGACAGCATGACCAGGAGCATCCAGCCCCAGAGCATGATCGGCGTCGACTCCGTGAAGCCCTGGACGAGCAGGACGACCGTGAACAGGCTGGGCACCAGCGTGAGGGGCGAGTACGGGCGTGCGGCGTGGAGGTCCCAGCGCGGACGGTCGACGGCGAAGAACCAGGATCGCCAGAGCAGGCTCAGGTAGGCGAGGCCGATGAGGATCACGCCGAGCACCCCGAGCTGCATCAGCACGTCGAGCCACATGTTGTGCGCGTGGAAGACGGTGATCCCGTGGTCCTCGATCCACCCGGCGAACGCCGGATCGAAGGGCACCCAGGGACTCGAGAACCCGTTGCCGAAGAGCGGATGCTCGGCTGCGCGCTCGAGCACCTTCGCCCAGATCTTGTCGGAGCGCCCTGTGAGGTCGGAGCTGCGTCCGACGAGGGCGAGCAGCGGCTTCTGTAGCAGCCAGACCGCGGCAGCGAGCACAGCGCCGCCGCCGAGGACGAGCGCATACAGCCTCGTCCGCCCGCGTGGAGTGGCGGTGCGGCGCATCAGGAGCGCGACGACGAGAACAGCCGCCGCGGCCGCCGTGCAGGCGTAGGCGGTCGCCGATCCGGCGCGCACCAGGAAGAACGCGGCGAGGAGGATCCACAGGCCGAGCGTGGTGCGCCAGCGGGCGCGGGCGGCGAAGAGGATGCCGAAGGTGATGATCGCGAACAGGCTGACGATCGCCAGGAGGTTCGAGTTGCCGACGATTCCCTGGACGCGGTCGCCGTCGAACAGGTTCCCGCGCACCCAGTACCATTGCGCGTCCAGCTCGCCCTCAGGGCGGTCGAAGAAGTTCGGCAGGATCGGTCCGCGCACCACGAGCGCCACCCAGAGCTCGACGGCGAGCGACAGGCCGAGGATCCATTTGAACGCGGATGCCAGTGCGCGCACGATCTCCCGCCAGGTGAGGACGTGCACGATGAAGAGCGCGTTCACCGTGACCGCCGCCAGGAGGACCCACGTGATCAGCGTCGCCCCCCGCCACTGCGACCACGCGACGGACACGAGGGCGAGGACGGTGTATGCGGTGGCCGCCCACGGCAGGCGACGCCAGGGAAAGGGCTGCGGCCTGCTGCGCGCCAGCATCGGCACGCCGATGGCAACCGTCGCGAGGAGGAACGCCACGAGTGTGATCGCCGCTCCGACCGCGCCCAGCAGGTTGTAGACGGCGGAGTGCGCGAACGTCGCGAAGAGCACCAGGATGATGTATCCGCGCAGCAGGAGATGCCCCGTCGATTCGCGCTCGGGTGCGGTCGGCGGGGCAGCCACGGGATGCTTCGTGTGCGGGGCCATCGGGTTCAGGCTACCGCGCACGGCCGAGGGCGCACCTGAGGGCCGGCCCGAGCGCGCGCGTCGCGGGGAGGCGGGTGGCTCTACGCTGGTGGCATGCTGCTGAGCCTCTCGAACGCGCCCCGTGACTACGCCTGGGGATCGCTGACCCTCCTCGCCGAGCTCGAGGGCCGCGACGCCGCGACCGCTCCGGAGGCCGAGGTCTGGTTCGGGGACCACCCCGGCGACCCGGCGGACGTCGACGGCGGGGGAACCCTCGACGAGGTGACCGGCGGGACGCTGCCGTACCTCTTGAAGCTGCTGGCGGCCGCGTCGCCGCTGTCGATCCAGGTGCATCCCACCGTCGAGCAGGCGCGCGAGGGATGGGCGAGGGAGGCGGCGCTGGATGCGGAGGACCCCCGCCGCAACTACCGCGACGCCAATCACAAGCCGGAGCTGATCGTCGCCCTGAGCGATCGATTCGAATCCCTCAGCGGGCTGCGTCCTGTCCCCGACACTCTGCGCCTGCTCGGAGCGCTCGGCGACGGCCAGGGGGTCGCGGCTCTCGCGTCCCGTCTCGGCGGCTCGGGGGACGTGCTGCGCGACACGATCGCGTGGCTCCTGTCGGGAGACGCGCAGGCCGAGGTGGATCAGGTGATCGCCGCGGTGCGCGACGCCGCGGGAGACGGCGCAGGGGAGTGGGCCGCGACGATCTCCGCCGTGCACGCGATCGCCCAGGCGTATCCGGGGGACCCCGGCGTCGTGGTCGCGCTGCTCATGAACTACGTGGTGCTGCGTCGCGGCGAGGGGATCTTCCTGCGCGCGGGCCTTCTGCACGCGTATGTCGCGGGGCTCGGGGTCGAGATCATGGCCGCGAGCGACAACGTGCTGCGGGGCGGTCTCACGCCCAAGCGCATCGACGTGGCGGAGCTGCTCTCGATCCTCGACACGACGGCCGGGGAGGTGCCCGTGCTGCGCCCGGACGAGGACGGAGCCGTGACGGAGTACCCGGTGCCGGTCCCCGACTTCGCTCTGCGTCGCGTGTCGCTCCGCGGCGCGGACGTCGTCGTGCCGATCAGCGGACCGACGATGGTGCTCGCCACGGCGGGCGACGTCGCCGTGCGCGGCGCCGGCGAGACGCGACCCGTGCACGTCGGAGCCGTCGCGTTCGCGTCCGCCGATGAGTCGCAGCTGACGCTCGCCGGTTCCGGCGAGGCCTTCGTCGCGACCCCCGGGTCCGCCGACCGCGCCTGACCCCTGACCGCCTCGAGCCGATCCCGACCGGGCGACGCGACACGCCGTATGCGGTCCATGAACCTTCAAGAGTCGCTTGAGGGTTTACGATCTGCGACTTGACCGCAGCGAATGACACGGGTGTAATTAGTGGAGCACGGCCCGCCGAGGGGGCGGAACAATGGGTTGGAGATCGAGATGACGGGTTACCGTTCGGACGTACCGGAGAACTGGTTCGTCGATCCCATCAACCTCGGTGTTCCCGGGGTGCGGAAGATCGAGGCCGACGACGACAATGCTCTCGCCTGGCAGGCTGATGCGCTGTGCGCGCAGACCGATCCGGAGGCCTTCTTCCCCGAGAAGGGCGGATCGACCCGCGACGCCAAGCGCATCTGCACCTCGTGCGACGTGCGCGGGGAGTGCCTGGAGTACGCGCTGAACAACGACGAGCGCTTCGGCATCTGGGGCGGCCTCTCCGAGCGCGAGCGCCGCAAGCTCAAGCGCCAGGCGAGCTGACCGCCGCGAACCGCATGCGGGCCACGCCGTGGCCGCTGCCCGAGCCACCGGCATACCGCGCATAGGCTGTCCACGTCATGCCAGCCCGAGTTCATGCCATCATCGTGGCCCGCCCCGGTCCGTCCGCCCGCGCCCAACTGCTCCGCACCCTGGACGCACTGCGTTCCCAGACCGCTCCGCTCTCGGCCGTCACCCTGGTGATCTGCGGCGACGCCCGGACCGCTCGGGAGAGCGAGAGTGTCGCGAGCATGGTCGAGGGCATCATCGAAGCCCGAGGCGGCACCTCGTACGCCGATGCCGTCGAGATGGCCCGTCCGCGGGTCGCCGAGGGCAGCGCCGTCTGGCTGCTGGCCCACGACACGGCGCCGCATCCGCGTGCCCTGGAACGACTGATCGGCGCGCTCGAGCGCTCGCCGTCCGCGGCGATCGTGGCTCCCAAGCTCGTCCAGACCGACAACGACCGCGAGATCGTGTCGCTCGGGGTCAGCATGACGACTCTCGGGCGCTCGGTCGAGCTCGCTGCCGGCGAACTCGACCAGGGTCAGCACGACGGGCGCGACGACGCGCTCGGCGCCGACATCCGCGGGATGCTCATCCGCGGCGAGATCCGCGATGCGCTGCGCGTCGATCCTGCGCTCGCCGGAGCCGACGAGGGCCTCGACCTGGGCGTCCGCGCCCGCCTCGGCGGTGGCCGCGTCGTCCTCGCCCCGTCGGCGAGGGTCTCGGTGGCCCCCGACGGTCCGGCGGCCCTGCCGACCGGGCGGGGACGACGGGCCTTCGCCGTCCGCGTCGCTCAGCTGCATCGCCGTCTCGCCTACGCGCCGGGTGTCGCCGTGCCGCTGCACTGGCTCACGCTGCTGCCCCTCGCCCTGTGGCGATCCGTCACCCATCTGATCGGCAAGCGCCCCGAGGAGGTCGTCCCCGAATGGGCGGCCGCGCTGACCGCCATGGTGCGCATCGGCGCCATCGCCCGATCGCGGCAGCGCATCCGCGCGTTCCGTTCGTCGAGCTGGTCGAGCATCGCTCCGCTGCGTGTGAGCCGCTACGATCTGCGCAGGCGCCTCGACGACGGACACGGCAGCGAGGGCGGCGCGGTGAGCGAGCTCCGCTTCTTCTCCGGGGGCGGTGCGTGGGCGGTGCTGGCCGCTCTGGTCGTCAGCGTCGCGACGTTCACGACCCTCCTGGCCTGGCCCGTCCTCGGGGGCGGTGCCCTGCTCCCGCTGCGCACCACGGTCGCCGCACTGTGGGCGGATGCCGCGTGGGGTCTGCGCGGTCTGGGCGTCGACGTCGTCGGTCCCGCCGATCCCTTCGCCGCGGTGATCGCGGCCCTCGGGTCGCTCTGGCCGGCCGGACCCTCCTTCGCCCTGGTCCTGGTGTGGATCCTGGCGCTCCCGCTCGCCGTGCTCGGCGGATGGTTCGCGGCGACGAGGGTGACCGACCGCGCGGGCCTCCGCATCCTCGCCGGCATCGTCTGGGCGCTGGCCCCGACCTTCCTCAGCGCCCTCGTCGACGGGCGACCGGCGGCAGTCCTCGCCCATCTCCTGCTCCCATGGCTCTTCCACACGGCGGTCGTCGCGCACCGATCCTGGGGCGCCGCCGGCGCGGCGTCCATCCTCTTCGCCGGCGTCACCGCCTGCGCTCCGTCACTGATCCCCGCTCTCGTCCTCCTCTGGGTGATCGCGCTCGGCATCACGCTCGGCGGTGCCCGGTTCCGCGGCGCGGTGCGACTGCTCTGGCTGCCGCTCCCCGCGATCGCGCTGTTCGCCCCGCTGGTCGTCTGGCAGCTCCGGCACGGCAGCCTGATCGCCGTCCTGGCCGACCCCGGTCTGATCTGGGCGGGCCCGCAGGCCACGGCCGACGCGGCGGGCCGACTCGCCCTCGCCGCCGGCTTCCCCACCCCGGACTTCGCCGGGTGGGCGACCGTCGTCGGAGCCGAGCTCGCCCCGTGGGCCGGCGTCCTGCTCGCCCCGCTCGCGCTCCTCGCGCTCCTGTCCGCCGTCGCGCCGCGCTGGCGCGCCGGCATCACGCTGCTGATCGTCGCCCTCACCGGCTTCGCGACCGCGTTCCTCGCCGTCGGCGTCACGGTCTCCTTCGCGCAGGGGGCTGCGGTCGCGGTCTGGCCGGGGGCGGGGCTCAGCCTGGCCTGGATCGGCGTCCTCGGCGCCGCGCTCGTGACTCTCGACACGGCGCTGACCATGCCGCGCGTCCGCCTCGTCGGCGCCGCGGTCGCGGGGCTCGCGGTCGCGATCTGCGCCGTCCCCGCGTTGAGCTCGTTCCACACCGGTCGATCGGTCCTCGCCGACGGTCCCGCCTCGTCATTGCCGGCGTACGTGGCCGCGCAGGCCGTGGACGACCGGCCCGTGGGCACCCTGGTCCTCACCCCGACGAACGACGGCGGCCTGGCCGCGGAGGTGGCCTGGGGCGCGAGCGAGACGATCGGCGCCCAGACCACCATGCTCAGCACGGCGACCGAGCCGCAGGGGACCGACATCACGACTCTCGCCGTCGACCTGCTCTCCGCCCGCGACTTCGACGGCGCCGATGAGCTCGGCGCGCTCGGAATCGAATACGTGCTCCTCGCCGAGCTCTCCGACGACGGGTCGGACCGAGCCCGCACTCTGCACACAGCAGCCGTGACGGCGCTCGACCAGCGGGCCGGATTCGTGCAGGCCGGATCGACGGATCGCGGCGTCCTGTACCGGCTCGAGGCGGACGCCGCGCCTCGCGGCACCCTGTCGGCGGGTCAGCAGGCGACCGCGCGTCTCGTGGTCACGGTGCAGCTCGCGCTGATGTTCGCAGCGCTGCTGCTGTCCATTCCCACCCGGGCGTCGCGCCGTGCGGCCAGAGCGAAGTCGCGCATCGTCGGACGAGCCCCCGAAGAGCCGATGGTCCTCCCACGCCATGCCGAGGACCTGCACGACGAGCACCCGTCCGCGGTGCCCGCTCGCGACATCGAACGGAGCGAGGCCTCGTCGCCGTCACGAGCCGAGGTCGAGGGCGAGTCCGACGGCGGCTCCGCGCCGCAGCCGTCCCCGGACGACCAGACAGGACCGGATCCGGACGACACCGAGCCTCGGACCGACGAATCGACCCGCGATGCGGATGATGCGACGACGCACTCGGCGGACGCCACCTCGGAGGAGAAGCGATGAACGGCACCCGAGCTTTCCGAGTCGCGGCGACCAGCGCCCGCGTGCTCACCGGCGCCGTGGTCGCGGCCGCCTGCGTGGTCGGGGTGGTCGTCGCCGTCGCGGCTCCGTGGCCGACCGTCTCCCACGATGCCGCCCAGGCGGAGGTCACGCCTCTTCCCGGCGACACCGTCCTGGTGTGCAACGGCGATCTGCGAGCGATCGGACGCACCACGTCGAGGCCGCTCGAGATGGAGTCGGCCGCGTCCCCACGACTGACGGTCGACGGCACGAGCGGCGCTCCCGAATCGCGCCCACTCTCCGTGGACGATCTCGTCGACGGAGACGACGTGCAGCGCCTCACCGCCGAGGTCGAGGGGCGCACAGCGCCCCTGCTCGGCGCGACCGAATCGGTCACGATCGCCGCCGACGATCTGTTCGGCTTCGCCGCGGCCCCCTGCCGCCCCGCCGGCACCGAGTCCTGGCTGGTCGGCGGATCGGTCGCGACCGGCACCGAGGACCTCGTCGTGCTCACGAACCCGGGAGCTGTGCCCTCCACGGTGACCCTCGAGGTGTTCGGCTCGGTCCGCGGGTCGAGCTCGGTGATCGTGCCGGCGGAGACGCAGCTCGCCCTGCCACTGACGTCCATCGCCGCGGGCGCGGAGATCCCCGTCGTCAAGGTGACGGCGGCCGGTTCCCCGGTGCGGGCCGTGCTGCAGTCGTCCCTCACCCGCACGCTCGACCCCGCCGGGATCGATCTGCAGGATGCCGTCGCCGCTCCGCAGAAGCGACCGGTGATCTCGGGTGTGCAGATGTTCGAGAACGAGGGGGACAACGCCGAGATGGCCGTCCTCCGCCTGCTCTCGCCCGACGCGGACGGTCAGGCCTCGGTCACCGTGCGCGCCGTCGGGGAGACGGCGACGGCGGACGAGTTCACCGTGCCGCTCGTCGCCGGTCAGCCGCAGGAGCTCTCACTGTCGTCGCTGAAGCCCGGCACGTACAGCGTGCAGATCGAGGCGGAGGTCCCGGTGCTCGCCGCGGTGCGGGAGCAGGACGGTGCCGGTCCGCAGACGGACTTCGCCTGGATCACCCCGGCGCCGCAGCTCGACGAGAAGGTGCTGGTGGCCGTCCCGGACGGCCCTGCCGCACGCGTGATGATCGTCAACGACGGCGAGGAGGACGCCACCGTCCGGCTCGAGACGGTCGACGGCGCCGATTCCCGGGAGGTGACCGTCCCGGCGGGGTCGTCGGCATCGGTCGAGGTGACGGACCGCGCGGTCTACGCGATGACGTCGTCCGCACCCGTGCATGCGGCGGTGACGATGACGGCGGCCGGAGCACTCGCGACCTGGCCGGTCTGGCCTCCCGCGGGAGCGCAGCAGAGCATCACGGTCTATCCCTGACCGCGGCCGCGCCGCCGCGGGACGTCAGTGGTCGTGTCCGCCGAAGTCCCACGGCTCCCGGCCGACGTACTCCGCCGCAGCGCGGAACACCGCGCTCTCGATAGCCATCTTGCGATGGGCTCCGTCGTCGTGCCCCGGGGGGAGCAGCCGCTCGATCGGGAGTCGGAAGAGGACGATGCGGCGGTTCTCCCTGTCGAGATACCAGCGCGGGACCTCGTCGGCGGCGTCGAAGGCCGGCATCGCGCCGATCTCGAACCGCACGTCCTCGAGCTCGGGCCAGGTGCCGCGGAGGAACTCGACGGCGGTCCCGACCGTGAGATCGAACCGGTCGATCCTGCCGTCGAGCGGAGCCAGGGGAGGACGCACGACCTCGCTGCGTCCCAGGCGGCCGTGCCGGCCATGGCGAGCGCCGCGACGAGGCGCGGCGGAGGCGCGGGAGCGACGTGGCATAGCGAAAGTCTACGGCGTGGGTTGCCGTCGGGCGGCGCGGCCTCCAGAACATGCCGCGACACGGTCGTAGCCTGACGGGGATGGACGGAAGACTCTGCTCGAAGGTCGGCTGCGCGCGAGAAGCCGTGGCGACGCTCACCTACGACTACGGCGATCAGATGGCGGCGCTCGGTCCCTTGGGGATCGCCCACCACCCGCACGCCCACGACCTGTGCGCTCCGCACGCGGAGCGGCTGTCCGTGCCCGCCGGCTGGCTCGTCGTGCGGCACGAGGCGCTGCGCGCCTGACGCGTCTCAGATTCCGACGCGCCGTCCGCTGAGCCTCTCCGCGCGGCGATCCGCGTTGTGCAGAGCGCGCGTCTCGCGCTCCCTGCGCAGCACCGTGATGCCGACGAGCACCACCTCCGGCGGGGCAGCGGGCATCGGGGAGACGAAGGGCGATGCGTCGGCGAGCAGCTCCTGCGCGACACGGGCCCGTGCCGTCGGGACCATCCGCGGCGCGGTCTGCAGGAACTGCGAGATCCGTCGCGCCAGTCTGTCGGGGAGCCGCGCGACGTCGGCGATCTGCGCCCACCCGGCGAGGGCGGGGGGGAGGACGGGAACCGAGGACACGAGCTTCGGGGTGCGTACGCGCTGACTGTACGTGCCGGCGACCATGTCGCCGAGACGCTGCGAGCGCGCGCTGAACGCTCCGGCGAGCACCGCCACGCTCCCGAGCGTCATGTAGATCTCGAGCACGCCGAGGAGCGCGCGGATGAACGCGTGACGGAAGCCGGTCGCGCCCCCGTCGAGGCGCACGATGCGCCCGCCGACCACCAGCTTGCCGAGGCTCCGCCCCTTGAGGGCCATCTCCATCGTGATCGGGAGGACGACGAAGCTCACGACGAGCGACACGACGAGCGCGATCCGATCGGTCGTCTCGTCCAGCACCCCGATGCCGGAGAGCCACACCCGCAGGAGGATCGTCAGGAGGAAGACGCCGAGTCCGAGCAGCATGTCGATGATGGCTCCGACCGCCCGGAGGATGAAGCCGACCGGCTGCACGTCGATCGCGACCGCTTCGCCCGAGAGGACCTCGTCGGACGCATCGAGAGGGGCAGACATGAGTACAGTAAATCAGGTGGATGCCGATGCGCTGACTGATGCACGCCGAGCCGAGTGGGAGCGGCTGGAGCACCTCAGCCGTGCTCGACTCGATGGCGCGGGCGTCGACGAGCTCATCGTCCGCTATCGTGCGGCATCCGCGGACCTCGCCGACCTGAAGACGTCGGTCGGCGACTCGCCGCAGGGGTCGTATCTCTCCACCATCCTCGTGCGGTCCCGTCTCCGACTCACGGGCGCGTCGGACAGCATCCTCACCCAGACGGCGAGATTCTTCACCCTGCAGCTGCCCGCCGCGCTCTATCGACTGCGCTGGACGACGCTGGTGATCGCCGTGGTCTTCGCGGCGATCGCGGTCGGCACGGCATGGTGGATCTCGTCGGACCCCGCGCTCATCGCGACCCTCGGCCCGCCGGACCAGCTCCAGCAGTACGCCGACGAGAGCTTCACGGGCTACTACACCGAGAACCCCGCCGCCGTGTTCATGGGAATGGTCTGGACGAACAACGCATGGATCGCGCTCCAGTGCGTCCTCTTCGGCATCACCGGTGTCTGGCCCGTCAACGTCCTGGTGCAGAACGCGATGGGCCTCGGTGTCTCCGGCGCGGTCATGGCCGCCCACGACAGGGCGGACGTCATGATCCTCTACATCCTTCCGCACGGGATGCTGGAGCTGACCTGCATCTTCGTCGCGGCCGCCGCCGGTCTCCACGTGTTCTGGTCGTGGGTCGCGCCGGGGCACCGTTCGCGCGGCGAGTCGCTCGCCGCGGAGGGTCGCGCACTCGCCACGGTCGCCATCGGGCTCGTCTTCGCCCTCTTCCTCGCGGGTCTCGTCGAGGGCTTCGTCACGGGGTGGGCACTGCCATGGCCGGTCAAGATCGGGGTCGGCGCCGCGGCGCTCGGGGTGTTCCTGATCTACATGATCGTGATCGGCGGCCGGGCCCACCGTCGCGGCGAGACCGGAGATCTCCTGGAGTACGAGGCGGGCACGCCTCGGCTCGTCGCCGGCTGACGCCTGCGCAGAGGCACTGCCGGCTCAGAGTCGCCCTGCGGCCTTGAGCTCCAGGTAGCGGTCGGCGATCCGCGGCGGAAGCGATTCCGGATCCGCGGCGATCGCCTCGCCGCCCGCGCGGCGGACGGCGTCCGCGACGTTCTCGGCATCGCGCATCGTGCGCTCGGCGGCGGCGGCGAGGTAGATGTCCTCCCGAGAGCCGCGTCGCCGTGCGAGGTCCGCGATGCCGTCGTCCGTCACGGAGCCCACCAGGATCGATGTGGCCCTGGACGCATCGGGGAAGGCGCCGAGGAAGCCCCGCGCCGACTCCGCCGCGTCCTGAGCGGTCAGGACGACGATCAGCGAGGGGCGTGTCGTCAGGGTGCGCACGGCCGCGAAGGCGCCGGACCAGTCCGTGTCGACGAGTCGTGCGTGCACGGGAGCCATCGCATCCGTCAGCGCCGGGAGGAGCGCCGCGCCGTCGACACCGGTCACTCGCGCCCGCACCACTCTGTCGTACATCAGCAGGTGCACGTGGTCCCCTGCGCGGGCGGCGAGTGCCGAGAGCAGCAGCGACGCCTCGAGTGCGGCGTCGACCCTCGTCCCGTCGCCGACGCGAGCGGCGGCGGTGCGACCCGTGTCGATGATGATCACGACGTGCCGATCCCGTTCGGGTCGCCAGGTGCGCAGCATCGTGGTGCCGGCGCGCGCCGTCGCGCGCCAGTCGATGGACCGCACGTCGTCTCCGCGGACGTACTCCCGCAGGGAGTCGAACTCGGTGCCCTGCCCTCGCACCTGGATGCTGGTGTTGCCGTCGAGCTCACGGAGGCGCGCGAGCCGCGACGGGAGGTGCTTGCGCGACGAGAACGCCGGAAGCACGCGGATCGCGCCGCGCACGCGATGCGTCGACTGTCGCCCCGCGACCCCGAGCGGGCCGCGCGACCGGATCACGACGAACTCGCTCCCGAGCTCGCCGCGGCGACGGGGGAGCAGCGTCAGCGAGACGCGGCGGCGCTCGCCGGACGGCACGGTCAGCCGCTGACGCTCGGAGCCCGCACCCGCGGTCGGCTGCCACGCGTCGCGGATCGTCGCGTGGAGCGCACGGGGGCCGTGATTGTGCAGCGCGATGCTCACCGTCGCGGGTTCGCCGATCCGGGTGCGAGCGGGGACGCGACGGCTGACGGTCACGGCGCTCGGGCTCGGCGTGAGCAGTGCGTCGAGCACCACGAGCAGCACGCAGAGACCCGCCCAGATCCCCAGAGCCGCATACGGCGGGAACCCCGCCAGCCCGGCGATCACGAGCGGGACGATGCCGACGACGACGGCGAGCGCGAGGCGACCGGTGACGAACACCTAGATCGGCACCCGGGTCTGCTGCACCACGGACGTGAGCACGGCATCCGCCGACACGCCCTCCATCTGGGCGTCCGGTCGCAGCTGTAGGCGGTGGCGCCAGACGGGCACGAGCATGGTCTGCACGTGGTCGGGCGTGACCGCCGACGATGCGTTCAGCCAGGCCCACGACTTCGCGGCCGCGAGCAGGCCGGTCGAGGCGCGGGGACTCGCGCCGAGCTCGACGGACGGCGACTGCCGGGTAGCGCGGGCGAGGTCGACGACGTAGCCGAGCACGTCGTCGGTGACCTCGACTCGAGCGGCGGCCGCCTGTGCCGCGCGGATCTCCTCGGCGCTCACGACCGCGTCGATCCCGGTCAGCTCGCGGGGCGAGAACCCGGAGGCGTGTTTGCGCAGCACAGTCACCTCGGCGTCGCGCTCGGGCATTCCGACGACGAGCTTCATGAGGAACCGGTCCAGCTGCGCCTCGGGGAGCGAGTATGTGCCCTCGTGCTCGATGGGGTTCTGCGTGGCGGCGACGAGGAAGGGATCCGGCAGCGGCCGGCTGAGGCCGTCGGCGGACACCTGACGCTCCTCCATGGCCTCGAGAAGGGCGGCCTGGGTCTTCGGCGGCGTGCGGTTGATTTCGTCAGCGAGCAGGATGTTGGTGAACACCGGCCCGGCGCGGAAGTCGAACTCACCCGTGCGGGCGTCGTACACGAGAGACCCGGTCACGTCTCCGGGCATCAGATCGGGCGTGAACTGCACGCGCTTGGTGTCGAGGCCGAGAGCCCGCGCGAACGAGCGCACCACGAGGGTCTTCGCGACGCCGGGGACGCCCTCGAGGAGGACATGCCCCCGGGCGAGCAGCGACACGAGCAGGCCGGTGACCGTGCCCGCCTGTCCGACGACCGCCTTGTCGACCTCGGTGCGCACTCGGTGCATGGCCTGACGCAGCTCGGCGTCGGTGGAGTTCTCAGCGATCACGTGATGTCCTCGGCTTCGTTCGTGAGGGATGGACAGGTCGGGGCGGAGCAGTCGGTCGCGCTCATCCGGGCGCGCTTCTCTCTCCGGAGGCTCGATCGACGGAGCTCTCGAGCTCGTCGAGCCGCCGGGCGAGGTCGACGAGCGACGCGTCGTCACGGGGGAGAGGACCGCCGAGCAGCTGGTGGAGCGAGCCGCGCGGGATCCGCAGGCGGTCGGATGCCGCGTCGGCGATCTCCTCCGTCGACGCGGTCGCGGCGAGTCCGAGGCGACGGGCCAGGCGCCGCCGACTGCCGTCGCGGATAGCCTCGGCGGCGTGCTGCGCGTCCGCGGCCTTCGCGGTGAGCCGGGCTCGACCGTGCATCGTCTCGGAGGCGCGCACGGTCACCGGGAGCGTCTCGGCGACGAGTGGGCCGAACCGCTGACCGCGCCAGACCGCCGCGGAGAGGCCGGCGAGGATGAGCAGGAGGATCGCAGGCGTCACCCACTCCGGCGTGAGCGAGCCGAGCGTGTCCGGTGTGCTGCTCTCGATGTCGGTGTCGGCGAAGCTCGGCACATACCAGACGACATGGTCCGTCCGGCCGATCAGGGCGATGCCGAGAGCGGCATTGCCGTCCTCCGCGAGATAGGCGTTGCTGAGCAGTCGTGCGCCCTCCACGACGATGCGCGTCCTGCCGTCGCGGTCGTCGATCAGCACGGCAGCCGCCTCCGCGGGCTCGCCGCCGAAGCACCCCTGGACGTCGTCCGCGGGTGCGAAGAGACGGTCGGGGCGGATCGTGCCGACCTCTGCGAACTCGGGCGCGTCGCATTCCGCGGCCACCGGGGAGGAATCCGGAGGCGCGTTGTCGCCGATGCCGAGGAGGTTCAGGAGGCGGGTTCCTGCGGAGAGGAACACGACCCGATCGGCGGGGGCGAGGACATCCTCGAGTCCCTCGTCGGTGAGCGTGTACGGGTTCGCCATCACGAGAGTGGTGTCGTCGTCCAGGGCGGCGGCGACCTTGGTGCGGGAGCGCACGACCTCGATCTCCACACCCCGCTCGTCGAGAATCCGAGCGAGGGCCATCGCGCCGGAGTCGCCCACGCTCTCGGGATCGAGGGACCCGCGCTGGGACGGCATCTGGACGCCCACCTGGGTCGCCACGAACACACCCACCAAGACCAGGACGACGACGACGGCCCAGCCGCCGAGCGCGCGGAGTCGCGGACCGCGCGGCCGCCGATCCGCCGTCGTCGACGAGGGCGGGCTCTCGAGCGCCGTCATGCGATCACCGCCTCGGGGCGGGCCGCGACGAGACGGTCGTCGGTGGCGGCCAGCTCGGAGTAACGCCCCTCCGTCGCGGGACGCCGGAGGTAGCGCACGTCGTCGAACGAGACCGCGGCGCTGCGGACGGCGGAGGCCTCGTCGGGCAGCACGCGCGACACCTCCCGCGCGATCGCCTGCGCGGTGGCCCCCGGCGACGGGTCGATGAGATCGCGCTCGAGCAGACCGCGGGCGAGCGCGCGGAACCGCAGCACCGTGGCCGTGTCCCAGTCGCCGCTGCGCGCACTCCTCTCGGCGTCGGCGCGGAGCTGCGCGGCGGTGCGGTCGTCCGCGTCGCCCAGGAGATCGATGCGCCCGCGCGGCACGGAACGAGAGCGTCGGGGGCGTCCCCAGATGATGAGCGCGGCGATTAGCGCGGCGAACACCACGATGCAGACCACGATGAGCGCGGACGGACCCGCGTTCGCTCCGTTCTCCGGACTGAACAGGTCGGCGAGGAAGCGCCCGACGTCGCGCGCGAGCAGATCGAACCAGGTCGGCTTCGCATCGGCGTACCGCGGGTCGGACAGCTCCTGCTCGGCCCACTTCCGAGCCTCGTCGCCGTCCGGGATGAGGACCTCGTCGAGACGACGGATCATGCCGGCCCGTCGCCCCCGGCTGTTCGGTCTGCGGAGCCGCGTACGGCGGCGTTGCCGGGTTCGGCGGTGCCGGTGCCGCGTACGGCTGCGGCG
>NZ_LWCU01000008.1 GCF_001650405.1 Microbacterium sp. H83 | reverse complement strand
GGGCAGGGGGAAGGGTGGGGAGTCAGACGCTGAGGTCGGCCCGGGGCTCCATGACGATGCCCTGCGCCTCGAAGACACGGCGGCGCTCCTCGATGCGGCGATGGAGCTCGACCTGCGCGTCATCGATCAGCTGCGGGTCGAGGTCAACCGTCACGGGATGCGCATCGCCGTGGTTCGCGGCGATGTAGACGTCGAGCTCGGGACCCGAGGTCCACGACGTGATGAGCGCGTAGCGCGGAGCGGTGCCCCGGTGCCAGACCGCATGCCAGAACCGCTGCGTGTCGACGATGATGCGCGAGCCCTGACGCAGCGGCAGGCGGATCTCGGTCGCCGGGTCGAAGCGGTCGGAGCGCAGGAGCAGCAGTGACTCGGCGTCGTCGGAGAGGTTGTAGTAGCCGCGGACGACCCAGCCGGTGCCGTCGGTGTTGAGGCGGTTGTTGTCGTCCTGGTGCAGGTTGTAGACGGCATCCGCGTAGGTGTTGGGCTGCAGCTCGATGACGCGGCAGCGCCCGACCCCGGCGCCCGGCTCGAGTGCGCGGGCCTGCAGCGTCGGCGCGACGGCGACCTGCGACTCCACCCACACGCCGTCCTTGTCGGTGCGCGGGGGAGTGTGGTTCCAGAAGCCGTTGCACTCGATCTCGCCCGCGTAGCTGGCGAGCGGCGCGAAGCGCGTGACACCCGACGAGCGCCATCCGATGTAGTGCAGGTCGGTCCATTCCAACGGGTCGGATGCCTGATCGTGGTCGTCGAGCACGACGTACCCGGTCTCGGCCAGCGCCTCCGACGTGATGAAGCCCATGGTGCATCCCTCCGCTGTCACTGAGGCCATCCTGACCAGCGGCTTCCGAGGGGTATGCGCCCCTGGCCGGGGAAAAGCCCGCGCCGGTACCCTGGAGCCATGACTCAGCCGCAGGGCGCCCTCCTCGTGGGCAGCGTGAACTTCGACGACGCCGAGACCACGATGCGCACCGCCGCGGAGATCCTCGGACCGCGGCTGCGCCGCATCCCCGACGGCGAGGTCGGCAAGAGGTTCCACTGGATCATGTTCCAGCCCGACGTGCTCGGTGAAGCCGACGGGATCGAGCGGATCGGCGACGAGCCCATCCCCTTCCGGGCCGGCATCGACGCGCGGCCGCTGCGCATCGCCGACGGGGTGGATGCCGCCGGCATCCGACTCCAATCGCTCGGATACGCGGATGCCGCGATCGAGTCATACGCGATCTTCACCCGCCTGCGCGACGAGGGCGCCGTGCCCGAGGGGACGCGCTTCCAGGTCTCGCTGCCGACGCCCGTCGCGGTCGTCACCTCGTTCTTCTTCGGCGACGACCGCGCCGCCATCGCGCCCGTGTACGAGGCCGCGCTGCGCCGCGAGGTCCACCGGATCGTGGCCGAGATCCCGCACGACGACCTCGCGATCCAGTGGGACGTCGCGAGCGAGATGGGCGTCATCGAGGCCGCGCCCGCGTTCGGCCGCATCATGGACGTGTGGTGGGAGGGCGACCCGTTCCCCGGGCTCGTGTCGCAGCTCGCCGACCTCATCGACGCCGTGCCTGCGGACGTCGAGGTCGGGGTGCACCTCTGCTACGGCGACGTCGCCGAGAAGCACTTCTTCGAGCCGACGGATGCCGGCAACCTGGTCCGCTACGCGAACGCCGTGATCGCGGCATCCGCTCGTGACCTCACCTGGCTGCACCTGCCGGTGCCCATCGAGCGCGACGACGAGGCCTACTACGCCCCGCTCGCCGGGTTGCAGCACGACGGCGAGCTGTACATCGGGCTCGTGCACCGCGAGGACGGCGTCGAGGGTGCCCGCCGCCGGTCGGCCGTCGCCCAGCGCTTCGTGCCGGAGTTCGGAGTCGCGACGGAGTGCGGCATCGGACGCGCGCCCGAGGGGACGACAGAGGGCATCCTGCGCACGCACGCCGAGGTCGCCGCGGCCTGGTGACGTCGGGCGGAGGATGCTGTCGATTCGCGCCGTGGCGCGGGTTGTCGTAAGCTAGTCCGCGGTGACGTGTCCGAGCGGCCGAAGGTGCAACTCTCGAAAAGTTGTGTAGGGTAACCCCCTACCGTGGGTTCAAATCCCACCGTCACCGCCACCACGAAGGCCCCGACTCCCGTTGGAAACACGGAGATGCGGGGCCTTCGTCATGCTCGGCGGCCGCCTTGCGGTAACGCAGCGGTAACAGTCTTACGGATCGAAGCAGACCGCCGCGTGCAGCCGTCAGTGAGTCCAAGGCGGAGGCGTCATCTATGCGCCCGTTCCCGGAGAGCGCGAACAGGATGAAACCAGGTCCACTTTTGGAACTGCGTTCGCGGTCGCGAATACACCGAGGTGGTGCTACCTCGCCAGTCTCCTTACGAAATCGTCGAGGTCTGCGCGCAGAGCCGCGCGGGATTCGGCGCCGAGATAGGGCATGTGCCCTGACGGGTACCGCACGAGATGCATCCGCGTCGAGTCGTGAGGCGTCTGGGAGAGGGCGAAGCGCGCCTCCGCCCAGCTCATCACGAGATTGAAGTCGCCGGCCACGATGTGCACCTCGAACCGGATGCGGATGCGCTCTCACCGCGAATGCGCGCACCCTTCCTGCTCGTGGACAACCTGGCGCCCCGTCTCGGGGACATCGGTCCGCACGTACTCGGTACACACGTAGGTTGCCCCGGGCTGACCGAGGCCATCGCTGACGACGGTCTCGGTGACGCGCGCCTCATAGGCGATCTCGCCGCGACGATCTGGTGGATGCAACCCGGGAAGAATGGTTCCTACGCCGATAGTTCGGATAACTGTGAATATCGGCGGTTAGAAGCACACCCCTTGAAGTGAGAAGGGGCTGAGAACGAGCTTAACGCGCTCGGCCCCCGATTATGAGCGGATCTGTCGTTTCTGCCCAATTCCCGTGGTTGAGAGCGATGGGAGCGCTTGCCTGCGCGGCTGGGGCGGGTCATTTTGGGTGGCTGAGCCCACGGCGCCCCGACATGGGTCTTGGGGAATGCGGTCGGGTACGCAGGATGCGGGAAGCTGCGTCTCTGACCGCGATCGGGTGGGGTCTCCCACATGCCGTCGTTGCTTCCGAATGCCCGCATCCGCCGAGCCAGTCCGCTTCTGTTTGGCCAACCACTCCGGGCCAGTAATACCGTCGAGTCAGTACGTCGAACGGACGTGGTGCAGATAGGGAGCGTACGGCGCTCCGGAGACACGAGTTCGTGGCATCCGCCGACCACAGCGCGGAGCTGCATTCCGTCCACTTGCGTATCGCCGCAATGCCTGGCCGTCCCCGCAGGCGTTCACGTGGAGTGGAGTTGGGCGGCGTCAATCGGCTGCGGACCTGCCATGCTGGTCTTGTCGGGGGAATACGACTCGCTGTGGGCCACGTTTTGCTCTGTTAGCACGATGTGATGCGCGTACGGTTGCACCGGGAGGACATACGTGATGGGAACGGCTAGGCCTGGTCGCGGCGACGGTTCCCTATGACGCAGGACTCCCGCACGACGTCGCCCGGTGTTCGCCTGTTCGGCCGCGCTCGCGAGATCGAGACACTTCAGAAGCACCTCGACGGGCAGCTCGATCCAGTGCTCGTGCTTCGCGGCGATCCCGGAGTCGGCAAGTCGGCGCTCCTCCAGTATGTAATCGTCGATGGAGCGCGCGTCGTCAGAACAATAGGTGTCGAGTCTGAGACGCAACTCTCGCTCGCCGGACTGCACCAATTGACCAGCGCCCTCTCCGAATCGCTCGCGCAGTTGACCGACCGCGAACGCCAACTCTTCGATAGCGCTTTCTCTGGTGAACTGCGGGATCCCTCCGTCATGGGCCTCGGGATCGCGTTGCTGAACCTGTGGCACGAGGCTGCGACAGCAGATCCTCTTGTCGTCGTGATCGATGACGCGCACTGGATCGATCCGGTCTCCCTTGAGATCCTCATCTTTGCCGCGCGGCGGGTTACTGAGCCGCGCATCCGCGTCGTCTTCGCGCTGCGTGGAGGGTACGAGACGGTCCTCGACCAGGCGCGTTTTCCCGAACTGCTCTTGGAGCCGATTGACCCGGGTGAGGCCGGTCGTCTTCTCGACGAGCAGTTCCCCGACCTGCCTCCGGGTTCTCGTGACCTGGTTCTCGAGCAGGCGGCCGGAAACCCGTTGGCTCTCGTGGAGCTTCCTACCTGCATCACGCCGACTAGTTCCGGGGCGCAGGCCGAGGACCTCCTCTACCCGTCCGGCATACCGCTCAGTGACCGACTTGAGCGCGTTTATGGACGACGACTCACGTACCTCGATCCCAAGACCCGGCAGCGCCTCCTCTACGCGGCGTTGGACGGTGTCGCATCTGGCGCGGGAGGTTCTGCCAGGTCCGGCAGGAGGTTCAACCTCGCGGGTGTGGACTCGGCGCTCGAACAGGGCCTGGTCGTCGTCGATGAGATAGGGCGCTTCGCGTTTCGGCATCCGCTGGTCCGTTCTGCGGTCATACAGCTCGCGACACCGAACCAGCGCCGAGAGGCGCATGCCGAGCTCGCCCGATTGTATGAGGATGACCTGGAACGGCGGGCGAGTCACTTGTCGGCGGCGACCGTCGATCCGAGCGAGGAGGTCGCCGACGTGCTCGAGGCGGCAGCCCGACACGCAGTGCGGCGCGGGGGTGCAGCTGCCGCGGTTTCGTGGCTGACCCGGTCGGCGGAGCTGAGTGAAGATCTCGACTCCCGACGACGTCGGATCGCCGCCGCCGCGTACACCGCTGGGCAGGCAGCTCTGCTTGACGAGGCAGCGTCGTTGGTCGAGTTGAACGGTGACTCTGACGCACCAGATGCCGTGCTCACCGCGTCCTATCTTGCCCTGTACAGGGAGGGCGACGTGCGGGGAACGCACCGCCGGGTCCATTCCACGATCCGTAAGCATGCCGAGACACTCGATCCTGAGACCTATCACCGCTTGATCAACCTGCTTCTCGCGATCGATCAGTTCGCCGGTGACGAGGCTCATTGGTCGGAGACGGATGCGCTCCTTGACTCGCAGGGCGAGGGCGTCGAACCCTTCACGTTGATCTACCGGGATGCGTGGGGCGATGTCGTCCGACGAGGAACCGACGTTGCGCCGCGCATTCGGGCCGCCTTCGATTCCTCTCCGGAGGACGAGCCGTGGAACGTGATGCGCCTTGCTGTCGCCGCCTACTACGTCGATATCTTGAGCGAGTTCCGCTCGTACCTTGAGCTTCTGGTTGCTCGTGAGGCTGAGACCGGCGCGGTAACGAACGTGATGACGATGCTCCAACTCATCGTCCTCGAAGGGCTGGGGTCTGGCGCATGGGACGACGCCGAGGCCGCAGCCCGGCGAGGTCTCACGCTCACCGAAGAGCACGGGTACGCGCTCTTCCACCACCAATTCCGCGCCTTTCTGGGCGTTCTCGCCGCCCGACGGGGCGAGCTCGATGACGCACGCTCGCATCAGAGCGCCGTTGAGACCTGGGGTCGTGCACGCGGAGTCGGCTTTCTCACGGGCTTTGCGGAGGCGATCGCGATCACCGCTGCAATCGCCGAACAGGACTGGGAGAACGCCTACACGCTCGCGGCCGGAGTCACCACACCCGGCGGATTCGCACCTTACGTGCAGCAGGCCCCACGAACGTTCTACGACCTGATCGACGCCGCGGTCCATACCGGACGCGGCGAGGAGGCCCGTGCGCACGTCGAGGCGGCTCTTAATGAGCGCCTCGGTGAATTGTCTCCGCGACTCGAGATGTTGGTTCTTGCGGCGCAGGCGCTCGTCGCTGAGAACGACGACGACGCGTCAGAGCTGTTCCTGGCCGCGCTGCAGACACCGGGCGAACGTCTGTTCCCCTTCGACGCTGCCCGCATCCGACTCGACTACGGCGCGTGGCTGCGTCGGCATCGCGAGTACTCGCTCGCGAGGGAGACGCTGGATGAAGCCGCTCGGATCTTCGACGAGCTCCGCGCCGTGCCGTGGGCACAACGAGCGCGCGAAGAAGGACGCATTGGAAAGCCCCTCGCGACAGGGCCGGAAAGCCTCACCAGTCAGGAGCGCCACATCGCGGAGCTGGCTGCATCCGGCCTCAGCAACAAACAGATCGGTGCCATGCTGTTCCTCTCCCCGAGGACCGTCGGCGCGCACCTCTATCGCATCTTCCCGAAGCTGGGCATCTCGTCGCGCGCATCTCTTCGGGATGCCCTCACGGCGATCTCAGAGGGATGACGACCTAACGGATCGCGCAGCCGCGGATTAGGTCATTCGACAGATTCGGAGCCTGTGACCATCGCAGGAACCTTGAGTCATCAACAAACGGCCCGATGGGCCCTGACTCAAAGGATCTGACATGACTACCGCAAACCCCACCAAGGTGATCTTCATCCACGGCCTCTGGCTGCACTCCACCGCGTGGCAGCCCTGGGTGGACCTGTTCAACAAGAACGGCTTCGACGCAGTCGCACCCGGATGGCCGAACGAGCCCGCCACGGTGGCAGCCGCGCGCAACAACCCTGGACTCGTAGCCAACATCGGCATCGACGACATCACGGCTCACTACGAGCGCATCATCCGCGATCTCGATGAAGCACCTGTCGTGATCGGCCACTCCTTCGGTGGCCTCATCACCCAGAAGCTCGCCGGCATGGGCCTCACTCGCGCCGCTGTCGCGATCGACCCGGCGCAGATCAAGGGCGTGAAGCCGCTGCCGTTCGCACAGCTGCGCTCGGGCCTTCCTGCACTGGGCAACCCTGCCAACAAGAAGCGGGCGGTCTCTCTGACGGAGAAGCAGTTCCGCTACGGGTTCGGCAACGCGATCTCTGAGGAAGAGTCGTCGCAGCTCTTCAACCGCTGGACGATTCCGTCGCCGGCGCGTCCGCTCTTCGAGGCGGCGTCCGCGAACTTCTCCGCGAAGTCGCCGGCGAAGGTGAACACGGCGAACAACACCCGTGGCCCGCTGCTGCTGGTCTCCGGACAGATGGATCACACCGTGCCGGATGTCGTGACGCGTGCGGCCTTCAAGCTCTACGGCGACTCGACAGCCGTCACTGAGCTGAAGCAGTTCGCTGACCGCGGGCACTCCCTCACGGTCGACAGCGGCTGGAAGGCGATCGCCGACTACTCGCTGGAGTGGCTCGCCCGACAGGGCGTCCGTGGCACGACGAGCCAGCAGACCGCCTGAGATGAACCGGGCGAGCGGTGGAGCGCCGAACCATGGCGCTCCACCAGCCCGACTCTGCGAGGAGACGACGATGAGCCACGACGTCCGTATCGGAAGCGTGAAGGGGACAGCCCTTTTCACTGCGACCGTTGTCGGTCCCGGCATCCTGACGCTGCCGGCATTGGCCGCGCAGCAAGCCGGACCAGCCTCCCTCCTGACGCTTCTTGTTGTCCTCGCAGTATCGACCCCTATCGCGTTCACCTTCGCGGAGCTCGGACGGCGGTTTCCCGCGACCGGGACGGACGTGGGGATTCCGCACTTCGTCGCGAGCGCGTTCGGCGCAATGAGCGGCAAGATCGTATCGGCCCTGTTCCGCTACGGCGTTCCGATCGGGGTCCCCGCTCTCGGGCTGATCGCCGGAAGCTACGTCGAAGAGGCCATCGGGGGCGGCAGGGTGACGATGGTCGCTGTCGCCGCTGCGACGACGATCGCGGCGATCGTCGCGATCACAGTTCGGCGGGCAGGAACCGGAGTGTCGACGGTCATCCTGACCGCCCTGCTCATCGCATTGATCACGGCAACGGTCGTCGCCGCAGCCCCCTTCATGCAGACCACCAACCTTCATCCGTTCGCACCTCAAGGCGGATTCGCGACGGTGTCGGCTGCGCTCGTTCTGACGTGGGTTCTCACCGGGTGGGAAGCAACACCGAGCTTCGCCCGGATCCTCCGAGACCCGGCGCTCACCCTTCCGCGGGTGACGTTGGCGACGCTCGTCCTGGTCTCGGTGATGTACATCCTGGTCGCTCTTACCGAGATCCTGGTCCTCGGTCCGACCGCGGGCGATACCTCGGCTCCGCTTGCTCGGATGCTCGGTCTGGCGTTCGGTGCCGCAGGGACTCTGGTTGCAGCGGGGGTGGCCCTGGTGGTCACGCTCGGTAACAGCATTGCGTACGTCGGGAGCATCGCTGAGCTCGGCACCGACCGTGCAGAGAACCGACGAGCACGAGTCAGAGCTCTTCGTGGACCCGTGCTGGTGATGGTGGCGACGATGCTGGCCGTAATCGTCCTCCCGATCGGGCCGGATGTCATCGTCGCTGCGTGCGCTGCCTGCCAGGTGCCGGTCTACGCCGCCGGTCTCGCAGCCGCACTTCGACTGCTTCCCGCCTACACGCGGGCGTGGTGGGGAGCCATGACCGCTCTAGTCGCGGTGTCTGGACTGCTCGTCTCGGCGGGGGCTTACCTCGTTCTTCCTGTCGTGATCGGTGTCACGGCAGTGCCTGTCATCAAGACTCGCGCTCGACGTACGCAGATGTCCGCCGAGCTGAAGACGCCGGCTTCGTGACCCGAAGCCGGAATGACGCCAGTGCGCACGACGCCAACCGACGGTCGGCAGCTGGCACGACAAAAGGAGAAACATCAATGTCAACTCAGAAGGTTGCAATCGTCACGGGTGCTTCCCAGGGCATCGGCGCGGCCATCGTTGCGGCGTACCGGGATCTGGGATGGGCGGTGGTCGCCAACTCGCGTTCCATCGAACCGTCCACTGACGACGGTGTCCGTACGGTTGCCGGCGACATCTCGGATCCTGTCGTCGCTGAGCGCGTCGTGCGCGCGGCGATCGATGAGTTCGGGAGAGTCGACACGCTCGTGAACAACGCCGGCATCTTCGTCGCCAAGCCGTTCGTCGACTACAGCACCGAGGACTTCGCGCGGATGCTGAAGGTCAACCTGGAGGGCTTCTTCCACGCGACCCAGCGCACGACCGAAGCGATGACGGAGCAGGGCTCGGGACACATCGTCTCCATCACCACGACGCTGGTCGAGTACGCCAACTCGAACGTGCCCTCGGCGCTGGCCTCGCTCACGAAGGGCGGACTGGCCGCCGTGACGAAGTCTCTGGCGATCGAACTGGCCCCTCGCGGCATCCGGGTGAACGCGGTTTCGCCCGGCATCATCAAGACGCCGATCCACCCCGAAGAGACGCACGCTGCTCTCGCGACGCTGCATCCGCTCGGGCGCATGGGCACCGTCGATGACGTCGCCGCCGGTGTGGTCTACCTCGAGCAGGCTCCATTCGTCACTGGAGAGTTCCTGCACGTCGACGGCGGCCAGAGCGCCGGCAACTAGGCGAAGAAGGTGGAGTCATGAAGACGAGCAAAGACATCGCCGCAAGTGCGGCGATCAGCGCCCTCGATGAGTGGGCGCGGAACGTCACGGAGCATCGACCCGACGCCGTCGCTGCTGGTTTCACCGAGGACGCGCTGTTTCAGGGTTTCGACCCGGAGCACGCCACAGGCCGAGCCTCAGTGCAGGAGTACTACGCGAAACAGCCCGTCGGGCTCCGTGCGTCGTACGAGCTCAAGGCAGTGCGCCAGGTCTCTGACGGCAACGTCATCGCCTTCGCACGCGCGGTGTTCGTCCGCCCCGACGGCGAGGTGATCCCCGTGTTCCTCACGGTGCTCCTCGAACGACACCCGCACGGCTGGCTGATCAGTCATTACCACGTGTCCAAGATCAGCTGAACTCCACCGATGCCATCCTCTGACGGCGACCGATCAGGAACTGCTGTCTACTTTTCCGCGATCCGGTCGCCGTCACGGGCGGCACGTGACGAACACCCGCCCGGAACGAACGGAGAATCCCATGAACACCTCACGACCGACGCTGAACCTTTTCGGAATCAGCTTCGGTCTAGCCGGACTGTCCGGAACATGGACAGCAATCTCGCAAACCCACGACCTGCCGATGCTCCCCGCAAACCTGCTCTGGAGCATCACCGCAGTCGTATGGACCGTGCTGATCGCCCGCTTCGCTTTCGCACTCACTGCCAAGGAGCTCACCGCCGCCCTGCGCGACCCCGTGCTCGGACCATTCGCCGCCCTCGCGCCGGTGACACTCATGCTTCTCGGTGGACGGCTCCACGAATACCTCCCGGATGCCGGTGCAGCGCTGGTCGCGATCGGCGTCGTCGCGGCCGCCCTCTTTGCCGGCTACTTCCTCGCCAGTCTCTTCCGCGACCGTCGCGCATGGGACCAGTTCCACTCCGGTTACCTGCTACCGACCGTGGCTTCCGGCCTCATCGCCGCCCAGTCCCTTGCCCAGGTCGGAGCCGAAGTGCCCGCACTCAGCGCATTCGCCGTCGGCGCGCTGTTCTGGGTGCTCGTCGGTGCCGCACTCCTTGCTCGACACGCCACCGGAACACCTCTGCCCGCCCCACTGGTCCCGACGATCGCCATCTTCGCCGCACCCCCTGCCGTCGCCGGTAACGCCTGGTTTGCTCTGTCCCAGCCCATGTCCGACATCACCGCGGGTATCGGTCACGCATTGCTCATCGGCCCCTACGTGGTTCTCATCCTCGGGCAGCTGACGTTCCTGGGCACTTACCGACGAGTCCCGTTCACGCTCGGTTACTGGTCCTTCACCTTCACGACCGCGGCCAGCGCCACCTACGCGATCAAGCTCCTTGACACCTATCAACCCGCAGGCCACGAGATCTTCGAGTGGATCGCAGCCGCCGCGGCAACCGCCCTGATCGGCGCGATCGCCATCCGATCAATCGGCTTCGTCATCACACGCCGACGCACCGCGATGGACACCAACGACAATAAGCACCACGCACGAAAGGAAAGCCTGACGAATGGACAACAGGTTTGACATCACGAAGCTGCAGGTCCCACTGATTCAAGCTCCCATGGCCGGCGGGCCGTCAACGCCGGCGCTGGCAGCGGCCGTCAGCAACAGCGGCGGTCTCGGCTTTCTCGCCGCCGGCTACATCACCGCAGATCGGCTCGCCGAGGACATCGAGAAGACCAGAACACTTACAGCCTCGCCCTTCGGCGTCAACCTCTTCGTGCCATCACCCTCGGCGGCCAAGCCGGAGGACATCGCCGCGTATCGAGAAGCTCTTGCCGCGGACGCACAGCGCTTCGGTGTCGAGCTTCCGGAGCCCCGATACGACGACGATTCGTGGGATGAGAAGCTCAGCGTGGTGCGACAGTTCCGGCCTGCGGTTGTCACGTTCACGTTCGGGGCACCGGACCATGCTGATGTCAGCACTCTGCAGGAGGCGGGCATCGCCGTCGGGATCACCGTCACCACACCGCCGGAGGCCAACGCGGCGGAGGCCTCGGGACCCGACTTCCTGATCGTCCAGGGGCCCGAAGCCGGCGGACATCGCGGGACGTTCAACCCCACAGCCCTGCCATCTGCTCAACCGCTTTCGACACTCATCTCGGAGATCCGCGAGACGACCCGCGTCCCGTTGATTGCTGCAGGCGGCGTGGCCACACGGGCAGATGTCAGCCGCCTCCTCCGGGGCCACGGAGTCGTCGCCGTACAGGCGGGCACGGCGTTCTTGCGTGCGGAAGAAGCCGGCACCAAGCCGGCACACGCGGCGGCAATGACGGACGAACGATTCCAGGTCACCGTCGTAACGCGAGCATTCTCCGGTCGATACGCGCGCGGGATCGAGAATGAGTTCATCCGAACCCATGACCCGCACGCCCCCTTCGGATACCCGGAAGTGAACATGCTGACCGGCCCGATCCGTGCTGCCGCGGCCAAGGCTGGCGATCCTGACTACCTCAACCTCTGGGCTGGTACCGGCTTCCGCTCCGCGCTGCATGCTCCCGCGGCTCAGATCGTCGCCTCGCTCGCCCCATAGACAGCAGGTCCACGCAGAGCCCAATCGTCCTGCTTACTCGTTGATCACCTCGTCCGCTCGCGGCTAGGGGGAGTCACGCAGCTCTCGCGAAAAGACGCGTCGGCATGTGTCAGGCGGGGTCCGCGAGATCCGGGAGCATACGGCGTCCGCATAGACGGCGGTCTGTGTCGTCTCGTTGGTGCGCTTGACCAACATGCGCGGCCACACCACATCGACACGGCCGACGTGAAGCTGCCCCTGATCATCGGCCTGTCCGCCTCGAGGAAGCACAGCGCCGCGTGGACGGGCACCTGGAGCTCACCCCGAGGGCCGCCTGCACGAGGCGCAACTGCTTGCGAACGCCGACGAGCTAGTCCTGTCGCGACCTCCGATGCGCAGGGTCACCGTGCGTGGGTGGAGGATGCCGCGTTCGGCATGAACCCGGGCACCCCGTGCGCGCAACAAGGCCGTCCAGACCGCCGGCGGCACGGTCGTTCTCGACTTCGACCAGGCAGGGATGCTGCTCGGCGTCGAGGTGCTCGGCGCGACGAAGCTCCTGGACGGAGAGTTCCTCGCCGGCGCTGAGCGGATCGATCAGCGGTAGCTCGACGGTCGCGCGTTCAGGGCGGCGACAGTTCAGCGCACGCTGGTCCGCACCGGCTCGAGAAGGAACAGCTGACCGTCGAGCGAGCCGACGCGAGCGATGACGTGGACGTTGTCGCCGACACCGATGGTGTCGGGAGCGTCGTCCGTGAGATGCAGGTCGTTCGTGATGCTGACGTCACGGAACTGGAAGCTGGGACCGCCGTTCGAGTGGGTCTCGCTGTAGTCGCCGCTGACGATCATGATGTCGTAGCGGCTCGTGTAGCCCTCGTGCGGGTTCATCGCGCCGATCGCGCCGTCGAACTCGATCAGTTGCCCGGCGTACTTCTGGGCAAAGGCTTCGACGGTCGGGCCGTCCTGGGGGCCTGTGAGCAGAGCCGCGAGGTCGGCGTTGTTCTGGACGGTGAGCGTCGGCTCATCAGCGGGAGCGGTCGCGTCTGGCTCTTCCGGCTCTGTCGAGGGCTCGTCACGCGGTGCGACCGCTTCCGTGCTCGGAGTGCTCGCCGGCGCCGTGTTGTCGTCCTTGTCGCCACCGAGGGTGATCCCGAGGATGATGGCGATCGCGACGACCACGAGCGCGCCGCCGACGATTGCGAACAGTTTCCACGGCAGCGGCGGCTTCGGTCGGCGGAACACCAGCTCCGTGCGGAGCTTGCCGGGGTTCTGAGTGACCAGCTCCCAGCCGTCCCTCTCCCACTTGGAGATCATGAGCTTCTCGGTGCCGCGGACCGTCTGGACGGTCTTCGTCTCGTACTTCACGGTCTCGGGCGCGGTGGCAGCCTCAGGGCGCGCGCCAGTGTTCGTCATCGGGTCTCCCTCCCAGATCCCCGGCTCGTCCTTCGTGACCCAGCACTTCACGAGGAGCTGACCGAAGATCGACAGCAGCTGCTTCGGCGACGTGGCGGGCCCTCCGGCGATCGGCCCCTGCCGTGTGTTCGATCGCGGGTCCGCCTGGCTCGGGTCGACGATCTCGACGATGATCCGCTTGAACGGGATCACGTGCTCGACCTTCCGTTCGGCCTGCGGCAACTCCATCGCGTCCTTGGTCGCGAAGGACACAGGGTGGCCGTCGTCGAGCGCACCGAGCATCTGCCGGAGTCGGCTCGGGTACCCTCCTGACCCCTTGGTCCAGAGGTTGCCGCCGGCGGCCAGGTGCGGCCGGACGTCCGTCTCGATGAGATCGAACGCGGCGATCGCGGCACGGGTACGGCGCTCGTCAAGGCGCGGGGTGTTCATGGTGCGATCCTTCCACCGGCGGGAGACATGGGCCTGTCGGCTCGGGCGGTGTTCGTAGAGTGAGATGCGAGAGCGTCTGATCGCTCGTCGCCAGTACCGATGGGAGCAGCCTTTGATCGCCTTCACCGACTTCCTGCCCGTCCCGGAGCCGGAGCTCACGAAGGTGAAGTTCAACATGCGCGCCGGCGACGGCAGTGGTGAGGCGTGGGACTTCCTCATGGACGACCACGAGCGCTGGCTCAATTTCGGCCGCTGGCGCACGAAGCAGACGAACAACAACATGGGCGGTGCCCGCTACTTGCTCGCCTTCGCGCAGTACTACCCCTACGGGCCGCAGTACTTCATGTTCGGCGGCGCGTTCGAGGTGGCCGAGATCAAGCCCGATCGCTTCGACGACCTGGGGTACGAGCTGACCCCACTCCCGTTGCACGAGGAGTTCATCAAGCGCCTCATCGTCAAGCTCGAGAGGCCCATCGGTCGGAGTCCGTACCTGCGCCACTACGTGGGTCTGCAGGAGAGCCTGCTCGCCCCGGAGGTCTACGAGCTCGCGCCCGACGTCAAGCTCGGCACCTTCCCCGGATACCAGAACGTCTGGCTGCGGCACCACGAGGTGCAGCGCATCATCGCCGGCGACGAGCCCAGCTGGAAGGACGCGCTCTCCAGCGTGAAGGGCGTCTACATCATCACCGACCTCAGCTGCGGGCGGCTGTACGTCGGGTCAGCATCCGGAGAGGCCAACGGCCTGTGGCAGCGCTGGTCCAGCTACGCACACCTGAAGAACCTCACCGGCGGCAACCGGGAGCTCGAGCAGCTGCGCCATGATCTCGGCGACGGGCACATCGTGGAGAACTTCCAGTACTCGATCCTGGAGATCTTCGACCCCAAGACGCGGGCCGACATGATCCTGGCGCGCGAGTCGTTCTGGAAGAACGCGCTGGACAGCCGCTCGCACGGGATGAACTGGAACTGAGGATTCAGCTCAGTCGGTCTGAGCGTCGGATGCGCGGAACTCGCGGCGCTTGATCACCTGGTTGACTCCGACGATGGCGGCGAGCTTGGCGACGTGACGGCCGCCGGGGACGCGGTTGAGCATGAACTCGGGCGGGAACTGTTCGAGCAGCGGGTTCTCACCTTCGAACTATCTCGCGGACTTGGCGGCGAAGATACGGGTGGTGTCAAGGGCTCGGAAGCTGTCGATCGAGATGATCGAGGTCTCGGCATCGCCCCAGACCAATCGGTCGAGCGACTTTGTCCTGGCCCAGTGCTGCTTGATGCGGGTCATGATTCCGCCTGGGTGATCGGTGGCGCCGACATAGGCCTGGCGGTACTCGTCGAGCACCATGACGAAGAGCCCACGGACGCCGTCCCACTGGGCGAGGTCGGTGACCTCGACCATGCCGCGCTGGCTCTTGACCGCCAACCGCAGGGCTTGCTCGAACTCGTCGCGATCGAGCAAGGCGAAGTGGGCCCTGTTGAGGTCGAAGTCCTCTAGCGCCTCGGCTTGGAGCGCCGCACACCATTCGTCGGTGTAGAAGCGGTGCTGGGCGTCTTCGTACCGCTCGTCGAGGGCGTCCCAGAGCTCGGGGTCGTCCTCTCGGAACCAGGGGGCGAGCGATGAGCGCTTGTTGATCCGGGCGTAGGCCTCGCGCGTCATGCGCAGGCCGAGTTCTCGGCTGCCGCGGACTTTCAGTCCGAAGTGCTCGGCTCTGTCGATGGCGGGCACGAGCCGGTCCGTCATGGGTGGGATCGCGACGCTGACACCCCAGATCTTCCTGGAGAGCCTGGTCTGCCAGCGATGCCAGACGAGTCTGTGACCGGAGTCGACCAGCGCCTGCAGGGTCGCATTCGCGTCTGCCCCGATCGCGACTTCGAAGATGCGCGTGGGATCGAACTCATGCTGCTGGCCCTCGGGGATGAAGCCGGCCTCGTCGAGCTCCCAGGGGTCGGCGTCGCGCACGAGGAAGCTATACTCCGTCAGTTCGCGTCGCAGCTCGTCCGACTGCTGGTCGGATGGTGTCCACACGTGCGTCGCGCGCGGCGTGCTTGTGATCTCTAAGTCCATGAAGCGCTCAGGCCTCGGGTCGCCAGCGGGATGCCTCGGTGGCCATCTCCGCGCGAGCAGCAGAGAGCCGAGCGAGCTTGCCGGGGTTTTCGCCCACTATCGATGTAGATGTCTACACAGAAGTGCGCGATCAGGTCAACGTCCGAGTTCGTCCACGCGCAGGCGCGTGACCTCGCCGGGTGCGGCGTTCTTCAAGCGGCTTAGTACCTGAGCGGTGCGTGCGTGGCTTCCGAGAGACCGCTCTCACGCTATACCTTCAGCACCGAGCCATCGCCTGTGAGTGACTCTTCAGCGGTAACGCAGCAGTAACGGAGTGCCTGCGAGGTTTAGTGAGCGCATGTGCGCAGGTGAATGTAGTTTCCCCGTCGTTCCGGCAGATCCGATCCGCGGTCATACTCGATCGGGCCGCACATTGATTCAGGATGGTTCTCATACCTTGAGAGCCGGCCATCGCCTTGTCGAGATAGCTGCCGAACGCGCCCCTTTGGTCTGAGGCGCACAGCCCCGGCGGGCCGCTCGCCACAGGTGGGCGCCGCACCGACGACGGCAGACTGAGCGGGATCGAGGGGGTCTGCGCAGTCGCAAGAGTAGAGAGCAGCGACCGCGGCCGGTTGAGATATCGATGCAGGTGCAGTGGACTGGCGGCATGCGTTCTGAGACCCCCATTCCCGAAAGTCCGTGGCCTCACGACATGACGATCACCGTCGAGGATCGACCTCATGCACTGCTCGAGTTGCTGTGGCTTCGAGAGGCTCACTCTCTGAGCCCGGAGGGTGAAGACCTGCCGCCGCGCCTGGTTCGCACGCCCGTTCCGGCCGCGAACGCAGTCGATCGGTCAACACGCGATCGATGGTCGAGGGAATGGCCAGGAGTCTGGGACGAAGTCCTCGCACATGCCGGTATCGAGCCCGATCGAGCTCTGGTCGACAGTGTCTTCAGCACGGAGGCGAGCGAGACCGAGCGGGCGAGGCTTCTTCGGCAGCTGACCGGGCCGAGTTGGGGTGAACAGTTCGGCGCTGAGGTGTTCGATGACGTGACCTATCGGGAGTGGGACCGACTCGGTTTCGACGCTCACGCGGCATCTCGTCCGACGATCTTGGCGAACAGCCCCGAGCGTCGGAGCGTGGAAGTGTTGGCCGACGCATGGCGGCGGGGCCTGACCAAGGTGGTGACGGTGCCCTGTGTGGGAGCGCACGCGAGACAGATCGGACCTCACGCAGTCCTCGTCACCGATGAGGTGCGCGGTGACACCGCAGCCTACGAGCGCGCGCTCAGATCGTTTGCGCCCGCGGTGTAGCTGGCCCGTTCGCGGGTGTCCGGAGCGTTGGCGACGATCGTTCCGGGCAGGACGTCGCCAAACCGACCGGATGGTCGCCTCCAACGTCCTTCGGAACCGACAATCGGAGAGGTTATCGGCGGGGCTTCAGCTGCCCGGACTTATCATCGCCTCGAAGAAGGGAATCTCTATGCCGCCGATCGACCAGTGGGGCGCGTTCGAGCCTCAGGCGGGCTCGCCCGTCGCTCTCGCCGCGCTGCTACTCGCGGTGCTGTATGTGCGCGGAGCGATCTGGATGTGGCGACATGGCCGCCGCTGGGCGGTCGCCCGTACGGCATCGTTCCTGATCGGGTGCGCCCTGATCGTCGCCGTCACGACGTTCGGTGTGAACCGCCTCGCCACGGACTCTGTCTCCGCCTTGATGTTCCAGCAGATCACCCTGCTGACTGTCGTCCCGCCGCTCCTGATCGCCGGGTCGCCCGGCCGGCTGCTCCTGCGCAGCACACCGCACACCGGCCTCGGGCGCCTCGTGCTTCGTGCCGCGCACGCCGGGCTCCGCTCACGGTTCTGGCGTGCCGCGCTGCACCCCGTGGTCGCCATCGTCATCGCGATGCTGCTGTATCCGGTCCTCTACCTGACGGATGCCATCAGCGTCATCATGCGCGTCCCCTTCGGGCACGACCTCTTCTTGGCCATCGTCCTCGTTCTCGGCGTCGTCTCGGCGACACCGCTGTGGTCGTCCGACCCGCTGCCGCGCGTCCCCTCCTTCGCCGCCCGATTCGTCGACATCGTTGTCGAGATCCAGATCCACGCCGTCATCGGACTGATCCTCCTCCGCACCAGCACGCCGCTGTTCAGCGCATACGCCACTCCCACGGGCAGCCATGACCCTGTCATAGACCAGGCGATCGCGGGGACGCTGGTATGGACCTATGCGGAACTGCCGATGTTCGTGGTGCTCATCGTCTGCCTGTCCCGCTGGCGTGCACGCGACGTGCGCACTTCCAAGCAACGACAACACGCGGAGGACGCAGAGCTCGACGCGTACAACGAGTACCTCGCCACGCTCTCCCGCGGACGGCAGGGGAGCTAGCTCCAGCCCCTGCCGTACCGGGAGGGGAGGGCGACACGTGGTGGATGCCCCGGTCCTTCGGCCCCGCGCCTCGCAACGCCCACACGCGGAACCGCTGGGCCCCGCAGGAGCCTCCTCGCCGGAGGTCTCTTCTCAGGCGGATGGCTTGTCTTCGTGGTCGATGCCGTGGTGTTCCTTGCCGCGATCGAAGGTGAGCAGCCGGAGCGCGTTGCCGACGACGATGAGGGTGGAGCCTTCGTGGATGAGGACGACGGCGCCGATGTTCAGGCCCACGAAGGTGGCGATGATGAGGAACACCACCACGGCGAGGCTCGCGATCAGGTTCTGTCGGATGATCCGGCTGGTGGCGCGGCTGAGTCTCACTGCGAACGGCACGCGGCCGAGGTCGTCGCTCATCAGGGCGATGTCGCAGGTCTCCAATGCGACGGTGGAGCCGGCGGCGCCCATGGCGATGCCGATGTCGGCGCTGGCCATCGCGGGGGCGTCGTTCACTCCGTCGCCGACCATCGCGATGGGACGGTGGGTTCGGGAGAGTCGGCCGATCTCGGCGACCTTGTCTTCGGGAAGCAGCTCTCCGATGGCGGTGTCGACGCCGACTTCACGGCCGACCGCGTTCGCCACCCGCTGGTTGTCGCCGGAGATCATCACGAGCTGACCGACGTTCTCCTCGCGCAGCACGCGCAGCACCTGCGCGGATTCAGCGCGGGATGCGTCCATCACCCCGACGATCCCGAGGAAGTCCGCGCCGCGCCGCACGATCATCAGCGTCTGCCCGGAATCCCGAGCCTGTTCGTACGCTTCCTGGAGAGTGGGCGGAAGGGTGAGGTTCTGTTCGTCGAACATGCGGAGGTTCCCCACCTGCACTGCTTCCCCGTCGATGACCGCGTGCACGCCGCGGCCGACCACCGCGTTCAGATCTGTCGCCACGAGGCGGTTGGCGGTGGGAACCTGTTCGGAGAGGTCGCGCACGATCGCCGTGGCCAGCGGGTGATCGCTGAGCGATTCGACTGCCACCAGGGTCGGCACCAGCAGGGCGCCGGCCGGGTCGGTGGAGGCCGTCACGGACGTCACCCGGGGTGCCCCCCAGGTGAGGGTGCCGGTCTTGTCGAACGCCATCGCCTTGACCCGGCCCAGCGTCTCCAACGGTGCGCCGCCCTTGACGAGCACGCCTGCGCGGGCGGCGCGGGCGACTCCGGCCAGCACGGCGGCCGGAGTCGCGATGGCGAGGGCGCAGGGGCTGGCGGCGACAAGCACGGTCATGGCCAGGTAGAACGCGTCCGGGAACGGCTGGGTGAAGACGAACATCGACACCAGCAGGGTAGCGGCGACGCCGAGGATGACCGCGGGCACGTACCAGCGCTGGAACCGGTCGATGAACTGCTGGGTGGGGGAGGTGGCCTGGTCGGCGGTGCGCACCAGCTCGACGACCTTGCTCAGGGTGGAATCCGCGGCGGTCGCGGTCACCGCGATCTCGAGCACTCCGGACCCGTTCACCGTGCCCGCGAACACCCGGTTGGCGGCGGGGAGTGTGTCGACGGTCCGCATCGCCCGCGCCGGGTCGTCGACCGGCTCTTTCTCGACGGGGATGGACTCGCCGGTGACCGCGGCCTGGTCCACGGCGGACACCCCGGACACCACGAAGCCATCGGACGGGATCCGCGAGTTCGGGCGGATCACCACGATGTCTCCGACCGCGATCTCCTCCACCGGCACGTCGACCGGCTCCCCGTCCCCGCGGCGCACCAGCGCACGGCGGGGGGCGAGTTCGGCGAGAGCCTCGATGGACTTGCTGGCCCTGCTCAGCGCGAACTCTTCGAGCGCGTGCCCAAGGCTGAACAGGAACAGCAGCACCGCGCCCTCGGCCCACTTCCCGATCAGAGCGGCGCCGATCGCGGCGACCAGCATGAGGAAGTCGACCTCGAACTTCCCGCGGAGGATGGAGGAGATCGCGGTGCGGATGGTGAAGAACCCGCCGAAGAAGTACGTGGCGAGGAAGAACACCAACGGCAACCCGATCAGCGGCAACCCGACCGCGTACTCGGTGATCATCCCCGCCGCGTAGGTGACCCCCGACGCGATCGCGAACCACAGTTCCCACCGGCCCGAGCCATGTGCGTGCTCATGTGCTTCCGTCGTGGGCTTGTCCATCGTGGTGGTCATACCCACCAAAATACATCACAACATCATGATATGTTGTTGTTGTGAATGATTATCGAGATCGTCAAGCGGAGGGGTGGTGCAACGATGACGTCTGATGCAGGTCCCGAACCTGCGGGCCTCTCCTCGGCCGACGCGGAGCAGCTCGCCGAGATCATGCGGGCGCTAGCCTCCCCGGTGCGGTTGCGGGTACTCAGTCTGCTGGCTTCTCGCCCGCACACGGTCGCCGAGCTCAGCGAGCTGCTCGCCGCCGGGCAGACCACCGTCTCCAACCACTTGCGCCTGCTGCGGCACCTGAACCTGGTCGTGGGCAGTCGGGACGGTCGTCATATCCGCTACGCATTGTTCGACGCCCATGTGAAGGACCTGCTCGACGAAGCGATCGGTCACGTCCATCACCTGCAGCTCGGGCCGTGATCGATCAGCAGATCTCCACATCGCGCCACAATGACGGAGGGGTCACCGAACCCACGAGATGCAGAGCCCGCCGTCGGGGTACAGCATGCCGGCGTGACCGATGAGCTGGGGAGGCCCCGGAGCACGGTCGACGTCTCGGCTGGTCACGATGATCTCAGCCTGGTCGAGGGTCCAGTGCCCTCCTCGCGACAGCCGCGCGCCGGCTGACTCCCGAGCAGATCGTTGAGCGTGCGCAGCACGGGAGCCGCCGCGAAGTCAGCGGCTGTGGCGCCGCGGGCTCCGCGCACCGTGAAGACCGCGCTCTCGCCCGGCAGCAGCGTGCGCAGGGCGTCGTCGGCCTCGGCGTCCGGATCCAGACGATCGACGAGCAGCGTGGCATCGCGCACCAGCGTCCGTGCCGTGACCTCGACGGTCCAGCCTTCCGACGTCGGCGCCGCCGTGACCTCGGTCTCCGCCGGGGCGAGGCGGGATGCCCTGGCCTCGGCGAAGAACGAGTGAGCGACCGCGTCGCCCACTCGCGCGACGACGAGCTCGTGGGTCGCATCGTCCGGGTTCGCGATCGACGCGGACAGAGCGACGCGCACGGCAGCGCGAGGCCCCACGGCGATGTCGTACGTCTCTGATGCGAGCACGGTTCCGGCGAACGTGCGGCGCTCCACGAGCACCGCTCCCGCCCACGCGGCGGCCGTGTCGTTCACCGCCGACAGCCACAGCCCGCCGTCGTCGGGCTGCAGCGTGAGCAGCCGCTCGCGGTGCGCGTGGCGCAGAGCGTAGAGCAGGGGCTTCGGCCGTTCTGCTCCGTCGACCGCAGCCCACGACGTGACGGGCCAGCAGTCGTTGAGCTGCCACATGACCGTGCCCGTGCAGTGCGGTGTCAGAGAACGCCACCATTCGATCGCGGTGCGCACGGCGACCGCCTGATTGAGCGACATCGCCCAGTGCCAGTCGGTCATGTCGTTCGGCAGCGGCACGTGAGCCGTGAGGCCGTCCGTCAGCTTGTCGTTGCCCTTCGCCGCCTTCTGATGCACCAGCATCCCCGGCGACTCCGGGGTGAGCGGATCATCGTGGATCGACTCGAGGAGCGTGCTCCATGTCGGGGGACCCTGCCAGCCGAACTCGGCGACGAACCGTGGCCGGTGGTCGCGGTAGTGCGGCCAGTCCTTGACGTTCCAGAGGTCCCAGACGTGCACCGTGCCCTGTGCAGGATCGTTCTGATGCGCCGCGCGATCCGGCGAGAACGGGCTGCCCGGCGTGTAGGACACGTGCGGCGCGATGTCGGCCATCAGCGTCGGGAACAGGTCGTAGTAGTAGCCGGCGCCCCAGGTTCGGCCGTCGAGGCGCTTGTCCCAATCCCAATCCTGATATCCCCAGATGTTCTCGTTGTTGCCGTTGAGAATCACAAGCGACGGGTGCGTGGACAGTCGGGCGATGGCTTCAGCCGCCTCGGCCTCGAACTCGCTCCACAGCGGCTCGTCCTCGGCATAGGCCGCACACGCGAGCAGGAAGTCCTGCCAGGTGAGGATGCCGCGCTCATCGCACTCGCTGTAGAAGTCCTCGGACTCGTAGATGCCGCCGCCCCACACGCGGATGAGGTTGATGCCCGCGAACTCCGCCTGGTCGAGGCGGCGGGCGTACCGTGCGCGATCGACCCGGTGAGGGAAGGCATCGTCGGGGATCCAGTTCGCGCCGCGGATGAGGATCCGCCGGCCGTTCACCACGATTGAGAACGCCGTCCCGTCGGCGTCCTCGTCCAGCCGCACCTCGGCGCTGCGGAACCCGATCCGCCTCGAGGCGGTGTCCTGCACCACGCCGTCGGCGCGCAGCTCGACCGTCACGTCGTACAGCTCCTGGGTTCCGTGACCGCGCGGCCACCAGAGCTCGACGTCGGGAGCGGCCACATCGAGACGAGCCCAGCCGTCGACGATCGGCGCATCGTGCACGACGCCCGCGACAGCGATGCGCGCCTCGCTCGCACCGCCCCGCACCTCGACGGTCACCCGTGCGCGCGGTTCACCGTCGACGACGTCGCCGGCGATGCGGACCTCACCCAGCCGGGACCCCGACCAGCTCTCGAGTGCGACCGGACGCCAGATGCCCGAGGTGGAGGTGTCGATGCCCCAGTCCCAGCCGAAGCTGCAGGCCATCTTGCGGATGGCATTGTACGGGTGGTGGTTGGTGTGGGGGCGGTAGCCGAGAGCCAGGCTGGCAGCATCCGCCGCGCGGATCGGGGACGAGAACTCGACCACGAGCTCGTTCCCCTCCGCGCGCAGCTGGTCCGTGACGTCGAAACGGTGCGTGCGGTGCATGTTCCGGGTGTCGCCGAGGTCGGTGCCGTTGAGTCGCACCCGTGCGATCGTGTCGAGTCCGTCGAAGACCAGTTCGTGACGGTCGCCCTCGGCGGGGCCGTCGAAGGTCGTCGAGTAGGTCCAGTCGGTCAGCCCGATCCAGCCCTGCGCCTTCTCGTTCTCGTCGAGGTAGGGATCTGCGATGAGACCGGCGGCCAGGAGATCGGTGTGCACCACCCCGGGAACGGATGCCGTGATCGCACCGGCCGTGCGGATCTGCTCCGGCACGGGTCCTCGGCCCGCGGTCACGGTCCATCCGTCGTGCAGTGCTCTCCGGTCGACGGTCATGCGGATCCTCCGATCAGGCTGTGGTCCGGGTGTCCGGTCATCGGACGGCGCTCACGTCGAGCACGATAGCCGACTCCGGGTGCATCGACGGCGTGTGCAGTCCGGCTGTCGCCAAGGCGCGTCCCGTCAGCTCGACCCCGCGGTCGTCAGCACCGAACCAGGGCGGACGGATGAGGCCGCGGGGTGCTCCGCCCGGCAGCACGGGCCGCACGCGGTACCGGGCGTCGGGGTCGAGGCCGCGGAGTGCGAAGCGACCGAGCGGCGACACCTCCGAGCGGCCGATGCTGGCGAGCACGAACAGCGCGGAGTCCCGCTCCTCGCTGACCGACCCGTACAGGTGCAGGGTCGGGTCGGAGGTGTCGATCCGCACCATCTCGCCGGTGTGCATCAGCGCGCGGGACTCCTTGTAGAGAGCGATCCACTCGCCGAGCTCGTGCAGCTCGTCGGGAGTGGCAGCAGCCAGGTCCCACTCGATCCCGAAGTGACCGTGCAGGGCCGTTGCCGCGCGGAAGGCGAGGGTGTGCGAGCGACCAGTGGAGTGCGACACACCGGACGCCACATGCGATCCCAGCAGTTCCGGGGGGAGCAGCTGGGCGGTCCAGCGATTCATCTGCTGCCGCTCGAGCGGGTCGATGCAGTCCGACACCCACACGCGGTCGGTGTGCTCGATGACGCCGAGGTCCACTCGAGCGCCGCCCGACGAGCAGGACTCGATCTCCAGTTCAGGGAACAGCTCCTTCAGCTCCGCCATCATCCGATATGCGGCGAGGGTCTGTCCGTGGACCCCGGGCACACCCCGAGGGCCGTGCCCCGGGTCGACGAGATCTCGGTTGTGGTCCCACTTGATGTACGACGCCGCCGTCTCTCGGAGCACCTCTCTGATGCGCTCCAGCACGAAGGCGTACGCATCGTCCCGTGCGATGTCGAGCACCAGCTGGTTGCGCGCGAGCACCGGCATGCGTCCGCCCGTCGCGAGGATCCACTCGGGATGCTCGCGCGCCAGGTCGGAGTCAGGGCTGACCATCTCGGGTTCGAACCAGATCCCGAACTCCATGCCGCGGTCGCGGACGTGCTCCGCCAGCGGGCGAAGCCCGTCGGGCCAGACCTCCTCGTCGACGAACCAGTCGCCGAGACCCGCCGTGTCGTCGCGGCGCCCGCGGAACCAGCCGTCGTCGAGGACGAAGCGCTCGACCCCGAGAGCCTCGGCACGGTCGGCGAGGTCCCACAGGCGCTGACGGTCGTGGTCGAAGTAGACGGCCTCCCAGACGTTGAGGGTCACCGGACGCGGTCTGCGCGGATGCCGAGGTCGGGCGCGCAGCATCCGGTGGATCCGCGCCGCCTGCTCGTCGAGACCGTCCCCCCAGACTCCGTAGACCCAGGGCCCCGAGTACTCCTCGCCGGTCGCCAGGCGGATCTCGCCCGGCAGCAGCAGCTCGCCGCCCCCGATCACCTGCACGCCCGAGAACAGTCGTTCCGCGTAGGCGCGGTGGTTGCCGCTGAATCCCACATGCACGCCCCACACCTCTCCGGCGCCGAACCCGAAGCCGGGAACGCCCACGGAGAGGACTGTGGCGGCATCCGCGCCCGTGCGACCCTTGCGTCCTTCGCGCTCGTGGATGCCGACGACGAGCGCGCTGCGCTGCGGCGTGCGCTCCTTGCCCCACCTGCCTGCGAAGTCCAGGATCTCCCGTGCGTTCGGCGGGAGCGGGAATGCGATGTTCAGGGCCGCGACGTCGTAGTGGTCGTCGGCGGTGTTGCGCAGCGTCGCCCTGGCGCGGACGACGCCCGAGCCCGTGAGCTCGATCTCGGTCACGAGGTGGAGGCCGGCCGTCGCGTCCTCGGATTCGACGACCACCGTCCCCGCATCCGCCTCGGTGAAAGTGACGACGAGATCGCTCCCACCGAGCGTCACCCGCTCCGTGCGGAAGCGCGGCGACCAGTCGGCGCCGTCGCGATGCCCTTCGACCCCCGGTTTGCCCGTCCAGCCTCGCCATCCCTCCGGCAGCAGCGCGACCCGGATGGGGACGTCGCCCGCGTTGGGCACGACCGGCTCGACGGCCGCGAGAGCGAGCATCCGGGCGTCGTCCTCCGACAGCGATCCGAGGGCGGCTCCCCAGTGCACGATGGCCGGGAGGTCGTCGCCGCTGACGTCCAGCAGCAGCGAGACGCCTGCAGATGACAGGTGGATGAGGGAATCGTGCATGTCTTTCTCCGAGCAGACGTGGGGCGGGTCGTCCGGGGATCGACCCGCCCCGATGCGAGGGTGCGGCGCGGACGTCGCTCATGGCGCGACGCAGCGGTCGTCAGTGGTGCGCGGTCACTCGAAGAGGGCGTTGACCTGCTCATTGACCTCGACGAGTGTCGACGGCTCGGCCTGGAGGCTGAGGATCGCGTCCATCGCCGGGCCCATGATGGCCTGGAGCTCCGCCCAGTTCTCGGCGACCGGTGCGAGGTAGGTGCTGCCCTCGTCGATCGGCACCTCGAACGCGCTCGTGTCGATGCCGGCATCCGCGAACGCCTGGCGCGAGATCTCGGCAGACGATTCGACGGCCGGGAACGCGACGCCCTTGGCGGCCGTGATGTCCTGGCATTCCTTGGAGGCGAGGAACACCGCGAGTCTCTTCGCCTCCTCCGGGTACTTCGTCGTCGAGGCCACCGAGTCGGCGAGGCCGTTGAACATCGACGCGCGCTCGCCGTTCGGGCCCGCAGGCACGGGCGAGATGGCCGTGGTCACGCCGTCGAGTCCGACGTAGGCGCGGGTGTTCCACGAGCCCTCCGTGACCATCGCGTACTTGCCGGCGCCATAGGCGTCGATCTGACCGATGCCCGACGAGGCGACCTGGAGCGTGGGCATGTACCCCTTCTCCGCCAGCGACTGGAACCAGTCGATGGTCTCGATGAACTCGGGGTCGCCGTAGTTGAACTCCTCGCCCCAGGGGTTCTCATCCGTGTGGCTCCAGTCGTTGCTGAACGCGTACTGGCTCCACTCGGTCTGCCCGTTGCCGCCGCCCGACGCGTTGAGGCCGAGGCCGTAGACCGCGATCGAGTCCTTGTCGAACCCCGGTTCGCTGCCGCGGACGCCGTTCGTGTCGACGGTGAGCTGCGCGATGATCTCCTCCCAGGTGCCGCCGTCCTCCGGGTTCCATGCGGCGGCGTCGAGCTGCTCCTTCGTGATGCCCGCATCGGCGAGCATCGCCTCGTTCGCGAAGACCGCGACCGTGTCGTAGTCCTTCGGCAGACCGTAGCGGCTGTCGTCGAGACCCACCCAGAGGTCGGCCAGACCCTCACGGTAGATGGAGAGATCGACGTCCTCCGCCTCGACCGCGTCGTCGATCGGAAGCAGCTGACCCTTCGACGCGAGACCGGGGTAGTAGCTGAGGTGGTTGACGAACACGTCCGGTCCGTCGCCGGAGACGAGACCGGCGGTGAGCGTCGACCAGTAGTCGTCCCATCCGTACTGCGTCGTCGTGACGCTGATGTCGGGGTTCGCGTCGGTGAAGGCCGCGACGCACTCCTCATAGCCGGGCTGCTGGTTGGCATCCCAGACCCAGTAGTCGAGCTCGACGGCTGAGCCGCCTGCCTCTCCCGATCCGCCGCTGCAGCCGGCCAGGATGATCGAGGCCGTGACTGCCCCTGCCGCGATGATCAGACGTCGTTGCCGTGTCATGTGTGGGTCCTTTCGAGAGAGAACTTCGGTGTGGTGCTTCGGGTGGTCCTGCGGTGGCCGAGCGACGCGCGAGTGCGTCACTTGAGCCCGGAGAAGCCGATCGAGTTGATGACGCGACGGCCGAGGAGGGCGAAGAGGATGATGATCGGGAGTGCGGAGATGAGTGTCGCGGCCATGAGGCCCGCCCAGTCCGGGCTCCCCTGCGGCGTCTGCGAGCGGAACACGCCGAGGGCGACGGTGAGGACCCGCACCTCCTCCGACCGGCCGACGAGCAGCGGCCAGAAGTACTCGTTCCACGTGCCGATGTAGGTGAGGATCGCGAGGGTCGTGATCGGGGCGTTCGAGATCGGGACGACGACCTGGAAGAAGGTGCGCGTGTAGCCGGCGCCGTCGAGTCGGGCGGCCTCCTCGAGCTCGCGAGGGATGCCGAGGAAGAACTGCCGCAGGAAGAAGATCGAGAACGGCGCCATCAGCAGCGAGGGGAGCATGATCCCGAGGAAGGTGTTCAGCAGCCCCAGGTCCCGGATGAGGATGAAGTTCGGGAGGGTCGTGAAGATCGGCGGGATCATGAGCGCCGTGAGGAAGAGGAAGAACAGCGTGTTGCGTCCGGGCCAGCGCAGACGGGCGAAGGCATACGCGGCGAGCGCGCAGAAGAACGTCTGCACGACGGTCGTGACGGTCGCGACGATGATGGAGTTCCGCAGGTAGAGCCAGAAGTCCAGCGAGGCTCCCGACCCTCCGTCGGCGAGTGCCTCCTGGGGTGTCGCGAGACCCAGCACGCGCTGCCAGCCGCCGAGGCTGACGTCGGCGGGGAGCAGGCTCCCGGAGTTGGCGGCGAGCGCTCCGTTCGAGGAGAACGAGGTGCGCAGCATCCAGTAGAAGGGGAACAGCGTCAGCACGAGAGAGGCGATGAGGAAGGCCCATGCCGCGATCCGTCCGATGCGGCTCCGCAGCTTCCGCCGTCCGCGTACGGGAGAGGAGACGGTGCCGAGCGGCGCCGTCTGCGTCGGATCCTCGCCGGAGACGGGGGCGGCGACGACGGATGAGGGAGCGGACATCGGGGACCTCCTGGCGGTCGGGGCGGCGCTCATGCCAGATCCGACTGGTTGGCGCGGGTCAGCCGGAGCTGCAGCAGGCTGATGCCGGCGAGGATGACGAACAGGGCGACGGAGACGGCTGACGCGTAGCCGAACTCGTATCTGTTGAACGCGAGGTCGTAGATGTAGTAATAGATGACGCGTGTCGCATTGACCGGCCCGCCCTGCGTGGTGACGGCGACCGTGTCGAAGATCTGGAACGACCCGATGATGCTCACCACGAGCACGACGGCCAGTACGGGGCGGAGCAGCGGGACGGTGATCCGCCAGAACGTCTTCCATTCTCCGGCGCCGTCGATCGCGGACGCCTCGTACATCTCCTTCGGGATCATCTGCAGGCCCGCGAAGATCAGCAGCGCCGTGTATCCGACGTGCCGCCAGACGTTGATGAAGGCGATGGTGGGTATGGCGAGGGCGGAGTCGCCGAAGAAGGCGAGCCGGTCGAGACCCAGCCACTCGATGAATTGGTTGCCGATGCCGATCTGGTAGTCGAGGATCCAGAACCAGACGAGTGCGACGATCACGTTCGCGACGAGGTAGGGGCCGAGGATGATGCCCCGGATGACGAGTGACTGCGTCAGCCGGTGCATCAGCACCGCGAGCACGAGCGCGAACACCGTCTGGAAGACGATGTTGATCACGACGTACTGCAGCGTGACGACGAGGGAGTTCCAGAAGATCGGGTCGGTCGCCATCCGCTCGTAGTTGGCGGTGCCGACGAAGGACTCGGGTCGGAAGACGTCGTAATCGGTGAAGGAGTAGTAGAGACCGCGGATCGCGGGGACGAGCGTGAAGATCGCGAAGCCGATCGCGGCCGGGGCGACGAAGCACAGGGCGACGACGCTCTCGCGGTTCCACCGGCGCGGCATCCGCGGCGGAGCGGCGCGCACTTCGTCGCGCGGCCGCACGGGCGGCGTGATCGTTGCCATCATCGGCTCCTTCGTTCTCACCTCATCGTGGGAGGACGGGTTCGAGGCCCGCCTCACGTTTAGTTTCATATGTTTACTATGTTTCGTCAAGCCCTCCATTGGATTTCGACATTTCGGCGCGAAGCGTCTTTACTTGGTTACTGTATGAACCGAAGGAAGGGCTCCCGATGACGATCACTCAGAATCGAGCAGTTCCCCCGCCGCGCGCCCACTACCCTCGAACCGTGATCGCTCGCGGGAATCCGGAGGCGTGGCCGACGATGTCCGCCGCCAGCCATGCGGTGCTGCGCGAGATCGTGGTGAACGGCGCCCTGCCGCGGGCCGAGCTCGCGGCTCGGCTGGGGCTGTCGAAACCCAGCCTGACCCGCATCACGAGATCCCTCATGGACGACGGCTTCCTGCTGGAGGGCGGAACCGAACTGCGGGGCGGCATGGGTCGCCCGTCGGAACTCCTGCATCTGCGCCCCGAATCGCGGCGATTCGTCGGGTTGAAGCTGACCGGCGACCACCTCTACGCGGTCGTGAGCGATCTCGGCGCCACCGTCATCGACGCCTACGACGAGCCGATCGTCGACCGCTCCGTCGCGGCCGTGCTCGAGCAGATCCGCATCGTGGTCGCTCGCTTCGACGAGTCCTGGGGCCCGCTCACCGCTGTGGGTGCCGCGCTCGCCGGAACCGTCCAGGGCTCGGGTCGGGGCCGTGTGGTCGTGGAGTCGGCGTTCCTGGAGTGGGCGAACGTCCCGCTCGTCCGGCTGCTCGAGGACGCGACCGGTCTCCCCGCGACCGTCGACAACGACGTGCAGGCACTCACCGCAGCAGAGCACTGGTTCGGCGCGGGTGCCGGGCTGCGGACGATGGTCCTCCTCACGGTGGGCGTCGGCATCGGATGCGGGCTCGTCATCAACGACGAGCTCGTCGACGGCGCGCACGGGACTCCCGGGCGGATCAGTCACCTCATCGTCGACCCGAGTGGACCGTACTGCGACCGCGGTCACCGGGGATGCGCGTCGAGCTACCTCACGAACTCGTCCATCGCGGGTGCTCTGCCCCGCGACCCGGCCGGCGAGCGCACGTACGAGTACGCGCTGGAGCAGGCGCGGGAAGGACGGCCTTCCGCGCTCAAGGCGTTCGCGGACGCGGGCTTCGCGCTCGGCTGTCTCATCGGGACGGCGGCGAACCTCATCGATCCGGCGAAGGTGATCCTCTCGGGCGACGGTCTCGCCGTGTACGAGCTGGCCGAAGCGGATGTGTGGCGCGGCATCCGGCAGACGCACGAAGAGGATCTCGAGCGCCTCGACGTCGACGTGCAGCCCTTCGACTTCGGCGAATGGGCGCGCGGCGGGGCCGTGCTCGCCATCCGCAACGCGATCAGTCCCTGACGTCCTCCGCATCCGGCGCCGGATCGGGCTCGACCACGACGACCGCCCGCGGTCGGAGCCCGAGCACCGCGCCGCCGATGACGGCGGCGATGACGGATCCGAGCAGGACTCCGATCTTGACGTGCTCGTCCGCAACCGAGCTCGCTCCGTAGGCGAGTTCGCCGACGAGGAGGGAGACGGTGAATCCGATGCCGGCGATGAATGCCATTCCGGTGAGGTCCGGCCAGCGCAGGCTCGGGTCCAGGCGCAGCGCCGGGTGGCGGCTGAGGAGGAACGTGATGCCGAGGATGCCGAGCGGCTTGCCTGCGACGAGTCCGACGACGATGCCGAGGGTGATCGGATCGCCGAGAGCCGATGCGAGTCCGTCCCAGCCGCCGACAGTGACCCCGGCCGAGAAGAAGGCGAAGACGGGGACGGCGACGAGTGTCGCGACGATGCCCCACCGGTCGGCGAAGTGCGGCGCGAGGCCGTCGTATTCGGGGGTGTCGTCGTCTGACGAGCGCGAGAGGACGCGCGCCCGCTCCGTCGGGACGACGGGGACGACGAAGCCGAGAAGGACACCTGCGACGGTCGCGTGGACGCCGGATGCGTGGATGCAGACCCAGACAGCGACGGCGAGCGGCAGGAGGATCCACCAGGCCCGCACGCCTCTCTGGACGAGGAGAGCGAACCCGGCCAGCGGCAGCACGGCGAGGGCGAGCCACGGGAAGCTGATGGTGTCGCTGTAGAAGGTGGCGATGATGGTGATCGCGATGAGGTCGTCGATGATCGCGAGCGTGAGGAGGAAGACCCGGAGAGCGGGCGGAAGCGATCTTCCGACCACCGCGATGACGGCCACTGCGAACGCGATGTCCGTCGCGGTCGGGATCGCCCAGCCTCTGAGCGCATCCTGTCCGCCGCCGGCGTTGATGAGGACGAAGATGAGGGCCGGGGCGGCTACGCCACCCACTGCCGCGGCGACCGGGAGGGCGGCCCGCCGGGGGTCGCGCAGGCGCCCAGTGACGAACTCCTCCTTCAGTTCGAGGCCGACGACGAAGAAGAAGATCGCGAGGAGACCGTCGGACGCCCAGGCTCCGACGCTGAGCTCGAGTTGCAGTTCGGGGAAGCCGAACGTGAAGTCGCGCACGGACTCGTACCAGGACGCAGCGGGCGTGTTGGCGAGCACGAGCGCCGCGAGGGTGGCGAACAGCAGCAGCGCTCCGCCGAGCGCGTCGCTGCGGACGGAGGAGCGAATACCGCGCCACAGCTGATGGGGAGCGCGACGGGCACGGGAAGGCAGGGATGATGACATGGACAGACCTCGGGTGGGAGAACGACGAAGGGCGCGAAGCGACCGCGTCTCCTCTCGAAGCGCGGTCTACCGACGTGGCGGCGGGCAGCCTGCGATCTCTCCGTGCGAGATCGTGCCCCACACGCTCGTCCACCCGTTGGTCCCCGGATGCAGAAGCACCCGCACCCACATCGCCATCGGCGTCGCGGTGCGCAGCCGGTGGGGAGCGCGAGAGGCGCTGGCGGTGGACGAGAGGGGCATGACACCAGCCTAGACGCCCCGCCCGACTCGACCTCGCCGACCTCCCGAGCTCACCGATCCCGCCGACGTCCGCGCTCGGATATTGAGCGGTGCGGGGCGGGTGTGCGATTCTTGGACGTCGAGACTGGAGAGGGGACGCCGTGCCGTTTCGTAGTCGAGCTCTGCTGGAGGCGTGGCTGGCGGAGTACGCGTCGTCCGTTCCCGGGGCCCACCGTGCACGGGTCGCCGTGCAGGAAGAGGTGGGTGGCAGTGACAGCGGCCTGGTCGTCGTCCCCCTCGACGGCGCGACGACCTCCGTGTACATGCAGCCGGCCGAGCTGGGCAGTCCCGAGTGGCGGGTCACGTTCGAAGCGCGCGCGGACGCGATGGTGGTGACGAGCGCCGACGTGCGGATGCTCTCCCAGGAGCTCGCGGCGGCGGCGGATCTCGTCGACTTCCTCGAAGAGAAGTCGCGACAGCATCTCGCCCACATGAACGACGGAGAGTAGGCCTCCGCGCGCAGGATCCGCGCCGCGACGCCGTTCTACGCGAGCGCGCGTGAGGCGGCGCCCGCAGCGGCGTCGAGGACGTCGGCGAACCGGTCCGTGTCGGCGGCGCTGGCGCGCAGCTCCCGATCGAGCGTGTCGTCGAACGCCGTGAGCATCGACCACGGCTCGTCGTCGAGGTCGACCTCCACGAAGAGGTGGTTGACCCGGCGGTCGGAGTCGTCCTGCTCCCGCCGCAGCATCCCACGCATGATCAGGCGGTCCGCGAGCGCGGTTACGCCGGCCGAGGTGATCCCGAGGTGCTCGCCAAGCTGAGTGGGACGGATGCCGGGGTTCGCTCCGACATGCAGGAGCGTGCGAGCGTCGAGCTCGTTGACGCCGAGCTGCCGACGCGCCTCCGCCAGCATCGCGGCCCGCTGCTCGACGTAGCGGATGAGGGCGTGGGTGAGCGGAAGGCGGGTCCCGCCGGCGTCACTCATAACCGCATCTCCTTCCGGCCCCGTGGCGAACCCGTCCACTGTAGCGAAAATTTCGACAGTCGAGTGGTCAACTCGAAAAGCTATCGAGATGAACATTTCATGAATTTAGTTAAAGAACTGAGATAAGTGCTAGCCTGACACCAGGCACCTCGACATCGGGGAGGCGCGCCACCGCGTCGGCCCCCACTCACGAAGGAGTCATCATGGGACAGCTCCGATACGGCGACGCCAACCAGCCCATCGACGTCGACGATCGCCTCCTGCAGTACATCCAGATCATCGCCGCGACCAAGCTCCGTCGCCACGAGTCGTTCACGCTCACCTGGGTGCGCTCCGACGGCGGCGGTCGCGAGACGCTGTGGATGCAGCCGTCGATCCCGCTGCACTTCGTCTTCGACCACATCGAGGTCCCGCGCACCGAGATGGCGTATCTGCGACAGCTCCTGGAGTCGGCGAACTCGGCGACCGGCCTGACGATCGACCCTCTGACCTGGGAGGCGCAGGAGTCCGCGCACCGACCCGCGCTCGTGCCCGCAGCCTGAGGCGCGGGCAGTGTCTCGCGCAGGCGCGCCGGGGTCAATGCCCTGACGCGTTCGGATGCTGCGGCGTAGCGTCGCCGATCCCACCACAGATCGGAGCAGGACGATGAGCGACCCGAGCAACACCCAGGGCACCCCCGGAGCGGACGAGGAAGCCGACACGGCATCCGGCGGGGCTCCCGACGAGACGTCGACCAGCACGGACGACATCCTCGAGGAGGAGACGACCGACGACGACGGCGCGCCGCTCCAAAACCCGTCCGGGGGCTGACCGGCCGCGGGGGCGAGAGCGAGTGATCCCCCTCGCCGGCTTCGGGTGCCGGAGAGGGGGAAACTCGCGGTCTCGCGGCACCGGGGGGAGGGCCGAGAGGACGTGCAACGACGGCGGAGTATCCCCACTCTCGCGGTGCCTTTCCCCAGAAGCGGCGCCTTGTCGTGCACCCCCGTCCTTGGGAGACGTCCCTATTCTGGTGAATGGATGCGGGCATCGTCTCGGATCCTGTGGATGTCCACAAGTCTTCTTCGGCTTTTCTGGCTCTGGACATTCGGTCATCGACAAATAGACGAAAGTCAAGGTCCTATCTTCCTTCTGGCCAGCCCTTCGTTCCGTTACGGCATCCTCGCTAGTTTGAGACCAGGTTCTCGGACGAGGGGTGGAGCGATGGAAGACAGGGTCTCGGGATGGCGGTGGTTCTGGGAGCGCGGCGGCTGGTGGCGTGCACTCGTGCTCGCCGCGGCGTACTACGCGCTGTACGAGCTGCTCGGATGGGTGGTCGACGCGACCATCGGCGCATCCGTTCCCCGCGACGGCGGCGCCGGGGACCTGCTCGTCCACACCGGGCTGCCGATCCTCCTTGGAGTGCTGTCCCTGCTCGCCTTCGCCGCATCGGTCGGCTGGCTGCGCGAGCTCTTCGGCCGGCAGACCCTGCGGAGTCGGCGCTGGATGTGGATCGCGGTCGTGGTCGTGCTCGCCATCAACGTCTCGTCGGTGCTCAGCGTCGACTACGGCGCGGCCGGATTTCCCCTCGTCGGCGCCTGGCTGCTCACAGGAGTGGTGATCGGGATGGCCGAGGAGTTGCTGACCCGAGGCTTCGTCGTGACCTTGATGCGCAGAGCCGGCCACGGGGAGATCGCCGTGGCACTGATGTCTGCAGGAGTGTTCGCCGCCCTGCACATCGGCAACGTCTTCACCTCCGATCAGGGCGTCGTGACGACAGCCGCGCAGGTGGTCTACACGTTCTTCTTCGGCGTGTGCATGTATCTCGCGCTGCGTGTGACGCGCACGATCTGGGGTCCGATCCTGCTGCACGCCAGTACCGACCCGACGCTCTCGCTCCACGGCGAGTACCCGGAATCCGGTCTCGTCGGCATCCTGTCCTCGCTCAGCACCTATCTGGTCACGCTGTCCGGGTTGGTGCTGCTCATCGTCCTCGTCGTGAGCGAACGCCGAAGGGTGAAGGCGGAACCCGGCGCACTGCGCTGATCCCGGTGCCGGGCGGCCTGCGTCAGGTGCGGCCCAGGCGCGCGGGTTAGCCTCGGGGCATGCGCCGCATCGTCGTCCTTCCCCTCCTGCTCGCCATCGGACTCCTGGGCGGCTGCGCCCAGGTGACGCAGGCCGCCGGCGACGCGCTGGGCGTGGACGTGCAGCAGACGTGCGCATCGATCGACGATGCCTACGCCCGCTATCAGGCGCTGCTCGATCGGGGCGGTGCCTCGGCCGAGCAGGTCGACGCGGCGCGCGACGATCTCGTCGCCAGCCTCGACGGTCTGGCGACGCAGGTCGACGGGCCGCTCGGCGAGCTCGTCTCGTCGGCGGCGCAGCAGATCGGCGGGATGAGCGACCTGCAGGCTCCGGAGACGATCGAGGCGATCGACGCACTCCGCGACTCGCTGTCGACCTTCTGCGCCTGACCCCGCGCGACCACACGTCGGGGGAGGAGCCGCGCGGCCGAGCGGGCGCGTCAGACGAGAGCGTCGGCCAGCTGGAGCACCCCGGTCTCGAGAGCCTCGTAGGACACCACCTTGTAGCCCTCCGACTCGAAACAGATCGTGGCGCGATCGGGGTCGACGCTGGTGACGGTGCCCGCGCCCCACTCGCGGTGTGCGACCCGCACGTCCACCGAGAGGGGCGCGTCGTCGATCCCGGCATCCGCGTCCGAGGCCCCCGAGGCGTCGCGCTGTTCGCAGCGATCGCAGTTGCCGCACCAGCGGGCGCCCTCGACCCCGAAGTAGTCGAGCAGGATCCGACGGCGGCAGTGCGAGGTCTCGGCGTACGCGCGCATCATCGCCAGACGGGAGTCGGCCACGCGCTCCCTGGCGTCGAGCGTCTCGCGGACGGTGCGGACCGCGGTGTCCGCCGCGACCGAGCGCACCTTCCGGACGCCGTCGGTCGTCTCGACGAGCTGCGCGTCGACGAGGTCGTTGACGAGGCGGGTGACCGTGCGCGAGGGCTTGTCGAGCGTGGCGGCGAGCTCGTGGACGTGGCGTCCCGGCGTCCGACCGATCGCCGCCCAGAGGGCGCGGATCTCGGCCGGCCGCACCGAGCGGCGCGTGAAGAAGCGCCGGAGGCCGAGATCCTTCGCGTGATAGTGGAGGGCGGTCGTGGCGGGTTCGCCGTCGCGCCCCGCCCGACCGATCTCCTGGTAGTAGGCGTCGAGGGACTCGGTGACGGCGGCGTGCAGCACGAAGCGCACGTCGGGTCGATCGATGCCCATGCCGAACGCCGAGGTGGCGACGACGACGTCGAGCTCGCCGTCGCGCCAGCGGTCCTGGATGCTGCGACGATCGGCGGCCTTCATCCCGGCGTGGTACGCGGCGACCCGACGATCCGCCGCGGCGATCTCCTCGGCATACGCCTCGGTCTCCTTGCGGGTCGCCACATAGACCAGACCCGGCGCGGTCCACGTGCGGGCCTCCTCGACGACGGCCGCCCGCTTCTGCGTCTCGCTCTCGTGGCGATGCACGACGAGACGGATCTCGGGGCGGTCGACGCCGTGCACCTGCACGTCCACGTCGGTCATCGCCAGCTTCTCGATGATCTCGGCGCGCACCGGCTCGGAGGCCGTGGCGGTCATCGCGAGCACCGGCGGGTCGCCCAGCTCGCGACGGACGTCCGCCAGCCGCAGGTAGTCGGGCCGGAAGTCGTGCCCCCAGGACGACACGCAGTGCGCCTCGTCGACCACCAGGAGGGTCACGCCGGCGGCCGCGAGTCGGGCGACGGTCTCCTCGTGGCTCAGCTGCTCGGGAGCGAGCAGCACGTACACGGGGCCGCCTGCGTCGATGAGATCCCAGGCTCGCGCGGCCTCGGATGCGGGGATGGCCGAGTTGATCGCGACGGCCGGCGGCGCCGCCGGGGCCGCGGCGATCGAGGCGATCTGGTCGGCCTGCAGCGCCACGAGCGGCGACACGACCACCACGACACCGCCCCGCTGGGCGCCCGCGATCTGGTACACGGCGGACTTGCCGCCGCCGGTCGCGAGCACGAGCAGCGTGTCCCGACCGGCCGACGCCGAGTCGATCGCCTCGCGCTGCCCGGGAAGGAGCTCGTCCCACCCGAAGCCCTCTCGCGCGATGGTGTCGACGGACGCGGGAGACGTGCGGGAGGAGCTCATGCGAGAGACGGTATCCGCGCTCATCCCGATCCGCGCGCGGGTTGACAGACGGCGCCTCGGACGGCTCCGGACGGGCGTCGACCGCTGCTCATGATCGGCCGCGCTCCCGGTGCCTCGCCGTCAGCGCCGCCTCTCGGCGTCGAGGACGGCGGCGGGCAGCTCCTCCGCGAGTTCTCGCGCCAGGAATCCGAGCCCCATCCGCTCGGTGAGGCGGTCGCCGGCGCGACCGTGGCACCAGGCGCCCCAGACGGCGGCGCGCTCCAGCGGGAGTCCGCGGGCGGCGAAGCCGGTGATCGCGCCGGCGAGGACGTCTCCGGACCCCGCCGTGCCGAGCCCCGCGCCGCCCGCATCCAGCTCCCACACCTCGCCGGAGGGCGCGGCGACGGCGGAGTAGCAGTGCACCACGGCGTCGAGATCGCGCGCGAGTCCGCGCAGGTCGCGAGAGAGATCGTCGACCGGGCGGCCGAGGAGGATCTCCGCTTCGTCGAGGTTCGCGTTGACGATGAGCGATCGCGGCAGCTCGTCGCGTGGCACATCGCGCAGGATGCCGACGGCGAAGGCGTCGACGACGAGACGGTCGATCGTCCGCTCGGACAGCCGTCGCAGCCAGTCGCGCGCCGTCTCCGGGTCGGCGAGTCCCGGCCCGACCAGGACGGCATCCGCGTCGTCGCAGGAGCTCGCGCACGCGGCATCCGTCGGCCCGCCGGATTCGGGCGCGTCATGCACGCCGGCCTCGGGGAACGCCCCCCGGACGACATCGGTCAGAGTGGCATCCGTCGTCACCCCGACCTTCCCCGCGCCGACGCGCAGCGCAGCCTCGCCGGCCAGGATCACGGCGCCGGTCGACAGGGGCGACCCGCCGATCACCATCGCGGTGCCGCGGGACTTCTTCGAGTCGCCGGGGTCGGGCAGCCCCCATTCCGCGAGAAGGGCGGGCGTCACGGCCGTCGGGTCAGCGGGGAAGGACATCGGGGCTCCCGGGGTGTGCGGTGACCTCCGCGCCGAGCCGCTCGAGGTGGCGCACATCCGAGAAGTCGGTGAGCTGCCATCGCTCCCCGTCGGCGCGGAGACGAGTGACCGAGGCGTTCAAGACCGTGTTCGCGGCGGCGAATCGCAGGAGAGCGGCTTCGCCCATGCCCGTGAGCAGCGCCACCAGCAGCATGACGACGGCGTCGTGCGCCACGACCAGACCCACCCTGGCATCGGCCGCCGAGGCGTCGTGGAGGAACGACCGCAGACGCAGCGACACGTCGGCCCAGGACTCGCCGCCGGGCGGCCGGTGATAGTACTTGCCCAGGTTCGCCCGCCGTGCCGCCTCCTCCGGATGCCGCGCGACCACGCCCCGTCGGGTCAGCAGGTCGAGGATGCCGAGCTCGCGGTCGCGGAGCCGCTCATCGGTGAGCACGCGGCGGATGTCCGGACCGTTCTCGATGCTCAGCGCGAAGGTCTGCTGCGCCCGCACGTACGGCGACACCCAGGCGATCTCCGGAATCCGCTCGGCGCCGAGCAGCGGTGCGCCGAGCGCTCGCGCCTGCTCCACTCCGGTCTCGGACAGCGGCACGTCGGCGTCGCGCGTGTCGAGCGCGATCACCTCGGCACCGGCCACCTCCGCGGCGGTGGCCGCGACGTTCCCGATGCTCTCTCCGTGACGCACCAGCCACAGCTCTTCCAACGACGTCATGCGTGCCCTCCGTCCGACGGACTCCGAGAATCCCACAGCTGCGGAGCGTGCGTCGCGGGGTTGACCACACGACCGGCGGGGAGTACCCGGGGGAACAGACGGATGCGGTGCGAATGCTGCGGGGCAGGTTACGCGCGCCGTCGCGGAAGAGCAACCGCCCTCACGCATCGACGCGAGAGGCCTACATTCCGCAGCATGAGCACACGAGACAGCACACCCGACCCCGCCGCTCCGCGTGACCCCCGCACGCCGCGCGACCCCGACTACGTTCCCGATCCCCGCGCCGCCCGTGAGCAGGGCGCGACCGTGCACGAGGTGCCGGAGGGCTCTCCGCCGGCCCGCGACGACGCCCGATCGCTGCACGACGACGTGCATCGCCGCGAGAAGGCGGAGTTCGGCGGCTTCAAGTTCGGCTCGGCGTTCTTCGGCTGGCTCACCGCGATGGGCACGACGGTCCTCCTCACCGCCCTCGTCACCGCGATCGGTGCGGCGGTCGGCGCGAACAGCGGAACGACGCCCGAGGAGGCGGCCGACTCGGCGATGGGTCCCCTCGGGATCGTCGCGATCGTGGTGATCGCCGTCGTGCTCCTGGTGTCGTACTTCGCCGGCGGCTACGTCGCCGGGCGGATGGCGCGATTCAGCGGGGCCAAGCAGGGCATCGCCGTCTGGATCTGGGCGATCGTCGTCGCGATCGTCGTCGCGATCGTCAGTGCGATCGCGGGAGCGCAGTGGGACATCCTCGGGAACCTGCAGGGCTTCCCCCGCATCCCCGTCACGCCCGAGACGGCGACGACGACCGGCATCCTCACCGCGGTCGGAGCCGCCGTGGTGACCCTCGTCGGCGCCGTGCTCGGCGGCCTCGCGGGCATGCGGTATCACCGCAAGGTCGATCGCGTCGGCCTCGGTCGCTGACGCGCAGGAGGCCTCGGGCCGCGCGACCCGAGGACTCCCGCGTCGGCGGGGTCCGGATTAGCGCGACGTCGGCGGAAGCTTGTCGACGCCGTGACGGTTCGGCTTGTCCGGTTCGGCGGCCGTCTCGGGCGAGGCGTGGGCGGGGCCGGTCGGCGACTCGGACGTCGGGTAGCTCGGCTCCTCGATCTCGACGGCCTTGTCGCGTTCGTCGAGCGGGGGGAGGTGGTCGAGGGGCTGCTTGATGTCATCGGGGTGGCTCATGGGCCCAGGCTCCGCCTGCGTGCCGCCCCGCGCACAGGGGGTTGAGATCGAAGCCGGGTTGTGGTCGCCACCGCCGAAGCGCCACCCGACGCCGATCTCAGAGAGGGATCGCGTGGCCCTTGTCCTCGTGATCCGCGAAGCTCTGCATCGGCTCGTGGACGAGGTACAGCCCCGTCGGCGCGTGCGCCGTGTACGAGAGCGCCTCGACCCATCGCCGGTTGATCGACGGCTGGCGGCTTCCATGGAACTTGTACACGATCGCGCTGCGCCCGTGCAGCCACACCGTCGTACGTCCCCCGCCGATGCTCGGGTCCTCCTTCCAGGTGAAGGTGAACGGTTCGCTGCGGCGCAGCTTCGCAGTGATGACGATCTGCAGGTGCGCGAGCGCGCGGTCCTCGATCTCTACCTTGACATTGCTCTCGTAGATGAAGCTTCCCATCGCGGGCCCCCTGTGACTGTCGATCTCAACGGAGACGCGAGTCGGGGACTGGGACCAGCGGTGGCATCGGTCGGATCCGAGGATCCGCGACCACATCCACAGAATATCGTGTCGCCCGCGGCGAAGGAACCCTGCGCGGGCGGTCAGTGCGAGGCGGCGGAGTCGATGACCTCCTGGGCCACCACCGACAGGCGTCGCCCGCTGCTGCGCGCCCGATGTCGCAGCAGCCGGAAGGCCTCGTCCATGTCGACCTGCTCGCTGTGGGAGAGGACGCCCTTCGCCTGCTCGATCAGCACGCGGCTGTCGAGCGCTCGCTGCAGCTGGTCGCGGGCGATGTTCGCATCCCGGAGGGCACGCTCCTGGATCGGGCTGATGGTCGCGATGTCCGTGAGCGCCCTGGCGATGGTGAGGTCGTTCGCGGGCAGCGGTCCCGCGCGATCGCTGAAGAGATTGAGGGAGCCGATGACATCGTCGCGGAACCTCATCGGTATCGCGTACAGGGCGCGGTATCCGACGCTGGCCGCGCTCTCGGCGAAGGTCGGCCAGCGCGCGGCGCTGGAGGCGATGTCGTCGACGGAGACGACGGAGCCGGTCTCGTACGCGTCGACGCAGGGGCCTTCGTCGGCGCGCAGCTGCAGCAGACTCACGAGGTGGCTGCGCTCGCTCGTCGATGCGACCACCTCGAGGTCACCGGACGCGTTGGGCAGCAGGAGGCCCGCATCGGCGGCCTCCAGGATCCGCGACGACTGTTCGACCAGCGTCTGCAGGACGTCGACCATGTCGTAGTCGTTGACGAGCGTGTCGGCCAGGGCGACGAATGTCTGTGCGAGCTGGGCCTCGCGGGTCTGGGCGATCATGAGCACAACCTACCTTTCGGGTCGGTGCGAATCACGGTTCTAGGGTGAGTCGGCGGGATGTGATGTCGGCGGCCGTCTCGCGCACGGAGCGGCCGGAGGCGAACGCATGGGCGCGGATGCGAAGAAGTGCCTCGGTGGGGGGGATGCGGAGCTGCGCGATCACCATGCCCGTGGCCTGATGCACCTCGCGCCGCGAGAACGGGCTGTCGTCCGAGGGCTCGAGACTCCGGGTCCGCAGCGCATGCTCGAGGACATCGGCGGCCGATCGGGCGACGAGGTCCGTCGCGAGATCGATCGCGTTCGGGCTCAGCGCATCCGCCGACTCGGCGTACAGGTCGACGGCTCCCATGCGCAGCGAGCCGATCGCCAGGGGGAAGGAGTAGAGCGCGCGCACGCCCGACTCGGCGATCGCCTGACCGAAGATCGGCCAGCGGACGGGAGACACCTCGCCGAGGTGGGGGACGAGGACGGGAGCCTGCGAGCGGTGGGCATCCCAGCTCGGTCCCTCGCCGGCATCCAGTTGGGATTCGATGAAGTGCGCGGCGAGGTCGTCGCTCGCGCTGACCGTCTCGACGTCGAACGGCACGTCCAGGGTGGAGATCGCCGCCCTCTCTATGTTCAGCGCGGCGACGAACCGTGCGCTGAGATCCGGCGCACGCGGAGTTCGCGCGGTCGTGATGATGACCTCCTGGTCCGGCGGGGTACCAGAAGCCGTGAGCGGCCATGGTCGGGACGGGATTTCCGTCTCACACGATATAAGAGGACCCGCGTCGCCTTCACGGAACCCCCTTCACAACGGCGAGTCGAGATCCTACAGTCAGCCCTGGCGACATCTCCGGCTACTCGGGCTGGCGGGGCGCGGTTCGCGCTGTCAACCGGTTCCCCCGGGAGCCTGCGGCGAGAGATGATCGATTCATGGATACAGCGGTCGTCGTCGGTGCCGGTCCGAACGGTCTCGCCGGAGCGGTGACGCTCGCGCGCGCAGGGATGCGGGTTCGGGTGTACGAGAGGGCCGACCAGCCAGGCGGGGGCGCGGCGACCCGTGAGCTCACTCTTCCGGGGTTCCACCACGACGTGTGCTCGGCCGTGCATCCGATGGCGTTCGAGTCGCGCTTCTTCCGCGAGTTCGGCCTGAGCGACCGCATCCCGTTCGTCACGCCCGAGGTCTCCTTCGCGCAGCCCCTCGACGGCGGTCGCGCCGGGATCGCGTATCGGGACCTCGAGCGCACCCGCGAGGGGCTGGGCGCCGACGGGGACGCCTACGCGCGACTGCTGCGTCCGCTCGTCGAGCGGGCGAGCGAGGTCGCGGAGTTCACCGGGTCGCCGCTCCTGCGCATCCCCGACCGCCTGCGCACCCCGATCGTCTTCGGGCTCCGCTCCCTCGAGCAGGGCACCCCGGCGTGGAACGCGCGGTTCCGCGAGGAGGTCGCCCCGGCCCTGCTCACGGGCGTCGCGGCCCACACGATCCTCGCGCAGCCGAGCATCGCCGGAGCCGGCGCCGGGCTCGCCCTCACGACCTACGCCCACGCTCAGGGGTGGCCGATCCCCGTCGGCGGCAGCCAGTCGATCATCACCGCGCTGCTCGACGACCTGCGCGCGCACGGCGGCGAGCTGATCCTCGACCATGATGTGACCTCGCTGGCCGAGCTGCCGGAGGCCGCGGTCACGCTCCTCGACGTCACGCCGAAAGCCTTCCTCGGTCTCGCCGGCGACCGGCTTCCGGCGCGATACCGTCGGGCGCTCCGGCGCTTCCGCTACGGCGGCGGCGTCGCGAAGGTCGACTTCGCGCTCGACGGACCGGTGCCCTGGCGGCATCCCGAGCTGGCCCGAGCGGGCACCGTGCACGTCGGCGGTACGCGGCAGGAGGTCGCGGAGGCCGAGAACGCGGTGCATCGAGGGCGACTGCCCGACCGCCCCTACGTGCTCGTCTCGCAGCCGTCGGTCTTCGACGCGACGAGGGCGCCGGCGGGGAAGCACACGCTGTGGACGTACACGCACGTGCCCGCTGGCAGCCCGGCCGACCGCCGGGAAGCCGTGACCGCGCAGATCGAGCGGTTCGCGCCCGGGTTCCGGGACCGGATCCTCGCGACGAGCTCCCGCACCGCGATCGAGGTCGAGCGCCACAACCCCAACTATCCGGGCGGCGACATCTCGGCGGGCGCCCCCGAGCTCTGGCAGCTGTTCGCGCGACCCACCTTCAGCGGCGAGCCGTGGCGGACGCCGATCCCCGGGGTCTACCTCGCCTCCGCGTCGACCGCGCCGGGGCCGGGTGTCACCGGACTGCCCGGATGGTTCGCGGCGCTCACGGCACTGCGCCGCGAGTTCGGCATCGCGACGGCACCCGACCTCGCGCCGCGCTGATCGCAGGCCGCACCCGATCTGTCAAGGGGCCGGTGAGCCCGTGATGCGGCACCTATCGTCGCCGCATGCGCGCAGCCCGGAAGAGGAACCCGCCCGTCGTCGTCATCACCGGCGCGTCGAGCGGCATCGGCCGCGCGACCGCGCACCGCCATGCGCGCCGAGGAGCCCGACTCGTCCTGGCATCCCGCAGTGCGAGCGCCCTCGAGGTCGTGGCCGAGGAATGCCGCGCGGCGGGCGGTGAGGCCCTGGTCGTGCCGACGGACGTCACCGACGAAGCCGCGGTGCAGGCTCTGGCGGCAACGGCCGTCGCGGCGTTCGGGCGCATCGACGTGTGGGGGTGACGGTGAACCCGGCCCACGTCGTCGCCGATGTCGTCAGCGCGCTGCACGACGATCACGGGCGCATCCGACTGCCCCGCTTCTACGACGACGTCGACGAGCTCACATCCGAGCGTCGCGCGGACTTCGCAGACCTTCCGTCCGACGAGGACGAGTGGATGGCGCGGGTCGAGACCACCGCGGTCGACGGCGAGGAGGGCTACACGCTCCTCGAGAGACTGTGGGCCCGGCCGTCGATCGAGATCCTCGCGCTGCTCGCCGGCGACCCGCTCGGCCTGGAGCGCTCGGTGATCCCCGAGACGGCGGAGGCCTCCTTCAGCATCCGCACGGTACCCGGTCAGCGCGTCCACACCGTCGCCGACCAGCTGCGCGAGTTCGTCGCCGAGGTCGTCCCCGCTCACGTCGAGTACACGCTCGAGACTGACGAGGTCATCGCGCAGGAGGCGTACATCAGCCCTGCGGGAACCGCTCGGGACGCGCTCGAACGCGCGCTCGAGCGCGGGTACGGCCTCCCGCTCGCCGGGCGCATGGGGAACGCGGGCGGCGGACCGGCGGACTTCCTCGCCAAGACGCTCGGAGCGCCGGTGATCCTCATCGGCACCGGCCTTCCCGACGATCACTGGCATGCGAGCGACGAGAGCGTGTCGCTCACGATGCTGCGGCGCGGTGCGGCCTCGATCGCCCACCTGTGGGAGGAGCTCGGAGCGACGGCGCCCCCGCAGTCGGGGCGGTGAGGCGCTACCACGACGGGGGAGCGGTGTCCATCTCTTTCGGGTGACCTGCTCACGGCTCTACTGTTGTCGTCCGAGGCCGCGCCCGCGGTCTCGGAAAGGGTGGTCATCATGGGTATCGGCAGCGGCATCGCACTCGTCGTCATCGGAGCGATCCTCGTCTTCGCCATCAACGTCGACACCGGCGGCTACGTCAACCTCGACATGATCGGCTACATCCTCATGGCGGCGGGAGTCCTGGTCTTCCTGATCAGCCTCGTCCTCGTCATGCGGCGTCGTCAGACCGACAGCGTCGCGCGCACCACGGTCGATCCCGCGACGGGCGACCGCGTCACGCGCCGCAGCGTGAGCGACAACGACCCCATCGTCTGAGCCCGATGGATCTCACGGCCTTCCAGGTCGTCGACTGGCGACGCCGCGTCTTCGCGCTGTACGCCGCGGTGCGCCAGTCGTCCTCGCCGGAGGAGGCCCACGAGCTGTGGCGCATCGAGCGCGACGACCTCCTGCTGCGGCATCCGTCGACCCCGCTGCTCGCCGAGGATCGGGCGCTGTTCGAGGGTCTTCCCGTCGCGCCGTACGATCCCGCGTGGCGTTTCGAGCTGCCTCTCCTCGACACGGAGTCCGCCGGGTTCGAGTTCGCGACCGGCACCGATGGCGTCGTGCCCTTCGACCGCGTGGGGCGGGTCGAGGTGCCGGACGTCGGATCGCTCGACGTCTGGCGTATCACCTCGTACGGCGGTGGGCTGTTCGTCCCGGTGCGCGACGCCCTGGCGGGCCGACCGGGCGGTACGTACGGCGGCGGCCGGTACCTGCTCGACACCATCAAGGGCGCCGACCTCGGATCCGACCCCGTGCAGGGCACGATCGTGCTCGACTTCAACTTCGCGTACAACCCGTCGTGTGCGTACGACCCGGCGTGGGCCTGCCCGCTGGCCCCTCCCGGGAACGTGCTCGCCGTGCCCGTCCCGGTGGGCGAGCTCTACGGGGGCAGCGCGCACTGATGACGTGACCGGCACGTCCGGTGCGCGTCCGGGGCCATTCCGACCGAGCGGTGCGGAACGGGCTGTCGATCCCTCGGCATCGGTGGGATAGTGGAGACATCACCACTCAGCGATCATCTCGGTCGCGCCTCTTGGCGCGGGTTCCCGTGGCGACGACGAAGAGGAGCCCGTCATGGGCAAGTTCATCTATGAGGGTGGTCCCAAGGTGGAGATCGAAGACCGCGCTCTCACCCACATCCAGCTCGCGGTCACGGCGAAGCTCCGCCGCGGTGAGCCGTTCGGCTTCACCTGGAAGGAAGACGCGAGCATCGGCGGCGGCCGGACGACCGTGTGGATCCACGCGGGCAGCTCGATCGTGTTCAAGTACTTCGGCAGCCGTCAGCCCCAGATCAACCGTGCATGGGTCGAGGCTCTCGCCTTCACGGCGAACTCGCCGAGCGGCCTGTACCTCGTGCCGGAGCCGACGGCGGAGGGCGCTGCGAAGTCGCCGGATCTCGCCAGCGCGTAGCGCCGCCTTTACTCCCGGGTTCGACGGTACGCAACCCCCTGAGTGATCGCGCGGGTCGCGCCTACCGTCGCTGACATGGGCGGCGCACGGACAGGGATCAGGACGCATGTCGAGGTCGACGGCAGGGACTTCCTGCTGGGCGGTGATCGGGATCTGGTCCACGTGATGTCGCAGATCGAGGCCGCGGCCGCCTCGCCGCCCGCGTTCGTGGACCTCTCCGACGGAGACGAGATGGTGAGCGTGCTCATCCATGGGACCTCCCGCGTCGTCGTGTCCGTCGAACGGGAGCATCGCCCTCCCGAGCCTCTGGATCCGCCGACCGCGTCGATCGATGACTGGGAGATGTGAGGGAGAGACGCCGGACGCGGATCAGCGCCGCACGCGAGCCCTCGTCTTCGCGACGCTGCTGAGCGTCGCCCGCATCGGCGTCCCGAGGTAGAGGCCGAGGGATGCTCCGGACGCGAGCGCGATGCCGATCACCGCCGCGTCGATCAGCGAGCCGCCGATGCCGAGCACTCCGGTGGAGGTGCCCGCTGCGTGCACCATCTCGAGCAGTCCCTGGAAGACCGCGACTCCGGGCACGAGCGGCACGATGGCCGCCGTCGTCACGGCGACCGAGGGCACGTGCAGATTGCGGGCGATCAGCATCCCGACCACGCTCGCGAGGAGGGCACCGATCGCGCTCGCCGCGGCAGGGTGCAGGTTGAGCGCCGTGGTCGCGGAGTATCCGGCCAGCGTGACGGCGCTGAGCAGCGCGCTGACGAGGATGATGCGCAGACCCGCGCCGTTGAAGACGGCGACCGCGACGGCGATGATGATCGCGCCGGCGAACTGACCGAGCAGCGGCCCGAAGGGGGCGGGGTCGTCGGGGAGCTCCATCGTGAACCCGAGCACGCCGCCCAGCTCCAGCCCGACGAGGATGCCGATCACCACGCCGAGCGTCTGCATCGTCAGGTCGAGGATGCGCCCGCCCGCGGTGAGGGCGAAGCCGTCGATCGCGTCCTGTGCGGCGCCGACGACGGTGAGACCCGCGAGCATGAGCACGATGCCGGAGGCGACGATGATCGACGGCCGGATGCCGACGAACGGCTCGATGCCCGCGGCGCCGAGCGCCGAGACGATGACCGCGACGACCGTCGTCACGAACCCTCCGGCGATCTGGCTGAAGAAAAGCGGCACGCGGAGGCGGGCGAGTCCGGCCTGGGTGAGCGCCGCGCCGAGCGCGGCGACGAACGTGAGGCCGACGACGATCGGCGAGGCGCCGAGCATGATGCTCACCCCGACCGCGAGCAGGGCGCGGGCGACGATCACGACCGGCTGCTGGTAGCGGAACGGCACCCTGCGGATGACGCGGAAGGCCGTGCGGGCCGACTCGAGGTCGAGGCCGTCGTCGATGTCGGCGACGAGCGCCTGCACGCGCTGGAGCTTGGCATGGTCGGGAGCCGCGACGCGCACGACCCGCACCAGGGTCTCCGGCCACGCCTCTCCGCTGAGGTGGAAGGAGACGGTGATCGAGTTGTAGGTGACGTCGACCTGCACGTCGCGCATGCGATAGGCGGCGCAGACCCGGGTGATGGCGAGGGTGACCTCGTGGGCTGACGCGCCGACCGCGAACATCGACTCCCCGATGCGGGTGGCGAGATCGAGCACCCGGGGGATCGTGCGATCGTCGATCACGGGGATCGCCTCGGTGAGAGCGGCGGAGGTCGGGTCGGTGTGCAGGATCCGCTGCACGGAGGCGAGCAGTCGCCGCGGGGAGTTCGGGGACATGTCCTCCATTCTCGCGCCTCCGGGGCGATGCTCCGGGACCTCGACCCATGTGTACGAACGTACGCATAGTTGCTAGCATCGACACCATGACCGACCACTTCGCAGGCGACCCTCGAACGAACCGGGAGCGGATGCTCGCGGGCGACCTGTACATCGCCGACGACCCCGAGATGGAAGCCAGGGCCGCCCGTGCCGCGCGACTCGCCGAGCTCTATCGGCGGCAGGTGCTCGCCGGCGATCCGGCCGCGCGAGGATGGCTCGAGGACCTCATCGGCGATCTCGCGGCCGACGTCGTCATCCGGCCGCCGCTGCACGTCGACTACGGCGATCACATCTCGATCGGCGCGCGCACGTTCGTGAACTTCAACCTCACCGCGCTCGACGTCGCGTCGATCACGATCGGCGCCGACTGCCAGATCGGTCCGAACGTGCAGCTGCTCACCCCCACGCATCCGATCGACCCCGAGCTGCGCCGCGACAAGCTCGAGGCGGCCGAGCCGATCACGATCGGCGACAACGTCTGGCTCGGCGGAGGGGTCATCGTCTGCCCCGGCGTCACGATCGGCGAGAACAGCGTCATCGGCGCCGGCTCGGTCGTCACGCGCGACATCCCCGCCGGCGTCGTCGCCGTGGGCAGCCCCGCCCGCGTCGTGCGCACCATCGAGGCCACTCATGTCGCGTGAGGTCGGCGATGCGGGCGAGACCGGAGCTGCGGACGAGACCGGCGCGGGCGCCCGGCCTGTGGGCAGCAGGAGCGGACGCCGCACCGATCCCGAGCGTCGCGATCGCATCATCGCGGCGTGCCTCGACGTGATCGCGGAGTCCGGCGTCGCCGGCGCCTCCCACCGACGGATCGCCGAGGCCGCAGGCGTGCCCCTGGGGTCGATGACCTACCACTTCGACGGTATCGACGATCTGCTGCACGAGGCGTTCACGCGGTTCTCGACCATGATCAGCGCCCGTTTCGAGCACCGCCTCGCGGCGGCATCCGATCTCGAGTCCGCCAGGGCTGCGGTGGTGGACATCATCCGAGAAGACGTCTTCGGCGACACCCGCGAGTTCGTGCTGTCGCACGAGCTGTACACGCTCGCTGCGCGCAAGCCCGAGTACCGCGCGCTCACCACGGCGTGGATGCAGCGCAGCCGTGCCGCGCTCGAGCGTCACTTCGATCCGGACACCGCGCGGCTGCTCGACGCCATGATCGAGGGCATCTCGATCCATCGCGCGCTCGACGAGCAGGCGCGCGAGGTCGGCGAGATCGCGGTCGCCGTCGAGCGCATCACCACTCCCTGACCGAGCTACGGCTGAGGCGCTGACGGATCACGGACAGAAGGACAGATCACGGCCGAACGGGATCAGAACCTCCGTCATCCGTCCGAAGATCCGTGATCCGTCCGGGCCTGGGGCCGGCTCGGCTGAGCCGGGCCGGCCGAACGGGGTCAGCTGAACAGGATCAGCACGTACGCCGCGAACGTCACGAGATGTGCAGCGCCGTGCATCGCCGTCGCGCGCTTCGCGCCGAACGTGGTCACCGACAGCAGCAGGGTGACGCCGAGCATCAGCAGGTTCGCGGGCGATTCGGCGAGCACGACGGTCTGCCCCGTCGCCATGCCGATGATCAGCACCGCGGGGATCGTCAGCCCGACGGTCGACACGAGCGCGCCGTGGCACAGGTTGCTCACGCGCTGCGCCTCGCCGCCGAGCGCGGCGCGCACCGACGTGATCGACTCGGGCAGGAAGACGATGGCCGCGATGAGCACGCCGGCGAGGGCCGGCGGGGCGCCGAGACGGCCGAGCCCGTTGTCGAGCAGCGCCGCCATGTCGTGCGAGAGCAGCACGATCGGCACGACGGTGACGACGAGCAGCACGAGCCGTGTCACGACCTCACGGCGGTTCTCGCGGAGCACGGCGCGGATGCCGCCGGTCGGCGCCTCGCTCCGCGCGGCGGTGCGCGCCGACATCCGCCCGCCGACCGGCATCCGCTCGCCCACCGGCATCCGCTCGCCCACCTCGATGAAGTCCGCAGCCTGCGCGCCCATCTGCCGGGAGAGGAAGAAGGCGTAGAGGCCGAGGGTCAGGACGATGACCGGGATCGCCTGCCCGAGCGTGTAGGAACCGCCCTCGCCGATCAGCGCCGGCAGCCCGAATGCGAGCGTGCCGAGCACGACGAGCATCGCGAGGTACGCCGACGTCCCGGTGCGGTTGTGCGTGAGGCCGCGGTGGCGGATGCCGCCCAGCAGCAGGCACAGGCCGATCACCAGGTTGAGGATGATCATCGCCACGGCCATGACCGAGTCGCGGGCGATCGTCCCGTGCTCTCCCGGTCCGAGCATGACGGCCGAGATCAGGATGACCTCGATGAGCACGATCGACAGGGTGAGGACGAGCGATCCGTAGGGATCGCCGAGCCGATGCGCGAGCGCTTCGGCCTGCTTCACGACGCCGAACGCGCACACGATGATGACCGCGATGATCGCACCCAGCGCGACGATCAGCACGGGAGCAGGTGCGGGCGCCTCGATGAGCGGATGGATCAGCAGCAGGATGCCGAAGGCACCCCACCCGAGGACGATGCGCCCGATGTCGGTGGGTCCGACCAGTCCGGTCCGAGGTGGGCGCGACATGACAGCTCCTTCGAGGCGGGGCCGTCCCCGGTGCGAGAGGCGACCGGGTCGTCCCGGCCGCGGTGCTGCGTCAGCGTTCAGATCCCATGGTACGCGGTCGACCGTCGTGAACCCTGATCATCGTGTGTGCGACGAGGAGCAGCCGGGCGCTGCAGGTTCCGGCGGCTCTGCCTCCGTTCTCTCGTGTGCGGCTATGGTGGACGCGACCGTCACGACTCCCTCGGCGGAACCGCGTCGGTCTCCGAGCGCGTGCCTGGCTCGACCGGTCCGATCGACGACCTTCTCGTGGACGCCGAGCAGGTCGACGCGACCGTCTCCTTCAGCGTGACCTGTCCGAACGACTAGGCGCCGGTTCCCGCGTCACTCGTGCTCGGGAAGCACCGGCGTCGACCACCCGGGATCGCGTCCGAGCTGGGTGCCGCGCGACAGCGACTGCGCGCCGAATCGATCGCGCACCGCGTCGAGAGCGGTGTCGAGACGCTCTCGTTCGCCCCAGTCGATCGGCAGCTCCGGCTGCAGGTTCTCGATGCGATCCAGGTGGGAGAGCGAGACGCCGATCAGCGTGATGCCGCGCTCCTCGATCGTCGGCAGGGCGGCGGTGAGCAGGGCGCGGGCGACGGCCAGCAGCGTGGAGGTCCGCTCGGTCGGCACGCCGACGGAGCGCGAGCGGGTGGCCTTCGAGAAGTCGCCGAACCGCAGGCGCAGCACGACCGTGCGGCAGGTGCGTCCGCCGTCACGCAGCCGGCGGGCGAGGCGGTCGACGATCTGCGTGAGGGTCACATCCAGCTCCTCCGTCGTGCGCGGACGGCTCCCGAGCGCGCGCTGCGACCCGATCGAGCCGCGCCGGCGTGTCGTGTCGACCGGCCGCGGGTCGCGGAGCCGCGCGAGGGCGTGGAGGTGCCCACCCGTGGCCTTGCCGAGCAGGCGCTCGGCCGTCGCGGCCTCGAGCTCGGCGAGCTGACCCACGGTCCGGATGCCGAGCCGATGCAGCTTCTCGGCGGTGACGGCGCCCACGCCCCACAGGCGCTCGACCGGCAGGGGGAGGAGGAACTCCTCCTCCCGGTCCGGATCGATGACGAGCAGTCCGTCGGGCTTGCTCACCGCGCTCGCGACCTTCGCGAGGAACTTGGTGCGGGCGACGCCCACGGAGATCGCGAGGCCGACGTCGTCGCGGACCCGGGTGCGCAGCCGCACCGCGACCTCCTCCGGGGTGCCGGCGATGCGCCGGAGCCCGCCGACCTCGAGGAACGCCTCGTCGATCGACAGGCCCTCCACCAGGGGCGTCGTGTCGGCGAAGATGGCGAAGACGTCCTTGCTGGCGGCGCTGTAGGCATCCATTCGCGGCGGCACGACGACGGCATCCGGGCACAGCTGCAGGGCCTGGCGACCGCCCATCGCCGTGCGGACCCCGCGGGCCTTCGCCTCGTAGCTCGCGGCGAGCACGACGCCGCCGCCGACGATCACGGGGCGGCCGCGCAGCTCGGGGGCGTCGCGCTGCTCGACCGAGGCGTAGAACGCGTCGAGATCGGCGTGCAGCACGGTGGCCTCGTCGCGCATCGCGCTCTCCTCTCGACCTGCCGATCGTCGCATCGGCCACCGACATCGACGGGCCGTCGGGAATAGTGCACGCGGTGCGCTCCTTGCGTCCCTGTGTGAGTCTTTTCGAGCCCGCCGCCTTCGGCGCCCTGTCTCTGTCCAACCGCGTCGTCATGGCGCCCCTCACCCGCACCCGCGCGGACGACGAGGGGGTGCCGACCGAGATGATGGTCGAGTACTACCGCCAGCGCGCGGGCCAGGGGCTCATCATCACCGAGGGGACCTGGCCCGTCGCCGAGGGCAAGTCGTACTCCGGACAGCCGGGCATCGAGACCGCCGCGCAGATCGAGGGCTGGCGCCGCATCGCGGATGCCGTGCACGAGGCCGGCGGCACGATCGTGATGCAGCTGATGCACGGCGGCCGCGTCTCGCACCCCGAGATCTCGGGTCAGCCGCGCGTCGTCGGCCCGAGCGCGCTGGCCGCGCCGGGTGAGACCCACACGCCGGTGGGCAAGGCCGAGATGCCGGTCGCGCACGCGCTCACCCTCGACGAGATCCCCGAGGTCGTCGAGCAGTTCGTCCAGGCCGCCCGCAACGCGATCGCCGCGGGGCTCGACGGCGTCGAGGTGCACGGCGCGAACGGCTACCTCGTCCACGAGTTCCTCTCACCGGTCTCGAACGTGCGCGACGACCGCTACGGCGGATCGCCCGAGAACCGCGCGCGGTTCGCGATCGAGGTCACGCGCGCGGTCGCGGACGCCGTCGGGGCCGACCGCACCGGCATTCGGCTGTCGCCCCAGCACAACATCCAGGGCGTGCTCGAGGAGGACGACGCCGACGCGCTGGCGACCTACCTCGCCGCCGCCGCCGGTCTCGCGCCCCTCGACCTCGCGTTCGTCGACATCCTGCACGCCGCCCCGACCTCGGAGACCGTGCAGCGGATCCGCCGCGAGATCGGCGCCCCGTTCATCGTGAACTCCGGCTTCGCCGTGCCCACGAGCCGCGGCGAGGCGCACGACCTCGTGTCGGAGGGGTGGGCGGATGCCGTCGCCGCCGGTCGTCCCGTGATCGCCAACCCCGACCTCGTCGAGCGCTGGCGCCAGGATGCCGAGCTCAACGAGCCGCGGCCCGCGCTGTTCTACGGCCGCACCGCCGAGGGGTACACCGACTACCCGTCGCTGGAGGCCGTGCGCGCGGAGGCCTGAGTCCCGCCGGTCGGTCTCGCCCCCGGCATCCGTTCTGTCAACCCTCTGTGCTGTCGCCACGTCGTCGCCGAGGGTGGCCCTTCGACGACTTATCGAGGAGGACGGACGATGAAGGCACTCACCTGGCAGGGCACACGGAACGTTGCGGTCGAGGAGGTGCCCGATCCGGTCATCGAGCACCCGACCGACGCGATCGTGCGCATCACCTCGACCGCGATCTGCGGATCCGACCTGCACCTCTACGAACTGCTCGGTCCGTTCCTCGACAAGGGCGACGTCCTCGGCCATGAGCCGATGGGCGTCGTCGTCGAGGTCGGCAGCGAGGTGACGCAGCTCGCCGTCGGCGATCGCGTCGTCGTGCCGTTCAACATCTCCTGCGGGCACTGCTTCTCCTGCCTGCGCGGCCTGCAGTCGCAGTGCGAGACGACGCAGGTGCGCGAGTACGGGAGCGGTGCCTCGCTGTTCGGGTACACCAAGCTGTACGGCCAGGTGCCGGGCGGCCAGGCCGAGTACCTGCGGGTGCCGCTCGCCGACTACAACCACATCAAGGTCGCCTCCGATCTGCCCGACGAGCGCTATCTCTTCCTCAGCGACATCATCCCGACGGCCTGGCAGGGGGTCGAGTACGCGCAGGTGCCGGACGGCGGCACCCTCGCCGTCATGGGGCTCGGGCCGGTCGGCCAGTTCGTGGCCCGCATCGGCGCCCACCGCGGCTACCGAGTGCTCGCGGTCGACCCGGTGGCGGAGCGCCGCGAGATGGCCGCGCGACACGGCGCCGAGGTCTTCGACCTGACCGACGACGTGGTCTCCGAGCTCCGCGACCTCACCGAGGGGCGGGGCGCGGATGCCGTCGTCGACGCCGTCGGCATGGAGGCGCACGGCAACCCCGGTGTCTCCCTCGTGCAGAAGGCGGTCGGGCTGCTTCCCGACGCCGCTGCGCGGAAGATGATGGAGACGGCGGGACTCGACCGCCTGGCGGCTCTGCACGCGTCGATCGACGTCGTGCGGCGCGGCGGCACCGTGTCGCTCAGCGGCGTCTATGCGGGAGACGCCGACGTGCTGCCCATGAAGACGATGTTCGACAAGCAGGTGAGCCTGCGCATGGGGCAGTGCAACGTCAAGCGCTGGATCGACGACCTGATGCCCCTGGTCGAGGACCTGCACGACCCGCTCGGCGTGATGGACCTCACGACGCACTCTGCCCCGCTCGAGGACGCACCCGCGCTGTACGGGACGTTCCAGCGCAAGGAGGACGGCTGCATCAAGGTCGTGCTCCGTCCGGACGCGGCCTGAGCGTCTCCGAGGGGCGCGTCCGGCCGATCAGCCGGCGCGCCCCTCGGTGAGTCAGCCGGCGCGTCCCTCGGCGAGGTAGGCGAGCCGGTGCAGCGTCTCGGAGTTGCGCCAGCGCAGCAGGGGAGTGGTGATGAGGCCGGGCACCAGGGTCGCCGGTCCCTCGACCGGCTCCTCGTCGATGCGCACCATCGAGCCGCCGTCGAAGGCGCGCACGCGCAGAGTGACGCGGGCCTCGCCGATCGGCCATCCGCGTGCGCGCATGACCATGCGGTTCGGCGGCGACCACTCCTCGACGACCGTCGTGTCGTCGAGGAGTGCGGGCCAGACGCCGACGGAGTGGTGCAGCTCGGCCCCGGGCTGCGGCCACGACTCGTCGACGTCGCGCATCCGTGACGCGCCGACGACCCACGCCGGGTAGAGCCAGCCGTCGGCCAGCACCCGGAAGACGTCGTCGGGGCGGCAGTTCATCGTGCGGACGTTCTTCGCCATGGCGGTTCCTTCCCTCGCTCCTGCCAGCATCGTGACGGTCGACGAGACGTCGTCCCAGGGGGTTGACGAGCGGATGCCGGAGCATACCGCCGCTCCGCCGGCGCTAGCACACGACCCCGGATCGCGCCTCCCCCTGGAAGCGTCGTCCGGTCCCTGAGAACGTCGTGTCATGGCACTCATCGATCTCCCCGCGCAGGCCGCGCGCCGACTCGGCGCCCTCGCCCGCGACGATGCCCCCACCCTCCTCACGCACGGCTACGGCTTCGGCGCCCGCATCTGGCGTCGCGTGCGACCGGGGGCGCGATCCGCGCCCCTCCGACTCCTCGGCAGCGACGCGGTCTTCGTGCGCGGCGTCGAGGGCGTCGAGCTGTTCTACGACGAGAGCCGCATCGCCCGGCACGGCGCCATGCCCGCGCTCGTGCAGGAGAGCCTGTTCGGCCACGCCTCGGTGCACAGCCTGGACGGCGCAGCGCACCGTCATCGCAAGGCCACCTTCGTGGACGTCGCGTACGAGGACGAGCAGGTCGCGCGGCTGACCCCGTTCCTCGAGCGCGAGTGGCGCAGGGAACGCCGGGCGTGGCTCGACGGCGGCACCCGCAGCGCCTACGACGCCGCGGTCGGCGCGCTCGGCCGGGCGATCATGCGCTGGGCGGGCGTGCCGGGCACGCCGGCGGCGCAGACGCGCTGGTCGGCGCGGCTCGCGCAGATCGTCGACGGCTTCGGCTCGCCGTACTCGCCGGAGTATCTCGTCGCCATCGCGAACCGCTGGTGGTCGGATCGGCACGCGGAGCGGCTGATCGAGGCCGTGCGCCGCGGGGCGCTGACGGCGGCGGAGGGCACAGCGCTCGAGCAGTGGGCGCATCACCGCGATCCTGACGGCGAGCTGCTCCCGGCGAAGGTCGCCGGTGTGGAGCTGCAGAACAGCATGCGGCCCATGATCGCCGTGGCGCGCTTCGTGGCGTTCGCCGCGAAGGAGCTGCACGACCGCCCCGAATGGCGCGACCGCATCGCCGCCGAGACCGCCGAGCGCGAGGCGCTCGTGGGCGGCCCGCTCGCGGTGATGTTCGCACAGGAGGTCCGCCGGACCGCGCCGTTCGTGCCGATGCTCCCCGGCTGGGCGACGGCCGACATCGAGATCGACGGCCAGCACGTCCACGCGGGCGGCCGCGTGGTCCTCGACATCATGGGCACCAACGCCGACGACCGCTTCTGGGCCCGCCCCGACCGCTTCGATCCTGAGCGCTTCCGGGATGCCGAGGACTACGAGGCGCTCGCCGCCTTCATCCCCCACGGCGGCGCGGACGTGGCGACCGGGCACCGCTGCCCCGGCGAGAAGCTCGCGATCGCCGGGCTCTCGGCCGCGATCGCCGTGCTCAGCGACCCCGACCTGCGCGTCCTGGGCGAGGGCCTCGACGTCGATCGCCGCCGCCTGCCCACCAAGCCGCGCTCCGGAGGTCGGGTGCGTGCCGCGACGGCATCCGGTCGCTGCCCGTTCCACTGAGCGGCATCCAGACGGTCCCGAGTCTGTCAAGGGGCACCCGTGCCCGGCACGGGGGAGAGAAGCTGGGCGCACCCCAGAGAACACCGACGGAGGGAGACTCCATGTCAGACCCGCAGAACGCCCAGGACCCCGCTCAGTCGACGTCGGACGAGACGCCGATGATCCCGGATGAGCTCGTCGGTCGCCAGGTGTCGGACGACCCGGTGGCGAACGACGGCGACGCCACGGGCCCGGCCGAGGACAACCGCAGGAATGCGGACGACGAGGACGACGACAAGATCGACCTCAACGACCTGGCGTAGCCCGGAGACCGTCGACCGCAGCCGCGATCGACCACGGCGCCCGCCGCACGGATTCCCCCCTTTTCCTGGTGCGGTGGGCGTCGCCCGTGTCCGGAGGTCGACCGTCAGGCGCGTCCGTCCGTGTCGGTGCCCTCGGGCAGCCGGTCCGTCGGGACGATCACGACCTCCTGCACCTTCCAGTCGAGGTCCGAGATCCGGGCGGCGAGGTCGGCCGTCTCGGCGAGCGAGACGCGATCCCGACGCGGCACGACGAACGCCTCGATGTGGAACACCTGGCCCTGATCGCGCATCCGCACCGAGGCCTCCTTCACCCACGGCCGCGAACGCATGGTCGACAGGATGTCGCCGGCGAGCGGATGCGGGTGCGTGCTGTCGTACGTCCGCGCACGCTGATCCATGAGGTCGATGACGGCGGTCTTCGTGTTGCGCGCGCCGTCCCAGATGATGCCGAGCGAGATGAACAGGGCCGCGGCGCCATCGAGCCACCACACGCCGGCGCCGACGCCCAGCACGCCGATGATCGACGCGACCGTCGTCTGCCAGTCGGCCTTCGCCATGTCGGCGTCCGCGTAGAGCAGCTTGTTGTGCAGGATCGGGGCGAGCTTCGACTTCGCGGGGCCGTAGAGGAAGACCGGACCCACGATCACGACCGCCATCACCGCCACCATGAGCCAGCCGAGCCAGACGGTCTGACCGAAGAGCACCACCGTGCCGATCGTCGGATGCTCGCCCGAGACGAGTCCGACGACGGACTCGCGGGCGAGGTTGAGGCCGACGGCGAGCAGCGCCACGCCCGCGACGAGGTGGCCGACGCCCATGGCGCGATGGAGCCCGTACGGACGCTTGACCGTCGGTCGCCGCCGCACGAACAGCAGCGCCACGAGGAAGGCGATCTGCGGGATCAGCGACAGCATGTCCTCGATCCACGCCGTCCGCATCGCCTGGGAGTTGCCGACCACGAGCGCGATCACGGCGATCGTGACCGAGGTGTACGCGATCGTGAACCACTCCCAGCGCACGGCCCCGCGCAGGGCCGCCCTCTGCTCGTCGGGGAGCTCCGTCCGTCCGATCCGATCGACGGTGCTCACGAGCCCACCTCCTCGTCGAGATGGCGTTCGAGCGCGCTGAGGAAGGCGTTCTCGCCGAGCGGCACGAGCATGACCAGGATGCGCCCGTCCGCGCCGTCGATGCCGGTGTATCCGCGGCTGACGCCGGCCTTGTCGAGCCACGGCGTCTGGTCGGTGATGCCTCCGGCCACGAGATCGAGGTCGCCGCGCTCCAGCATCCCCACCAGCGTCTCCTCCGAGCCGATCGTCCACTCGACGTCGGCGTCGAGGCTGTCCGAGAATCCGGTCACGAGGTCGGGGATGCTGCCGGTGGGCGGATCGTCGCGCGAGACGAGGCCGGGGTCGGGCGACACTCCGACCCGCAGCTCGCCGCCGGAGACGGTCTGCAGAGTGCCCTCGGGGTCGGACGGGATCGTCAGCCCGCACCCCGCCAGGGTCGCGGAGAGGGTGACGGCGGCCGCGATGCCGGACAGTCGTCGGCGCCGGCGGTTCCTCGATGCGTTCACGACGCCATGCTGGCCCCTCCCGTGCACGGGTCGCAATGCTGTTGACCCGTGCCGCCGGGGTGGCTAGGACGGCGGGAGCGGTGCGGACGACCTCAGCAGGTCCCGGCGAGCTGGCAGTCGCCGTTCACTACGGCGTCGTACACGTAATTGAGATTCGGCAGTTCGAGAGTCACGCGAACGGCTTCGATCGCGAGTCCTCTTCCGGCCCCTCCGTTCCCACAGTGAAGTTGAGCTTGTTCGAACCGCTCACGAGATCGGTGCTCTGCGACGTCGAGCGCCACCCGATGTTCTGGATGTGAGTGCTCCAGCTCGAGGACACGATGACCCGGGGCATGGTCTGCGCCGACGCCGCAGTCGCGGGGAGGGCGAGCATCATCGCAAGTGCTCCCGCAGTGAAGAGCGCAAGCCGCCCTGCTTTCTCGATCAGGCTTCCCCCATACCTGAATGTCCGTGGAGCAGTAGCACTTCGACGACCAGCTCGACGCGAGGGTGTTGATAGACAGCGAGCGGGCTCCGCCCGTCACCGGCACGCCTCGAACACGTGGCCGGGGTCGTCGGGCGTGAGGAGGTCGCGATCGCGCAGCACCATGGATGCCGGGGCGTCGTCGTCGGCGCACATCTCCGCGAACGGGCGGGGCAGCTCGTCGGTGTACTCGATGTCGACCACCGCATCGCCGTAGACCTCGGTGTACGCCGCACACTCCTCGTAGGCGGCGCACTCCTCGACCACGGCGAAGTCGAATCCCGCTCGATCGTGCAGCTCGACGGCGTCCTCCGCCGCGTTCTTCTGCCCGGCGGCGAGGCCCGCGCCGTGCGCGACGGCGACGAGGGCTTCAGCGAGGGCGAGGTTGTCGTCGAGCGTCAGCGCGCCGTCGGAGCGGGTGTACGAGTCGAGGTTGTCGAACTCGACCGCGTCGAAGCCGGCGTCCGCGCAGCCGTCGATCGCGTCGCCGATCCTCGCCGCGATGCGGTCGCGGCGCTCCGCCGTCGAGGTGTCGAGGAGCGCCTCGTCGGGCCAGTCGGGATCGAACACGGGTGCGCCGCCGCTCTGCAGCAGCAGGTCGCCGTCCCAGTCCTGCAGCTCGCCCGGCTGGGTCTGGAAGCCGTTGACGTAGCAGATCGAATAGAGACCGTCGGCAGGGGCGTCCGACCGGTCCCGGCCCACGATGCCCACGCCGTCGGCCGGCTCGTACGCGCCGCCGAGCTGGTAGTCGGGCGTCGCTCCCGCTGGGGGGAGAGCGATGGCCGGGTCGGCGACATCCGTCGCGGCGCAGCCGGACAGGGCGGCGACCGCGAGCAGCATCCCGGCGACGAGGGCGGCGGCGGACGCGGAGAGGGAGCCGGTCGCGCGGCCGGCTCCGCGCCTCAGGATCGTGCCCCGTAGAGCTCCGCGATCTCCTTCGACCCCATGCCCTGCGCATAGGTCGGATGCTGGGGCCAGCCCTCGGGCGACTGCTCCCACTCCTCCTGGCGGCCGTAGGGCAGCACGTCGACGAGCCCCTGCAGGTGGCCGAGGCGCTCGGTGCCGCGTCCGTTCGTGTGCCACGTGCGGTACACCGTGTCGCCGTCGCGCAGGAAGACGTTGACGCCGAACCCCTCGTTCGGACCTGCGTCCATGTCGGCGCCGAACGAGCTGTCGGCGCTCGAGAACCAGGCCATGCGGTTGCCCACGCGCTCACGGTAGGCGAGAGCCTCGTCGATCGGACCGTTCGTCACGATCACGAACCGGGCGTCGTAGTACCGCTCCAGCACGTCGAGGCGGGTGAACTGCGACGTGAAGCCGGTGCATCCGGGGCACTGCCACTCGCTGCCGTCCGACCACATGTGGTTGTAGACGATGAGCTGCGGGTGCCCGTCGAACATCTCGGCCAGGCGCACCGGACCTTCGGCGCCGATGAGCGTGTAGTCCGGCAGCTCGACCATCGGGAGGCGTCGACGCTGCGCGGCGATCGCGTCGAGCTCGCGCGTCGCGGCCTTCTCGCGCACCCGCAGGTCGGCGAGCTCGCGCCGCCACGTCTCGGCGTCGACGACGGGCGGCAGTGCGGTCGAGGTGGTGCTCACGGGGACCTCCATCGGTCAGGGGATCGGCGTCGGCGAGACGTCGCCCTCAGTCTGCGCCCGCCCTTCGACACCGTCAACGGGGAGCGTCGACGGCTGCCGGGGCCTCCTCCTCGGCGGGGTTCCGTCGGATGCCGATCCACGACACCACTCCGCCGAGCACGAGCAGCGCGGCGGTGACCCACGCCGCGTTGTGGAAGCCGGCGAGGTCGAGTGTGCCGCCGATGATGGTCGACAGCATCGCGACGACGAGCAGCCCGGCGACGCGGGAGACCGCGTTGTTGACGGCCGAGGCGATGCCGGAGCGCGACTCGTCGATCGCCCCGAGGATCGCCGACGTCAGCGGGGCCACCGTGAGCGAGAGGCCGAGACCCATCACGATCATGGCCGGCAGCACCTGCCACCAGTAGTCGAAGTCCTCGCTGACGAGCAGCAGCATGACGGCGCCGGCCGCCATCACCAGCGGGCCCACGGTCATGAAGATGCGCGGCCCGTAGCGTCCGGCCCACGAGCCGGCGCGCGAGCTCACGAGGATCATGAGGATGGTCATGGGCAGGCTCGCGAGTCCCGCGGCCGTGGCCGAGAGGCCGGCTCCCTGCTGCAGGTAGACGCCGATCACGAAGCCGTTCAGCGAGAGCGCCGCGTAGACGAACAGGGTCGCGAGGTTGCCCCACGCGAAGTCCCGCACCCGGAAGAGCGAGAGCGGCATGAGAGGGGCGGCCGAGCGCTGCTGCCGCACCAGGAACAGGGCGAACAGCACCACGCCGGCGACGCCGGGCATCCAGATCGCGGGCGACGACCAGCCGAGGTTGGGCTGCTCGATCAGCGCGAACACCACCGCTCCCAGGCCGATCGCGCACAGCATGCCGCTGACCCAGTCGACGCGCACGCCGCTCGGCCGCTCCGACAGCTTCATCCGGCCGAGGAGCACGAGCGTCACGGCGATGGGGAGCACGTTGATGAGGAACACGAGTCGCCAGGAGAGGAAGTCGACGAAGAGACCGCCCAGCAGCGGTCCCACGAGCTGCGCGCCGGTGGTGAAGGCCGTCCAGACGCCGATCGCGCGCGACTGCACGTCGCCGCGCATCGTGGCGGTGATCAGCGCGAGCGAGCTCGGGACGAGCAGCGCCCCCGCGGCCCCCTGTGCGGCGCGGGCGATGATGAGGATCAGCGGGTCGGGCGCAGCCGCCACCGCGATCGACGCCACGCCGAACGCGACGAGCCCCACGCGCATCACGAGCACGCGGCCGTAGGCGTCGGACAGCGAGCCCGCGAGCAGGATGAGCGCGCTCAGCGTGATGAGGTACGCGTCGACGACCCACTGCTGCGTCGTGATGCCGCCGCCGAGCTCACGGCTGATCGCGGGCAGCGCCACGGTGACCACCGTGCCGTCGAGGAAGGTGACGAACGAGGCCAGTACGGCGACCGAGATGACGAGCCGCTGCAGAGGAGCGAAGCGAGAGGATGCCACAGGGCGACACTACTGCCGGCCGGCGGCGTGCGGGGCGATGCGGGGCCGGATCGGGTCAGGCGGATGCGGTGCCGGCGCGATAGAGGTCGCGGAGGCCGTCCACTCCGCGCTCGGCGTGCGCGCGGAGCTGCCGCTGCGCTCCGGTGCCGTCGGCGCGCAGTCGTGCGATCCCCTCGGTCACCAGGTCGTCGTCGCCGAGCTCCTCCAGCACCGGTCGGAGGCGCTCCCGCATCCGGTCGACCACGTCCTGCACCGAGGCGACCTCTCCGCTGGTGGGATCGAGGATGAGGGCGTCGGGTCCGCGGCGCGCGGCGGTCCACAGCGAGGCGTCGATCGCGTCGAGTCCCATGTCCGGCAGGCCCCCGAGGTCGTCGCTCAGCACGAGCGCGCGGGTCAGGGCGACCCCGAGCAGCGTCTCCTCGACGGTGAGCTGCGCGTCGAGCACACGCACCTCGACGGTCGGATAGCGCTCGGCGAGCCGCACCGTCCACCCCAGCGAGCTCGCCTCGGAGATCAGGCCGACCTCGACGAGCCGGGCGACCCGGTCCCGGTAGTCGGAGAAGTCGGCGAGACGCGGCGGGGTCCAGCAGGTCGACAGGCGTCGGATCAGGATGCTGCGCCAGCTGGCGAACCCGGAGTCGCGGCCGTGCGAGAAGGGAGCGTTGCCCATCAGGCCGAGCAGCGCCGGCATCCATCCGCGGACGCGGTTGAGCGCGCGGACGCGCTCCTCGTCGTCCGGCACCTCCACGTGGATGTGCAGGCCGTTCGCCTGATGCTCGCGCGTGATCTCGCCGAGCAGCTCCGCGACGACGACGTAGTGCTCCGACGGCGCCAGGTCGACGCGCTCCGGCGCGATGAACGGGGTGCCGGTCGACGCGGCGATCCCGCCGTCCGACGCGACGTGGTCGGACACGCGCCGACGCAGCGCGCGCACCTGCTCGGCGGCCTCCGTCATGGTGCGCAGCGGCGCCGTCGCGGTCTCGAGCTGGCACATCAGGTACTCGGGGAAGATGCGGCCCCCCGCGTGCTCGCCGATGACCCCGGCGTGCGCCTCCGGCCTCAGGGCCAGCGGGACGAGCGACGTCTGGTCGAGGAGGACGAACTCCTCCTCGATGCCGAACCGGGCCACAGACGGCGGCCTAGTGGTTCCGTAGAGCGGAGATGAGCTCGGCCTTGCGCTTGCCGCTGTAGCCGGTGAGACCGATCTCCTTCGCGCGCGTGCGCAGCTCGGCGACGGTCCAGTCCTCGTAGTCGCCGTGCTCGCCCCCGCGCTTCCCGACGGCGCTCCGACCGTCGCGCGCGGCGGCGTTGGAGATGCGCGCCGCCTTCTCCTTCGAGGCCCCGTCGTCGCGGAGCTCTTCGTACAACTCCGGATCCTTCAGGGAGTTGTTCCTGCGTCCTGGCATGTCCTGCTCCTCTCACACGGGCGGAAGCCTCGCGTCAAGCCCCTGCGGAGCTGGCGCTCCCGGGTCTAGGTTGACCGTAGATGGGCGCGCCGCGCCCCGAAGAAGGGAAAGACCGATGAACATCCTTCTGATCATCGTCATCGTGATCGCGATCATCCTTGCGATCACGGGCGGACTCGTGCAGTCCCTGCAGTTCCTGCTGTGGGTCGGCCTGGTGCTGCTGGCTATCGCCGTGATCGCGTGGTTGATCCGCTCGATCTCGGGCAACCGCACCCGCTGATCCGAGGGGTGAGACCCACCCTGGCGGGCCTCACCCCTTCAGCCGTCACTCCTTGAAGCCGTCCCGAAGGCTCTCGCCGGCGGTCTTCGCGGCGTCCTTGACGTTCTCGCCGGCCTGCTTCGCCGACGCCTTGGTCTGGTCGGCGTGACCCTCGGCCTCGAGGCGCTCGTTGTCGGTCGCCTTTCCGACGCCTTCCTTGATCTTCCCGCCCAGCTTCTCGGCGTTGTTCTTGATGTCGTCTCCTGCACTCATGTGCCTGTCCTCTCATCAGTCGATCAATGGGAGTCCCACCCTCGCACGGGGCCCGGAAACCGGCCACGGGATTGACAACGGCGGGGACTCGTGACAGGTCGGATCGACCGTCGACGCCGCGCGATTCCCGGGTTACCCTGGCGTCAGGCGGGTGGTCCTGCCCGCTCCTCCTCGGCCGGATCCTCTCGGGTCCGATGACGAAAGCGGTGTGCGATGGACTCGATGATGATGGGCGCCATGTCGAAGAGCATGGAGTCGATGCCCGACATGGCGATGATGGACATGGCTGTCATGCAGGCCTGCATGGACGCGTGCGCGGCCTGCGAGCAGGCATGCACCGTCTGCTCGACGCAGCTGATGGACTGCGCGCCGGCCTGCATGAACTGCGCCGACATGTGCCACACCATGATGCGCTCGATGATGCGGATGCAGGGCATGACGCCGGCCACCATGATGGCCATGCTCGACGCCTGCATCGCGATGTGCCAGCTGTGCATGGACGCGTGCATGGAGCACGCCGACCACAGCGAGATCTGTCGGATGTGCGCTCAGGCCTGCAAGGACTGCATGGACGCCTGCATGGCCGTCAAGACGATGATGACAGCGGCGGCCTGAGGTCTCTCAGCCGATCGCGACGTTGAACCGCGCTCGGCCGACGGACAGCACGCCGTAGCGGACGTGCAGTGCGACCGGGGTGCCGACAGCGGCCTCGAGTGCCGCGCCGCCACCGTTCCACAGCGTGTGCGCGTCGCCGTCGAGCGTGCGCACCACGAGGTCCCCGCGTGACGCATCCGCCTGTTCCACGATCGCATCGACCCACTCCGCGGGGGTGGCGGCTGCCATGCGGGCCTGGATGAGGTGCAGGGAATGGCCCGCACTGAACGACGAGCAGGCGAAGCCGTGCCGGCACATGCACGCGGAACGCTCACGCACCGAGAGGGGCGGAAGGTGGTTCAGCGGCGTGGACACGGGGTTCTCCTTCGTGAGGGTCGAGCGGGCGTTCCGGCAAGAGTAGGTCGGACTCGCGGAGCGGGGAACCCGAGGCGACACGGTGTGAAACAAACGGGCGTAGACTCGCGGCCTGCCTTCCGCGGCCCCACTCGAAAGCACCTCTCTCATGCGTCCCATCGACGAGCGCGCGCTGCGCGCCTCCTTCCTCAACGCCTCCCGCAAGGAGGTCTCCGACCTGAACCTCCCGGCGGGCTTCGACGACATCGACTTCGAGAAGCTCGACTACCTCGGCTGGACCGACCCGAAGATGCCCCGCCGTGCGTACGTGGTGGTCTGGATCGACGACGTCGCGACGGGGATCTTCCTGCAGCGCGCCGAGCAGCGCGTGATCGCCCGCGCGCAATGCTCGTGGTGCGAGGACGTCACGCTGCGCAACGACGTCCAGCTCTACGTCGCTCGCAAGGCGGGCCCGGCCGGTCGCAAGGGCGACACGGTCGGCATCCTCACCTGCGCGGAGTTCGGATGCTCGACGAACGTGCGCATCCTCCCGCCGTTGGCGTACGAGGGCTACGACCGTGAGCTCGCGAGGGAGCTGCGCATCGTGAAGCTCCAGGAGCACGTCGCCGCCTTCGTCGGAGCCGTCCGAAGCTAGCAGTCGTCCCGGCCTCAGACGATGTCGACGGACGCGACCGTCTCCTCGTCGTCGCAGGCGCCGCCGACCCACAGGCGGATGCGACCGGGCTCGACGCGCTTGACGCCGTCGAGGCCGGTGAACGCGAGACGCTCGACCGGCACGTCGATGTCGACCACGGTCGCCTCTCCCGGTGCGAGAGCGACCCGCTCGAACGCGATCAGCTGCGCGACGGGGCGGGTGACGCTCGCGACCTCGTCGTGCGCGTAGAGCTGCACGACGTCGGTCCCCTCCCGGCCGCCCGTGTTGCGCACCGTGACGCTCGCGCGGATGCGGTCGCCGGCTGAGACCTCGGGAGCGACGGTGAGATCCTCGTGCGCGAAGGTCGTGTAGCTCAGGCCGAAGCCGAACGGACGCGCGGGCGTGGGATCGGCGCTCGTCACGTCGGTGCGGCCACCGAGCGGGGCGTGGAGGTACGAGTACGGCTGGGCGCCGGCAGACCTGGGCAGCGAGACGGGCAGTCGGCCGGACGGCGCGACCGCGCCGCTCAGCACGGCGGCGATCGCCGGGGCTCCCTCCTCGCCAGGGAAGAACGACTGCAGCACCGCCGCCGGGCGCCGGATGTCGCGCTCGGCGGCCGGGGCGTCCACCGGCGCCGGCGCGTTCACCGCGCCGAGTCCGACGATGGTCCCCTCGGCCCCGCGTCGCGGCGGGAGCGCCCAGTCGATCGCATACGGGCGGCCGGTCAGGAGCACGAGGACCGTGGGGGTGCCGGTGGCGACGACGTCCTCGACGAGCCGTCGCTGCAGGCCGGGGAGCTCGAGCGTGTCGACGTCGTTGCCCTCGCCGACCGTGCCGCGGCCGAAGAGTCCGGCGCGGTCGCCGACCACGACGATCGTGACGTCGGCGGATGCCGCGGCGTCGACCGCCGCCGGGATGCCGGAGGCGTCGTCGCCCTCGACCTCGCAGCCGCGCACGTGCGCGAGCTCCGCGAGCGGCAGCTCCGCCCGCACGGCATCGAGCACCGTGGGCAGGTCGATCCCCGACGGCACCCCGGGATGGTGCGCGAGCACGTGATTCACGAACGAGTAGCAGCCCATGAGCGCCTCGGCGCTGTCGGCGTTCGGTCCGACCACGGCGACCTTCACCGGGCTGCGGGGGTCGAGGGGCAGGATGCCGTCGTTGCCGAGCAGCACGACCGACCGCTCCGCGAGTCGCCGGGCGATCGCCCGGTGCTCCGGCGGATCGAGATCGATCGCCGACGGCGGCTCGCCGAAGTCGGCGTCCAGCAGCCCCAGCTCCTCCTTCTGCGCGAGCACCCGCCGCACGGCCGCATCGAGCACCGACTCGGGGAGCACGCCCTCCCGCACCTGCGAGGCGAGCGTCGGGTAGGCGTCCGGCGAGGGCAGCTCGACGTCGATCCCGGCCGTGATCGCGAGACGCGCGGCATCCGCCTTGTCCGCGGCGATCCGCTGCATGCTCCGGAGGAAGTCCACCGAGAAGTAGTCCGACACCACGACGCCGTCGAATCCCCAGCGGTCGCGCAGCACTCCGGTGAGATAGGTCGGGTCCGCGGCGAGGGGCACGCCGTCGATGTCGGAGTACGAGTTCATGACGCTCCGCGCGCCGCCCTCGCGGACTGCCATCTCGAACGGCGGGAGCAGCACGTCCTCGACCTCGCGACGTCCGGCGCTGACCGGAGCGTGGTTGCGCCCCGCGCGCGACGCCGAATAGCCGACGAAGTGCTTCAGGGTCGCGTGCACGCCCTCGGACTGCAGTCCGCGCACGTAGGCCGTGCCGACGGTGCCCACGACGAGCGGGTCCTCGGCGATGCACTCGTCGACGCGTCCCCAGCGCGGATCGCGGATGACGTCGAGCACGGGAGCGAGTCCCTGGTGCACGCCGAGCGCGCGCATGGACGCGCCGACCGCACGGCCCACCTGCTCGACGAGGTCCGGGTCGAAGGCGGCGCCCCAGGCCAGCGGCGTCGGGAAGGTCGCGGCCTTCCACGCGGCGAGTCCCGTCAGGCACTCCTCGTGCACGATGGCCGGGATGCCGAGGCGGGTCTCCCGCTGCAGGCGGCGCTGCTCGCCCCACAGCCAGGCGGCGCGCTCGACCGGGTCGACCGGGCGCGTGCCGTACACCCGAGTGAGGTGGCCGATGCCGTGCGCCGACGCCTCCTCGTACCGTGTCGAGCTCCGCTTCTCGCCCGAGAGCGGAGCGACCACCTCGTCGCCCTGGTCGACCCAGAAGCCGACGAGCTGCGCCTGCTTCTCCTCGAGCGTCATCTGCGCGAGCAGCGCGTCGACTCGGGTGGACGCGGGGGAGACGGATGCGGTCACGGTGACCTCTTTCGGGAAAGGCGTCGAGCGGGCGGCGGCGGGGGACGTCATCCCTTCACCGCCCCGGTGAGCCCGCCGACGATGCGTCGTTCGAACAGGCTGAAGAAGATCAGCGCGGGGATCATCGACAGCGACGTGAAGGCGAGCACCTTCGCCGTGTCGACGGAGTACTGCGAGGCGAACGACTGCACCCCGAGCGGCAGTGTGAACACCGACGCGTCGTTGAGGATGAACAGCGGCAGCAGGTAGCCGTTCCAGCTGCCGATGAACGCCAGGATGCCGGTCGTGATGACTCCGGGCAGCGAGAGCGGCAGCACCATCCGCCAGAAGAAGCCCAGACGGCTGCATCCGTCGATGAACGCGGCCTCCTGGATCTCGTCGGGGATCGCGCGCAGGAAGGGCACGAGGATGATGATCGTGGTGGGCAGGGCGAACGCGATCTGCGGCAGGATGACGCCGCCGAGGGAGTTCATCAGCCCGAGGCTGCGCACCACGATGTACAGCGGCGTGATCGCGACCGTCAGCGGGAACATCAGGCCCGCGGCGAAGAACGCGTAGAGCACTCCGCGGCCCGCGAACCGGTAGCGCGCCAGCACGTACGCGGCCATGAGGCCGAGAGCGACGACGCCGACGGTCGTGGCGAGGGCGACGAGAGCGGAGTTGCCCACGAGTCGCCAGAAGACGTCGCCGGACAGCACGTCGAGGTAGTTCGACGTCACCCACGGCTGCGGGAAGCCGGCCGGATCGGTCGTGATCTGCGCGTTGGTGCGGAATCCGCCGATGATGATGTACGCGATCGGCGCGAGCATGAGTGCGACCGCGATCGCCGCGACGACGTAGACGGCCGGGTTCGCCCACGGCAGCGGGGGCCTGGCCGCGCGGCGGCCCGCGCGGCTCGGGCGCTGGGTCACCAGCAGCGAGGTGGCGGTCATCGGACGGACTCCTTCTCGAGGGCGGCGGATGCGGCCTGCTCCTGCGCGGTGTCGATCGGCGCCGACGGCGTGCCGCTGCCCGCACCCCGCGGACGACGGGCACGGGGACGCCCGGACGCTCCGGTGAGCGCGCCCTCGGTGTCCTTGCGGAGCACGGCTCGCTGGTAGATCAGCGCGACGACGAGCGAGATGACGAAGAGCACGACGGCGACCGCGTTGCCGTAGCCGTAGTTGCCGGCATTGCGGCCCTCGGAGACCATGTAGGTCGCCATGGTCGACGTGCCGGCGGTGGAGGCGATGTACTGCCCCCAGATGATGTAGACGAGATCGAAGAGCTGCAGTGAGCCGATGATCGACAGGAAGGCCCAGATGCGTAGCGTGGGCGCGAGCAGCGGGAGGGTGATGCGCCACTGGATCTGCCAGTAGGACGCGCCGTCGATCGATGCCGCCTCGTGGAGCTCCTCGGGGATCCCCTGGAGGCCGGCGAGGAAGAGGATGACGGCGAAGCCGACGTACTTCCACGTGATGATGGCCATCAGGGTCCAGATCGCGATGCCGGGGTCCGACAGCCAGTCGGTGGCGAGGGACCCCAGTCCGAGATCGGTCAGCAGGGCGTTGAGCGCGCCGGTGGTCTGGAGCATCAGGCTCCATCCCGTGCCGACCACCACCTCCGAGATCACGTACGGCACGAAGATCAGCACGCGGATCAGCGACTGCCCGCGCATCCTCCGGTTGAGGAGGAGCGCGAGCAGGATCGCGATCGGTCCCTGCAGCACGAGCGACAGGACGAGGACGACCCCGTTGTGCGCGAGCGCGTCGTGGAAGAGCGGGTCCTGCAGGATCGTGAGGTAGTTCTTCAGCCCGACGAACTCCGTGGGCGGGCCGTAGCCCTGCCAGCTGAAGAAGCCGTAGTAGGCCGCCATCAGCACCGGGAAGATCACGAACGCGAGGAAGACGAGCAGGGCGGGCCCGGCCAGAAGGATCACTTCCAGCCGGGCGCCCGTGTCACGCCTTCGCCGCGGCATCCTGGACAGCCTTGACGAGGTCCTCCGCCGAGCTGTTCCCGGCGAGCAGGTCGACGACGGCGACGTTCAGCGCATTGCCGACGTTCTGTCCGTAGACCGTGTCGAGCCACTGCGTCGCGTACGGAGCGGCGTTGTACGCCTCGAGGATCGCCTGCAGGTACGGCTCGGTCACCGCCTCCTGGGCGACGGTGTTGACCGGGGGAGCGTTGAACGCCCGGTAGTAGGCGGTCTGGACGTCGGAGGTGCCCAGGTAGTTGAGGAAGTCGACGCACGCGTCGGGAGCGTCGACCGCGCACGAGTAGCCGTCGACGCCGCCCATCATCGATCCCGGCTCTCCGTCGCCGCCGTCGATCTCGGGGAAGGGGAACCAGCCGAGGTCGGCGAGGGGCTGCTGATCGGGAGTGAGCGACCCGATGACCCCGGGGTTCCACGCGCCCATGAGCTCCATGCCGGCCTGGTGGTTGGCGATGAGGCCGGCCGAGCTGCCGGCGCCCTGCTGCGCGGAGGTGGTGAGGAAGCCGGCGTTGAACGGCTCCGTCTCGGCGAACGCCTGCAGGTCCTCGCCCGCGCGGACCCAGCATTCGTCGCTGAAGTCCATCTCGTCGGCCGCGGCGGCGAGGGTGTCGGAGCTGCACTCGCGCAGTGCGAGCCAGTAGTACCAGTGGGCCGCGGGCCAGGCGTCCTTGGCGCCGAGCGCGATCGGGTCGATCCCGGCGGTCTTCAGCGCCTCGGCGGCGGTCTCGAGCTCGTCGAGCGTCGTGGGGTTCTCGGTGATCCCCGCCTGGTCGAAGAGGTCCTGGCTGTAGAAGAGGCCGCCGGGCAGCACCGCCACGGGCATCGCGTAGATCTTCTCGTCGAGACTGTTGGCCGAGTACGCGGCATCCGGGATCTCGTCCGCCGCCGCTCCGCTGATCTCGTCGGTGAGGTCCTTGAGCTGCCCGGCCTTGACCATCGCGGCCATCTTGCCGCCGCCGCGCTGCAGGAAGATGTCGGGGGCGTCGCCGGAGTTGAGCGCTGTCTGCAGCTTGCCGTCGAGGTCCTCGTTCTGGATCGACTGGATCTCGATCGTGACTCCGGGATTCTCCTCCTCGAAGTCGGCGACCGTCTGCTCCCAGAACTCGACGCCGGGGCCGGTGGTGGAGTTGTGCCAGAGAGTCATGCTGGTCGCGCCGTCGCCGGAGCCGGAGTCGCCGGCGGTGCAGCCGGAGAGTGCGAGGGCCCCGACGGCCAGGACGGCCGCGGAGGCGAGCGGGAGCCTTCTGCTGTTCATGTGATCGTTCTCCTCATCGAGTCGCGCACCGCGACGATGCGGGCGCCCGCAGCGCTCGGGCGAGACCGCGGTGGATGCAGTCTCCAGTCGACCGCGGCTATCGTCAAACGTTTTCGAAAACAGTTTCCATGGCGGTTTCGGCCGCGCTACGCTGACGTCTCATGGGCGCACGCACGACGATCCACGACGTCGCGAAGGCGGCAGGCGTCTCGGTGTCGACCGTCTCCAAGGCCGTCAACGGGCGGTACGGGATCGCGGATGCCACGGTGCGGCGCGTGCTCGACACCGTGCGCGAGCTGGGATACGAGTCGAGCCTCGTGGCCAGCAGCATGCGTGCGCGGCGGACCGGGGTGATCGGCGTGCTCCTCGCCGATTTCGAGCCGTTCAGCGCCGAGATCCTCAAAGGCGTCGGCGCCGCGATGCACGACTCGGCCTTCGACCTGCTCGCCTACGCGGGCTCGCACCAGGGAGCCGGAGACGGATGGGAGCGGCGCTCGCTGAGCAGGCTCTCCGGCACGCTCATCGACGCCGCGATCATGGTCACCCCGACCGTGGTGAGCGCGGCCACCGAGATCCCCGTCGTCGCCGTCGATCCGCACACCGGGCGGGCCGACCTCCCCACGGTCGAGTCCGACAGCTTCGGCGGGGCGCTCGCCGCGACCCGCCACCTCATCGAGCTCGGCCATCGGCGCATCGGGTTCCTCGCCGGACGTCCGGACCTCCGCTCGGCCGGACTCCGCGACGCCGGCTACCGCAGGGCGCTCGCCGATGCCGGCATCCCGCTCGACCCCGCGCTCATCGGCGTCGGCCGCTACGACCTGGAGACGACGCGGGAGTCCGCGCGCGTCATGCTCGCGAGCGCGTCACGCCCGACCGCCGTCTTCGCCGCCAACGACCTGTCGGCGATCGCCGTGATCGACGTCGCGCAGGGACTCGGCCTGCGCGTGCCGGACGACCTGTCGGTGATCGGGTTCGACGACGTGCCGGAGGCGACGCGTCGCGCCCTCCCTCTGACCACGATCCAGCAGCCCATGCGCCGGCTCGGAGCCGTCGCGGCGGACATGGTGTTCACGCTGCTCACCGGTCGCGAGCTCGACGAGATGCACGTGATCCTGCCGACGCGGCTCATTGCGCGCGCGACGACGGCTCCGGCTCCGAGCGCATCGCCGTCGACCCCGTGAGATCGCGCACGCGCTGCCAGGCGGCACCCTCGAGGGCGGCGGAGAGCCGCGAGAACTCCGACAGGCTGTGCGCTCCCGGCCAGTCGGTCGGGAGCATCGACGGCGGCAGCCCCGGGTCGACGTAGGGAAGCACCCGCCACCGGTCCATGAGGTGCACGTAGGCCGCGAAGGGCTCGGCGGGGAGGGCGCCGACGGAGCGCTGGAACGCCTCGTGCTCCGCGCGGAGCGCATCGAGGTCCCACCAGGTCGCCGCGGCCTCGGGCAGGGGCGCGGACGTCACCGGGGTCCCCGCCTGGAAGAGGGTCGCGGCAGCGCGGATGCCGAGCTCGTCGAGGATGTCCTCGACCTCGCCCTGCAGATGGCCGGGGCAGATCCACAGCGCGGGGGACACGACGCCCGCGCCGATCCACTGCAGGCGACGGCGGAGCTGGTGGCGGATGCTGCGGGCGCTCTCTGGTACCGAGAACGAGATGAGGCACCACGCGTCGGCGTCCGTCATCTGCCGCATCGTGAAGATGCGCCGGTCGCCCCGCTCGAGCATGGCGACGGCATCCGGGTTGAGCCGATAGCCGATCGCACGCTCGCGCGCGGCGAGCAGCAGACCCTTCTGCTTGAGGCGGGTGATGCCCGTGCGAGCCTGTGCCGCGGGGATGCCGAGATCGCCGGCGAGGGCGACGAGGTCGGCGGCCGAGATCCACCCGCCGAGCGGTCGCAGGTACAGGCCGACGAGGGTGCGCAGGAGGGAGGCCGTGCTGCCAGGGCGCGCGTCGATGTCGTCGAGCACCGCTCCCGCGGCGGGGGCGACGGGCTCAGCCGACATGCGACTCCAGGGCGTCGCGCACCGCCAGAACGCCGGTGACCGTCTCGACGTGCGAGGTGCTCAGCGGGGAGAGGCCGAGGCGGATCCCGTCGGGAAAGCGGAAGTCCGGGATGATGCCCGCCGCCCAGAGCGTCTGCGTCACGGCCCGGAAGTCGGGATGCCCGATCGTCACGTGGCCGCCGCGGACGGCGCCGTCGCGCGGGCTCAGGAGGCGCACGCCGAGCGGCGCCAGCACCTCGTCGGATGCGCGCACCGCGAGGTCGGTGAGACTCAGCGACTTGTCGCGCACCGCGTCGACGGTGGCCTCCTCGAGGAGGTCGAGCATCGCCTGCATCGCGAGCATCGACGTCACGGGCGGGGTGCCGCTGAGCAGCTGGCGGATGTCGCCGGCGGGGACGTACTCCGGCCCCATCGCGAAGATGTCCGCCGCGCTCCACCACCCCTGGATGGGCTGGCGCAGCACGCCCTGATGCGCGCTGCGCAGATACGCGAACGCGGGGGAGCCCGGACCCCCGTTCAGGTACTTGTACGTGCACCCGACGGCCATGTCGACGCCCCACGCGTCGAGCTGCATCGGCACGACGCCCGCCGAGTGGCAGAGGTCCCACATCATCAGCGCCCCCGCATCGTGGACGATCGCCGTGATGCCGCGCATGTCCGCCAGCGCGCCGGACCGGTAGTCGACGTGGCTGAGGGACACGAGGGCCGTGCGCTCCGAGACGACGGCGGCGACGTCGGCGACCTGCACCCCGTGCACCGGGTCGGGTTCGAGCCAGCGGATCGTCGCGCCGGTCTCGGCGGCGACGCCCTCGGCGAGGAACCGGTCGGTCGGGAAGTTGCCGGTCTCGATCACGAGCTCCGTCCGGCCTGTTGCCGGCCCGGCGAGCGCCGCCCGCATGAGCTTGTAGATGAGCACGCTCGTCGAGTCCGCGACCACGGTCTGACCGGGGGCCGCTCCCAGGGCCACGCGACCGATGCGGTCGCCGAGCTCCATCGGCAGCGCCATCCACTGCTCGTCCCACGACCGGATGAGGCGCGTGCCCCAGTCCTCGCGGGCGAACGACGCGAGCCTCTCCGGCACGTCGCGCACCGGGCGTCCCAGCGAGTTGCCGTCGAGGTAGGCGCCGACCCCCGGCGCCTCGGCGAACGCGTCGAGGTGGACGGCGAGCGGGTCGGCGGCGTCGAGGGCGCGGGCGAGGTCGAGCAGGGAGTCGTCGGAGGAGCCGGCGGTGCGGGAAACGGCGTCAGTCGTCATGTCAGGCCTTCAGGTCGGCGCGGGTGAGAGGGCGGGCGAGCGCGGGGTCGGCGTCGACCCCGGGGAGGAGCAGGAGGCGGGATCGGGACTCTCGCGGGTCGTGCGGCGCGAGGGCGCGCAGCAGATCGACGCCGGTGACCCCGGCGTCGCGCAGGGCGGCGAGCTCCTGCGGATTCAGCCCCACCGGGGTCGGACCGTTGCCCATGTCGGTGCCGTAGAGCACGGTGCCGCCGGCCGCGTGGAAGCGGCGGACGTTGTCGAGTGCGACGTGGAGATCGGCGCCGCCGTGGATCGCGAGCGTCGAGATCCACGAGACGGAGGCGGCCTGCTCGGCGATCTCGGCGTCGGTGAGCCGCTCGGTGAACGGCGCGTGGGCGAGCAGGTCGGCACCCAGACGCGCGACTCGCTGCGCCTCGCCCCGGCCCTCGGCGTGCGCGACGACCGGCAGCCCGAGTGCGTGGGCGGCTCCGACGATCGTGCCGAGGAGGGCGTCGTCGAAGACCGGTCCGGCGCTGCTGTTGCTCGCGACCTTGATGCAGGATGCTCCGGCATCCGCCATCTCGCGCACCGCGCGCTCGACGTCCGTGGCGTCCGCGATCTCGCGGAACGACCCGTCGGGAGCCCAGTCTCGATCCGACGGGTATCCGCCCACCGGGGTGAGGAAGGCGCCCGCGTACTCGACGACGACCCCGCCCGCAGCGGCGAGGGCGGCGATGGCCGAGGGGTCCGCCCCGAGGTCGACCACGCGCCCCAGCGCGGACGCGGCGAGGTCCTCGTGGTCGACCAGCTGCAGGTGCACGTGGTGGTCGGTGAATCCGCCGACGAGCACGCCGTCGAGCCGCGGCATCCCGGGCGTGGTCCAGGCGTCTCGCAGCGTCGGGCGCTCGTCCGTCGTGTCGAGCACGGCGTCCCGCCATCCTTCGCCGTCGAAGAACGTCGCGGCGAGCATCAGCCGCCGATCTCCGTGCGCACGGTGTAGAGCTCGGGGAAGAACGTGAGGTCGAGCGCCCGCTGGAGGAAGCCGACGCCGCTGGAGCCCCCGGTGCCGACCTTCATCCCGATCGTGCGGGCGACGGTCTTGAGATGGCGGAATCGCCAGAACTGGAAGTTGTCCTCGAGGTCGACGAGGTCCTCGCATGCCTCGTACAGGTCCCAGTGCTCCTGGTGGTTCTGATAGATCTCGCGGATCGCGGGCACGAGCTCGGGGGTCTCGCGGTACGGCTGCCGCACATCGCGGTCGAGGATCTCGGCCGGCACCGGGAGGCCGCGGCGCGACGCGTACCGGAGGAACTCGTCGTACAGGGTGGGCTTCTCCCATTCGGCGGTCAGCAGCGCGAGGTTCGCCGGGTGATCGCGGAAGACGCCGAGCATCTTCTCGTTCTTGTTGCCCAGCGCGAACTCCACCGCGCGGTACTGCACCGACTGGAAGCCCGACGAGCTGCCCAGCGCACCGCGGAACTGCGCGTACTCCGTCGGGGTGAGGGTCGCGAGCACCGACCACTGCTGGGTCATCACGTCCTGGATGCGCTTGACGCGTGCGACGCGCTTCAGCGCCTCACGGAGATCGTCGCTGGCGAGGAGCTCCCGCGCGGACGACAGCTCGTGCAGCAGCTGCTTGAGCCAGAGCTCGGTCGTCTGGTGCTGGATGATGAACAGAAGCTCGTCGTGGTGCTCGGGCTCGCTGACCGGATGCTGGGCGGAGAGCAGCTGGTCGAGGGCGAGGTACGACCCGTACGTCATGCGTCCGGTCAGGTCGGTGACGATGCCGGACTCGAGCTCGCGCTCGTTCGTCTCAGTGCTCATGCAGCGAACATATAACAATCGTGTCGGGCGTCACAACCGTGAAATGTCCTGCCACGTCAGGTTCGCAGCCTCGGCGTGCGCGGGGGAGCGGTGCGGCGCTCTCCCGGACCCCCGGTCGCCTCGAAGGCGGCGGCGAGCCGCAGCAGAGCCGTGTCGTCGTACGCGCGGCCGGCGAACGTCAGGCCGATCGGCATCCCGATGTCGGCCATCAGGCCCATCGGCACGGTGACGGTCGGGATGCCGAGGTGGCGCACGGCGAGGTTGCCGTTCGCGATCCAGGTGCCGTTGCGCCATCCGAGGTCGGCGGAGGTCTCGCTCACGTCCATGTCGGCCGGACCCACGTCGGCCACCGCGGGGAACACGACCGCGTCGAGCGCGAGTCCGTCCATCCACTCCTCCAGGTCGCGGCGCCGGGTCTCTTCCAGGCCGCGGAGGCCGTCGGGCAGCTCGGGCATGTCCTCGAACCGTGCGTCGGGGTGGACGCGCACCCAGTCCGGGTACTCTGCGATGTCGTCGTCGAACCCCGTGTAGCGATCCGGCAGCGCGCCCTCCGGATGCGGGAAGATCCGCGTCCCGTCGACGTCGGCCAGCGTGGACAGCGCCGGGTCGCCGTTCGCCCGCAGGAAGTCCTCCCACGCCCACGCCGACAGGTCGACGATCTCGCGCTGGAGATACTCGGGCGTCACGAGCCCGCGCGTCCCGATGGTGGGCGCGCCGGGTCGGTCGCCCTCGTAGTTCGAGATCACGGGGAAGTCGACCTCGACCACGGTGGCTCCGGCCGCCTCGAGGTCGCGGCGCGCGGCCTCCCAGCGGTCGACGACCGACGCGCGCGTCTCGATGCGCTGCCCGGTGGGGCCGCCGATTCCCGGATCCTCCGCGGTGCCGGCATCGGGGTCCGCGTTGATGTACATGCGGGGGATGCCGATGCGCGCACCGGCGAGCGCGGCGCCGTCGTCGGCGAGCCCGCGGTACGAGTCGGGGCGCACGGCGGAGGCGGCGGGCACGGTCACCCACGGCTGCGCCCGCCAGAAGTCGCCGCGCGTCTCGGCGTCGTCGGCGACGATGACGTCGAGCACCTCGAAGAGGTCGGCCATCGTGCGAGTGTGCGGCACGACGACGTCCATGGTCGGCACGAGCGGCCAGTTGCCGCGCGTCGAGATCACCCCGCGCGAGGGCGTGTAGGCGCAGAGCGCGTTGTTCGTCGCGGGACCGCGGCCGCTCGACCAGGTCTCCTCGCCGAGGCCGAACGCTCCGAAGCTCGCCGCCGTCGCGGTGCCGGAGCCGTTCGAGGACCCGGAGGCGAACGGCGCCGTGAGGAAGTCGGCGTTGTACGGACTCTCGGCGCGACCGTAGACGCCGCGCTGCATGCCGCCGTTGGCCATCGGGGGCATGTTCGTCAGCCCCAGGCAGATCGCGCCACCGGCACGCAGCCGCTCGATCGTGAAGGCGTCGTGCTGCGCCACGAGGTCGGCGAACGCCGGGCTGCCGGATGCCGCGGTGAGGCCGCGCACGAGGTAGCTGTCCTTCGCGGTGTAGGGGATGCCGTCGAGCGGCCCCCGCGTCTCGCCGCGCGCACGACGCGCATCCGATGCCGCCGCCTCGGCCCGCGCTGCGGGATTCCGGACCACGACGGCGTTCAGCGCGGTCGTGGTGTCGGGGCCGTCGTACGCGGCGATGCGGGCCAGGTAGGCGTCGATGAGCTCGACGGCGGTCGTCGCTCCGGTGTCGAGCGCTCGCCGCAGATCGGCGATCGAGGCCTCCACGACGTCGAACATCACACCACCCCCGCGCTCGGCTGCTGCTGCGTGATGCAGTGGATGCCGCCGCCGCGGTCGAACAGCGGTCGGGCGTCGACCGTGACCACGCGGCGACCCGGGTAGACGTCGGCGAGGATCTCGCGGGCCGCGGCATCCGCCGACTCGTCCCCGAACCCGCACGCGACCACGCCGTCGTTGGTGACGAGGTGATTGACGTAGCTCCAGTCCACGAAGCCCTCCTCGTCGCGGAGCGTCGACGGAGCCGGGAGGTCGATGATGTCGAAGCGGCGGCCCGCGGCATCCGTCTGTGCGGCGAGGTGCGCGCGCAGCTCGCGCGTCACCGCGTGATCGGGATGAGCGGGATCGCGCTGGTCGTGCAGCAGCAGCCGACCGGGAGAGACGAGCGTCGCGACGATGTCGACGTGACCGTTCGTGCCGAACTCGTCGTAGTCGCGGGTCAGGCCGCGCGGCAGCCACACGGCGGTCGTCGCGCCGATCGTGCGCGCCATCTCGGCCTCCACGCGCTGGCGGTCGGCGTAGGGGTTGCGGCGCGGGTCGAGCTGCACGGTCTCGGTGAGCAGGACCGTCCCCTCGCCGTCGACGTGGATGCCGCCGCCCTCGTTGACGAGCGTCGAGCTGACGAGCTCGGCGCCGACCGCACCGGCGATGATGCGGGCGTGCTGCGCGGCCTTCTGCCACTGCGCCCACGCCGGGGCGCCCCACCCGTTGAAGATCCAGTCGACCGCGCCGAGCACGCCGGGCCGCTCCGGATCGAGCACGAAGGTCGGGCCGGAGTCGCGCATCCAGAACTCGTCCACGGGCGCCTCGACGATGTCGATGCCGCTGCTCAGCATCCGCCGGGCGCGCGTGATCTCGCTCGGGTCGACGAGGATCGAGACGGGCTCGAACTCGGCGACGGCGTGGGCGACGGCGGTCCACGTGGCGTAGCCCTCCTCGCGCTCGGCCGCCGACTCGCCCAGGGTCACGCCCTCGGCGGGGAACGCCATCCAGGTGCGGTCGTGCCGTGCGGTCTCGGCGGGCATCTGCCAGGCCATCGTGGTCTCCTCGCTGTCGGGTCGAGATCGGCATCCGCTATTGAACACCTGATCAACAGCTGCTACGGTAACCCGTGATGCACACCCCGTCAAGAGCCCCCGCAGCTCGTCGGCTGCCCCCGGAGCAGCGCGAGCGATCGATCCTCGACGGCGCCGTCGCGCTGGCCGTCGAGAGCGGACTCGAGGCGCTGACCGTGCGCGCGGTCGCCGCGCGCGTGGGCGTCACGCCCGCCCTCGTCGCGCACTACCGTCCGGTGATGGACGACTTCGTCGCCGAGGTGTTCGCGCTGATCGTCGCCGCCGAGCGCGACGAGGTCATCGGCGGCCACGACCCGGCGCTGGATCTGCCCGACGGGCTGCTGCGCATCATCGAGACCCTGCTCGACGACTCCCGCGAGGACGTCGCGATGGTGTGGGTGCAGGCATGGGCGCTGGGCGCCCGCAACGACGCGCTCGCCGCCGCCGTGCGCGCCGAGATGGACCGGTGGCAGAGCGCGCTCGAGGAGCTCATCGCCCGGGCGGTCAGCGGCGACCCGAGCATCCGCGTCGACGCCGGGACATCCGCGTGGATGCTGCTCGCGATGGTCGACGGCATGAGCGCGCACTCGCTCGTGAAATGGGCGCCGCGCGACCGCGCGGCGCTGGCGCGGCGTACGCTCGCGGCGGTGCTGGACGCACCGACCGACACCGTCCCGGGCCGATCGCCCGGGCTCACCCCCACGGACAGCGGAGGAATCCCATGAGCGCACAACGCATGCATGCGGCATCGCCCGAGTCGTCGGCGATCGTCGACGCCGTGCTCGACTACTCGCGACGACGGATGCTGGCGGCCGATGTGCCGCTCGACAAGCCGCAGACCCCCGCCGAGCTCGATCGGCTCGTGGGGCCGACGATCACCGACGCGGGTCTCGGCTCGCACCGGGCGCTCAGCGTGTTCGAGCACATCCTCGCTCCGGCGTGCCTGACGACCAGCCACCCCGCCTATCTCTCGTTCATCCCGACCGCGCCGACGATCGCGTCGATCGCGTTCGATCTCGTCGTCTCGGCATCCGGCCTGTACGGCGGCAGCTGGCTCGAGGGCGCGGGCGCGGTGCATGCCGAAAACGAGGTGCTGTCCTTCCTCGCCGGGGAGTTCGGGCTGCCCGAGGGCGCCGGCGGCGTGTTCGTGCAGGGCGGCACGATCGGCAACCTCTCGGCGCTCGTCGCCGCGCGCGAGGCGGCGGCGGCACGGCTGGCGAATGCCGGCACGACGCCGCCCGCGCGCTGGAAGATCGTGTGCGGCGTCGAGGCGCACTCGTCGAACAAGTCCGCCGCGAAGGTCATGGACGCCGATGTTCTGCTCGTGCCTGCGGGCGACGACGGCGTGCTGCGGGCGGATGCCGTACGGGCGGCGCTCCTTGAGCACGGCGACGAGATCTGCGCGGTCGTCGCGACCGGCGGATCGACGAACTTCGGCATCGTCGACGACATCGCGGGCATCGCCGCCCTCAAGGACGAGTTCGACTTCTGGTTGCACATCGACGGCGCGTACGGGCTCACCGCGATGCTGGCTCCCGAGGCGCGCGGCGTCTTCGCCGGGGTCGAGCGCGCGGACTCGGTGATCGTCGATCCGCACAAGTGGCTGTTCGCGCCGTTCGACTGCTGCGCCCTGATCTACCGCGATCCCGAGACCGGTCGCCGGGCGCACACGCAGCACGCCGAGTACCTCGACACCCTCACCGACGCCGGGGACTACAGCCCGTCCGACTACTCCATCCAGCTCACGCGTCGACCGCGCGGCCTGCCGCTGTGGTTCTCGCTCGCGACCTACGGCGTCGCCGCGTATCGCGAGGCCGTGTCGGCGACCCTCGCCCTCACGCGGCGCATCGCCGACGAGATCGCCACGCGTCCCGAGCTGCGCCTCGTGCGCGACCCGCAGCTGTCGGTCGTGGTGTTCGAGCGCGACGGATGGGAGCGCGCCGACTACGACCGGTGGTCCGACGAGCTGCTCGACTCGCAGCGCGCCTTCGTGGTGCCGAGCTCGCACGGCGGCCGTCCGAACACGCGCTTCGCGATCCTCAACCCGCTCACCACGTTCGAGAGCCTCGTCGGCATCCTCGACACGATGAAGTAGGACCGAACTACTTCGTCGTGTGCGCGTCGAGGAACGCGATCGTCTCCTCCAGGGCGGTCTGCGCGTCGGGGGAGTCCAGTTGGAACTGGTACTCGTGAGGCAGTGCGGGTTCGTGCGGGGCGGGCCAGAACAGCGTCGTCACGTCGACCCCGAGCTCGTCCAGCCGCTGAGCCATCGGGATCGACTGCAGCCAGGTGAGGCCATCGCCGTTGCCGCCGGAGATGTACGTGGTGGGGAAGTCCGCCGTCACCCAGTCGATCGTCGACATGGTCGCTCCCGTGGAGTCCTCGGCCCAGGTCTTGGTGCCCGAGTACGCCCACATCGCCGACTTGAAGCCCCATCCGGCGATGCCGTCGAGTCGCGCGAGCGCCGCCAGGTCGTACACGCCGCAGTTGAGGATCGTCGCCACGACCTGCGACGGCTGCAGCGACGGCTCGACACCCATGATCTCGGCGTACTCGGGGCTCGTGATGAGCGTGGCCATCTGGCTCGCGAGCTGGCCGCCGGCCGAGTCGCCCGCCAGCACGATCCGGTCGGGGTCGACGCCGAGCTCGTCGGCGTTCTCGTCGATGTAGGCGAGGGCGTCGTTGAGCTGGTTCACGGCGAGCGGATACACGCCCTCCGGACCGATCGTGTAGTTCACGCCGATGGTCGTGTACCCCTCCGCCGCGAGGATGCGCAGATAGGGGTCGACGTTCTCCTTCGACCCCGAGATCCAGGCGCCGCCGTGGATCCAGACGATCGTGGGCAGAGGGCCGGTGGCGGATGCCGGGGCGAAGACGTCCATCGTCGTATCCGCACCACCGTCGGCGTACGCGACGTCGAGCTGCTCGGTGAGCTCGGTGTCGGGCACGTGCCTGTCCATCTCGGCAGCGGTCTCGTCGCCGCCCTTCGTGAAGACCGCGCGGATGAGCATGGCCGAGGGCCACGGCGTGAGCGCGCCGACGATCGCGACGATCGCCACGACGATCAGCACCAGGGCGACCGCGACCTTGGTGCGGTGCCAGGGGCGGTGCCGCGGACGGCGAGCCTTCGTCGGGTGATCCGACTCGTGCTCGTGCTCCCGCTCGTGGGCGTGCGCGCTCGCGGTCATGGAAACCCCTCTCCGCGCATCATCCTGGCAGTATTCCGCCTGGTGACGGGTCAGGCCTCGGCGGCGAGCCCTGCGATGATCCGGCGGAGCCCGTACGAGAACGCCTGATCCACGTCGCCGCCGAGCCGGAAGGCGCCGGCGAGCTCCATCTGCAGGAACCCGGTCGCCCAGGCGGTGAAGAGTCGGGCGGCGTCCAGCGCGTCGGCCTGCCCCACGACGGCCGCGCAGGCGCGGAGCACGTGCTCCGACGACCGGTGCAGCGCGTCGTCGGGGGCTGCCGCGGTGAACATGAGCCGGAAGCCCTCCGGATGCCGGTGCGCGAACGACCGGTAGGCGTGGCCGAGAGCGGTCAGATCGTCGCCGGCCGCCTCGAGCCCGATGCTCAGCGCGTCGATCGACGCCCCGGCGACGGCCGCGTGCAGGGCCTCGCGATCACGGACCCGCTTGTACAGCGACGGCGCGCGCACGCCCACTCGATCGGCGACCGCCTGCATCGTGAGGCCGCCGGGGCCGGCGACCTCCAGGATCTCTCGACCGGCGGCGACGATCTGGGCGAGGGACGTCCTCTCGGGTGTCGGCATTCCGGCCTCCTGACGTTCGGTGACGGGATCCACCGCGATAGCTATTGACAATAGCCATGATAGCTACGTAACGTAGCCATCGCAACCAACCGAAGGATCCGCCATGCAGCTCGCACCGCACCTCCACCGCCTGGGCAACGACATCGTCGCCTCCTACCTGATCGACCTGCCCGAGGGCATCACGCTGATCGATGCCGGGATGCCGGGGCATTGGAGCGATCTGCAGCGCACGCTCGCCGAGATCGGGCGGCCGATCACCGACATCCGCGGCCTCGTGCTCACCCACGGCGACAGCGACCACATCGGCTTCGCCGAGCGGCTGCGCGTCGAGGCCGGCGTGCCGGTGTTCATCCACGGAGCCGACGCGCATCGTGTTCGCACGGGGGAGAAGCCGAAGTCGCCGATGGGGCCGGCGCGCATCGGTCCGCTGCTCGGGTTCTTCGCCTACGGCATCCGCAAGAACGCGCTGCGCACGCGATACGTGAGCGAAGTCACTGAGGTCGTCGACGGCGAGGTGCTCGCGCTGCCGGGCGCGCCGGCGATCATCGGGATGCCGGGGCATTCGCCGGGCAGCATCGCCGTGCACGTCCCCGCCGTCGACGCCGTGTTCGTCGGCGATGCGCTGACCACGCGGCACGTGCTCACCGGCCGCGAGGGTGCGCAGCCCGCTCCCTTCACCGACGAGCCCGACGAGGCCCTCGCGTCGCTCGACCGGCTGTCGGCCCTGTCGGCGTCGTGGGTGCTGGCCGGGCACGGTGCGCCGTGGCGCGGATCCCCGGCGGAGATCGCGGCCGCGGTGCGCGCTGCGGGCTGACCGGTGCCGGGGTCCGGACCCCGCGGTGCGCTCAGCGCCCGGCGAGCACGGTCGCGGTGTCGGTGACCGTGATCTGCGGCGGGTAGAGGCCCATCACCTGGATCGCCGCGGCGTGGTTCTCGGCCGTCGACCCGGCGCACGCGTCGGCGACGAGCGCGATGTGCGCCCCGGCATCCGCTGCGGCCAGCGCCGTGGAGATGACGCAGCAGTCGGTCGACACCCCGGTCAGGACGATGTGCGCGCCCGCGCCCACCACTTTCTCGATCTCGCCCCACTTGCCGAACGTCGGCGCATCGAGGGTCGGTCTCGACGTCAGGTCGGCAGCCTCGGGGACCAGGTCGTACAGCGGATCGTCCGCCGGTCGGTCGGCGAACGGCCACGCCGCGAAGTAGTCGCCCCAGGCCGTCGAGCGGTCGGCCGTCGGCGTCCACCGCGTCACCAGCACGCGGTCGCCGAAGGACTCCGCCAGCGCGCGGATGCGAGGCATGGCGTCGGCGAAGAACGGCGAGCCCCATTCCGAATCGGGGGAGGCGAAGATGGTCTGCGGATCGATCACGACGAGCCAGGAGTCGTCGTCCTGGCGAGCCGCTGTTCCGGTCACGCCGTCTGCTCCTGGCGGCGGATCGCCCCCGCCCGGGCGAACCAGGTCACCGCGAACGACAGCACGAGAGCGAAGAACACGCCGAGGTTCGCATAGGCCCAGTCGCCGTCGACGCCGCCGACCAGGAAGAGCAGATAGCCCTGCCAGTTGTTCCAGGGCGCGGCATCCGCGAATCCGTTGAGCACGAAGCCCCATCCGATCACGCTCGCGACGACCATGGTGACGATCGAGATCCAGTCCCACGCGCCGTAGCGGCCACGGCTGTCGAACAGCGCGGCCTCGTCGTAGTCCTTCCTCCGGCGCAGGATGTCGGCGATGAGGATGCCGGCCCAGGATGCCAGCGGGACGCCGAGCGTGATGAGGAAGCTCTGGAACGGTCCGAGGAAGTCGGTCGCGAAGAACACGACGTAGATCGTGCCGAGGGTGAGGATCACGCCGTCGATCGCGGCGGCGGACGGGCGCGGGATGCGGATGCCGAGGCTCAGCAGCGTGAGTCCGGACGAGTAGATGCCGAGCACGGCGCCGGAGACGAGCGCGAGCACCGCGGTGAGGAGGAAGGGCACGAGCACCCATACGGGAAGGATGGTGGCGAGGGCGCCGATGGGGTCGGCCTGCACGGCGGCGAAGAGGTCGTCGTTCGAGCCGGCGAGCAGGAGACCGAAGACGACGAGGATGACCGGGGCCACCGATCCGCCGATCGTGTTCCAGGCCACGATCGCCCCGTCGGAGGCCGTGCGCTTCTGGTACCGCGACCAGTCGGCGGCGATGTTGATCCACCCGAGGCCGAAACCGGTCATGACCATGACCAGCGCGCCGACGACCTGCCCGAGCCCGCCGTCCGGGCGCGCGAGCACAGCGGCGATGTCGATGCTCGGCGCCGCGAGGATCACGTAGAGCACCGTCACGACGCCGGTGATCCAGGTGAGCACCGACTGCATCCGCATGATCGTGTGGTAGCCGAGAACCGAGGCCGCGACGATGAGCGCGGCGACGATCACGGTCGCGATGATCTTCAGGGCGATGCTGTCGCCGTCGCCGCCGAGCTGCGAGATCACGGTCGCCGTCGCGAGCACCGCCATGATCGCGAGGAACGTCTCCCAGCCGATCGACGTCAGCCACGAGACGATGCCGGGGACCTTCTGGCCCTGCACGCCGAACGCGGCACGCGAGAGGACCATGGTCGGCGCGGACCCGCGCTTGCCGGCGATCGCGATGAGACCGCACAGCAGGAACGACACCACGATGCCCACCACCGACACGATCGTCGCCTGCCAGAACGAGATGCCGAAGCCGAGCACGAACGATCCGTACGACATGCCGAACACCGACACGTTCGCCGCGAACCACGGCCAGAAGAGGTCGCGCGGCTTCGCCGTGCGCTCGGACTCGGGGATGATCTCGATGCCCGCGCGCTCGATGAGCGCACCCCGGGTCTCGGTGAGCTGATTCGCCGTCATCTGCTCATGATGGCACCAGCGGAGCCCATCGGGGCGGTCGACGGCGCTCAGCCGGCGAAGAACGCTCCTGCGACGCGCGTGAGGTCGTGCAGGTCGGAGACCCCGGCGAGCTCGCGCGCCGAGTGCATCGACAGGATCGGGATGCCCACGTCGACCGTGCGGATGCCGAGGCGCGTGGCCGTGATCGGGCCGATGGTCGACCCGCAGGGCACGTTGTTGTTCGACACGAACTCCTGCGTCGTGACGTCGGCGGTGTCGCACCAGCCGCGCCAGGCGGCGGAGCCGACGGCATCCGTCGCGTACCGCTGGTTGGCGTTGAGCTTGAGGATCGGTCCCGAGCCGAGCACGGGCTGCACGACCGGGTCGTGCTTCTGCGCGTAGTTCGGGTGCACGGAGTGGCCGACGTCGCTCGAGAGGCACCACGACGTGGCGAACGCCTGACGGCGCTGCGAGGCGTCGGCCCCGAGGGCGTCGTAGACGCGGCCGAGGATGTCGTCGAGGAAGGGGCCTGCGGCGCCGGAGCGCGAGTTCGAGCCGAGCTCCTCGTGATCGAAGGCGGCGAGGAGTGCGATCGGGTGCCCCGCTCCCGACGCGGAGGCGGCGCGCTCGATCGCCACGACGCCCGCATGGACCGAGGCCAGGTCGTCGAGGCGGCCGGATGCGAAGAACGCGTCGTCCTTGCCGAACACCGCACCGCGCGCCGCGTCGGCGATCACGACGTCGTACCCGCGGATGTCGGATGCGCGGACATCGGCCGACCGGGCGAGCTCGGCGAGGATGTCGGCGTCGGATGCCTCTCCGAGGCCCCACACGGGCTGCGTCTCGCTCTGCTTGTCGAGCGCGAGGCCGTTGGTGTTGACGCCGCGATCGAGGTGCACCGCGAGCTGCGGAAGACGCAGCAGCGCGCCCGTGTCGGCGAGCACGACGCGGCCGTCGGAGAGCGCGAGGCGTCCCGCGAGGCTGAGCTCCCGGTCGAGCCAGGAGTTCAGCAGCGGCCCGCCGTAGACCTCGACGGCGGCCTGCAGCCAGCCCCGTCCGCCGGTGGTCGGCTGCGGCTTGAGCTTGAATCCGGGCGAGTCCGTGTGAGCGCCGAAGACGTGCGCGGGCGTGGTCGCGGTGGCGTCGTCGGGAATCGTCCACGCGATCGTCGCCCCGTCGCGCACCACGACGTAGCGGCCCCCGGGACCGATCTCCCAGGCACTCTCCTCGTGGAGGCGCTCGAACCCGGCGCTCTCGAGGCGGCGCGCCGTCTCGGCGGCGGCATGGTAGCTCGAGGGGGAGGCGGCGACGAAGTCGGCGAGATCCTCGGCATGGGCGAGAGCGTCGGGGGTGACGGGCATGGTCGACCTTCCTGATGGCGTCCTTCGATCGTAATCGGAGGGGTCCGACACTGCGGATGCGCCGCCGCCGACGGCATCCTGTTCACCTGCCGGACACGTTCGACGACTACGGTGACACCGATAGCGCCTAGGGTTCCGGGGCACGATCCCTCCCGCGAGGGGTCGGCTCGACTGGTCCGAGCGGCGCCACGGTGCTCCTCCGCAGGAGCGCCGTCATCTGACAGGACAAAAGCCCGGAGGACCCTGTTCGTCGCGCCCGCGACGGATGGAAGGGTCCCGCATGTCTGCTCTCGCCTTCGGTCTCGTCATCGCCGCCGCGATCGCGCACGCCGCCTGGAACGTCATCGCCCACGGGGTGAGCAAGGCGGGCATGCCGTTCCTCTGGTGGGGCGCGGTCGGCGGCACGGTCGTCTGGATCGGCGTCATCCCGTTCACGGGCGGACTCGGCACCGACGATGTGCTCGCCTTCCTCCTCGGAGTCGGGGTCTCCGCGGTGCTGCACGTCGCGTACATGGCGGTGCTGCAGCGCGGATATCGAGAGGGCAACCTGTCGACCGTCTACGCGACCGCGCGGGGGACCGGTCCCTTCCTGTCGGTCCTGGTCGCGGTGCTGCTGCTCGGGGAGAGGCCGTCGGCGATCGCGCTGGTGGGCGTCGCCGCGATCATCGTCGGTGTCGTGGCGATCGGTCTGGTCGACCGGGGCCGAGCGCAGGGGCGTCGGCGGGGGATCGACCTCGGGCTCGTCTTCGGCCTGCTCACGGGCGTCGCCATCGCGATCTACACGATCTGGGATGCGAACGCGGTGCGCACCTGGAGCCTCTCGCCGGTCGCCTTCATGGTCGGCACGATGCTCCTCGAGATCCCCTTCTACACGGTGGGGCTCCGTGGTCGCTGGGCTGCGGTCCGGGCGCTCGGGCGCACGCAGTGGCGGCGCATCGTCGCGTTCGGCATCCTCTCTCCGCTGTCGTACATCCTGGTGCTCACGGCGATCCGGATCGCTCCCGTGGCGCTCGTCGCTCCGCTGAGGGAGGTCAGCGTCGTGCTGGTGAGCCTGTTCGGGGTGTTCGTGCTCAAGGAGAGCAGACCGGTGTGGCGGATCGCCGCATCGGCGGTCGTGGCGGTCGGGATCGTGCTCCTCGCGGTGTGAGGGTCCCGGGGCTCGGCAGTGCGCGCCGCGCCTGGGTCGGTGATACTCCGGCATGCTCGCGCGGGATGCCGGAATATGCTTCTGATCTGGGCTGTTTCTGCTCGATTCGGGGGTGGGAATGTCGGTGGGGGCGGGTTGACTGGGGTCATGTCCACCAGTCCTCGCGTCCTTCTCGGTCAGGTCGTCGCCGACCTCGATCGGGTGCTCTCCGATGACGCTCTCGCGGGCGTGTCGGACGCGGAGCGGGTCGAGATCCTGCAGGCGGCGGGTGCGGTCAGGCGTCGGGTGGATGCGGTCGTGGTCGAGACTCTCGCCACGGGGCATCCTGTCGAGTTCCCCCATGCGGCCGGGTGCCGGTCGCAGTCCGAGCTCCTGCAGCGCACGCTGCTCGTCGACGTGGCCGGGGCGACCCGCCTGGGCAAGGTCGTCCCCTTGGTCCTTCGGGAGATCAGCCCCTCGTCCGGCGAACGTCTGCCCGCTCGGTGGCCGGCGCTGCGTGACGCTCTGCTCGAGGGGGTGATCTCCGTGTCGGGGATGCTGGCCGCGACGACGCCGATCGAGAAGATCGCCCACCGGATCAGCGCCGACGAACGCCTCGGCGCCGACGAGCACCTCGCCGACGCAGCCCGCGGTGCGCGCGATCCGGAGTCACCCGGCCGCGGCCCGGCGCCGACCACGGAACAGCTGAAAYTGCTCGCCGACATGATCGCGGCGCTCCTGGACCCCGACGGCGAGATGCCGGGCAATGAGCCGGAGCGACGCCGCGGGGTCAYTCTCGGGCGCATCCGCGACGGTCTCCGCCCGATCAGGGGGTGGCTGACCCCCGACGTCGCGGCTCAGCTCGAGCTGCTCCTCGACGCGATCACGAATCCCAAGGGCGATGGCCCGCCGGTCCCGGACGGGGTCCGCTTCACGGCCGCCGACGACGACRCGCGCACTCCTGACGACGACATGCGCRCTKCCGACGCTCAGACCGCCGACGWCACCCACGATCGACGTCGGCAGGCGGAACCCCCCGACGCGGGAGCAGATGTCCCGCCGGGTCGTGGTGATCGTCCGGGTTCTGCGTGTGATGCGGGGGCGGAGGATCCGTTCAATTCCGATCCGCGGTGTGTGTTCGATGACCGCACCGCTGCGCAGAAGCGCCAYGAYGCGCTCGCGATGGCGCTGTCRGTCGCGGCTCGRCATGACAGCATGCCCACGATCGCAGGCGCGGCGCCCACCCTCGTCGTCACCGTCGACCTCGCCGACCTCGCCGACCTCGCCGACCTCGCTGACCTCGCGGGCTCCGGCTCACTGCGGGGAAGTGTGCCCGGGGCCTGGGGCCGTGGGCGCGGGGGTCGGGCGAGTGTGCAG
>NZ_LWCU01000007.1 GCF_001650405.1 Microbacterium sp. H83 | reverse complement strand
GAGACGGGGTGGGCGGGTTCTCGGCCCGCCAGCACGGCGAGCACGTCGTCGAGCGACAGCGAGCCCATGTTGTCGACGGCCTGCGTGGTCTGCGCGCCCAGGTGCGGGGTGACCGTGACCCGGTCGGCGAGATCGTCGGAGAGCAGCGGGCTCGCGCTCGCCGCGGTGTCGCCGTCGAGCGTGTCGGCCGCGTATGCGCCCAGCCGTCCGTCGCGCAGCGCCGTGGCCAGAGCCTGCTCGTCGACGAGGTCGGGGCGGGCGGTGTTCACGAGCACGGTGCCGGGGCGGATGCCGTCGAGCCGCGCGGCGTCGACGAGCGTCTGCCCTCCCGGCGCGTGCAGGGTGATGAGGTCGGCGGTGCGGAACAGCTCGTCGAGATCGACGGGCTCCGCGCCGTTTGCGGCGATCACGCCTGCCGGGAGGAACGGGTCGCTCGCGAGGATGCGAGGCCCGAAGCCGCTCAGTCGCCGCGCGACGCCCTGTCCGATGCGGCCGAAGCCGACGACGCCGACGGTCGCCGCACCGAGCTCGCGACCGCGGCGCACGCTCCAGTCGCCGGTGCGCACGCGGCGGTCGCCGTCGGGGATGAATCGCAGCGCCGCCAGCATCAATCCCACGGCGTGGTCGGCGACGGCATCCGCGTTGGCGCCCGGGGTGTTCGTGACGGGGATGCCGCGGCGCTGTGCCGCGTCGAGATCCACCGCCTCGACGCCCACGCCGTACCGCGCGACGACGCGGAGGTTCGGGGCGGCGGCGAGGTGCTCGTCGGTCACCGGACCGGTGCCGGCGACCCATCCCTCCGCTGCCGCCAGGAGGGGGGCGAGCTCGGTGAGCCCGTGGTGCGCCGGGCCGCGGACGATCTCGTGACCCGCGGCCCGCGCACGGGCGACGAGGTCGAGGTCGCCGTCGGAGAACGATCGACTGGTCGCGAGGATGACGCCCATCACGCCTCCCGCGCCGACGGCGAGCCGGCGAACCAGGGCTCGAGCGCCGTGTATGCGTCGACGAAGCGCGCGTGACGCTGCGCGTAGACGGCGTGCCGACCGGCATCCGGCGAGAATTCGGCCGTGACCTCGCTGAGCGCGCGTGCGGCGGAGAAGTCGGCGAGTCCCAGTCCGACCGCCCCCGTCACGGCGGCGCCCAGACTGTTCGCCTCCTCGACGATGGTGCGGCGCCGGATCGGCACGCCCCACACGTCGGCGAGGATGCCGAGCCACACGTCGCTCTGCGCCCCGCCGCCGACCGCGTCGATGCGGTCGATCACGGCGCCCGACTCTCGGAACGCCTCGATGCAGGTGAGCAGGTTGAAGGCGACGCCCTCGAGCACCGCCCGGGTGAGGTGCGCGCGGGTGTGGTGGCGGCCGATGCCGACGAACGCTCCGCGCGCGTGCGGATCCCACAGGGGCGAGCGCTCGCCGAGGAGGTACGGGAGGAAGTAGAGGTCCTCGGTGTCGAGGTCGCCGCCCGCCTCGGAGGTGAGACGTCCGGTCTCGGGACGGGCGGGGTCGGGCGAGAGCGCCTCGGCGATCCACTGCACGGAGGCGCCGCCGGCCTGCATGGTCGCGGTGGGCACGAACGATCCGGGCACGACGTTGTCGAAGGTCATGGTGCGCAGGAGCGGGTCGTGCAGCGGTGCGAGGCTCGCGAACGAGATCCACGACGAGGTGCCGAGGCACACGTATGCGCCGTCCTCGGGGGCGACGACGCCCGAGCCGACCGCGGCGAGCGGGCCGTCGCCGCCGCCCATGACCACGCGCACCGACCGGGGCAGGCCCAGCGCATCGGCGGACTCGGTCGTGAGGGTCCCCGCCACCGTCGTGGATTCGAGGATCTCGGGGAACAGCGACGCATCGAGACCGGCGGCCTCGAGCACGCGGGCCGACCACGTGCCGGCGACCTGATCGTAGGCGTTCGTGCCCGACGCATCCGATCGCTCGGTGGCGAGTCGGCCGGTGAGCCGGTAGACGATGTAGTCCTTCGCGACGCAGAAGTGCCGCACGCGCGACCACACGTCGGGCTCGTTGTCGCGCACCCACATGATCTTCTCGACCGAGTACGTCGGGTTCAGGCGGTGGCCCAGCACGCGGTACGCCTCGTCGGCGCCGATGGCCTGCTCCAGCATCCGCGTCTGGGATCCCGAGCGGGTGTCGGCCCAGATGATCGCCGGCCGCACCGGTTCGCCGTGCGCGTCGAGCAGCACCGTGCCCATCATCTGCCCGCTGACCACGAGGCCGACGACGGTCTCGGGCGCCACGCCGGATCGGGAGAGGAGGTCTCTCGTGGCGCTGACCACGGCGCCCCACCAGTCGGCCGGATCCTGCTCGGCGATCCCGCCGGCGGCGAAGTGCGCCGGGTACGGCACCGTGACCGAGGTCACCAGGCGGCCGTCGTCGTGATGCAGCGACGCCTTGTCGCCGGTCGTGCCCAGGTCGTGCGCGATGATCATGGCCGGAGCCTATTCCGCGGCGGGTGCGGCGGGTGCGGTCGGTGCGGCCGCCTCGGCTGTCGAGTAGGGCCGCAGGTCGACGCCGTCCGCCGCGCGGTAGGCGCGGGACCCCATGCCGTGCTCGAGCACCCAGCCGTAGTCGTGGCCCGCGCCACCGGGGTACACGGCGAGGAACGAGTACGGCTCGTCGCCGACGTTGATCGAGCGGTGCGCCCAGCCCGGCGGGATGTAGCCGATCGTCCCCGGCAGCATGTCGAGCCACTCGGTGCGCTCGCCGTCGAACATGAGCAGCCCGCCGCGCCCCTTCAACGCGAGGTAGATCTCGCCCTGGTGGTTCGGATGCTGGTGACCCTTGGTCATCCACAGCTCGCCCGATGTGTCGCCCGCCATGATCGTCGTGATCGACTGCGGCAGCTCGCGGTCGACCTCGGGCACCGGGGAGCTCACGACCGTGTAGACCACGGGGTTCTCGCCGTTCGCGGATGCCTGCCACGCATCGCCGTCGAGGAAGAGCCCCTCCAGGTCGGACATCCGCCGCGTGAGCGTCGGACCCTCGGGTGAGAGCGTGAGGTTCTCGGCGTCGAAGGCGATCGCCATCGGAGAGATCGGCGGGGTGTGGAACTGGGGCATCGGTGCTCCTCGAACGGATGCTGCGGCGCTGCGCAACCTGTAATGACAGGTTGAGCATACCTGTTATGACAAGTGCCGTCCAGTGCTCGTCTGCGCGGGGGGCGATGCTCAGGCGGATGCTGCGCGCAGCGCGCGTTCGAGGTGGGCGCGGCCGTCGCGGACGGCGGCGGCGACGACGGCATCCATTCCGGGGTATTCGGCGTGACCCGCAGGCAGCACCGCGAGCTCGAGCTGTCGAGCCGCGTTCGCGAGGCCGAACTGGCCCTGCGGCGGCACGTACTGATCCCAGAGCGCCGCTTCGACGCGCACCGGCACCTGCGTGAAACCCAGAGCACTCGACGCGTCGAACCAGCGCAGGGTGTCCCGGGCCTCGGGGTGCTCGGCGACGTGCATCCGCACGACCTCGCCGCTGCCGAGGCACGGCACCGACAGTCGCTCGTCGTACTGTCCGAAGCTCGGCACGATGAGCGTCGCGCCGACGAAGCGGTCGTCCCACGGCAGGGCGAGCGCGCCGACACCGCCGCCGAAGCTCTCGCCGACGTAGTACAGGGGCAGCTCTCCCGCGAGGGCCGCAAGGGCATCGGCGGTGAGCCACAGGTCGCGGGCGCAGAGTCCCAGGACGTACTGCTCGGGATCGTCGATGCCCGCGAGCACGTGCTGCTCGACCGGCTCTGGTGCGCCCACGCCGCGATTCAGCGTGGGCACCCCCCTCGCCACCGGGAAGATCGCCGCCATGTCCTCCGGGACGCGCGCGAGGTCGACCGCCTCACGTCCGCCGTAGCCGTGGGAGTGCACGATGCCCGCGCGGGGTGCGCCGACTCGGGGCTCGACGACCCAGGCGCGCAGGCGCACGCCGTCGGCCCCGCCATGCTCGATGAGCGAGACCCGCCGCCCGGCGACCGAGGTCGTCGCGAGCCTGACGGGTGCGGCATCCGTCGCCCGCGCTTCGCCCCGCCACCGCGACCAGCGCTCGGCGAACCCCGACGGAGCGGGCACGGGCTCGATCGCGTGGAGGTCGGCGCGGGTGCGTCCGTAGGTGCCGTCGAAGGCGGCGTCGGGGAACCACTCGTCGTAGGGGGAGGGGAAGGTCATGATCGGACGAGGCTAGCGAACCTCGTCGACCGGGATCACTCGTGTGCGCGGCGCGCCCGGTACGCCGCCACCGCGTTGCGGTTCGTGCACGTGGTCGAGCAGTACCGCTTGGAGCGGTTGCGTGACAGGTCGAGGGCGAGTGCCTCGCAGGAGTCGTCGGCGCAGATCGAGATGCGAGAGCCCTCGTCGGCACGGATGACGTCGATGAGCGCCATGGCCGTCTCGATCAGCACGCGCTCGGCGAGTGGGCGATCGTCGGCGACGGCGTGCAGGTGCCAGTCGGCGCCGTCGTGGCGCACCAGGCGCGGCGCGAGCGTCGTCTCGGCGAGGACGCCGTTGACCTGGTCGGCCATGTCCTCGCGGTCGCCGAGCAGCATGCGACGCAGCCGAGGGCGGATGCCGCGCAGCGCCGTCAGCTCGTCGTCGTCGCGATCGAGGCGGCCGGAGTACGGGAACTCGGTGAGGAACGCCTCGTGGTCGGCGAGCGTGTCGAGGGTCTGCGGGTCCTCGGCCGAGTTCACCAGCCAGACCGCCGCACGCAGCGCCTCCGCGGTGTCATCGGTGAAAAGCATGTTGACACCTTACATCCTCCGCGAGTAGCGTCACTTGCCATGAGCACAGTGACCGATGACATCCGTCCGCACGGGGTGCGCCTCGGGCTGCCGCTCGCGATCGCCGCTGCCTTCTCGTTCGCCATGTCCGGTGCCTGGGCGCGAGGGCTCATCGACGCCGGCTGGACGCCCGGTGCGGCCGTGACCGTGCGGGTGTGGGTCGCCGCCCTGGTGCTGCTCGTGCCGGCGATCCTCTCGCTGCGGGGGCGGTGGGGCGCGCTGCGGAGGAACGCCGGGATGATCGCCGCCTATGGCCTGCTCGCCGTCGCCGCGACGCAGCTCTGCTACTTCCAGGCGGTCGCCGTGATGGACGTCGGCCTCGCCCTGCTCATCGAGTACACGGCGCCGATCGCCGTGATCCTCTGGCTGTGGCTCCGCCGCGGAGAGCGGCCGAGTCGGCGCAGCATCCTCGGAGCAGCGATCGCCTTCGTCGGACTCGTGCTCATGCTCGACATCGTCACCGGAGCCGAGGTGAACGTCGTCGGCATCCTCTGGGCGCTCGCCGCGATGGTCGGCGCCGCGTCGTACTTCCTGCTCTCCGCCAAGGCGGACACCGGTCTTCCGCCGATCGCGCTCGCCGGGGGCGGACTGCTTCTCGGCGCGGTCGGCCTGACGGTCGCCGGACTCGTCGGCATCCTGCCCCTCGCCTGGACGACCGATGACATCGCCTATCGCTTCGGCGCGGCGCACTGGTCGGCGCCGTGGTTCGTGCCGGTCCTCGCGATCGGCCTCGTGGCGACAGCGCTCGCGTACATCCTCGGCATCGCCTCGACCCGGATGCTGGGGTCGCGTCTCGCGTCGTTCGTCGCGCTGTCCGAGGTCGTCGCCGCGCTGCTGTTCGGCTGGCTGCTGCTCGGGCAGCTGCCCGACCTGCTGCAGGCGCTCGGCGGCGTGCTCGTGCTCGTGGGGGTCGTCGTCGTGAAGCTCGGCGAACCGAGACCCGCGGAGTTCGTCGAGCCGGTCCCGGACGCCGCGGCGCTTCCGCGCGCGTGACGCGGGGGCGGTGGGGGGTGCGGGGTCGATCTCGACCCGCGCAGGCCGAGAGACGGATTTGGGTGAATGTATACCGCATCGACATCCACGGTCCGAGTCTGGCCGGGAGTAAGGATTTATGTATACACTGAGGGCATGACCCTCGACACAGCGGAACGGACCACCGCGTCCGACCGCGCGTATGCGGCGCTGCTCGACGGCATCCAGTCCGGCGCCCTCCCCGCCGGAACCGTCCTCGCCGAGGTCGAGCAGGCCGCCCGCCTCGGCGTCAGCCGCACCCCCCTGCGCGAGGCCCTGCGGCGTCTGGCCGCCGACGGGCTCGTCGTGCAGCAGTCGCCGCGTGTCACGGTCGTCGCCGACCTCGATACCGACGACATCCGCGAGCTGTTCGAGATCCGCCGCGCGCTCGAGGAGACGTCTGCGCGCCTTGCCGCCCAGCGCGGCGACGCCGCCGTCTTCGGGGCCCTCGCCGACGAGTTCGCGCACGTCGACCTCGACGGCGTCGCCGGACGCGACGCCTATTACGCCCTCATCGCGCGCTTCGATTCCGCCCTCGACGCCGCCGTCGCGAACGACTACATCGCGTCGGCGCTGCGCACCGTGCGCACCCACCTCGTGCGCGTCCGCCGCATGGCGCGCGACAAGCCCGCCCGTCTCGCCGCGTCCGCGGCCGAGCACCGCACGATCGCCCAGGCCCTCGCCGCCCGCGACGGCGATCTCGCCGCCCACGCGACGCACGTCCACCTGCACAACGCCCTCACCGGCATCCTCGACTCCCTGACCGCCAACCCCGAAGGGCATTCCGCATGACCGTCACCCACCACGTCCGTGTGCACCGCAGCGACGAGAACCTCGCCCGTGAAGACCAGCTCGCCTGGAAGATCGCGGAGGTCGCTGCCGACCCGGTCGAGGTCGAGCAGCCCGTGGTCGACATGATCGTCAACCGCATCATCGACAACGCGTCGGTCGCCGCGGCATCCCTCACCCGCGCACCGATCAACGCGGCCCGCGCGCAGGCGTTCAGCCACCCCGTCTCGACCGGCGGGGCCGGAGCCACCGTGTTCGGTGCGGCGCTCGACCACCGCACGAGCCCCGAGTGGGCGGCCTGGGCGAACGGCGTGGCCGTGCGCGAGCTCGACTACCACGACACGTTCCTCGCGGCGGAGTACTCGCACCCGGGCGACAACATCCCGCCGATCCTCGCGGTCGCTCAGCACGTCGGCTCCGACGGACGCGCGCTGGTGCGGGCGATCGCGACCGGATACGAGATCCAGATGGACCTCGTGCGTGCGATCTGCCTGCACAGGCACAAGATCGACCACGTCGCGCACCTCGGCCCGTCGGCCGCGGCCGGCATCGGCACGCTGCTCGGTCTCGACGTCGAGACGATCCACCAGGCGGTCGGGCAGGCGCTGCACACGACCACCGCGACCCGGCAGAGCCGCAAGGGCGAGATCTCCACGTGGAAGGCGCACGCCCCGGCCTTCGCCGGCAAGATGGCGGTCGAGGCGGTCGACCGCGCGATGCGCGGCCAGACCAGCCCCGCTCCGATCTACGAGGGCGAGGACGGCGTGATCGCCTGGATGCTCGACGGCAAGGATGCCGCGTACGAGGTGCCGCTGCCGGCATCCGGCGAAGCGAAGCGCGCGATCCTCGACTCGTACACGAAGGAGCACTCGGCCGAGTACCAGGCGCAGGCGTGGATCGACCTCGCCCGCAAGCTCGGCACCGAGAACCCCGCCCTGCGCGACCCCGCGAACGTCGAGGCCATCGTGCTGCACACCAGCCACCACACGCACTACGTGATCGGCTCGGGCGCCAACGACCCGCAGAAGTACGACCCGACGGCGTCGCGCGAGACACTCGATCACTCGATCCCGTACATCTTCGCCGTGGCGCTGCAGGACGGCGGCTGGCACCACGTCGACTCGTACACGCCGGAGCGCGCCGGCCGCGCGGACACCGTCGCGCTGTGGCACAAGGTCACGACGGCTGAGGATGCCGAGTGGACGCGCCGCTACCACTCGGAGGCCCCCGACGTGAAGGCGTTCGGCGGTCGCGTGGAGTTCCGACTGACCGACGGCACGACCGTCGTCGACGAGATCGCCGTCGCCGACGCGCATCCGCTCGGCGCCCGTCCGTTCGCCCGCGAGAACTACATCGCGAAGTTCCGCCTGCTCGCCGAGCCCGTGCTCGAGCCCGCCGAGATCGAGCGCTTCCTCGAGCTCGTCCAGCGGCTGCCCGAGCTCACGGCGGCCGAGGTCGGAGAGCTGTCGATCATCGTGAAGCCCGGACTGCTCGAGGGTGCGGATGCTCCGAAGGGGCTGTTCTGATGCTGTACTCGACCGTCACCCCGGCCGAGAAGCGCCGCCTGTTCCGTGAGCGTCTCGCGAGCGGTGAGCTGCTGCGCTTCCCCGGCGCGTTCAACCCTCTGAGCGCGCGCCTCATCGAGCAGAAGGGCTTCGACGGCGTCTACATCTCGGGCGCCGTGCTGTCGGCCGACCTCGGCCTTCCCGACATCGGCCTCACCACCCTGACCGAGGTCGCCGGGCGGGCGAAGCAGATCGCCCGCATGACCGACATCCCCGCGATCGTCGACGCCGACACCGGCTTCGGCGAGCCGATGAACGTCGCCCGCACGATCCAGGAGCTCGAGGACGCCGGTCTCGCCGGCACGCACATCGAGGACCAGATCAACCCGAAGCGCTGCGGTCACCTCGACGGCAAGAGCGTCGTCGACGAGAACACGGCGATCAAGCGCATCCGCGCCGCGGCCGACGCCCGCCGAGACCCGAACTTCCTGATCATGGCGCGCACCGACATCCGCGCGATCGACGGGCTCGACGCCGCGATCGATCGGGCGAAGGCACTCGTGGATGCCGGGGCCGACGCGATCTTCCCCGAGGCGATGCGCGACCTCTCGGAGTTCGCGGCGATGGCGGATGCTCTCGACGTGCCGATCCTCGCCAACATGACCGAGTTCGGCAAGAGCGACCTCTTCTCGGTCGATCAGCTGCGCGACGCGGGCGTGAACATGGTCATCTGGCCGGTGTCGCTGCTGCGCATCGCGATGGGCGCGGCGGGCCGGGCACTCGATACGCTGAACGACGAGGGGCACCTGATCTCGACGCTCGGAGAGATGCAGCACCGGGCGGATCTCTACGACCTCATCGACTACGAGTCGTACAACCACTTCGACTCGGGCGTCTTCAACTTCACCATCACGAAGGAGTGAGCATGACCGAGCCGGACATCAAGAAGGGCCTCGCGGGGGTCGTCGTCGACACGACCGCGATCTCGAAGGTCAACCCCGAGACGAACAGCCTGCTCTACCGCGGCTACCCCGTGCAGGAGCTCGCCGACACCCAGCCGTTCGAGGCGGTCGCGTACCTGCTGTGGCTTGGCGAGCTGCCGACGCCCGAGGAGCTCGCGGCCTTTCGTGCGCAGGAGCGGCCGCAGCGCGCGCTCGCCGACAACGTCAAGGTGGCGATCGACCTCGTGCCGCTCGAGGCCCACCCGATGGACGAGATCCGCACGGCCGTCAGCCTGATCGGCGCGTCCGATCCCGGCGCCGGCGGCTCGGTGCTGGATGCCGGGGGCAGCCCCGAGGAGAACCTCGAGCGCAGCATCCGCCTCTTCGCCGCCCTTCCCGCGATCGTCGCCTACGGGCAGCGTCGCCGCCGGGGGCAGGAGCTCATCGAGCCGCGCGACGACCTGGACTACTCGGCGAACTTCCTCTGGATGACGTTCGGCGAGGAGGCCGATCCGGTCGTGGTCGACGCCTTCAACCGGTCGATGATTCTTTACGCCGAGCACTCGTTCAACGCCTCGACGTTCACGGCCCGCGTGATCACCTCGACGCTCAGTGACCTGTACTCGGCCGTCGTCGGTGCGATCGGCGCGCTCAAGGGCCCGCTTCACGGCGGCGCCAACGAGGCCGTGCTGCACATCTTCGACGAGATCGGCGAGGCGTCGAACGTCGTGCCCTGGCTCGACAAGGCCCTCGCCGAGAAGCGCAAGATCATGGGCTTCGGGCACCGCGTGTACAAGAAGGGCGACTCGCGGGTGCCGACCATGAAGGCGGCGCTCGACACCCTGGTCGAGCACTACGACAGGCCCGAGGTCGCGGCGCTCTACGACGCCCTCGAGTCGGAGTTCGTCGAGCGCAAGGGCATCTACCCGAACCTCGACTACCCGTCGGGGCCGGCGTACAACCTCATCGGCTTCGACACGCTCACGTTCACGCCGCTCTTCGTCGCGGCGCGGGTGACGGGGTGGACCGCGCATGTGATCGAGCAGGCCGGAGCGAACGCGCTGATCCGTCCGCTCTCGCACTACGACGGTCCCGACGAGCGGCACGTCGAGAGCTGATCGCCAACGGCCGGTGCTCGGTCGGCGCGGACTAGCGCGCGGCGCGGGCCGCCGTCAAGGCGATGCGCGAGAGCATCCGTGGGAGTAAGACGGATGCGGGGCGTTCGCGCGCCCCGCGAGAAGGAGGCCCCGTGTCCGCATCCGACGTCACCGTCAAGAAGGTCAGGTCGCTCGTCCCGGCGCGCATGGACCGGCTGCCGTGGGCCCGATTCCACTGGATGATCGTCGTCGGTCTCGGGTTCTCCTGGATCCTCGACGGCCTCGAGGTGCAGATCGTCGCCGCGAACGGATACGCCGCGACCCTCGGCATGGGCCCCGCCGAAGTGGGGCTCGCCGGCACGTTCTACCTCCTGGGGCAGGTCTTCGGCGCTCTCGTGTTCGGTCGGCTCACCGACCGGCTCGGCCGCAAGAAGCTCTTCCTCCTCTCCCTGGTGATCTATCTCGTCGGATCGGCGGTCGCCGGCCTCGCGTTCGCGCCCTGGTTCTTCTACATCTGGCGCTTCGTCGCCGGCGCGGGAATCGGCGGCGAGTACGCGGCGATCAACTCCGCGATCGACGAGATCATCCCGGCGAGGTACCGCGGACGCGTCGACATCGCGATCAACGGCACCTACTGGGGAGGAGCGGCGCTCGGCGCGGTCGCCAACATGTTCTTCCTCAACACCGACATCCTCCCCGAGGACATCGGATGGCGTCTCAGCTTCTTCCTCGGCCCCGTGCTGGGCGTGCTGATCATCTGGCTGCGGCGCCACATCCCCGAGAGCCCGCGCTGGCAGATGACCCACGGACGCGAGGACGAGGCCGAGCGCAACGTCGACCAGATCGAGGAGCGCATCCGCAAGGAGGGCAAGACGATCCCGCCCGTCGACGAGAGCAAGGCGATCACGGTCAAGGAGTACGGCCGCGTGCCGTTCCTCGTGATCATGAAGGTGCTGTTCCGCAAGTACCCGCGCCGCACCCTCGTCGGCATCACCATGATGGTGACGCAGTCGTTCCTCTACAACGCGATCTTCTTCACCTACGCGCTCGTGCTGGAGAACTTCTACGACACGCCCCCGGCATCCGCCTCGCAGTACTTCATCATCTTCGCCGTCGGAAACCTCGCCGGCGCCCTGCTCCTCGGGCACTTCTTCGACACGTGGGGCCGACGACGGATGCTGTTCGCCACGTACGTCCTCGCGGGCGGCATCCTGCTGGTCAGCGCGTTCCTGTTCAGCGCGGGGGTGCTCAACGCCGGCACCCACACCGCGTTCTGGTGCGCGTCGTTCTTCTTCGCCTCGGCGGGGGCGTCGGCCGCCTACCTGACCGTGAGCGAGATCTTCCCGCTCGAACTGCGCAGCCAGGTCATCTCGTACGTCTTCTCGATCGGTCAGCTCGTCGGCGCCATCGCACCCGTGCTGTACGGCTCGCTCATCGGGGCGAGCGCCGAGTCCGGCGACCGCGGACCCCTCTTCTGGGGCTACGTGCTCGGCTCGGCCATCATGATCTTCGGCGGGGTCGTCTGCGGGGTCTTCGGCGTGAGCGCCGCGGGCAAGTCGCTGGAGGACATCGCCGATCCGCTGTCGCTGGTGGAGTCCGGGGAGAAGGAAGGCGCTGCGGACACGCGGTAAGTTCTGCGGCCAGGCGTGACTTCTGCGGCCGATCGGGCGTGGATCGGCCGCAGAAGTTACCCAGTCCCGCAGAAGTGAGCGACGGCGAGTCAGCCGAGCTCGATCACCGACCAGGACAGCGGCGGCAGCGTCGCACGCACCTGGCCGTCGACGACCTCGGCGCCCGCGAGCGGCACCATGTGCACGGCATCCGGCGTGGTCTCGAGGTTCGAGGTGTGCCGGTCGCCGCCCTCGGGGATCGTCAGCGTCTCGGCGTTCACGACGCGCAGTCCGTCGAGTCCGCGCAGGTCGACCGTGAGGTCGCTCGACTCGTCCAGCGAGCGGTTCGCGACGAACACCACGACCCGTCCGGTCTCCTCGTCCCAGGTCGCTGCGGCATCCACGGCATCCACCCCGCCGTACCGCTTCGTCTCGATCTGCGGCGCGGTGACCGCCAGGCGCAGGATGCGCCCCTTCGCGAGGCGCGCCATGCGCTCGAACGGCCAGAAGCTCGTCTGGCGCCACGCCGGGCCGTTCTCCTCCGAGCGGATCGGCGCGATCACGTTGACGAGCTGCGCCTGGTTCGCGATCTTCACGCGGTCGCCGTGCCGCAGCAGGCTGTTCAGCAGGGTGCCCACGACCACGGCATCCGTCACGTTGTACGTGTCCTCGATGAGGCGCGGATGCTGCGTCCATCCCGCCTTCGCGATCTCGACCGACTCGACCGTGTTGAACTTCACCTGGTCCCACACGTTCCATTCGTCGAACGAGATGTCGACCTGCTTCGTGTGCTTGCCGGCCGCCTTCACGGCATCGATCGTCGCGATGACGCCCTCGATGAACGCGTCCATGTCGACCGCCTCCGCGAGGAACGACTCCGCGTCGCCGTCGTGCTCCTGGTAGTACGCGTGCATCGAGACGAAGTCGACCTCGTCGTACGCGTGCGTGAGCACCGTGTGCTCCCAGGTGCCGAACGTCGGCATCGAGCGCGCTGACGAACCGACCGCCACGAGCTCGATGGTCGGGTCGACGAGCTTCATGGCCTTGGCCGACTCCTGCGCTAGTCGTCCGTACTCGGATGCCGTCTTGCCGCCGATCTGCCAGGGGCCGTCGAGCTCGTTGCCCAGGCACCACAGCTTGATGTCGAACGGCTGCTCGGCGCCGTTCTTCCGACGCAGGTCCGACCAGTAGGTGCCGCTCGGGTGGTTGGCGTACTCGACGAGCGACCGCGCCTCCTCGACGCCGCGGGTGCCCAGGTTGATGGCCTCCATCACCTCGACGTCGGCCTCCTTCGCCCAGTCCATGAACTCGTGCAGACCGAAGGCGTTGGTCTCGATCGTGTGCCAGGCGCCGTCGATGCGCACGGGCCGGTCCTCGACCGGGCCCACGCCGTCCTCCCAGCGGTAGCCCGAGACGAAGTTGCCGCCCGGGTAGCGGACGACGGTCGGGCCCATCTCCTTCACCAGGGCGAGGACGTCCTGGCGGAAGCCGCGCTCGTCGGCCTGCGGGTGACCGGGCTCGTAGATGCCGGTGTACACGCAGCGCCCCATGTGCTCGACGAACGACCCGAAGAGTCTCCGGGGGACGTCGGCGATCGTGAAGTCGCGGTCGATGGTGATGCGGGCCTTGCTCATTGCTCTCCTTGATCGGCGGGATGCCGGGTTGGGGTGGGACTACTGACCGCCGAAGCCGCTGGTCGCGACGCCCTTGACGATCTGCTTCTGGAAGATGATGAAGACGATGATGAGAGGCAGCGCCGCCAGCACGGCCTGCGCCATGACCTGGGCGTACTGCACCCCGTACGCGCTGATCACGGTCTGGAGTCCGACGGGCAGCGTCATCAGGGTGGTGTCGTTGATGACGAGGAACGGCCAGAGGAAGTTGTTCCACGCGGCGATGAACACGAAGATGGCCACGGACGCGAGGATCGGCCGCGAGAGCGGCAGCACGATCGACCAGAAGATGCGGAAGCGTCCGGCGCCGTCGACCCTGGCCGCGTCCTCGAGCTCGATCGGCACGGCGTCGAAGAACCGCTTGAGGATGAACACCATCGCCGGTGCGACCACCTGCGGCAGGATCAGTCCCCAGTACGTGTCGATCAGGTTGAACGCGAGCATCTCGTAGAACAGCGGGATGATCAGGGCCTGCGGCGGCACGACGATCGAGGCGATGATCACCGGGAACAGCCACCGGCGGCCCGTGAAGTCGAGTCGGGAGAGCGCGTAGGCGGCCATCGCCGAGATCGCCAGGGTGATCACGGTGATCGCGACGGACGTGAGGAGGCTGTTGAACGCCCAGATGTAGACGTTTCCCTGCGACAGGATCGCGGTGAACGCCTCGACGGTCGGCCCGCTCGCGCCGATCCAGCCGGGGTCGCCGGACGCGGCATCCGTCTCGGTCTTGAAGGCCGTCGCGACCGCCCAGAGGAACGGGAGCAGCCAGCCGATCGCGAGGAGCAGCAGCACGACGAAGGCGACGATGCGCAGCGGACCGAAGGGCCTCTGCCCCGGGAGGTGCGAGCGGCGCGGTCCGCGCGCCTTCGTCGTGGTGACGGTCTCGGTGAGGGTTGCAGCACCGGCGGCGGCGCCGGTGGTCGTGGTGGCGGTGGACATCACAGCTGCTCCTTCCGGCGGCGCATGATCAGAGCCTGCGCGACGCCGATGATGACGATGAGAGCGAAGAACACGTAGGAGATCGCGGCCGAGTAGCCGAATCGGTAGCTCACGAATCCGGACTCGTAGATGTACTGGACGATAGAGCGGGTGGTGTCGCTCGCGACACCACCGAGCATCTGGTACGCCTGGTCGAACAGCTTCAGCGAGGCGAGGATCTGGAGGATCAGGATCAGCACCGTGGCCGGGCCGAGCTGGGGGAGCGTGATCGACCAGAACTGGCGCCAGGCTCCCGCCCCGTCGAGGGATGCCGCTTCGTACTGCTGCGGGGGGATGTTCTGCATCGCCGCGAGATACAGCAGGAAGTTGAAGCCGACCGTCCACCAGACCGTGGCGATCACGATCGAGAGCATGTTGGTGTCGGGGTTCTGCAGCCAGGCGATGGGCTCGAGCCCGAAGAACTCGAGGATGTTGTTGGCCGCGCCCACCTGCGGGTTGAAGATCCACACCCAGATCTGCGAGATCACCGTCGAGGCGAGGAGGAACGGCATGAAGAACGACAGCCGCCAGAGCCACTGGCCCGGTAGGCCGCGATCGACGAGCGCAGCCATGAGCAGCGCGATGCCGACGAGCGGCACGGTGGAGATGAGCGTGAACCACACCGTGTTGCCCATCGACTGCCACATCTTCGGGTCGGCGAGGGCCTCGGCGTAGTTGGCGAAGCCGACGAACGCGCCGCCCGCGCCGGTGAGGGACTGGTCGGTGAAGCTGAGGATGATGCCGTGGATGATCGGCCAGACCAGGAACAGGGCGAAGGCGATGAGGAACGGCGCGAGGAAGGCCCAGCTGATGAGCTGCTCGCGTCCGCGGGATCCCACCCTGCGGTCGCGTGCGTGCGTGCGGGAGCCGGTGACGATCGTCCGGGTGGAGTCGGTGGCTGAGGTCGTCATGATGCGAACGTCCCCTCGGGATCGGCCGGGTTCGGCTGTCGGAGCAGGGAGTTGACGCGGGCTTCGAAACGGTCGATGGCCGCAGCGGGATCGTCGCCCGAGAGCAGAACACCCTGCACCGCGGCGCCGAACTCGCCCTGGAAGTTCGAGCCGGAGCCGGTGAACCACGCGGTCGGGTCGTAGACGACGTGCTGCGCGGCCTGGGCGTAGTTCGCCTGGGGGATGAGGTCGGCGTACTCGGGGGACTCGGTCACGGGGAGGTAGGCGGGGATGTGACCCGCCTCGGCCCAGCCGAACGACCCCTTGAGCATGTCGGCGACGAAGCGGTAGGTCAGCGCGCGCTTCTCGGGGTCGGCGTTCGTCTGGTGCGGGAGCACGAACGAGTGCGAATCGGCGTACACGGCGGGGGTGCCGTAGAGCGTCGGGATCATCGTCGCGTCGAAGGGCAGCTCCGCCGCCTGCATGGTGCGCAGCTCCCAGACGCCCGTGAACAGCATCCCGCTCTTGCCGGTCGCGAACTCGGCGATCGCGCTGCCGTAGTCGGCCTGGGCGAGGGCGATCTCGCCGTCGAGCAGTGTGCGCATGAGCGTGAGGGACTCGACCGCGGCATCCTTGTCGATCACGGCGGTGCCGCCGGCCGGAAGCTCGATCGGAGCCCCGTGCTGCGAGTAGAACGTGTAGAACAGGCGCCACATCTGCGCGCCGTCGCCGAGGTAGCCGTACGAGAGCGCGTGGCCCTCGGCCTGACCGCCGATCGTGCGCAACTGGTCGACGAACTCCTCGGGCGACGTGGTCTCCTGCAGTCGTCCGTCGCTGTCGAGCACGCCGGCCGCATCGCAGATGTCGGTGTTGAACATCGCGACGAACGGGTGCGCGTCGAGGGCGACGCTGTACATTCTCTCGCCGACGAAGCTCTTCTCCCAGATCGGCTTCGGGAAGGTCGAGGCGTCGACCCCGAGGTCGGCGAGGATGGCGAGGTCCCATGGGTCGAGGAGGCCGCCCGGAGCCCAGCCGACCGTGCGCGTGGCGTGCATGATCGCCACGTCGGGCGCGCGCCCGCCGGCGCCCGCCATCGCGAGCTTCGTGTAGTACGGGGTTCCCCAGGCGAGGACCGTGGGGCGGATGCGGTAGGCGCTCTGTGCGCTGTTGGCGGTATCGAGCAGCTGCGACATCGTGACGCCGTCGCCGCCCGAGAGCAGGTGCCAGAACTGGAGGGTCTTCGTGTTCGCACCGGACACGGTGCCGGGTGCGCAGCCGGCGAGCAGGGCTGCGGCGGCCGTGATCGAGGCGGCGGTCAGGAACTGTCGCCGAGACATGTCGAGCGGGGGCGTCATCGTCACTCCTTCGTGACAGCGGGGGTGGACGCTCTCATCATTACATCGATGTAATCGGCTCGGCAAGCTTTCTCCGCTATCCGAACGGCGGGGAGGTGTCAGCGCCGACGGTCAGGGCGAGCAGGGGCCTCGGGCCACAGGCCTGCGATCGTGACGACCAGAGCGACGACGGCACCGAGCACCCAGCCCAGCCAGAACAGCTCGAGCGGTCGCACGGTGGCCCATATCAGGACGATCGCTCCGATCAGCGTCACCCCGACCAGCGCCGCCCGGATCGCCTCGCCGAGGCTCGGGCTCCTTCTGGACCGGCGGTCTGAGCCCGATCGGGCCAGGCGCTCGGCCGCGATGAGGGCCAGTGTCGCGAGGGAGAGCGCGCTGCCCGCAGCGATCGCCGGCAGGTACGCCGAGAGGACGATCGCCACGCCCGCGATCAGACCGGCGACCGGGGGATACCACCTCGGGTCGGTGCGGAGTGGTCGGGGCGCTTCGCTCGAGAACGTCGATGAAGGAGTTCGGTCCATACCGGAAGTACACGCAAGAGCTGCGCGCGTGTCAACGGTCAGGGGGCGATCCGAATGGCGGGAGAGTTACGGACGGTAGCCGCGCGGGGTGCCGCGAGTGCTGTCGCGTTCGAGCAGGTGGTGCGACAGAGTGAGGCCGCGGGGTGGAGCCGTGCGATCGTCCATCCGCGACTCGAGAAGCGCGAGCGCGGCGTCGGCGAAGGCCCGCCGGTCGAACGCCACCGTGGTGAGCGACGGCGAGGTGAATCGGGCGAAGTCCACGTCGTCGAACCCCGTCACGATCACGTCGTCGGGCACGCGGATGCCGTGGTCGTGGAGGGTGTGCAGCGCGCCCAGGGCGAGCGAGTCGGTGAACGCCACGATCGCGTCGAAGGCGACCCCGCGCCGGAAGAGCGTGTCGACGCCGATCGCGCCGCCGGTCATCGACCACGGCATGGGATTGATCTCGAGCGCAGGGTCTCGCGAGATGCCGGCCGCACGCAGCGCGTCGTGCACGCCTTCGAGGCGCGACCGGCTCGTCGCCGTCGCCACCGAGGGATCGTCGTCGGCGCCGATGACCGCGATGCGCGTCGCCCCCTGGGCGAGCACGTGACGGACGGCGTCGGCCGCCGCCCGGCGGCTGTCGATGCGGACGTGGTCTGCCCTGTTCTGCTCGACCTCTCCCAGCACGACCAGCGGGGGCAGCCTATCCGCGAACTTCAGCACGCTGTCCTCGAGACGGATCGGGTTGAGGATCAGCCCGTCGACGAGGTGCGCGCGAGCGCGGGAGAGGAGCTCCTTCTCGCGCTCGGGCTCGGTCGCCGTCTCCTCGATCTGCACGGCGAGCCCGCGCTCGTGCGCCGCCTCGACGAGTCGATGCATCAGCTCGGCCGAGAACGCCGTCGCGAGGTCGGGGAGCGCGACGGCGATGATTCCCGAACGTCCCTTGCGGAGTCCCCGAGCACTGAGGTTCGGCACGAAATCGAGCTGCGACATCGCCGACTCGACCTTGGCGCGGGTCTCCTCCCGCACCGCGACGGTGCCGGTGACGACGTTCGACACCGTCTTGATCGACACTCCCGCGAGCGCCGCGACGTCCTTCATGGTCGCGCGGGGCGGCGGCGTCGCAGTCATCCGGTCAGCCTATCCGTCCGCTCCTCCTTCATCGATGTAACCGCCGAGGCGCTGGCTATCATGGCGCCATGACGACCGAACGCAACTGGGCAGGCAATCTCACCTACCGCGCCGAGCGCCTCGAGCATCCGACATCCGTCGACGAGATCCGGTCGCTGTTCGCGGCCGGCGGGCCCGTGCGGATGCTCGGATCGCGACACTGCTTCAACGACATCGCCGACACCGACGGCATGCTCGTCGTGCTCGATCGGCTGCCCGAGGTGTTCGAGATCGCCGCCGACCGCGATGCCGTGCGCGTGTCGGGCGGGCTGCGCTACGGCGACATCGCTCCGCGACTCGAAGCCGAGGGCCTCGCCCTCGCGAACCTCGCGTCGCTGCCGCACATCTCGATCGCGGGAGCCGTCGCCACCGGCACCCACGGATCGGGCGATGCGCTCGGCTCGCTCGCGACCGCCGTGCGTGCTCTGACGATCCTCACTCCGTCGGGCGAGCTGCGGGAACTGCGTCGCGGTGACGACGACTTCGAGGGCGCCGTCGTCAGCCTCGGAGCGCTCGGCGCGGTGGTCGACGTCACGCTCGACGTCGAGCCGACCTACGCGGTCGCGCAGCACGTGTTCGAGCATCCGTCGTGGGATGCGATCCTCGCCGACTTCGACGACGTCACGAGCATCGGCACGTCCGTCAGCATCTTCTCGCGGTGGGAGCGCACCGACGTCGCCGACCAGATCTGGGTGAAGCAGCGGCAGCCCGAGGCGCGCGAGAACACCCGCGCCGACCTGTTCTCGCGTCTCGACGGCGAGGCGGCGACCGCGAAGCGGCACCCGATCCTCGGAGCGGATCCCGAGGCGTGCACCGAGCAGCTCGGGGTCCCCGGTCCGTGGTCGGAGCGCCTCGCCCACTTCAAGCTCGAGTTCACCCCGTCGGCCGGAGCGGAGATCCAGAGCGAGTACCTCGTGCCGCGCGCCGACGCGGTCGCCGCGATCCAGGCCGTGCGCACACTCGCGGGTCAGATCGCCCCGCTCCTCTTCGTCAACGAGATCCGCACGGTGGCGGCCGATCAGCTGTGGCTGGGCCCGGCGTACGGGACGGATGCCGTCGGCATCCACTTCACCTGGAAGCCCCACGAGGCCGCCGTGCGCGCGTTCCTCCCGACGCTCGAGGCGGCGCTGCCGCAGACCGCCCGTCCGCACTGGGGCAAGGTCTTCACCCTCGACGGGGCCGAGGTGCGCTCGCGATACGAGCGGTGGGACGACTTCGCCGCCCTCGCGGCCCGGTTCGACCCCGAGCGCCGGCTGGTGAACCCCTACCTGGAGCGACTCGGCGTGTAGGCGGGTCCGTTGCATCGTCGCCGTTGTTCTCGGTAACATTCTCCGAGACTCGGCCGACGGAGGTGCGCATGGCCAACGTCGGCTCCGACAAACCCAGCATCCGTCAGGTCGCGACCATCGCGGGCGTCTCGCACATGACCGTGTCGCGGGTTCTCAACGACCACCCGAACATCAAGCCCGACACGAAGCGGCGCGTGCTCGAGGCCATCGAGGAGCTCGACTACCGGCCCAACCTCGTCGCCAGGGCTCTCGCCACGCAGCGGACCCGTCGCATCGGCGTCATCGTCGAGAGCGCGGTCGCCCACGGACCGACCAGCATCCTGCGCGCCGTCGAGCTGTCGGCCAGGGCCGCCGGATACTCGGTGACGCCGATCGCTCTGCACGAGGGCGACGCGCTGTCGCCGCAGGAGGCGGTCGACAACCTCGTGACGCAGGGGGTCGATGCGCTGTGCGTGATCGCGCCGCGCTCGTCGTCGGTGGCAGCGCTGCGGCGCATCGCGATCACCGTGCCGATGCTCGTGGTCAAGGCCGATGCGGACCCCACATTCCTCACCGTGTCGATCGACCAGCACGCCGGGACGACCCTCGTGGTCGATCACCTCGTGGCTCTCGGCCACCGCGACATCCTCCACCTCTCCGGGCCGCTCGACTGGCTCGATGCGCGTGCGCGCGAGCGCGCCTTCCACTCCCGTGCGAAGTCGTGGGGCATCCGCGAACGGCCGATCGTCGTCGGCGACTGGTCCGCCGACTTCGCCTACGACTTCGCGAAGGGCCTGACGAGGCTCCCCGACTACACCGCGATCTTCGCCGCGAACGACGACATGGCGATCGGACTGATCCATGGCCTGCATGATCGCGGATTCGACGTGCCGACCGATCTGAGCGTGGTCGGATTCGACGACATCCCTCTCGCGCAGCACTTCCTGCCTCCCCTCACGACCGTCCGCCAGGACTTCAGCGCCCTGGGGGTGTCGGTGGTCGAGATGCTGAGAGCCGCGATCGAGGGGCGAGACATCCCGTCCCTCACGAGGATCCCGACCGAGCTCGTCGCGCGGGCATCATCCGCGGCCCCTCGGGAGGTGCGATGACCCTCGACCGTGCCGAGCCGGTCGTCCGGCTCGAGGGCATCACGGTCGACTTCCCCGGTGTGCGTGCGCTCGACGCGGTCGACTTCCGGCTGTTCCCCGGCGAGGTGCACGCCGTGATGGGCGAGAACGCGGCCGGCAAGTCGACGCTCGTGGCGGTGATCACCGGCACTCTCGCGCCCGAGCAGGGTGACGTGGTCGTCGACGGCGAGCCGCGCCGCTTCGCCGGCGTCGCCGACAGCCGTGCGGCCGGCATCGCGACGGTGTTCCAGGAGGCGCAGCTGAGTCCGAACCTGAGCGTGGCCGAGAACGTCATGCTGGGCAGGGAGCGTCGCGGGCGATTCGGCATCGACTGGCGGCGCACGAGAGCGGATGCCGCGGAGGCGCTGGCCCGCCTCGGCCTCGACGAGCTCGACCCCAAGACGCCGCTGTCGCTGCTCACGCCCGCACAGAAGCAGCTCGTGGCGCTGGCGCGTGCGGTGGTCGACGAGCCGCGCGTGCTGATCCTCGACGAGCCCACCTCGAGCCTCGACGCGGCGGAGGTCGCCACCCTGATGCGGGTGATCCGCGGGTTGCGGCAGCGAGGCGTCGCGATCCTGTTCATCTCGCACTTCCTCGAGCAGGCATTCGCGATCAGCGACCGGATGACCGTGCTGCGCGGCGGAGTGCGCGTGAGCGAGTTCGCGACGCGCGACCTCGAACGGGCCGACCTGATCTCGAAGATGCTCGGCAAGGACATCGACAGCCTCCGGGCGCTCGGCTCGGAGCGCAAGGCGCATCACTACGCGTCCGACGGCCAACCCGCGATACAGGCCACGGGCGTCGGGCGGCGCGGCGAACTCGAGCGCACGGACGTCGAGGTGCAGCGCGGGGAGATCGTCGGTCTGGCTGGGCTGCGGGGATCGGGTCGCACCGAGCTCGCCTCGCTGCTGAGCGGGTCGGTGAGGGCCGACAGCGGCGAGCTCTGGGTCGACGGCGATCGCGTGAACCTGCGCAGCCCCTCTGTCGCGCTGCGGCACCGGATCGCGCTGTCGGCGGAGAACCGGGGGACTCAGGGGATCATCGATCAGCTGACGGCGCGCGAGAACATCGTGCTGTCTCTGCAGGCGCTGCGCGGATGGACCCGCCCGCTCTCGCACGCCGAGTCGGCGACACTCGTCGAGACGTACGTCGAGGCGCTGCATCTCGACCCCGCAGACCTCGATCGGCCGGTGGGTCTGCTGTCGGGCGGTACGCAGCAGAAGGTCCTGCTCGCTCGCGCGCTCGCCGTGCGGCCCCACGTGCTGATCCTCGACGAACCCACGCGCGGCATCGACATCTCGGCGAAGGTCGAGGTGCAGCGGCGCATCAGTCAACTGGCCGGCGACGGCGTCGCGGTGGTCTTCATCTCGTCGGAGCTCGAAGAGGTGGTGCGGCTCAGCGACCGCATCGTCGTGCTGAAGGACCGCGAGAAGATCGGCGAGCTCAGCAACGGACCGGGAGTCACGGTCGACACCGTGGTCGAGATGATCGCCGCTGAGCTGGAATCCGTCGACGGACTGTGAGCGGTAACACGATCGTTATCGCGTGACGACCGCGACTTCGAAAGAAGTTCTTGTGTTCGACAAAATGTTCCCGGTAACATCACCGCAGGACCCGACGATGGCGTCCTGCATCACGACAGGACCGCTGGGTCCACGACTGCCGGACTGACCCCCGGCATCTCAAAGAGGAGAGAGAAATGTCCGCGAAGAAGCGCATCCGCATCGCGTTCGGGCTGGCAGCAGTCGGCGCACTCACCATCGGCCTCGCGGCCTGCTCGACCGGCGACGCCGACGCCGGCGGCTCGGATGAGATCACGACCGTCGGCTTCGTCGCCGTCGGCCCCGAGGGCGCGTGGCGCGAGGCCAACGAGCAGAACATCCAGGACACCTTCACGGAGGAGGCCGGATACGACCTGAAGTACGCGCCCGCCACGAACCTCGACCAGAAGTCCCAGATCGACGCCTTCACGTCGTTCGTCGACGAGGGCGTCGACGTCATCCTGCTCTCGGCCACCGAGGCGTCCGGCTGGGAGGACTCGCTCAAGCGCGCGCAGGAGGCGGAGATCCCCGTGATCCTGCTCGACCGTGGCATCGAGCCCGACGACGACAGCCTCTACGTCACCCGCATCGCGCCCGACAACGTCGAGGTCGCCAAGGAGGTCGGCGCCTGGGCTGCGGCGACGTTCCCCGACGGCGGCAACTACGTCGTGCTCGAAGGACCGGCCGGCGTCGGCGTGGTGAACGAGCGCAACACCGGATTCGACGAGGGCCTCGGCGACTCGTCGCTGAACAAGGTCGACGCGCAGACCGCGAACTGGTCGGCGGAGGAGGGCAAGAGCGTCTTCGAAACCATGCTGAAGGCTTCGAACAACGACATCCAGCTCGTGTTCGCGCAGAACGACGAGATGGGTCTCGGCGCCGCACAGGCCGCCGAGGAGGCGGGACTCGTCGTCGGCGAGGACGTCAAGATCGCCACGATCGACGGCACGAAGAACGCCATGCAGGCGCTCGCCGACGGTCAGCTGAGTTACGTGCACGAGTACAACCCGCTGTTCGGGGAGACCGCACTCGAGGTCGTCGAGAAGGCGCTCGCCGGTGAGGACGTCGACTCGTACATCGTCGTCCCCAGCGAGGCGTTCGATTCGGCCGAGGCCGCCCAGGCCGTGCTCGCCGACCGCAAGTACTGACCGAGCACAGAACCCGACGCCGGAGCGATCCGGCACCGAGCCCGGGTGGCGCCCACTGCGCCGCCCGGGTTCCGCGGACGGAGACAGCGATGAACGACACACTGCCCATCGTCGAGATGCGCGGGATCTCGATCGAGTTCCCGGGGGTGAAGGCTCTCGACGGGGTCGACTTCCGGCTGCTCCAGGGCGAGGTCCATGCGCTCATGGGAGAGAACGGCGCAGGGAAGTCGACTCTGATCAAAGCGTTGACCGGCGTCTACCGGATCGACTCCGGGTCCATCGTCGTGGCGGGGCAGGAACGCAGCTTCGCCGGTGCCGGGGACGCTCAGGATGCCGGCATCTCGACGGTCTACCAGGAGGTCAATCTCGCTCCCAACCTGTCGATCGGCGAGAACGTCATGCTCGGTCATGAGGTTCGCGGAGCCTTCGGCATCAACTGGGCAGCCACGCACCGGGCCGCCGGCGACGCCCTCGGCCGCCTCGGTCTGGGTCACCTCGACACCCGCAAGCCGCTGTCGACGCTGTCGATCGCCCTGCAGCAGCTCGTCGCGATCAGCCGGGCGATGGCCATCAAGGCCAAGGTGCTCATCCTCGACGAGCCGACCTCGAGCCTCGACGCCGCCGAGGTCGAGGGCCTGTTCACCGTCATCCGGTCGCTCCGCGATCAGGGTGTCGCGATCCTGTTCGTCTCGCACTTCCTCGACCAGGTCTACGCGATCAGCGACCGCCTCACGGTGCTGCGCAACGGCCGCTACGAGGGCGAGTACCTCACCCGCGACCTCGACCGTCACGGCCTAATCTCGAAGATGATCGGCAAGGACCTCGATGCGCTGAAATCCCTCGGGGGCAACCGTCGCCGCGCGCCGCGCGAGGCCGACGAGAAGCCGCTGCTCGCGGCATCCGGCGTCGCTCGCCGCGGAGCCGTGGAGTCCACCGATCTCGACATCCGCCCCGGCGAGGTCGTCGGCTTCGCGGGCCTGCTCGGATCGGGTCGCACGGAACTCGCTCGGTTGCTCTACGGCGCGGATCGCGCCGACGAGGGCACGATCGAGCTGCACGGCCGGCCGGTCGATCTGAAGTCGCCGGCCGACGCGCTGCCGCGACGCATCGCCTTCTCGACCGAGAACCGGCGCGACGAGGGGATCGTCGGCGACCTCACCGTGCGCGAGAACATCGTGCTCGCGGTGCAGGCCGAGCGCGGCTGGGCGCGTCCGATGAGCCGCAAGGAGCAGGATGCGATCGTCGACCGCTACATCGAGCAGTTCAACGTCCGTCCCGCGGATCCCGACCGCATGATCAAGAACCTGTCCGGCGGCAATCAGCAGAAGGTGCTGCTCGGACGCTGGCTCGCGACGCAGCCCGAGCTGCTGATCCTCGACGAGCCCACCCGGGGGATCGATGTCGGCGCCAAGGCCGAGATCCAGGAGGCGGTGGCCGAGCTCGCCGAAGACGGCGTCGCCGTGGTCTTCATCTCGTCCGAGCTCGAAGAGGTGGTGCGTCTCTCCGAGCGCATCGTCGTGTTGAAGGACCATCGCAAGATCGGTGAGATCCAGAACGGCCCGGACGTGACCGCGCAGGTGATCGTCGACGTGATCGCCGCGCACGGGGTGGATGCCGCGGCCGAGACCCTCGACGACACCGACGGCGCCGTGCCCGATAGCATCACCTCCACGACCGACAAGGAGGCAGCGCGATGACCGCGTCCGCCGACTCCGCCCTGTGGCGGACCCTCATCCACAAGCCGTTCTTCTGGGGCATCGTCGCGATCCTGGCGCTGCTCGCACTGAACGTGATCAAGGACCCGACCTACCTCGCGCTCTCGATCAACCCCAACAACGGCAACCTCGTGGGCAACCTCGTCGACATCCTGCGTCAGGCGGCGCCGATCATGATGATCGCCATCGGCATGTCCCTCGTGATCGCCACGGGCGGCATCGACCTCTCGGTCGGGTCGCTCATGGCCGTCGCCGGAGCCGTCTCGATGGAACTCCTCAGCGCCGCAGGCGACTCCTTCGGCGCGGCGCTCGCCGCCGTCGGTCTGGCGCTCGTGATCACCGGCATCCTCGGCGCCGTCAACGGCATCCTCGTCGCCTACGTCGGTCTGCAGCCCTTCATCGCGACTCTCGTGCTGATGCTCGCCGGGCGCGGCATCGCCAAGGTGATCACCGGGGGTCAGAACACGACCGCCTCCAACGACTCGTTCCGCTGGATCGCGAACGGCTTCGTGGTCGGCATCCCCGTGGTGTTCATCCTCGCCGTGCTGATCGTGATCGCCGTCGGATGGGTGGTGCGGCGCAGCGCGCTCGGCCTCATGATCGAGGCGATCGGCATCAACCCCCGCGCGAGCCGGATGGCGGGCATCAAGCCGAAGGGCCTGCTGCTCACCGCGTACATCATGAGCGGGATCCTGGCCGGCGTCGCCGGCATCATGTCGGTCGGCAGCGTCATGACGGTGGACATCTCACGGACCGGGTACCAGCTCGAGCTCGACGCGATCCTCGCGGTCGTCATCGGCGGCGCCTCGCTGGCCGGCGGCAAGTTCTCGCTCAGCGGCGCGTTCGTGGGGGCGCTGCTCATCGCGACCCTCGACAAGACGGTGCTGTACCTCGGCGTCTCGTCGTCGGCGACGCCGGCGTTCAAGGCCATCGTGATCGTCGTGCTCTGCCTGCTGCAGTCGCAGCGGGTGCGCAGCTGGTTCCGCACCCGACGCAGGACACGGCCCGTCGAACGCCTCGAGACGAAGGAAGAGGTGGCCGCATGAGCGCCATGACCGCGGCCCCCGCGCTGCAGACGAGCGAGACCGTCGCCGACCGGGTGCGAAGGATGATCTCGGCCAACCCCTCGGTGCTCCCGACGATCGCCTCGGTGATCATCTTCGTGGGCATGGTGATCTTCGGCGAGGTGGCCTACGGACGCATCGTGCAGTTCAACACCCTTTCCAACCTGCTCATCAACAACGCGCACCTCATCGTGCTCGCCGTCGCCCTCACCTTCGTGATCCTCACCGGCGGCATCGACCTCTCGGTGGGATCGATCATCGCGGTGTCGTCGGTCGCCGGGGTGATGCTCTCGAACGCGGGGTGGAACGCCATCGCCGTGATCGTCGCGATGATCGGCATCGGCGTCCTCTTCGGCCTCGTCTCGGGCGTTCTGATCAGGTACTTCAACGTGCAGCCGTTCATCGCGACGCTGGCGATGATGTTCCTCGGGCGCGGTCTCGCGTCACTGCTCAGCACGAAGCCCGAGCGTCTCGAAGAAGAGTCGCCGATCCGGTGGATCGGCTCGCAGCTGAAGATCATCGACGGCCCGAAGGTCAACGACCTCGTGATCACCCCGGCCGTGCTCATCGCCGTCATCGTCGTCGTCGCAGCCTTCTTCGTCCTGCACCGCACACGCACCGGTCGCACCGTGTACGCGATCGGCGGATCCGAGAACTCGGCGCTGCTGATGGGGCTGCCCGTGCAGCGCACCAAGGTGCTGGTGTACGTGATCAGCGGAGCGCTCGCCGGACTCGCGGCGGTGCTCTACACCGCTCGGCTCGGCACCGCGCAGAACATCACCGGAATCGGGTGGGAGCTCGACGCGATCGCTGCTGCCGTCATCGGCGGCACCGTGCTGACGGGCGCGTACGGCTACGTGCTCGGCTCGGTCGTGGGCGCGCTCGTCCTCGGACTGATGAATGTTCTGATCACCCGCGACGGCGGCATCCCGCCCGAGATGACGACGATCATCACCGGTGGCATCCTGCTCGTGTTCGTGCTGCTGCAACGGGCCGTGACGAGGAAGCGGGAGTAGCTCCCCGCTTCCGAGCGACGCAGCGGCAGGTCTGCCCGCCCAACGCGCAGGTGAGCGGTCGTCACCCGAGAAGGGGTGGACGCTCCGCCTTCTCGGTACGAGACTGAAGCCAGATGCCCGGGTGGCGTGCCCGGGGCGAGAGCTGAGGGAGCGGACATGACGTACCGAGTCGGATACTTCGTCGGCAGCCTGTCGTCGACATCGATCAATCGCATCCTGGCGACAGCGCTCATCCGGCTGGCGCCGGACGAGCTGGAGTTCTTCGAGATCCCCATCCGGGAGCTGCCGCTCTACAGCCAGGACTACGACGACGCCTACCCGCCCGAGGCCGTGGCCCTGAAGGAGGCCATCGCGTCGGCGGATGCCGTGCTCTTCGTGACCCCGGAGTACAACCGGTCGATCCCCGGAGGGCTGAAGAACGCCATCGACTGGGCGTCCCGGCCGTGGGGGGAGAACTCGTTCGACCACATCCCCGCCGCGGTCATCGGCGCATCCGTCGGGCAGATCGGCACCGCAGTCGCCCAGCAGAGCCTGCGCGGCGTGCTGAGCTTCTGCAACGCCCGGCAGATGACCGCGCCCGAGGCGTACATCCACTTCACCCCCGACCACTACTCCGCCGACGGCACGGTCTCCGACTCCGGGACCCGCGACTTCCTGCGCGGCTACATGGCCGAGTTCCGGGATCACATCGAGCGGGTGCTGACGGTGCTGCCCCGGGAGACCGACAGCTGAGGCGGGATCTCCCGCGCCTCCAGTCCATTCTGGAACACCGATATACGACACGGATGCAGTCTTAATCCCCTCGTATGACGACGTACGGTGGTGCACGACCTTCCGGGGGGAATCGTGCATTCAGGCATCCACATGGACTTCGGCGGCATGAAAGGCATGTCGGCGGCGCTCGGCGGGCTGTCGGTCGGCGGTGACCCGTCAGGGCTCGACCTGTCTCCGATGCGCAGCGACCTGGTCGTCTCGGCCGCGCTGATGTTCGCCGAGGGATGGGGAGACGCTGTCTCGTTTTTCGAGCAGGCGGTGCACGGACTGTCGATCGGAGTCGACGACACCACGAGTGCTTCCTCGCGACCGAGGAAGCACTCGTCGCCGCTCTCGCCACTTTCGTCGACGCTCTGGACGAGTGATGCCGGCGAACTGGACCGAGTTCGATCCGGGCTCAGGCGACCTCGCCTCGTGCGACGCTGCCCGGCTCTGGGCGGAGCAACAGTACTCCGATCTGTCTGATGCGCAGTCGGCGGTGACCACGATCCTGCGCGATCTCGACGCGACGTGGACCGGCGAGAGCGCCGATGCTTTTCGCGGTCGAGCGGCGAGGCTCCGCCGCGACCTCGAGGGCTCGAGCGAGGCGATGGATGCCGCGCGCAAGGCCATGATCGAGTACGGCGATGCTGTCGCCGAGATCGCGAGGAGTGCTGAGCCTCTGAAGGAGGACCTCGCCGCCGCCGCCCTGATCCTCGACGGAGTGCGTAACGGTGTGCTGTTCGACAACGATGCGGAAGGCCTCGAGCATCGGTTCCAGGCCGAGCAACGGGCCATGGCCGATTCGAAAGCGGCCGCGGAGGGGCTGGCAGAGCTTGCTCAGCGACGGCGGGTCGCGGATGCCGCGTTGGCGAGCAGCCTCGCACGGCTCTCGTCCTCGGCGTGGGGTGGCATCGGCTGCACCGCAGAACCGACCGTAAGTGCGTCTCGAGACCGCGCAAATGCTCGGGTCATGGACCTCTTCGAGTGGTTTCGTACCGGCGACGGACCTCGAGGGCTGGTGCTCGGGCCGGATGATCCGTTCGTGGCCATGTTGATGAAAAGCGAGCACATTGAGGCTGTGCGGGATCGAGTGCTGTCCGATCTGCGCGAAGCCCGTCTTCGTGAGGGCGATGCCGGGGTCGAGTATGACCGAATCATCAGCAACGATGGCTTCGTACTGATCAAGGACCTCCTTTACGCGAGCGCGAGCGTCATGACTGGTGAGATTCCGGGCGCCCTGCTTTCCTGGCAGAACCTGCCCCAATCGTTCCTGGGTTCGTACGATCTCACGGTGTACGCGGGCACTCCACAGACTGATGGAGGGGTGTCGACCACGTACGTCATCAACAACGACACCACCAGCGACTCCGCTACGAGGATCCCTGGGACAGGCGGAGCACACATGCCTATCGTGTACGAAGCAATGCTGGAGGCAGAGACGAGCGACGGCGCCTGGGCCGCGCAACATCAGACGATCGTCTGGACGGAGGTCGTGTACCCATGATGCTGCGTGAGAGCACCAACCCCGGTGCGCGGGGGGTCAGTCGGTGGCGCGCCCGCTTCGCTGCTTTCGCAGTCGGTACGTCCGTCATCGCGGTCCTGGCGGCCTGTGCACCCCACGTCACCTCACCGGTCGGCGTCTGGGAGGCGACGGGAGGAGACAGCGGCACTGTCGTGCTGTACGCAGACGGCAGGTTCCGGGCGTTCGACGTTTCCTACAACCTCCTCGCCGACTATCGCTCGGGTGGTGATCTCTTCCTTGCCACTGGTCAATGGTGGATCGACGATGGTCCGGAGATTCGCTTGCGATTCAGCCGCGCGGAATACGGTGGTCGTCGCGTCGACCCAGTCACGATGGCCGTCCCCTTCCCGATCGGGACCCTGCGCTTCGGCGACGTAGAGGGCATAACAAGCATCGAATTCAAGAAGCTCGATCCCGATGAGTGACGAGCAACGCTTGCGTGCACCATCCGATCTGATCTCACGTCCTCCGTCTTCGACCGCGAACCCCTGATCGCTGACGCAGCTCACACGGTCGGGATCCACACCCTCATCGTCGAAGGACCGCGACGAGCCCAGTCGTGATACGCCACGAGCGGGGTGTCCACCACATCGCCGGAGGAGCGCCGGCGCACCGGCAGCACCACCTGACCGTCGCGCTCGACCGGGTCGCCGGCGACGACGGCCTCGCCCACATCGGAGCCGAGATCGACGGACTCGAGTGCCAGCACCTCCGGTCCGCGCTCGATCACGACACTGCCGCGGACGGCATCCACCATCGGATGCGGTGCGACGGCCCGCGCGGTCATCGGCAGACTCAACTCGACGACATCGCCGGCGCGGAATGCCCGAGCCACGGCGACGGAACCGGCAGCAGTCGGCTCCTCGGTGACCGCGTCGCCCGAGCGCACCCGCACGACCGCGCCCTCCGCCCACGACGGCACGCGCAGCGACAGCGTGAACGCCGCATCCTCGGCGATCTCGATCCGCACGTCGCCATCGACGGGGTACCCCGTCGTCACCTCGAACGCGACGACCCTCCCGTCAGGCAGAGCGGTCCGCACGGATGCCGGGGCGTACTGGTGCAGCTGCACACCGCCGTCGTCGGCCGTCGCGACATAGGCGGCGAGGCTCGCGAACGTGCGGGCCACGTTCGGCGGGCAGCACGACACCTCGAACCACGGCGCCCGCAGCGACGACGAGGCGCGCGGCGACGTGGCATCCGGATCCGCCGGCGTCCCCGGCGTGCGCTGATGCAGCGTGTTCGCGTAGAAGAACGAGCGACCGTCGGCGCCGGGCGACGTCGCGACCACGTTGAACAGCGTCCGCTCGATCAGGTCGGCGTAGTGCGCGTCACCGGTCGCGAGCAGCAGCCGCCACGAGAACATGATCGATCCGATGCCGGCGCAGGTCTCGGAATAGGCGCGGTCCGGCGGCAGCTCCCAATCGTCGCCGAAAGCCTCGTCCTGGTGGTGCGAGCCCTGACCGCCCGTGACGTAGGTGCGACGCTCGACCGTGCGATCCCACTGCGCCCGCAGCGCGTCGAGCAGCGCCGAGTCCGACAGCTCGGTCGCGACGTCGACCGCCGCCGACGACAGGTAGTTCGCACGCACGGCGTGACCGCGGAGAGCCTCGGCGTCGCGCACGGCGACGTCGTCCTGGAAGTACTCCCGCCCCCACTCGATCTCCCCGAGCGAGCCGGCGCCGTGGCGTTCGACGAACAGCGCAGCCTGATCGATGTACCGCTGCTCGCCGAGCGCGCGTCCGAGCTCCGCGAGTCCGGCCTCGACCTCGGCGTGCCCGCAGACGGCGTCCCGCCCGTCGGGACCGAACTCCGCGCACACCAGATCGGCGGCCAGGCGGGCGATGCCGAGCAGCCCGTCGTCGGCATCCGGCCTCGTCCGCACCCGAGCGACCGCCGCCTGGAACAGGTGCCCGAGGCAGTAGAGCTCGTGCCCCCACTGCAGCTGCGACCACCGCTCGCCCTGGCCGGGGCGCCCGAACATCGTGTTCACGTACCCGTCGGGCTCCTGGGCCGCCGCGACCCGCGCGACGACCGCACGGAACCGCTGCTCGAGGTCGTCGTCGGCCGCGGCATCCGTCCGGCCGATCTCCCACGCGAGGGCCTCGAGGTACTTGTAGACCTCCGAGTCCGAGAACTCGCGCCCACGTCGCCCGGCGGGCAGCGTACCCGCCGCGGCGCGGTCGAAGTTCGGCAGCCAGCCCTCCGACTCGAGGCGCGACTCGATGTGAGAGAGCGTCGCCGAGCCGTTCACGGCCTGGCGCTCGCCCCAGAAGCCGCCGGTGATGCGCACCTCGCCGAGGCCGAGCGGACGCAGACGGCCGCGCGTGGGGACCACCGGGGCGGCCGGTGCAGTGGTGTCGTACATGGTCATCCCTTGAAGGCGCCGGACATGAAGCCGCGCACGTAGTGTCGTTGGAGGATCAGGAAGAGCAGGATGCAGGGGAGCGCCAGGACGACCACCCCGGCCTCGGTCGCGCCGTAGTCGACGACGCCCTGCACCTGTCCGCGGAGGCTGGCCACCGCGAGCGGCAGCGTCATGCGGTTGGTGTCGTTGATGAGGATGAGCGGTGCCATGAAGTCGTTCCACGCGGTGAGGAACGCGAACAGTCCGACGGTGACGAGGCCCGGCTTGACCGCCGGGAGCAGCACGCGCCAGAGCGCGCCCCAGCTGGAGCATCCGTCGACCATCGCCGCCTCGTCCATCTCCTTCGGGATCGACTCGAACGAGATGCGCATCATGAACATCGAGAACGGCAGCTGGAACATGGTGATCACGAGCGCGACGCCGACGAGCGAGTTCTGCAGGCCGACGGCGTTGAGGATCACGTACAGCGGGATCAGCAGCGTCGCATAGGGGACCATGAGGATCGCGAGCGTCAGCAGGAACAGGGCGTTCTTGCCCGGGAACGAGAACCGCGCGAACGCGTAGCCGCCCAGCAGCGAGATGAACAGCGTGAGGGCGACGGTCAGCACCGAGACGAACAGCGAGTTGCCGAGATAGACCCAGATGCCGGCCTGGTACTCGCCGAGGGCGGCGTAGTTGCCGAAGCCCCATCCATCGGTCTGGCTGGTGCCGGCCATCGGGCTGACCGACGAGACACCCGTCCAGATGAGCGGGTAGAGGAAGATCACGGCGAGGGCGGTCGTGAACACCCAGTACGGGATGCCGAAGACGACGCGCGCGGCCTTCGACCGGTAACGGGGGATCGTGGGCTGCGAGTTCGGCGCGACGATCGTGCGGGTCAGAGTCTCGGTCATGAGGGTCAGCTTTCATCCGTGCGGCGGAACGCGCGCAGCTGGAAGACGTTGATGACGATGAGGGTGAGCAGCACGATCACCGACAGCGCTCCCGCGATGCCGAGGCTGTTCTGCCCCTGGAAGGCGACGTTGTAGATCAGCTGCACGACCGTCATGGTGCTGTTGTCGGGGCCGCCCTTGGTGAGGATGTAGAACTGCTCGAACGCGAGCAGCGATCCCGTGACGCACATCACCGTGGTCAGAGCGAACGTGGGCTTGAGCAGCGGCACCGTGATGTCGCGGAACGTCTGCCACCGGCTCGCGCCGTCGATCCGGGCGGCCTCGTACACGTCGTCCGGAATGCCCTGCAGACCGACGAGCATCAGCAGCATGTAGAACCCCGCGTACCGCCACACGATGAGGAAGATCGTCGACCACAGCGCGCCCTCGGGGGTGCCGAGGAACGTGATGCCCCACGACGCCATGAGGTCGGCGAAGGGGCCGGCGATCGGCGAGTACAGCACGTAGAACAGCAGCGAGGCGGAGGCGAGGCCCAGTGCGCTCGGGATCAGGAACGCCGTGCGGAGGAACCCCTTCCACCGCGTCGACTCCTGCACGAGAAGGGCGAGTCCGAGCCCCAGGCCGATGAGGATCACGGTCGTGATGACGGTGTACAGCAGGGTGAAGCGGATGCTGTCCCAGAAGAGGCGGTGCGTGACGGCATCCGTGTAGTTCTCGGGGAAGTTGAGGCCGCGATTGCCGCTCAGCAGAGGCCAGTCGGATGCCGACATCTGGAGCACGAGCACGAGCGGGACCACGAACAGCAGGGCGACGAAGATCGCCGTCGGCGCGGCGTACAGCCAGCCCTGGACGGGCCCGCCGAATCCTGTCCGCGGTCTGCGGCGGCGCAGCGGAGGTGCGGCCTGGGTCATCTCGTCCTCTTTCGGGAAGGGTGAACGGGGGCGGGATGCGGGGCGGCGCTGAGCGCCGCCCCGCGATCGCTCGGGGTGGAGGGGATCACTGCGACAGGATCGCGGTGATCTCCTCGTTGTCGGCCGGCACGGAGTCCTCGCCGTTCAGCACGGCGTTGCGGATGAGGGTGAGCCACGGGCTGCCCGGGGCGTTGAACGCCTGCTGGAAGTTCAGCGCCACGGGGGTGTCGCCCTGGGCGGCGACCTCGTTGATCGTGACCAGACGCGGGTCGGCGGCGGCGTACTCGTTGTCGGCGAGGTCACCGCGGGAGATGGCGTTGCCGTCCTTCGCGAGCACCTCGACCTGGGCCTCCTCGGACATCATCCAGTTGAGGAAGTTCCAGGCCTGCGCGGCCTTCTTCGAGTCCTTCGAGACGCCGATCCCGTCGCCGCCGACGAAGGTCGAGGCGCCGCCGTCGACCCCGGGAATGCCGGCGACCCCGGCGTCGAACTCGAGGGAGGGCAGCAGCGTCGCGGGGAACGGCATGATGCCGACCTTGCCCTCGCTGAACGCGGCCGTCCACGTCGGGCCCGCCTCGTCGGTCGAGCTGGGGAGCACGGCCCCGGCCTCCTCGAGTCCTGCCCACGTGTCGTACACGGCCTGGGCCGAGTCGCCGTCGAGCAGGGACTCGGTGCCGTCGTCGCTCATGACCTCGTCGCCCGATGCCCAGATCGAGGGGAACCAGGTGAAGACCAGGCAGCCGCCGCAGTTGAGGCCGGTCGCGGTGCCGTAGGTGTCGGGCTTGTTCAGCGCCTGCACGGCCATGGCGGCATCGGCGAACTCCTCGAGCGTCGCGGGCGCCTTCTCGGGGTCGAGACCGGCCTCGGCGAAGAGCTCCTTGTTCCAGAACAGCATCGACAGGTCGAGCGCGAACGGCAGCACGTACTCGGCGTCGTCGACCGTGCCCGCGGACAGGTGTCCGGGGTTGATCTCGTCCTTGAAGTCGAGTCCGTCGATCTGCTCGGAGATGTCCTGGAACAGTCCCTGCTGCGCCCAGTTGGGCACGTAGACGATGTCGGCGGCGAACAGGTCGGGAAGTCCGCCGGATCCTGCGGCCGCTCCGACCTTGGCGACGTAGTCGTCGTTGGGGACGACCGTGAGCTCGACCTGGTTCTCGTGACTCGCGTTGTACGCGTCGACCAGCAGCTTGGCCTGGCGCTCGATGGGGGCGCGGGTCCACAGTGTGAGCGTCGTGCCGTCGTCGGTGCCCTCGGCGGTGATGGGCTCGTCGGAGCCCTCCGATGCGGCGGGTGCGCAGGCGGCGAGGCCGCCCGCGACGAGGCCGGCCGCGACGAGCGCGGCGGCGGCGCGCCGTGCGGCGCGGGAACGGGTGGTGTTCATGGAAGGAGCTCCTCTTGGCTCGTCTTCGAGCGGTGCGATGGGGCGCTTCGACACTGCAGCGCCGGGAGGGGGAGAACCGACTTTCCGAAATCTACGAAAAGCCTTTCGAGAAGGTATAGCGTGATTTCGACGAGGGCGTCAACCCTTGTTCCGATAACCTTTCAGCAACAGGGGAGAGCGATGAGCGACACGAACGGATCCCGGGCGGTGACCCTCGGAGACGTCGCCGCACGCGCCGGGGTGTCGATCTCGACGGCATCCAAGGCGCTCAATGACCGCGGCGATGTGTCGGCCAAGACTCGCGCGAAGGTGCAGGCGATCGCCGAGGAGCTGTCGTTCACGCCGAACGCGATGGCGCGAGGTCTGCTGGCCGGGCGCACCGGCACCGTCGGCCTGCTCACGAGCGACCTCGAGGGCCGCTTCATGATCCCGATCCTGATGGGCGCGGAGGACGCCTTCGGAGCCGGGCGCATCAACGTGTTCCTCTGCGATGCGCGCGGCGACGCGATCCGCGAGCAGCACCACCTCCGCGAGCTGCTCAGCCGCCGGGTCGACGGGATCATCGTGGTGGGGCGGCAGACCGATCCGCGGCCGTCGCTCGGTCAGGACATCCCCGTGCCGGTCGTCTACGCGTACGCCCCGTCGGACGATCCGAGCGATCTCTCGCTGACGCCCGACAACTACGCGGGCGGGCGTCTCGCGATCGAGCACCTGCTCTCGTGCGGCCGACGCCGCATCGCGCACATCTCGGGCGACCCCGCGTACGCCGCGGCTCAGGACCGCCTCGCGGGCGCCCGCGCGGCGCTCGGCGAGGCGGGGCTCGAGCTCGTCGGCGAGCCGATGTTCTCGGAGTGGACCGAGCACTGGGGGCGGGATGCCGCGGCGATGCTGCTGCAGCAGCATCCCGACATCGATGCGATCTTCTGCGGATCGGACCAGATCGCCCGTGGCGTGCTCGACTCGGCACGGGATCTCGGTCGCGGCGTCCCCGACGACCTCGCGGTGATCGGCTACGACAACTGGGAGGTCCTCGCGACGAACGCGCGTCCCGAGCTCACCAGCATCGACGCGAACCTGCAGCAGCTCGGGCGTCAGGCGGCGCTGCGGGTGTTCGACGCGATCGACGGGATCGACGTCGGCGAGGGCGCGCACCACCTGCCGGTGCGGCTCGTGATCCGGGGGTCGACGATCCCGCGGCGGTGACGCGTACCCGGCCGGTGCGGGACCGGGCAGCGATCAGACGTGGTCGCGCCAGGAGTGCTGCGGGTCGAACCCCAGGACGCGGCGGGCCTTGTCGATCGACAGCAGCGTCTCGTTCGGGGTGAACTCCCGCGCGACCGGCACGTCGGGGAAGACCTCGGCGAGCAGCTCGGCGTTCGGCCGCGACATGACCGTGTCGGCGGCCGCGATGATGAAGTTGTCGAACCCGGGAGCGGCGCTCTCGAGGGCGCGCTGCACGGCCTGGGCGCCGTCGCGGGCGTCGATGTAGCCCCAGAGGTTCCACTTGCGGCGCCGGGCGTCGGCGTCGAAGTCGGGGAACTCGGCATAGTCCTCCGGGTTCATGACGTTCGAGAAGCGCAGCGCCGTGATCGAGAGGTCGGGATGCCAGCGCACGAGCTCCCTCGCCAGCTGCTCCTCGAGCGTCTTGACCAGCGAGTAGACCGACTCCGGGCGTGCCGGATAGTCCTCGTCGACGGGCACGTAGGGCGGCGGCACGTCGAAGGGCAGGCCGAGCACGGTCTCGCTCGACGCGTAGACGATGCGGCGGATGCCGAGGCGCACGGCCGCCCAGAAGACGTTGAACGTGGCGGGCATGTTGTTGTGGAAAGTCGCCACGTCGCTGCGGATGCCGGGTGCCGGGATCGCCCCCAGGTGCACGACGGCGTCGATGCCGTCATGCCGGTCGCCGACAGCCGTGAACGCGTCGATGACCTGGCCGTAATCCGTGAGGTCGACCTGCACGAAGTCGGGGCCGCGGACGCCCGAGACGTCCATGCCGATGACCTCGTAGCCCTGGGCGCGGAGCTCCCGCGCGACGACGCTGCCGAGCTTGCCCGATGATCCGGTGAGTGCGATGCGCATGTCACCAGAGTGGCACGCCGAAGGGGGAGGCGGGCCGCTCCGCATACACTCGTCGGCGTGAGTGACATGAGCAGCCAGCCGCGACGGACCGTCGGAGTCCGCGATGTGGCGGCGCTCGCCGGGGTCTCTCGGCAGACGGTGTCACGAGTGCTCAACGACCATCCCGAGGTCGCGATCGAGACGCGGGAGCGGGTCGTCGCCGCGATGGACGAGCTCGGCTACCGCATGAACAACGCGGCGCGCGCCCTCGGCACTCGTCGGTCGCGCACGCTCGGCGTGCTCGCCTCGGACGCACTGCAGTACGGGCCGTCCCGCAGCATCGCGGCTCTCGAGGCATCGGCCCGGCGGTCGGGCTACTGGGTGAGCGCGGCATTCGCGGATGCGGGCGATGCGGACGCCGTCGTCGCCGCCGTCGACCACCTCGTGATGCAGGGGGTCGAGGGGATCGTCGTCGTCGCCCCGCACGCTCGCACGCTCGAGGCCCTGGACGCGCTGCGCATCGGGGTGCCCGTCGTGACGCTGCACTCGGCAGACCGCGGAGCGCGGGGCCTCTCGGTCGATCAGGCCGCCGGCGCCCGTCTCGCCGTCGCCGCGCTCGCCGATGCGGGGCACACGCGCATCGCGCATCTCGCCGGGCCCGCCGACTGGCTGGAGGCGGAATCCCGCGCGGACGGATTCGCGGCAGAGCTCGCCGCCCGCGGGCTGACGCCGGGACCGGTGATCGAGGGGGATTGGACCGCCGGCTCCGGGTACGCGGCGGTGGCCGAGGTGCGGGCATCCGGCGTCACCGCGGTCTTCGCAGCGAACGACCAGATGGCTCTCGGGCTGCTCGGCGGGTTGCACGAAGCGGGGCTCTCGGTGCCGGGCGACATCAGCGTGGTCGGGTTCGACGACATCCCGGACGCGGCGTACTACTGGCCGCAGCTCACCACCGTGCGACAGGACTTCGACGAGCTGGCCCGCCGCGCGGTCGCGGCGGCTCTGGCGGAGGGCGGGGTGGCGCCGGCATCCGACCTCGCGCCGGTCGCACCGGTGCTCGTGCGCCGTGACTCCGTCGCTCCGCCGCGCTGACCCTCCGCCGCTGCGCTGTTCACCACTCCGGCGCGATCACAATTCAGCAGGAGTCGGGCTGGCCGCGAGGCGGGCTCGCGTGATTCTGCGGTTTCGGGGGTCACGGCGACACGGCCGTGCTGAGTTGTGAACAGCGGCCGTCTGGTCCCCGTCGTCTTGACGCTCCGCCGCACCCCGTGACACACTGCTGTGACCGGTCACAGTGACCCCCGAGCACCCTGAGGTACCCGTGAGCAACGAAGCCCCCGCCGTCTCTGACGAGAACGTCTTCTCACCCGAGATCCATGCCGCGATCCGGGCCGTCCGCGCGGACGTCGCCCGACTGCACGCCGAGCTCGTGCGCTACGGCCTCGTCGTCTGGACCGGCGGCAACGTCTCGGGTCGCGTCCCGGGCGCCGATCTCTTCGTGATCAAGCCCTCGGGCGTCAGCTACGACGATCTCGCTCCCGAGAACATGATCCTGTGCGACCTCGACGGCGCCGTGATCCCGGGCACGCCCGGCAGCGACCGCTCTCCCTCGAGCGACACCGCGGCTCACGCCTACGTCTACCGCCACATGCCCGAGGTCGGCGGCGTCGTGCACACGCATTCGACGTACGCGGTCGCCTGGGCCGCGCGCGGCGAGGAGATCCCCTGCGTCATCACCGCCATGGCCGACGAGTTCGGCGGCCCGATCCCGGTGGGGCCGTTCGCGATCATCGGCGACGACTCGATCGGCCGCGGCATCGTCGAGACGCTGACCGGGCACCGCAGCCGCGCAGTCCTCATGCAGAACCACGGACCGTTCACGATCGGGGCGGACGCCAAGGATGCCGTGAAGGCCGCCGTCATGGTCGAGGACGTCGCGCGCACGGTGCACCTCGCCCGCGAGGCGGGACCGCTCGTCCCCATCCCGCAGGCCGCGATCGACAGCCTCTACGACCGCTACCAGAACGTCTACGGACAGAACTCGGACACCCGCCGATGACCGCGACCACCCCGACACAGGACATCGCCGACGGCCGCACGAGCCTCGGCATCGAGCTCGGCTCGACCCGCATCAAGGCCTGCCTGATCGGCTCTGACGCGACCCAGGTGCTCGCGACCGGATCGTTCTCGTGGGAGAACTCCTTCGTCGACGGCCTCTGGACCTACCCGATCGACGACGTGTGGGCCGGGCTCCAGGCCGCCTACGCCGACCTCGTCGCCGACGCCGAGCGCCGCCACGGCATCCGCCCCGAGACCTTCGGCGCGATCGGCATCTCGGCGATGATGCACGGATACCTCGCCTTCGATGCACAGGGCGAGCTGCTCGTGCCGTTCCGCACGTGGCGCAACACGAACACGGGCGCCGCGGCCGCAGAGCTCTCCGAGCTGCTCGGCGTGAACATCCCGCTGCGATGGTCGATCGCGCACCTGCATCAGGCGGTGATCGACGGCGAGGAGCACGTGCCTCGCATCGCCTCGGTCACGACGCTCGCCGGATACGTGCACGAGAGGCTGACCGGTGAACGCGTGCTGGGCGTCGGCGACGCCTCGGGCATGTTCCCGATCGACTCGACGACGGGAGACTGCGACGAGCGGATGCTGCAGGCGTACGATGCCCTCGCCGCAGACCGCCTTCCCGCTCCCGCGAGGGACCTCCTCCCGACTGTCCTCTCCGCCGGAGCCCCCGCCGGCGCGCTGAGCGATGAGGGCGCTCGTCTGCTTGACCCCACGGGCGCCCTGCGCTCCGGCATCCCGTTGTGCCCGCCCGAGGGCGATGCCGGCACCGGCATGGTCGCGACCAACTCGGTCGCCCCGCGCACCGGCAACGTGAGCGCGGGCACGAGCATCTTCGCGATGGTCGTGCTCGAGCGCCCGCTCGCCGAGCAGCACCATGAGCTCGACCTCGTCACGACCCCTGCAGGCGACGCGGTCGCGATGGTGCACTGCAACAACGGAGCGAGCGAGCTCGCCGCCTGGGCCGGTCTCTTCACTCGCTTTTCCGCGGCGGCCGGACAGCCGCTCGACGGCGACGCCGTGTTCGACGCGCTGTTCCGCGAAGCACTCGAGGGCGAAGCGGATGCCGGGGGCCTGCTCGCCTACAACCACCTCGCCGGAGAGCCGATCGCCGGGCTCACGGAGGGGCGACCGCTCGTCGTCCGCACCCCCGACAGCGCCTTCACGCTCGCGAACTTCATGCGCGCGCAGCTCTACGGGGTCTTCGGCACGCTGGCGCTCGGGATGCAGGTGCTCGCCGCAGAGGGCGTCGAACTCGACCGCATGTTCGCGCACGGCGGCATGTTCCGCACCGCCGGGGTCGCGCAGCGCTTCCTCGCGGGTGCGCTCGAGGCTCCGGTCGCGGTCGGCGAGCTCGCCGCGGAGGGGGGAGCGTGGGGCATCGCGGTGCTCGCCTCGTATCTCGCCCACGCCGACGTGGCGTCGCTCGGGGAGTACCTGGAGCGTGAGGTGTTCGCGACGGCATCCCTCTCCGTCGTCGATCCCGATCCCGCCGACGTCGTCGGCTTCGCCGCCTACCTCGACCGCTATCGCGCCGGCCTCGCCATCGAGTCCGCTGCGACCACCGCACTGTAAGCACGACCCGCACCGAAGGACTCCCATGCCGAAGCTCTCCACCTCCCTCGACGCCTACGAGGTCTGGTTCCTCACCGGCAGCCAGCACCTGTACGGGCCCGAAACCCTCGCGCAGGTCGCCGAGCAGTCGCAGGAGATCGCCCGCATCCTCGACGAGGCCGGCGAGGTCCCCGTGAAGATCGTCTGGAAGCCGGTGCTCACCGACTCTGCCGCGATCAAGCGCACGGCGCTCGAGGCGAACGCCGACGAGAGGGTCATCGGCCTCATCGCGTGGATGCACACGTTCAGCCCCGCCAAGATGTGGATCGCGGGTCTCGACGCGCTGCAGAAGCCGCTCGCGCACCTGCACACGCAGGCCAACGTCGAGCTGCCGTGGGCCGACATCGACTTCGACTTCATGAACCTCAACCAGGCGGCGCACGGCGACCGCGAGTTCGGGTACATCCAGACGCGGCTCGGCGTGCCGCGCAAGACCGTGGTCGGCCACGCGAGCGATCCGCGGGTCCGTCAGCAGATCGCGACCTGGCAGCGCGCCGCCGCCGGCCTCGCCGCCGCGCGCTCGCTGAAGCTCGCGCGGTTCGGCGACAACATGCGCTTCGTCGCCGTCACCGAGGGCGACAAGACCGAGGCCGAGCTGCGCTTCGGCGTGCAGGTCAACACGTGGGGCGTGAACGATCTGGCGGATGCCGTCGCCGCGGCATCCGCGTCGGAGATCGACGCCCTCGTGGCCGAGTACGAGGAGCTCTACGACGTCGCGCCCGAGCTGCGCGCGGGAGGCGAGCGTCACCCGTCGCTGCGCGACGGCGCGGCGATCGAGATCGGACTGCGCTCGTTCCTCGAAGAGGGCGGCTTCGGAGCCTTCACGACCTCGTTCGAGGACCTCGGCGCGCTGACGCAGCTGCCGGGACTGGCCGTGCAGCGGCTCATGGCCGAGGGCTACGGCTTCGGTGCCGAGGGCGACTGGAAGACCGCGATCCTCGTGCGCGTCGCGAACGTGATGGGCGCGGGCCTCCCCGGCGGCGCCAGCCTCATGGAGGACTACACCTACGACATGACTCCCGGCGACGAGCTGATCCTCGGGGCGCACATGCTCGAGGTGTCGCCGTCGCTCACGACCGCGAAGCCCACGCTCGAGATCCACCCGCTCGGGATCGGCGGCAAGGACGACCCTGTGCGCCTCGTCTTCACGGCCGACCCCGGTCCCGCGATCGTCGTGGCGCTGAGCGACATGCGCGACCGGTTCCGCCTGACCGCGAACGTGGTCGAGAACGTCGAGCCGCGCGCCGCGCTGCCGAAGCTCCCGGTCGGCCGCGCCGTGTGGAAGCCCGCCCCGGACTTCACCACCAGCGCCGCCGCCTGGCTGACCGCCGGTGCCGCGCACCACACGGTCATGTCGACCGCGGTCGGGCTCGAGGCGTTCCGCGACTTCGCCGAGATGGCCGAGGTCGAGCTGCTCGTGATCGACGAGGACACCACGCTGCCCGAGTTCCAGAGGCAGGTCCGCTGGAACCAGGCCTACTACCGACTCGCGCAGGGGCTGTGATGACGGCATCCGCGGCTCGTCCGCTGTCGGGTCGTCAGCTGCGCATCACCGCCGGCGGCTACGACGCCGTGATCGCGAGCGTCGGCGCCTCGCTGCGCTCGCTCACGTTCGAGGGACGCGACCTGGTCGTGCCGTTCGACGCCGACGAGGTGCGTCCGGCGTACCGCGGCGCGACTCTCGCCCCGTGGCCCAACCGCATCGTCGACGGTCGGTACACGTTCGGCGGCGTCGAGCACCGGCTCGCGCTGACCGAGCCCGAGCGCGGACAGGCCCTGCACGGCCTGCTCGCCTGGGCGGAGTTCGAGGACCGCCTCGTGCTCGACGACCGGATCGTGCTCGCGGCGGTGATCGAGCCGCAGACGGGCTACCCGTTCCGGGTCGAGGTCGAGGTCGAGTACCGCCTCGACGGCGACGGGCTGCAGCAGACGGTCACCGCGCACAACCTCGGGGCGGATACCGCGCCGTGGGGCACTGGACCGCATCCGTACCTCGTGGCCGGGCCGGGGCCGGTGGATGACTGGACGCTGACGCTGCCGGCATCCGAGGTCCTCACCGTCACCCCCGACCGGCTGAGCCCGGTCGCCGTGGAGGGCATCGACGAGCATCCGGAGTGGGACTTCCGCGCGGCGCGCCGCATCGGCGACGTCTTCATCGACCACGCCTTCACGAGGCTGGCGCGCGCGGGTGGGATCGCCGAGCTGCGGCTGACGTCGGGTGCCGGGACGGGCGTCGCGATTCGCTTCGACGAGCGCTGCCCGTGGGTGCAGGTGCACACGGCCGACACCCCCGAGGTGCCGGAGACGCACCGTCTCGGACTCGCCGTCGAGCCCATGACCTGCCCGCCGGATGCGTTCTCGACCGGGACGGACCTTGTGGTGCTCGAGCCGGGCGGGACGCACGCGGCATCCTGACGTATCGCCGCGATCTGAGGCGGGGCGGCGCGGGGGTGCGGTTCTTACCCCGCACCGACGCGAGGATGCGCGCGAGCGCTAGCGCGTGAGCCACCGTCGCAGCGACCGGGTGACGAACGGCAGCACCCAGTAGGCCATGATCGGCGTGAGCACGGCGGTCGTGATGAGCACTCGCAGCCAGATCGGCAGCTCGTTCCAGCCCGGAACCGGGCTCATCGCATATGTGAACGCGAGGTTCACCGGGAAGAAGCCGAGCCAGATCGAGACGGCCTGCTTCCAGCGCGGGGGAGTGCTCACCATCGCCACCGTGGTCGTCGTGCCGTCGGCGCGCGGGAGCGTGATCGTGTCGGTGGTCGGCTTGTCGAACCAGCCCTCGATGCCCGTTCGGCGATGCACGTGCTCGCTGCGCACGAACTGCTCGCCCGTCGACTTCCACCACCCGCGCTCGTCGGACTGCTCCCACGCGATCAGCGACTTCTCGTCGGAGAACCGGTAGAGCATGTGCCACACGTGCGAGTCCTCGCCGTCGCGCACCCAGCCGGAGCCGAGGAAGCCCGGATACCGGTTGGCCAGATTCACCCCGGTCTGCACCCAGGCGGTGGCCTGGGCGACGTGCTCGGGATCGACCTCGCGGCGGATGGAGACGGTGATGGGTTCGCTGGACATGGTGGGTCCTCGGAGAGAGCGCAGCCCGGATCGCGGGCATGTGGGGCGGGGATGCGCCAGGGTCGCGGCGCATCGACCATTGTATTTCGGATGCCGCAGCGGAGGATCCCGCGGACGGATGGACGTCGCTCGGTCGGATGCCGGAGATCCGTCCGCGGGAAGAGCAGAAGGCCGAGGGCGGGTGGCGGAGTGAGAATGGACCCATGAGCACGCGCAGCGAAGCCGTCCTGATCGATGTCGTCCGCACGCCCGTGGGCCGTGGCAAGCCGGGCGGGATCCTGTCGGGCGTCCACCCCGTCGACCTCGCGGCGGGCGTGCTCGCGGCGATCCTCGACCGCAGCGGCCTCGAGTCCGCGCAGATCGACGACGTGCTGCTCGGCTGCGTGAGCCAGGTCGGCGACCAGTCGTCGAACATCGCGCGACAGGCCGTGCTCGCCGCGGGCTTCGACGAGAGCGTGCCGGCCGCGACGATCGACCGGCAGTGCGGGTCGAGCCAGCAGGCCGTGCACTTCGCCGCCCAGGGGATCATCGCCGGCGCCTACGACGCGGTGATCGTCGGCGGGGTCGAGTCGATGAGCCGAGTGCCGCTGGGGTCGTCGGCCGCCGGCGGCAGTCCGATGTCACCGCGCCTGCGCGAGCGCTACCCCGACGGCCTGGTCAACCAGGGCGTCTCGGCCGAGCTCATCGCGCACCGGTGGGGCCTGGATCGCGACGCCCTCGACGCGTACGCCGCGGAGTCGCACCGCCGCGCGGCGGCCGCCTGGGACGAGGGGTTCTTCGACCGCACGGCGATCGGAGTCGCGGAGGCGCCGGATGCCGTGCGCGACGAGACCGTGCGCGACGGCACGACGGCATCCGGTCTCGCGGGTCTGCAGCCCGCGTTCCGCACGGATGCGCTCGCCGCCCGCTTTCCCGAGCTCGACTGGCGGATCACTCCGGGGAACTCCTCGCCGCTCACCGACGGGGCATCCGCCGCACTGCTGATGAGCGCGGACCGGGCGGAGGCGCTCGGGCTGACGCCGCGCGCGCGGTTCCACGCGTTTACGGTCATCGGCGACGATCCGCTGATGATGCTCACGGGACCGATCCCGGCGACGCGTCGGATCCTCGATCGCACCGGACTCTCGATCGACGACCTCGACGCGTACGAGGTCAACGAGGCCTTCGCGTCGGTGCCGCTGGCATGGGCGGCCGAGGTCGGGGCGGATGCCGAGCGGCTCAATCCCCGCGGCGGCGCGATCGCCCTCGGACACGCGCTGGGCTCGTCCGGCACGCGGCTGCTCGGCACCCTGGTCGATCAGCTCGATGCCGTCGGCGGCCGGTACGGACTGCAGACGATGTGCGAGGGCGGCGGCATGGCCAACGCCACGATCCTCGAGCGGCTCTAGGACGCTGCCGGCGTTCGAATCGCGCACGTGCAGAGCGAGCGATTCCACCGGCGGGCGACAGAGAAGACCCCCGCCGACCCGATTCGGCGGGGGTCTTCGCGGTGTGTCACCGCTACGGGAGCAGACGCTCACCGTGTCGCACGGAAGACGCGACTACCCGATCCGGTCTGAGTCTCTGTGTCCGCGCTCCTGCAGTTGTACCCGGTGAAGGTGTCCGGCCGGTGAACGAGGCGGGAACACGAGCGATGGCGATCGGCCCGAACCGAATCGCCTCCCCGGGACCGCTGCCTTCGCAGCCGTCCCGCCATGAGCAGATGTATGGATGCCCTAGTAAATGGCGGGATGCCGAAGTATCATCGTCATAGTGCCAAAGACGGCGCGAAGGGACATCGCACAATGACTCGTACCATCCCCCATGTCGTAGGCGGATCGCTGCTCACCCCCGACAGCGGACGCTTCGCAGACGTGTTCGATCCGAGCACCGGATCCGTGCAGGCGCGCGTGCCGCTCGCGTCCGCCGAGGAGGTCTCGCGAGTGATCGCGAACGCTCACGACGCGCAGGCCGAGTGGGCGGCGACGAATCCGCAGAAGCGTGCCCGCGTGCTCCTGCGGTTCCTCGACCTCGCGCAGCGGGAGATGACGTCGCTCGCCGAGCTGCTCGCCAGCGAGCACGGCAAGACGGTCGACGACGCCAAGGGCGACATCCAGCGCGGGCTCGAGGTCATCGAGTTCTCGGCGGGCGCGCCGCACCTGCTCAAGGGCGAGTACTCGACGGGCGCGGGGGCGGGCATCGACGTGTACTCGATGCGGCAGCCGCTCGGCGTGGTCGCGGCGATCACCCCGTTCAACTTCCCGGCCATGATCCCGCTGTGGAAGGCCGGCCCCGCACTCGCGGCCGGCAACGCCGTGGTCCTCAAGCCCAGCGAGCGCGACCCGTCGGTGCCGGTGCAGCTGGCCGAGCTGTTCCTCGAGGCGGGGCTTCCCGCCGGAGTCCTCAACGTCGTGCACGGCGACAAGGAGGCCGTCGACGCGCTGCTGACGGACGACCGCATCCGCGCGGTCGGCTTCGTGGGATCGACGCCGATCGCCGAGTACATCTACTCGACCGCGGCCGCGCACGGCAAGCGGGCGCAGTGCTTCGGCGGCGCGAAGAACCACATGATCGTGATGCCCGATGCCGATCTCGACCAGGCGGTCGACGCGCTGATCGGCTCCGGGTACGGATCGGCGGGGGAGCGCTGCATGGCCATCTCGGTCGCCGTGCCGGTCGGGCAGCAGACGGCGGATGCTCTGGCCGCGAAGCTCACCGAGCGCGTGGCCCAGCTGCGGGTAGGCCCGTCGCTCGCGAAGGACGTCGACTACGGTCCGCTCGTCACCCGGGCGGCCGTCGAGCGTGTCGAGGGGTACATCCAGCAGGGCGTCGACGAAGGAGCCACGCTGCTCGCCGACGGTCGCGGCTTCACGGTCGACGGACACGAGAGCGGCTTCTACCTCGGTCCGACGCTGTTCGATCACGTCACGACGGACATGGCGATCTACCGAGAGGAGATCTTCGGCCCGGTCCTGGTGATCGCGCGTGCGGCCGACTACGAGGAGGCGCTGCGGATGGCCTCCGAGCACGAGTACGGCAACGGCGTCGCGATCTTCACGCGCGACGGCGACGCCGCCCGCGACTTCGCCGCGCGCGTCGAGGTCGGCATGGTCGGCGTCAACGTCCCGATCCCCGTGCCGATCGCGTATTACACGTTCGGCGGATGGAAGCGGTCGGGCTTCGGCGACCTGAACCAGCACGGCGCCGACGCCTTCCGCTTCTACACGAAGACGAAGACCGTGACGAGCCGATGGCCCTCGGCCGGCATCCGCGACGGCGCCAGCTTCGTCATCCCCACCATGCACTAGGAGTCCCGATGTCCGACACGATCACCGTCACCACCACCGCCGAGGAGCGCGAGGCGATCCTCGACGCCGTGCGCGATTTCGCCGAGATCGAGCTCGCCCCGTTCGCCGCGGAGCGCGACGAGAAGCACCTCTTCCCCCGCGAGTCCCTCGGCAAGGGCGGCGAGCTGGGCCTCGGCGGGATCTACGTGCGGGAGGACTTCGGCGGCACGGCGCTGAGCCGCCTCGACTCCGTCGCGATATTCGAGGAGCTCGCCCAGGGCGATCCCGCCGTCGCCGCGTACATCTCGATCCACAACATGGTGGTGTGGATGATCGACACCTACGGCGACGACGCGCAACGCTCCGAATGGGTGCCCCGGCTCACCTCGATGCGGGAGTTCGGCGGCTACTGCCTCACCGAACCCGGCGCGGGATCCGACGCGGCGAACATCGCCACGAGCGCTGTGCGCGACGGCGACGACTACGTGCTCACCGGTGTGAAGCAGTTCATCTCCGGTGCCGGAGAAGCCGCCGTCTACGTGGTGATGGCCCGCACCGGGGAGCCCGGCGCCCGCGGGATCAGCGCCTTCCTCGTGCCGGGGGACACCGAGGGCCTGAGCTTCGGCCCACCCGAGAAGAAGATGGGCTGGCATGCCCAGCCCACGCGCCAGGTCATCATGGACGGGGCGCGGGTGCCGGCATCCGCTCTGCTCGGCGACGAAGGGCGCGGCTTCGCGATCGCGATGTCGGCGCTGAACGGCGGACGCCTCAACATCGCCGCCTGCTCGCTGGGCGGAGCGCAGTGGGCGCTCGACCGGGCCGTGCAGTACGTGCACGAGCGCGTCGCCTTCGGTGAGCCGCTGGCCGAGAAGCAGTCGATCCTCTTCGCGATCGCCGACATGCGCACCGACCTGCAGGCCGCGCGGCTCATGATCCGAGACGGCGCGCGGGCGGTCGACGAGAAGGCGCCGGATGCGACGATGCGCTGCGCGATGGCCAAGCGCTTCGCGACGGATGCCGCCTTCGACGTCGCCAACCGGGCGCTGCAGCTGCACGGCGGATACGGGTATCTGCAGGACTACGGCATCGAGCGCGTCGTCCGCGACCTGCGCGTGCATCAGATCCTCGAGGGGACGAACGAGATCATGCGGCTCATCGTCGGACGCGAGATGCTGCGCCCGTCCGGGTCGCAGTCGCTCCAGCGAAGCGGCGGAAGCCCGATGAGGAGCGCGTCATGAGCACGGCATCCGTCGGGGTGCGGGTCGCGTTCCTCGGTCTCGGGCACATGGGGCTGCCGATGGCGAGGAACCTCGTCGCCGCCGGATACGAGGTGCACGGCTTCGACCTCGTCCCGTCGGCCGTCGAGGCGGCGGAGGCCGCCGGCATCCCCGTCGCGGAGAGCGGGGCGGATGCCGTCGCCACGGCCGACGTCGTCATCACGATGTTCCCCGCCGGACGCCATGTGCTCGACGCGTACCGCACCGAGCTGCTCGCCGCGGCCCGTGCGGACACCCTGTTCATCGAATCGTCGACCATCGCCGTCGACGAGGCCCGCGCCGCCCATGCGCTCGCGCTCGCCGCGGGGCACCGCAACATCGACGCCCCGGTGTCCGGCGGGGTCGTCGGCGCCGAGAACGGGACCCTGGCATTCATGGTCGGCGGCTCCGACGAGGACTTCGCGGCCGCGCTGCCGCTGCTCGAGGTGATGGGGCGGAGGATCGTGCACTGCGGCGGCCCGGGTCTCGGCCAGGCGGCGAAGGTCTGCAACAACATGGTGCTGGCCGTGTCGCAGATCGCCGTCGCCGAGGCGTTCGTGCTGGGAGAGCGGCTCGGGCTCGAACACCAGGCGCTGTTCGACGTCGTCTCCCAGGCCTCCGGTCAGTGCTGGTCGATCAGCACGAACTGCCCGGTGCCGGGGCCGGTCCCGACGAGTCCGGCGAACCGCGACTACCAGCCGGGCTTCGCGGGGGCGCTCATGGCGAAGGACCTCGGGCTCGCGCTGCAGGCGATCGAGCAGACGTCGACGGATGCCCGGATGGGGCGTCTCGCGCAGGAGCTGTACGCCGCGTTCGCCGCGGGCGAGGGCGCTGCCCGGGACTTCTCGGGGATCATCACCGACATCCGAGACGGATCGATCGGCCGGTGAGTGGTCGTCCTCCTGCAGTCTGCCCCGCTCTGCTGACGCTGTCCCGTTCCGCGAACCCTTTCCGCGGATTCGTCCGCCGATCGGGACGTCGTGTGCAGAACGGGCAGAGGTCGGATGCCGGACACGGCGCGACATACTGAGATGACCACGACGGAGAGGGCCCACCATGACCGAGTACGAGACGATCCTGGTCGAGCAGCGCGGACGCGTCGGCTGGATCACCCTGAACCGGCCGCAGGCGCTGAACGCGCTGAACAGTCGGCTCGCCGAGGAGATCACCGCCGCGGCTCGGGCGTTCGACCTCGATGACGGCGTCGGCGCGATCGTCGTCACCGGCTCCGAGAAGGCCTTCGCCGCGGGAGCCGACATCAAGGAGATGGAGGGCATGTCGGCGGCCGAGATGCTCGACACCGACCACTTCGGCATCTGGCACGAGTTCGCGGCGGTGCGCACCCCCGTGATCGCCGCCGTGTCGGGCTTCGCTCTGGGCGGCGGCTGCGAGCTCGCGATGATGTGCGACATCATCCTCGCGGCCGACACCGCGAAGTTCGGGCAGCCCGAGATCACCCTCGGCGTGATCCCGGGCATGGGGGGCACGCAGCGGCTCATCCGAGCGGTCGGGTACTACAAGACCGCGGAGCTCGTGCTGTCCGGCCGCCTGATGGACGCCGCGGAGGCGGAGCGCTCCGGTCTCGTGTCGCGCGTCGTGCCGGCAGCCGACCTGCTCACGGAGGCGTCGACGCTCGCCGACACGATCGCCGCGAAGTCGCTGCCGTCGCTGTTCGCCGCGAAGGCCGCGCTCGACGCCGCGATGGAGACGACCCTCGCCGACGGCCTGGCGCACGAGAAGCATGCGTTCGCCGCGCTGTTCGACACCCTCGATCAGAAGGAGGGCATGGCGGCCTTCCGGGAGAAGCGTGCGCCGGACTTCCAGAACCGCTGAGCCTGCTGAGCCGTCGTGCACAACTCAGCACGATCGGCCCGATTCCGGTCATGACAGGGCCGCGCGACGGGCAGACGGCGCATTCGTGCTGACTACCGCACGGCGCACGGCCGAGAGGTCAGCCGCGCAGCGACTCGACGATCTTCTCGACGCGGCGGTCGCGGGTGGCGTCCTGCTTCGCCTCGGCGACCGACCGGGCGTGCTCCTTGCGCGTCGAGTACGACAGCGCGTCGAAGGCGGCACGCAGGCCAGGATCGGCATCGAGCGCGTCGGCCAGGGCGGGCGGGACCTCGACGGCGCGTTCGGCGGCATCCACGGCGATGACGGCGTCGACCTCCTGGCCGATCTCGACGCCGAGATCCGCCCGCACGGCTTTGCTGAACCCGATCATGTTCTGACCGCCCATGCGGGCGAGCCGGAGTCGCGCCGTCCTGCCGTCGATCGTGACGGCGACGGGGAACGCCTTGCCGGCCCCGAACGAGGCGACCTGCTCGTCGGTGAGGATGATCGCCGCCGCGGGGCCGCGGCCCTCGAGAGTCGTGTGCAGTCGCAGTTCGCTCATGCGGGCAGTGTACGCCCGGGCCCCTCGAGCACGAAGCGGGCCATGTCAGAGCGGATCGGGCTGGGGGCGCGGGTCGGCGAAGTCGCCGGCGTCCTTGCGCAGACGTGCGACGATCGCGACGAGCTCTGCGGCGTCGGCGTCGCTGAGGCCGGGCGCGGCGAACACGTCGGCGTTCAGCGCCGTGGTCGCCCGGTCGACGAGCTCGCGGCCGGAATCGGTCAGCACGAGCAGCGCCGCACGACCGTCGTGCGGGTGCGGCTCGCGGACGACGAAGCCATCGCGGACGAGGCGCTCGGCCGTGCTGGTGACGGTCGTCGCATGCACCTGCAGTCGGGCGACGACGCTCGAGAGCGGGAGGCGTCCCGAGCGGCTGAAGGCCAGCAGGCGCAGCATCTCGTAGCGGGCGAAGCTCAGCGCGAACGGCTTCAGCGCGGCATCCACCCGCGCCAACAGCAGCTGCTGGGCCCGCATCACGGAGGTGACGACGGTCATGCCGTCGGCGGCATCCGTCCATCCGTGCGCGATCCACTGCCGCTTCGCCTCGGCGAGCGGATCCACGGGCAGCGGGCGGGGTCGGACCACGCTTCTACGGTAGGGCATGAGGGGCGTCCCCGGTGCTGATCCCCAGTTGCGCGCACGATGGTACTGAGTATCAAGGGACTAGAATCGAGGCAGTCGTGAGGAGCAATCGATGAAGATCGTCGTCCTGGTCAAAGAGGTGCCCGACACCTACGGCGACCGCAAGCTGGATCTCGAGACCGGACTCGCCGACCGCGGCGCCGGCGACGTGGTGCTCGACGAGATCACCGAGCGCGCGCTCGAGGTCGCGCTGGCGCATGCCGACACGAACGAGGGCACCGAGGTGGTCGCGCTGACCATGGCTCCGGAGGGGTCCACCGCATCCGTGCGCCGTGCTCTCGCGATCGGCGCCGGCTCGGCCCTGCACGTCGCCGACGAACAGCTCGTCGGCGCCGACCTGGGGCTCACCGCCGAGGTCCTGGCGGCGGCGATCCGTCGCATCGGGCCGGATCTCGTGATCACCGGCAACCTCTCGACCGACGGGTCGGGAGGCGTCATGCCCGCGATGATCGCCGAGCACCTGGGCTGGGCGCACGCCTCGGCGCTCGCCGCGGTCGAGATCACCGCCGAGGGGATCACGGGCACGCGAGGGGCGGATGCCGGTGCGCAGCCGATCTCGGCATCGCTCCCGGTCGTGCTCTCGATCACCGAGGCTCTTCCGGATGCCCGCTTCCCGAACTTCAAGGGCATCATGGCGGCGAAGAAGAAGCCGCTCGAGGTGCTCTCGCTCGAAGACCTCGACGTCTCGGCCGACCCGTCGATCGCGCCGCGCTCGATCATGATCGCCGTCTCCGAGAAGCCGCCGCGCGCCGCGGGAGTCAAGATCGTCGACGAGGGCGATGCCGCCGACAAGCTCGTCGACTTCCTCGTGCAGAACAGGCTGGTGTGACATGGCGTACCCCGAGAACCCCGTCCTGGTCGTCGTCGACGTCCTGCCCTCCGGCGACGCGGCGCCGAGCACCGCGGCGCTGATCGGAGCCGCCGCGACCGTCGGCTCACCCGTCGCGCTCGTCGTCGGCGGATCCGACGAGGCCGTCGCGCAGGTCGCGGCGGCGGGAGCATCCGTCGTCCTCACCGCCGACGCCGATGCCAGCCTCCTCACCGGCCCGATCGTCGACGCGCTGCAGGCGGCCTTCGCGCAGGTGCAGCCGGATGCCGTGCTCCTCTCGAACTCGATCAGCGGCCGCGACATCGCCGGACGATTCGCCGTGCGCGCGAAGCTCGCGCTGTGCGTCGACGCGGTCGGGGTCTCGCGCGACGACGAGGGCATCGTCGCGCACCACTCCGTCTACGGCGGGGCCTACCTCGTGGACGCGGCCGCCACGTTCGGCCCGCCCGTCATCACGGTGCGACAGGGCGCGGTCGAGGCGCGAGCCGATGCGGCGGCCTCGCCGACGGTCGAGACGCTGACCGTGCCGGCATCCGATGCGGCCGTCGCGACCGTGGGCGAGATCGAGGCCGTCGAGGTCACGTCGTCGCGGCCCGAGCTGCGAGGCGCCACGAAGGTCGTCTCCGGCGGACGCGGTCTCGCGTCGAAGGAGAAGTTCGTCCTCGTGGAGGAGCTGGCGGATGCTCTCGGCGCCGCCGTGGGCGCCTCCCGCGCCGCGGTCGACGCGGGGTACATCCCGCAGTCACACCAGGTCGGACAGACCGGGGTGTCGGTGTCGCCGCAGCTGTATGTCGCTCTCGGCATCTCCGGTGCGATCCAGCACCGCGCCGGCATGCAGACCGCGAAGAACATCGTCGCGATCAACAAGGACGCGGAGGCGCCGATCTTCGACGTCGCCGACTTCGGCATCGTCGGCGACCTGTTCACCGTCGTGCCGCAGGTGATCGCGGCGCTCGAGGCGCGGAAGAAGTAGTCATGGCCACGCGGATGCTGCGGCGCGGGCTGCCGCGCGTACCCGGCGGCGAGCCGTGGCCGCCCGCGGATGCTGTGGCGGCGCATGCTGTGACGGCGCCGGCGGGCGTGGCGGCGTCGGCGGGCGTGGCGGCGTCGGATGCGGCGTCTTCGGATGCGGCGGCGGATGGCGTGCGGGTCCCCGCCACTTCGGGGGCCGACACGCCACGTGGCGGACCGGCCGCCCCGCAGCGTCCGACCTCTGGTGTGTCGGCCCCCGCTCTGGAAGCCGCGACGACGTCCGTGCCCGCGCTGGCGTCGCCGCCTGCTGCCGTGCGCTCCGCCGTCCGGCGCGGGCTGCCGCGCGTGCCCGGCGGCGAGCCGTGGCCCCCGGCGGATGCCGTCGCGGCGCCTTCGGGCGCACGAGAGAGCAGCGAGGCGCCCGTCGTCGTCGCCGCTTCGGGGGCCGACACGCCACTCGACGGACCGGCTGCCCCGCAGCATCCGACGTCTGGTGTGTCGGCCCCCGGAGCGGTCGCCGCAGACGCGCCCGCGGCCGTGCCCGGTGCTCCGGACCCCGGTGCTTCGGCGCCGGGCCCTTCGACAGGCTCCGGCACCCCGGGTGTCCGGCGCGGGCTTCCGCGCGTTCGCGGGGGCGAGCCGTGGCCTCCGGCCGAGACGGTCGCTGCCGCATCGGCACGGTCCGCTTCGGGGGCCGACACACCGGATGTCGGACCGGGTCCGGTCGTCGGTCCTTCGAGTGGCGTGTCGGCCCCCGAAGCCGCCGTCGCCGTCGCGACCGTCGACGTCAGCACTCCGTTGCCGGCTCCCCGCACGGTGTGGAACGGCCGCGCACCGCGACACATCACCGCGGCCGCTCCGCCATCCGGGCGCGCCCGTCCGACCTGGACCCAGGCGATCGCCGTGCTGCTCGGTGCGGCGGCCCTCGGCATCCTCGCGGGCGCCGCGGTCGCGTTCGTGCGCGCGCTGCTGAGCTTCCCGTTCATGCAGGACTTCCTCACCGCGTTCCCCGGCGAGTACGAGCCCGCGGTGCACGTCGAGCCCGGCTTCGCACCCTGGGTCAACTGGGCGCACTTCTTCAACGTGTTCCTGATGGTGCTGATCATCCGGTCGGGGCTGCGGATCCGCTCCGAGAAGCGGCCGACAGCGTTCTGGACGCCGCGGAACAACCCCAAGGGCAAGGTCAGCCTGACGATCTGGTTCCACCAGGCGCTCGACGTCCTGTGGCTCGTGAACGGCGTCGTCTTCGTGGTGCTGCTCTTCACGACGGGACACTGGGCGCGCATCGTGCCGACCAGCTGGGAGGTCGTGCCGAACGCCCTCTCGGCGGCCCTGCAGTACCTCTCGTTCGACTGGCCGCACGAGAACGGCTGGAACAACTACAACAGCCTGCAGCAGCTGGCGTACTTCGCGACCGTGTTCCTCGCCGCTCCGCTGGCGGCGATCACCGGGTTCCGGATGTCGGGGATGTGGCCCAAGAAGGCCGAGCGCCTGTCGAAGGCGTACCCGATCGAGTGGGCGCGTGCGCTGCACTTCCCGGTGATGCTGTATTTCGTCGCGTTCATCATCGTGCATGTCGCCCTCGTGATGCTCACGGGCTTCCTGCGCAACCTCAACCACATGTACGCGTCGCAGGATGCCGTCACCTGGACCGGATTCTGGGTGTTCGTGGCGTCCCTCGTGGTCATCGCCGTCGGCTGGGTCGCCGCGCGTCCGCTCGTGATCGCGCCGATCGCGAAGGTGTTCGGGAACGTCTCCGGCCGCTGACGCGGGCGTCGGAGCGCCGGCGGGTCGGTGCCCTCACGTGCAGGATTCAGCACGAACGCGCTGACGGACGGGGAAACGGCCCCCGGATGCTCATCCGGGGGCCGTTCCTGCTGAATCGTGTGCGACGGGCTCAGCGCACGAAGCGGACCTCGGTCAGCGTCTCGCCGAGGAACGGCTCGGTGTGCGTCGCGCCGTCGAGCGCGAAGCCGTTGCGGGTGTAGAAGCGGTGCGCGCGAGGGTTGTCCTCCGCGACCCAGAGGTACAGCGGCTCGTCCGCGGCGACCGCGGCGTCGAAGAGCTTCTGGCCGATGCCGGTGCCGTGATACGCGTCGAGCAGGTAGATGAAGTAGAGCTCCCGGAACGCCGGGGCGTCCTTGTCGCGGGCGGGGCCCGAACCGACGAAGCCGACGATCTCGCCGTCGATGAGGGCGGCGTTCATGATGAACTCCGGTCCCTGAGCGGCCCAGTGCGTCCACAGCTCGGCCATCCGGCGGGGGGAGACCTTCTCGAGCGCGGCCTTGCTGATCAGGTGGTCGTAGGTCTCGTGCCAGCACTGCGCGTGCACGCGACCCAGGGCTTCCGCATCCACATCACGGACCGGACGGACAATGACTTCAGGCTGGGCATCGGCGCTCATGCCGTGACTCTACGCGCGGCATATCGGATCGCGAAATCGGGCGGATGCCGCCCCGACCGCTGCCCGAGAGGGTGGAGGAATCGCACAACGAAGTTCGCCGAACGTGCGCCGATGGCTACGATCGACACTCGTGAACGTGATCTGGCGCACCCTCCTCGTCATCCTCTCCGCACGGCGGCGCGTCCGACGGGGTCAGGCGCTCGACCCGACGGCGATCGGCACCGTGGCGCTCACCACGCTGCCGACGGACATCGACATCCTCCGCCACATGAACAACGGACGGTACCTGTCGCTGTTCGACCTCGGCCGCTGGGACCTGCTGATCCGCACCGGACTGTTCGACGCGATGAAGGACCGCGGCTGGTACGCGGTCGTCTCGAGCGAGACCATCACGTTCCGCAAGTCTCTCCAGCTGTGGCAGCGCTTCGAGGTGCAGTCCCGCTTCATCGGGCACGACGACAAGGCGCTGTTCCTCGACCATCGCGCGGTCGTCGACGGCGAGGTCTACGCGCGGGCCATCGTCCGCGCGCGGATGCTGCGCCGTTCGGGCGGTACGGTGAGCAATGAGGAGCTGTTCGCCGCGGTCGGCAAGCCCGATGGCGTGCCGGAGATCGACGCCTGGGTGCACGACTGGGCCGCAGCATCCGCTCTTCCGCCGACCCGCACCCCTGCGCCGAGTGTGTGGAGCTGACCGATGACGACATCCTGGGGCCTCGGACTGCGGATGCCGGGCAGGACGCTGCTCGTCGGGTGCGGCAAGATCGGCATCCGGCTCGGGGAGAAGGTGCTCGCGTCCGGCGGCGAGGTCACCGCGATCCGCCGCACCGCGGGGGCGCTGCCCTCGGGCTTCCGGACCATCGCGGCCGACCTCGAGAAGCCGTTGGCCGATGAGCTGCCCGAGTTCGACTCGGTCGTCGTGACGCTGCCGCCGAGCCGCGCGGAGTCGGACCGCGGGTCGATCTATCCCCTCGCGCTGCCCGCTCTCGCCGACGCGCTGCCGCGGGTGCCGTCGCGGGTCGTGTTCGTGTCGTCGACGCGGGTGTTCGAAGGGCGTCCGGGGCCGACGCCGCTGACCGAGGCGGACGAGACGAGGGCCACGAGCCCGGGCGGCACCGCCCTCGCGGAGGGCGAGCAGCTGGCCAGGGATCTGTTCGGCGCGATCGTCGTGCGACCGGCGGGGATCTACGGCCCCGGCCGCGACTCCCTGATCCGTCGGGTGCTCGCCGGCGACGCGGTCGACGGCACGCGGCGGACCAACCGCATCCACGAGACCGATGTCGTGCGGCTGCTCGATGCCCTGGTGCGCGCCGAGACGCCGCCCGCGCTGGTGCACGGCGTCGATCGGGAGCCGGTGCTGCTCGGAGAGGTCGCGGCCTTCATCGCCGCCGAGCTGGGCGTCGCCGCCCCGCCTGCAGTCGACCCGCCGGTCGGCGGCGGCACCGTGCTCGACGGCGGCCTGGCGCGGCAGCTGCTCGGCGAGCTCCGATACCCGACGTTCCGCGAGGGCTACGCGGAGATGATCGCCGAGCGCTGAGCGCGCCACCGCCCGTCGTTCGGCGGCAGGCGCCGCCCGCAGATCTAGGCTGAGGGCATGGCCGACCCGTCGCTGCCCTCGGAGGGTGCATCCCCCGAGAGCGAAGCCGCATCCGTCCCGTCCTCCGACGCGAGCGCTTCTCTCGCGGACCGGGCCGTCGCGCTCGCGCGCCGCTGGGTGGTCGAGTCCGCGGCCGCGGACGTCGATCCGGCCGCCGAGCGCCTCGCGGGGGTCCTGCAGGATGCGAACGGTCTGCCGTTCACTCTCGGATTCGTCGACGGCGTCATGCGCCCGGAGAGTCTCGGCGCCGCGGCATCGCGCCTGCATCGCATCGCGCCGATCGTGCCCGAGTTCCTGCCGTGGTACCTGCGGTCCGCCGTCCGGATCGGCGGGGGAGTCGCGCCCGTCCTGCCGGCCCCCGTCGTGCCCATCGCCCGCCGGGTGCTGCGCGAGATGGTCGGCCACCTCGTGGTCGACGCCCGTCCGGCCAAGCTCGGCCCGGCGATCGAGAGGATCCGCGCCACGGGAGCCCGCCTGAACCTCAACCTCCTCGGCGAGGCCGTGCTCGGGGAGGCCGAGGCGAAGCGTCGCCTCGACGGCATCCACGAGCTGATCCGCCGCCCTGACGTCGACTACGTCTCGGTCAAGGTCTCGGCGATCATCAGCCACATCTCGATGTGGGCCTTCGATCAGGTGGTCGACGCGGTCGTCGAGAGACTGCTGCCGCTCTACCTCACGGCGGCCCACGACGGCACGTTCATCAACCTCGACATGGAGGAGTACCGCGATCTCGACCTGACGATCGTGGTCTTCACCCGTCTGCTCGAGGACCCGCGGCTCGAGCGCCTCGAAGCGGGCATCGTGCTGCAGGCCTATCTGCCCGACGCCCTGCCGGCCCTGCAGGAGCTCACGGCCTGGGCGCGCGACCGGGTCGACCACGGCGGCGCCGCGATCAAGGTGCGCCTCGTCAAGGGTGCGAATCTGGCGATGGAGCAGGTCGAGGCGCGGATGCACGGGTGGCCGCAGGCCCCCTACGACACCAAGCTCGACACGGACGCCAACTACCTCCGCTGCCTCGACTGGGCGCTGCGCCCCGAGAACGTGCGGGCGGTGCGGCTCGGGATCGCCGGTCACAACCTGTTCGGCATCGCCTACGCCTGGCTGCTGGCCGGCGAACGCGGGATCGTCGCCAGAGGTCCGGCTGCCGACGTCGCCGCCGGTCAGCCGCCGATCGAGTTCGAGATGCTGCTCGGCATGGCCCAGGGGCAGGTGCAGGCGGTGTCGCGCGAGGTCGGCGAGGTGCTGCTCTACGTCCCGGTCGTGAAGCCCGCCGAGTTCGACGTCGCGATCAGCTACCTCGTGCGCCGCCTCGAGGAGAACGCGTCCTCGGACAACTTCCTCTCGGCGGCGTTCCGGCTCGGCGACGAGGAGGCTCTGTTCGTCCGAGAGCGCGACCGGTTCCTCGACGCGCTCGACCGGTCGACGTCGCCGACGCTGCACACGGGTCCGCGTCGCACCCAGGATCGACAGGTCCCCGTGCACGAATCCGTGCGTCCCGTGCCCGCGGTCCCGGTCCCCGAGCACGATCTCACGCAGGCGGTCCTCGGGATCTCCCGCGGATCCGACGACGCCTCGGAGGCGTTCCTCGAGACCGCCGTGTACGCCCCGCGCGAGCTCGACGAGGGGTCGGGCGGAGTCCCGGGATTCGCCAACACCCCCGACAGCGACCCCTCGCTGCCGACCAATCGCGACTGGGCGCGCGACGTTCACGGACGCATCGACGCCTCGACGCTCGGGCAGACGACCATCGAGGCCGCGCGCATCGACGACGTCGCCGCGCTCGAGAGCGCCATCTCCGGTGCGGCCGAGTCCGGCATCCTCTGGGGGGCTCGTCCCGCGGCCGAGCGCGCCGACGTCCTGCTGCGCGCGGCCGTCGCCCTCGAGGCTCGACGCGGCGACCTCATCGAGGTCGCGGCGTCCGAGACCGGCAAGGTGCTCGCCGAGGCGGACATCGAGGTCAGCGAGACCGTCGACTTCGCCCGGTACTACGCCGCGAAGGCCAGGGAGCTGGATGCCGTCGCCGGCGCCGCGTTCGAGCCGGCGCGCGTGACCGTGGTCACCCCGCCGTGGAACTTCCCGCTCGCGATCCCGGCCGGCGGCGTGCTCGCCGCCCTCGCCGCGGGATCGGGAGTGGTGTTCAAGCCGGCCCCGCAGGCGCGCCGCTGCGCGGCCGTCATCGCCGAGACGCTCTGGGAGGCCGGAGTCCCGCGGGACGTCCTGGTGCTCGCGGACATCGAGGAGGGCGACCTCGGTCGTGCGCTGATCTCCCACGAGGCCGTCGACCGCGTGATCCTCACGGGTTCGTGGGAGACCGCCGCGCTGTTCCGCTCGTGGCGCCCCGACCTGCCGCTGCTCGCCGAGACCAGCGGCAAGAACGCGATGATCGTCACGCCCTCGGCCGACCTCGATCTCGCCGTCGCCGACCTCGTGCGCAGCGCGTTCGGGCATGCGGGGCAGAAGTGCTCCGCCGCGTCGCTCGCGATCCTCGTCGGCCCCGTCGGCCGCTCCGCGCGCTTCGCCCGTCAGCTGGCGGATGCCACGAGGTCGCTGCACGTCGGCTGGCCCACCGATCCGCGCGCCGAGGTCGGGCCCGTGATCGAGCGACCGCAGGGCAAGCTCGCGTGGGCTCTCACCGAGCTCGAGGGCGAGGAGCAGTGGCTGATCGAGCCGGCGGTCGCGGCCGACGACCCGAGCGGACGGCTGTGGCGTCCCGGCATCCGCGTGGGCGTGCAGCCCGGGTCCCGGTTCCACACCGAGGAGTTCTTCGGCCCGGTGCTCGGGGTCATGCACGCGCCCACGCTCGAGCGCGCGATCGAGCTGCAGAACGCCGTGGCGTACGGCCTCACGGCAGGTCTGCACACGCAGGACCCGGCCGACCTCGAACGGTGGCTCGACCGGGTGCAGGCGGGCAACCTCTACGTCAACCGCGGCATCACGGGCGCCATCGTGCAGCGGCAGCCGTTCGGCGGGTGGAAGCGCTCGTCCGTCGGCCCCGGCGCCAAGGCGGGTGGGCCGAACTATCTCATCGGTCTCGGACGCTGGCACGCGACCGGCTCGGGACCCGCGTCGAGCACGCTGCACCTGCGCGGCCTCGACTCGCGGATCACCGCCCTGATCGAGTCCGCACAGCCCTCGCTCGCGTTCGAGTCGTTCGAGTGGCTGCGGCGATCGGCGCTCTCCGACGCGCTGGCCTGGGACAGGGAGTTCGGCCAGGTGCGCGACGTGTCGCGCCTCGGCGTGGAGCGCAACCTGTTCCGATACCGTCCGGTCCCCGTCGCGATCCGGGCCACGGCCGACGCGGAGTGGCAGCAGCTGCTGCGGGTCGTCGTCGCCGCGGTGCGCGCGGGGGCCGGCTTCACCCTGTCGACCCCCGTCGGCCTTCCGGCGGCGGTGCGCCATGCGCTCGGCGAGCTCGGCGCCGTCGTCTTCCTCGAGAGCGACGACGAGTGGATCGATCGCGTGCGGGGGCGTGCCGACGCCGACGAACCGCTCGCGTCGGTCGAGGCATCGCCGCGCCCGAGTCGGGTCCGGCTCATCGGATCGCGGGATGCCGTCGCGGCGCTGCATCGGGCGCTCGCGGCCGCGGTCGACGGCGACCCGGACATCGCGGTGTACGACGGCGACGTCACGTCGGCCGGTCGCATCGAGCTGCTGCCGTTCGTGCACGAGCAGGCGATCACCATCACAGCGCACCGCTACGGAAACCCCGACGACTGGAGTGCCTCGGTCATCTGACCTGTGTAAAAGATTCTTGACATCGACCTTCGGGTCGACGTACTCTCATGTCAAGAATCTTTGACAGAGGAGTGATCATGGTCTACCAGGAGCGCAACGCCTGGGCCGGTCTCGTCGTCGCGGTGATCGCGATCACGGTCTACGTCGTCCTCGTCGTGCAGCGGGCCGGCGACGGTCCGCTCACCGACGTCGACTGGCTGCCGCTGATGCTGTGGACGATCGGCCTCGGGATCGTCGTGTCGATCGTCGTCAGCATCGTCTGGGGGATGGTGGCCGGAGCGCGCGACCCCGACGGCGTCGGCAGGTCCGACATCCGCGACCGGGACATCAGCCGGATGGGAGCTCGTGTCGAACAGGGCTTCGTGGTCATCGCGGGGCTCGGGGTCATCGCTCTGTGCGCCGTGGGCGCCGACGTCTTCTGGATCGCGAACACCATGTACGCGGGCTTCGCGGTGTCGGCGATCGTGGGCAGCATCGCCCGGGTGATCGCGTACCGCCGGGGCCTCGTCTGATGGTCAAGCCGACGCTCGTCTCCAACAGCATCCGCGTGCACCGCGAGGGCGCCGGCCTCACCCAGGCCGAGCTCGCCCGCCGCATCGGCGTGACGCGGCAGACGCTCATCGCGATCGAGCAGGAGAAGTACTCCCCGACGCTCGAGCTCGCGTTCCAGATCGCCCGCGCCTTCGGCGTCGGACTCGACGACCTCTTCCAGTACCCCGAACCCGCCACGCAGGAGCAGTGAGATGACCCCTCCGTCCATCCCCGCGACGATGCCCGCCTGGCGACGTGAGACCTACGGGTCGGCCGACGGCTTCCGGCTGGAGGAGATCCCCGTGCCCGACGCCGGTCGCGGCGAGGTCGTGCTCCGGGTCCACGCGACCGCGCTGAACGCCGGCGACGTGCGCGTGATGCTCGGGGATCCGCTGCTCGTGCGCCCGGTCTTCGGCCTGACCAGGCCGAAGCATCCGGTGCGCGGCATGGAGGTCGCCGGGACCGTGGTGGCGGTCGGACCCGACGTCGTCGGCGTCGAGATCGGCGAGGTCGTCGCGGGTGAGCTCGTCGGCGGCGGCGGACTCGCGGCGTACACGACCGTCCCGGCGGCACGCCTCGTGCCGATCCCGCCGGGCGTGAGCGTCGAGGCGGCCGCGTGTCTGCCGATCGCCGGCGGCACCGCATGGCAGGCGCTGGACGCCGCGGGCATCGGACTCCGGCCCGATGCCGCGGGCGGCGCGTCGCCGCGCGTGCTCGTGATCGGCGCCTCCGGGGGAGTGGGCACCTTCGCGGTGCAGCTCGCGGCGCTGCGGGGTGCGGAGGTGTGGGCGGCCTGCGGTGAGCGCAACAGCGCTCTCGTCGAGCACCTCGGCGCCGTGCGCGTGATCGACCACCGCCGCTCCCCGCTCTCCTCCCTCCCCGCGGCGCACTTCGACGCGGTGATCGACATCGCCGGGGGCCTCGAGCTCCGCGCGCTGCAGCGGCTGGTCGTCGACGGAGGGAGGATCGTGCTCGTCACGGGGAACGGCGGGCACGTGCTGGGCCCGGTGCCCCGCATGATCGCGGCGGCGCTCCTGTCGGCGACCTCGTCGCGCCGCATCAGCCCCCTCGCCGCCACGCCCCGGCCGGAGGTGCTCGCGAAGCTGTTGGAGCTCACCGCGCAGGGGCGGCTGACGCCCGTCATCGAGCGGGAGTACGGCTTCGATCGGGCGTCGTCCGCCCTCGCCCACGTCGAAGCCGGACACACCGTCGGCAAGGTGATCGTGCGCGCGGCGTGAGCGCTCTGGCCACGTCCAGGGCGCGAATGACAGAATGGATGCCGGCGTGCTCGAGTCGCATCTTCCCCGACGTCCGCTCTCCGCGAGAGGATCGGGTCGAAGGACCGCCGGGCCCCTGGACAGCGTCCGCCGCATCTCGTTCGAGGAGCCCCATGTCTGTCGAAACCACTGCGTCCGAGACCGCCGTCAGCGCCGCGCCCGCGCGCACCGCGCACCGCCGCCACTACCTGATGTGCGAGCCGTCGCACTTCACGGTGAACTACTCGATCAACCCGTGGATGGAGCCGGCGAAGCCGACCGACACCGCCAAGGCCGTCGAGCAGTGGCAGAAGCTGCACGACCTCTATGTCGAGCTGGGCCACGAGGTCGAGCTCATCGACCCCCTCGCCGGCTACCCCGATATGGTCTACACCGCGAACGGCGGGTTCCTCATCGACGGCCGCGCCTATGTGCCGAAGTTCCGCTTCGTCGAGCGCCAGGGCGAGGCGCCCGCCTTCGCCGACTGGTTCCGCGCGGCCGGATACGACACCGTCATCCCCGAGGAGGTCAACGAGGGCGAGGGCGACTTCCTGCTCGTCGGCGACGTGATCCTCGCGGGCACGGGCTTCCGCTCGACCGGTGACAGCCACCGCGAGGTGGGCGAGGTCTTCGGACGCGAGGTCGTCTCGCTGACCCTCACCGACCCGCGCTTCTACCACCTCGACACCGCCATCGCGGTGCTCGATCCCGTGCAGGGCGTCGAGAACGGCGGGCCCGAGCGCGCCAACATCGCCTATCTGCCCGGCGCCTTCGACGACGCGAGCCGAGCGATCCTCGAGGAGCGCTTCCCCGAGGCGATCCTCGTGTCCGACGAGGACGGCTCGGTGTTCGGCCTCAACTCGTCGAGCGACGGATACAACGTCATCATCTCGCCGCGGGCGAAGGGCTTCGAGCGGCAGCTGCGCGAGCGCGGCTACAACCCGATCCTCGTCGACCTGTCCGAGCTGCTGCTCGGCGGCGGCGGCATCAAGTGCTGCACGCTCGAGCTGCGGGGCCGGTCGTGACCGCGGTCGACGCGGGCACCGGGGCCCTTCCGCAGGTTCAGGAGCCCGCCGCCGAGGCGGCCGAGCCGCACGTCGCGCACAACTATCACCCGCTGCCCGTCACGATCGCCCGCGGCGAGGGCGCGTGGGTGACCGACGTCGAGGGCAAGCGGTACCTCGACCTGCTCGCCGCGTACTCCGCCGTGAACTTCGGGCACCGGCATCCGGCTCTCGTCGCGGCTCTCACCGAGCAGCTCGGACGCGTGACGCTTATCAGCCGGGCATTCCGCAGCGACCGGCTCGAGCCGTTCGCCGCCGCGCTCGCCCGGCTCGCCGGCAAGGACATGGTGCTCCCGATGAACACGGGTGCCGAGGCCGTCGAGACCGGCATCAAGGTCGCCCGCGCCTGGGGCTACCGCGTCAAGGGCATCGCCGACGGTGCGGCGCGCATCGTCGTCGCGGCGGGGAACTTCCACGGCCGCACCACCACGATCGTCAGCTTCAGCGACGACGAGTCGGCGCGCGCGGGCTTCGGTCCGTACACGCCCGGCTTCGACGTGGTCCCGTACGGAGACGCGGAGGCCATCGCCGCCGCGATCACCGACGACACCGCGGCCGTGCTCGTCGAGCCGATCCAGGGCGAGGCGGGGGTCGTGATCCCGCCGGAGGGCTATCTCCGCCGCATCCGCGAGATCTGCGACGAGAAGAACGTGCTCTTCATCGCCGATGAGATCCAGTCGGGTCTCGGTCGCGTCGGCGAGACGTTCGCGTGCGATCGCGAGGGCGTCGTCCCCGACCTGTATCTGCTGGGCAAGGCACTCGGCGGCGGCATCCTGCCCGTCTCGGCCGTCGTCGGCGATGCCGATGTGCTGGGGGTCATCCACCCCGGCGAGCACGGCTCCACCTTCGGCGGCAATCCGCTCGCCGCGGCGGTGGGTCTGCGCGTCGTCGAGATGCTGGAGTCGGGGGAGTTCCAGGAGCGTGCGCGAGCCCTGGGCGCGCACCTGGCCGAGGCGCTCGCACCGCTCATCGGCCACGGCGTCACCGAGGTGCGCATCGCCGGCCTGTGGGCGGGCGTCGACATCTACCCCGCGAAGGGCACGGGCCGTCAGATCGCCGAGAAGCTCCTCGAGCGCGGTGTGCTGGTGAAGGACACGCACGGGCAGACCATCCGCATCGCGCCGCCGATCGTCATCCGCGCCACCGAGCTGGACTGGGCGGTCGAGCAGCTCAAGCTCGTCCTCGGCTGACCCGGACGCGAACGATCCACGGACGGATGCTCTGCATCTGCCCGTGGATCGTCGCATCCCTCGGCCTTCTTCTGCCGAACGCGCCACCCCCCCCGGGTGATCAGGCGCGTCGGCCCTCCCCTCCTCAGGCAGGCGGATCGTTCGGGTCGAGGGTCCGCAGGGTGTCCTGCTCGACCTCGGTGTCCGCGTCCAGCTGTTCCTCGGTGGTCTCGTCGCCGCCCAGGGCCGCGTCACCCGTGGCCGCCTCGCGGTCGGGGCTGGCGTCGCCCTGGATGGCTCCGCGCGGCGATTCGCCGTGCGAGCTGTCGCCCTGGATCGCGCCGCCCTGGGCTGCGCCCTGGGTGTTCTCCTCGAAGCCGGCGTCGCCCTGGATGGCGCCGCGGGGCGATTCGCCCTCCGAGCTGTCGCCCTGGATCGCGCCGCCCTGGGCCGCGCCCTGCGCGTTGCCGTCGAGCTCGTCGGTGTCGTGGTCGGCCGAACGGCCGTCCGGAGCCGTGTTGTGCTCCGGATTGATGTCGGGAGAGCCCTCAGCCGGCTCCTCCGGGTGCGGGGTGCGTCCTGTGTCATCGCTCATGGGGCCGACGCTAGGCCCGTCGGCGAACATCGCCCAGGGCGTTGACAAACGCCCCAGGGAGCGTCAGTGACGCGCGGCGTGTCGGCGGGGCGTCCCGGGGGTCAGTCCTGCTTCGCGATGCGGATCGGGGTCGTGACCGCCGCCTGGTCGCTGAACTCCACAGGGTCGACCCTCTCGGCCATCTCGGCCTCGTCGACCACGCTCACGGGGCGGGTCTCGTCGAGGGTCAGCAGGAAGCGTCGCTCCTCCGACCGATGCAGCCGTCCGGAGGTGAACACCCACGTCGCACCGATCGCACACGCCACGAGGCCGGCCGTGCCGCCGAGCATGATGGCGCTGCGCGGCCCGAACGTGTCGGCCACCCACCCGGCGATCGGCGCGCCGACCGGGGTCGACCCCATGATGACCGCCATGTACAGCGCGAGCACGCGTCCGCGCAGGGCAGGGTCCGTCGTCATCTGCACGTATCCGTTGGCCGTGGTCAGGAGCGTCACGATCATGAATCCGGTGAAGGTGAGCGTGACGGCATACGCGACATAGGTCGGCATGGCCGACGAGATGAAGGCCGCGATGCCGAAGCCCCCGGCCGCGAGGATCACGACCCGCACGCGCGCCCGATCGCGACGGGCGGCGAGCAGCGCGCCGGCGAGCGAGCCGATCGCGAGGACCGAGCTGAGGATGCCGTAGCCGTCGGCGCCCGCGCCGAACTCGAGCGCCATGGTGGAGGCGAAGATCGGGAAGTTCATGCCGAACGCGCCGATCAGGAACACCGTCACGAACACCACGCGCAGATCGCTGCGCCCCCACACGTAGCGGAACCCCTCGGCGAGACCGCCGCGGCTGCGGTTCTTGGGGCGCGGCGCGAGCTGGCTCGTCCGCAGCGAGAGGAGCGCGACGAGCATGGCGAGGAACGTCACCGCGTTCGCGATGAACACCCAGCCCGAGCCGATCGCGACGATGAGGAGGCCGCCGACCGCGGGCCCGATCATGCGCGCGAGATTGAAGGATGCCGAGTTCAGCGCGACCGCGTTCGAGGTGTCGCCGACCGAGACCATGTCCGACACGAACGCCTGGCGAGCGGGGGCGTCGAACGCGTTGACGACGCCGAAGGCCGCGGCGAAGCCGAACATCATCGGCAGAGTCATGACGTCGTTCAGCAGCAGCACGCCCACGGCGATCGCGAGCATCAGCAGCGCGGTCTGCGTGGCCAGCAGGATGCGGCGGCGCTCGAAGCGGTCGGCCACCCACCCGGTGAGGCTGACGAGCACCAGCGGCGGACCGAACTGCAGCGCCATCGTCACGCCCATGGCGGCCGCGTCGTTGTCGGTCAGCTCGGTCAGCACGACCCAGTCCTGCGCCGTCGCCTGCATCCATCCGCCGACGTTCGAGACGAGGGCCCCGGCGAACCAGATGCGGTAGTTGATGTTCGCGAACGAACGGAACATGGCGCTCACGGCTCGACCACCTTGCGCATGAGGGCGCTGGCCGCGCGCAGGACCGCGAGCTCCTCCTCGGTGAAGTCGAGCTCGCCCAGCATCTCGGCCAGCAGCTCGTCGCGACGCCGGATCGTCTGGGCGACGATCTCCGCGCCCGCCTCCGTGATGTCGACCTGCACGCGACGGCGATCCTCGGCGTCCGGAGTGCGCACGACGTAGCCCTGCTCCTCGAGACCGTTGACCGTGCTGGTCATCGACGGGGCGGTCACGCGCTCGCGCTCGGCGAGGGCGGTGAGGGTGCGACGGCCGTGCATGCTCAGGGTCGCGAGGACGGCGAGCTGTGCGTCGCTCATGGCGTCGACCGCGCGTGCGCAGCGCAGGCGTCTGGCGAGCCGGAACGTCGCCATGCGCAGGTCTGTGGCGGTGAGCTGGAGGGATTCATCGGACGCAGACATTACTTAGACAGTCTAAGTATTCTGCGGCGAGAAGGGAAGCGGATGCCGGGATGCCGGCGCCCTGCGGGCCAGAATGGGGGGATGACCGCTTCCCTCGCCATCGAGATCGCCGTCCAGGACCCCGCCGGAGTCCGTGTGGCCTCCGCTGTCGGCGCCGCCCGCGTCGAGCTCGCCAGCGCACTGGCGCTGGGCGGGCTCACTCCGTCTCCCGCGACGCTCGAGCTCGCGATCGACGCCGCGCGGTCGTCCGGGCCCGAGGTGCACGTCCTGATCCGCCCCCGGGCGGGCGGCTTCCACTACGACGCCGACGAGCTCGCGGTCTCGGAGAAAGACGTCCGCCGCGCCGTGGACGCCGGCGCGGACGGCGTCGTGATCGGCGCCCTCGATGCGGAGGGACGGCTCGACCTCGATGCCATGGCGCGGCTGCGCGATGCGGCCGGCGCGGCATCCGTCACCCTGCATCGCGCGATCGACGTGACCGCCGATCCGGTCGCGACGCTCGTCGCAGCCCGCGATCTGGGCCTGCGTCGTGTGCTGACGTCGGGCGGCGCCTCGGCGGCGATCGACGGCGTCGACACCCTGCGCGCGCTCGTGGCCGAGGCGGCGGGAGCGATCGAGGTCATGGCGGGCAGCGGGGTGGATGCGGCCAGCGCCGCCGCTCTCGCCGCCACGGGCGTCGACGCGCTGCACTTCTCGGCCAAGCGCACCGTCAGCGAGGACGGCGGCGTGCGCATGGGATCGGCCTCCGACGGCGTCGGCGGGTACGAGGTCACCGATCTCGACATCGCGCAGGGCGTGCTCGCGGCACTCGGGCGCTGACCGATATTCCGCCCCGGCGGCTCCTCGATAGGGTGAGGACGTGACCGATACCCGCGAATTCACGGATGTCCACGGCATCGCCATCGTCTACGACGTCCACCCGGCAGTGGGCGACGCGCGAGGCGTGGTGCAGCTGCTGCACGGCGTCGGCGAGCACGCGGGACGGTACGGCACCCTCATCACGGCCCTGACCGAGGCCGGTTTCCACGTGTACGCCGACGATCACCGCGGGCACGGGCGCACCGGCATCCGGCAGCACGACGGCATCGCGGGGCTCGGCCGGCTCGGCAGGGGCGGCCTGCGCGCCGCCGAGGCGGCGATCTGGCAGCTCACCGGCATCATCGCCGACGAGCATCCGGACCTTCCGCTCGTGCTGCTCGGCCACTCGTGGGGCTCGTTCCTCGCGCAGATGCTCGTGAACCACCACCCGGAGGCCTGGGACGCCGTCATCCTGTCGGGTTCCGCGCTGCGGATGCCGGGCTCGCTCAACGCCGCGCCCCTCAACGCACGGTGGAAGGCGACGGATGCGACCGGCCTCGAATGGCTCAGCCGCGATCCGGAGGTGTGGGCGTCGTTCGCCGACGACCCGCTGACCACCGACGTGCCGCTGCTGACGCTGTTCGGGCCGATCGAGGCCGCGCGGCTCTACGGCCGCCCGCGCCGAGACCTCGGGCACGACATCCCCTTGCTGCTCCTCGTCGGCCGCGACGACCCGGTCGGCGGTCCGCGCAGCGTGCACCGGCTGGCGGACGAGTACCGCACGCGGTCGGGGTTCACGGACATCACGACGCTCGTCTATCCCGATGCGCGTCACGAGATCTTCAACGAGCTGCAGCAGGACGAGGTTCGCGCCGACCTGCTGGCCTGGCTCGACGCGCGCATACCCGCCCGCTGACCGACCGCGGCTCCGGGGTCCGCGTGTTACGCGCCGTGAACCCGTGTGACAGCGGGTGAATCCGCGTGACGCCCGCCCCGCCCGTCGTCGTCCCTGCGCCGTAGATTCGCCCCGAGAGGGAGGTGCGGGGTGGGTTTCGAAGACGACTGGCGGATCTGGCACGCGTCGCGCGAGCGGTACGCCGCCGCTGAGTACGGGCCGGCAGCGCTGGAGTCGACGAACTGGCTCATCACCGAACCCGCTGCCGTCGAGGGGGTCCCCGGGCTCTGGGCGCTCACGGGAGACGGAGGGATCCGCGGCAGCGATCTCGGCACCGCCGGATCGGTCGTGACCCTGCGCGGAAGCGACTCGCTGCGGCTCGGGAGGCGGGAGCTGCGGGTGTTCGACAGGCGGGGCTCCGTGGCGCTGCGGGTGTTCAACCCGCGTCGGCCGCAGCGCGAGCTCTTCAGCGCGATCGACGCGTATCCGCCGCGGGAGGGGTGGCGGATACGCGCCGATTTCGAGCCGACGCCGGGTGAGACGATCGCGATCACGGCGATCGACGGCATGGTGACGGAGTCGGAGCTCGCGGGTCGGCTGCACTTCCGGCTCGACGGCATCCCGCTCTCCCTGGTCGCGACCCGCTCGTCGCGCGGCGGCCTCACGGCCGTGTTCGCCGACGGCACGAACGGCGTGGAGACGTACCGGTTCCGCTTCCTGCCGATCGAGGAGCCGGATGCCGACGGCACGGCCATCGTCGACTTCAACAGGGCGTACCTCCCGCCGTGCGCGTTCTCCGACCAGTTCTTCTGCCCGCAGCCGCCCGCGGCCAACCGCTATTCGCTGCCCATCCGCGCGGGCGAGCGCGCCCTCGTGCTCGGCGGCTGACTCGGCCCCGCGAGCCGCCCGCCGACGGGGGTCGCGCCTTAAGCTGGAGGCGTGCACGGTGAATACAAGGTCCCCGGAGGAAAGCTCGTCGTCGTCGACCTCGAGGTCGAGGACGGACGCATAGCCCGCTTCCGCCTCGCCGGCGACTTCTTCCTCGAGCCCGACACCGCCCTCGACGACATCGACGCCGCGGTCACGGGTCTGCCCGTCGAATCGGATGCCACCGCGATCGCCGCCGCCGTGCGCGGAGTGCTCCCGGAGGGCGCCCAGCTGCTCGGCTTCACGCCGGAAGCGGTCGGGACCGCCGTCCGCCGCGCCCTCGTCACCGCCCCCGGCTGGGGCGACTTCGACTGGGAGATCGTGCACGAGAAGGCCGTCTCGCCGCAGATGAACCTGGCTCTCGACGAGGTGCTCACCGCGCGCGTGGGTGAGGGGCGTCGCCGCCCGACGCTGCGCATCTGGGAATGGGACCAGTCGGCCGTCGTCATCGGGTCGTTCCAGTCGTACCGCAACGAGGTCGACCCCGAGGGTGCCGCGCAGCACGGCTTCGACGTCGTCCGGCGCATCTCGGGCGGCGGCGCGATGCTCATGGCCGCGGGGCAGATCATCACGTACTCGCTGTATGTGCCGGCATCCCTCGTGCAGGGCATGACGTTCGCCGACTCCTACGCCTTCCTCGACGACTGGGTGCTGCAGGCGCTGCGCTCGCTCGGGATCGACGCGATCTACCAGCCGCTCAACGACATCGCGTCGTCGTCGGGCAAGATCGGCGGCGCGGCGCAGAAGCGCCTCGCGAACGGCGGCGTGCTGCACCACGCGACGCTCTCGTACGACATCGACGGGCAGACCATGACCGAGGTGCTGCGCATCGGTCGCGAGAAGCTGAGCGACAAGGGCACGACGTCGGCGGCGAAGCGCGTCGACCCGCTGCGGAGCCAGACCGGCCTGTCGCGCGCCGAGATCATCGAGCGCTTCATCGCGACGTTCCGCTCGCTCACCTCGGCCGAGGACGGTGCGATCACCCCCGACGAGTACGCCGACGCCGAGGCGCTCGTCGAATCGAAGTTCTCCACCGACGCGTGGCTGCACCGGGTTCCGTGATCGATCCTGCCGCCGGGGTCGAGGGGGTTCCCGCCCCGCTCGCGCCGGGCGCGGTCTCGATCATCCAGGGCGACAACCTCGCGGTGGCCGCGACTCTGCCGTCGGGGTCGTTCACCCTCGTCTACCTCGACCCGCCGTTCAACACGGGTCGCGCGCAGGAGCGGCAGGTCGTGACCGCGACCCGCGCGTTCACAACTCAGCAGGATTCGGATGACGGAGAGGGAGCGGCCGCGGAGATCCGGGCCGCCGCGGTCGGCGATGACCCGATCATGCTGAATACGGAACCGGTCGCGCCGAGCCCCGAGGTGCGGCACGGCTTCCACGGACACGCATACGAGCGCGTCCGCGGCATGCTGCGGACCTACGACGACCGGTTCGACGACTACGGCGCCTTCCTCATGCCGCGGCTGGAGGAGGCCTGGCGTCTGCTCGCCGACGACGGCACCCTGTACCTGCACCTCGACTACCGCGAGGCGCACTACGCCAAGGTGATGCTCGACGCCGTGTTCGGTCGCGACTGCTTCCTCAACGAGCTCATCTGGGCCTACGACTACGGGGCGAAGTCCCGCCGGCGCTGGCCGACCAAGCACGACACGATCCTCGTGTACGTGAAGAACCCGCGGGAGTACGTCTTCAACTCCGACGACGTCGACCGGGAGCCGTACATGGCCCCGGGCCTCGTCACCCCCGAGAAGGCCGCGCGGGGCAAGCTGCCCACCGACGTGTGGTGGCACACGATCGTCCCGACCACCGGCCGGGAGAAGACGGGCTACCCGACGCAGAAGCCCGAGGGGGTCCTGCGCCGCATCGTGCGCGCGTCGAGCCGGCCGGGCGATCGCGTGCTCGACCTCTTCGCCGGAAGCGGCACGACCGGCGCCGTCGCCTCGGCCCTCGGCCGCGATGCGGTGCTCGTGGACGACAACCCCGAGGCGGTCCGGGTCATGACGGAGCGGATGCCGCACGCCGAGGTCGCGACGCTCGGAGAGTGACCCCGGACGATCGTCCGAGAGAATGAGTCCATGCCGGACACCGAAGACGTCGAGGTCGACACTGCTGCAGGACGAGTCCGAGGGCGCTGGCGCTCTGACCCTGATGGCCGGATGCCGCGGTCGGCCGCGTTCCTCGGCATCCCGTTCGCGGAGCCGCCGGTCGGCCCGCTGAGGTTCCAGGCGCCCGTGCCGCACTCGCCGTGGCAGGGCGTGCGCGATGCCCTCGGCCACGGGGCCACGGCGCAGCGCGGCGACCAGGGCGACACGCTCATCCCCGAACCGAGCGTCGAGGGCGATTCGACCCTGAACGTCAACGTGTTCACGCCGGATCCCGCGGCGTCCGAACTGCCGGTGCTCGTGTGGATCCACGGCGGCGGCTTCACCTCCGGGTCGCCGGCCAGCCCCTGGTACGACGGCCGGGCCTTCGCGCGCGACGGCGTCGTGACGGTGACGCTCTCGTACCGGCTCGGCTTCGACGGGTTCGGCTGGATCGAGGACGCTCCGTCGAACCGGGGCGTGCGCGACTGGCTTCTGGCGCTCGAGTGGGTGCAGCAGAACATCGCCGCGTTCGGCGGTGATCCCCGACGCGTGACGATCGCGGGGCAGTCCGCGGGCGGAGGAGCGGTGCTCACGCTGCTCGGGATGCCGGCGGCGCAGCACCTGTTCCACGGGGTCTACGCGATCTCGTCCGCGCTCACGGACGTGGCCGCATCCCGAGCGGAGGCCTTCGGGCGAAGGCTCGCCGCGTCGGCGGGTGGGGAGCCGACCGTCGCCGGCTGGTCGGACGTCGACGAGGAGCGGGTGCTCGCCCTGCAGAAGGCCGCGACCCGCGTCGCACCCCAGGAGATGGCGACGCTGATCGACGACGGGCTGACGCTCGGGCCGGTCGTGGACGGCGACCTGATCCCCCGGCCGACGCGGGAGTCGCTGCGCGCGGGCGTGGGCGCCGACAAGCCGCTCGTGCTCGGAGCGACCGACGACGAGTTCACGATGGTGTTCGGCGGTGCGGTGGCGAAGGCTCTGCGCTGGGTGCCGCGCGGTCTGCTGCTCGACCGGCTCGGCCTCGATCGCAGCATCCGCTCGGAGTACCTCGCGGCGAACGCCGACGTCGTGCGCCTGGGCAAGTCCCGCCTCGCCGGCCGCGTGATCACCGACCGCCTGTTCCGCGCCGGGGTGCTGCGCGTCGCCGCCGATCGCGGCGAGGCGCCCACCTGGGTGTACCGCTTCTCGTGGCCGTCCGGTCGCTTCGGGTTCGCCGAGCACTGCCTCGACGTGCCGTTCTTCTTCGACTGCCTCGACGGTCCCGGCATCGAGGCGCTCGCCGGTCCGCACCCGCCCCAGCAGCTCGCCGACGAGGTGCACGCGGGTGCGGTGTCGTTCATCACCGCCGGAGACCCCGGCTGGCCGCGGCATGAGGGGGACGCCGGAGTCGTCCGGATCTACGACGCGAGGACGCGGGACGAGGCGGACGCGTACGCGACGGTGCGGCCGCTGCTCGGAGCGGTCTCCGAGTCGGCAGCCGCTCAGGCGATGTAGACCTTGCGCAGCGTCTCGGTGACCGTCCACGTGGTCCGCTGGCCTTCGGCGAGCCGCACGACAGACCCGGGGCCGACCTCGATCGCCGAAAGCGTCGGCTCGACGAACTCGATCCGGGCGTGGCCGGAGATCACGACGAACACCTCGTCGACCTCGGTGTCGGATGCCGTGCCGGGCGTCATCTCCCAGACGCCGACCTCGACGTCGCCGAGCGTCGCCAGCGCGAGGGAGGCGGCCGTCGGCCTGCCGATGAGAACCTCGTCAGCCGGCAGCGGCTCGTGCACGAGCGGCAGCGCCGCAGCATCCGCCGCCTCGCCCGCGGCGAGCTCGCTCACGAGTCGAACCCCATCCCGACCGCGTCGAGGGTCCGGAGGAGCAGGTTGCGCCTGCCCTCGTCGTGATCGGCGCGATCCATGGCGGCGCGCACGAGGTTGACGCCGATCGAGGCGACGGGCTCGGGAGGGAACGGGATCGGCTTCTCGCGGACCATCGCGAGCTCCGTGCGCTCGGTCGGCTGCCCCGACAGCTCGTCGAGCATGACGTCGGCGGCGAAGCGCGCCGCCCCCACGCCGAGGCCGGTGAATCCGGACGCGTACGCCACTCGTCCGCGCCGGGCGGTGCCGAAGAACGCGCAGAACCTGCTCGACGAGTCGATCGCCCCCGCCCAGCGGTGCGTGAAGCGCAGACCCTCGAGCTGCGGGAACGTGGTGAAGAAGTGCGAGGCGAGGCGGCGGTGGCTCTCCATCCGGTCCTCGTACTCCGGGCGCACCTTGCCGCCGAAGTGGTAGACCGCGTCGTACCCGCCGAACAGGATGCGATCGTCCGCCGTCAGACGGTAGTAGTGGAACTGGTTCGCGCTGTCGGCGAGGCCCTGCCGGTTCGACCAGCCGATCGACGCCAGCTGCTCACCCGACAGCGGCTCGGTCATCAGCACGTAGTCGTACACCGGCACCGTCATCAGGCGGTTGCGCTTCAGCAGCGACGGGAAGACGTTCGTGCTCAGGGCCACGGCATCCGCCCGCACGCGACCGCCGTTCCTCGTGACGAGCGTGACGGCGCCCGTCCCGTCGCCGTCGACGGCGCGCACCAGGGAGTTCTCGTAGACCTCGACCCCGAGCTCGACGGCGACGCGGGCGAGCTCCATCCCCAGCTTCGCCGGATGCACCAGGGCGGTCGTGTCTCGGTCCCAGGCGCCGGCGAGGAAGGTGTCGGAGTGCACCTCGGCCTGCACGGCCTCACGATCGAGGAAGCCCTCCTCCTCGCGCAGCCACTCGACCTGGTGCGGCTCGACGGCCACGGCGAGCTGCCCGGTGCGTTCGAAGTCGACGTCCATCGCGTAGCGCTCGACCGTCTGCTGGATGCCGTCGAGGTTCGCCATGCCGAGCTCCTCGAGCCGGTCGATCTCCTCGGGCCAGCGCGTCAGGCCGTTCTCGTGGCCGTGCGTGAGGCTCGCCTCGCAGAACCCGCCGTTGCGCCCGGACGCCGCCCACGCGATGCGCGACGCCTCGAGCAGCACCACGCGGCGCTCCGGGTCGCGCTCCTTGGCGCGGATCGCCGTCCAGAGTCCCGTGTAGCCGCCGCCGACGATCGCGAGGTCGGCCGTGATGCTGCCGGTGAGCGACGGATGCCGCGGGCGCTCCACGTCGTCGAGCCAGAAGGTCGCCAGTGCGGTGCCGCGCAGCGACGCGTCGATGACGGCATCCGATGGTCGGCGGCGTTCGAAGACGGTGGTTCCCATGATCACTCCCTCGGTGTGCGCGACGGGTGGCGCCTCAGCGCGTGCCCCAGTTGTAGAGGTCCTTATACAGACCCGCGTAGAGCAGGCTCTCGGTGTGCGCGACGCCGGGGAGCGTGCGGATGCGGGTGGAGATGAGCTCGAGCAGGTGCTCGTCGCTCTCGCAGACCGCCTCGACGAGGATGTCGAACGTGCCGAGTGTCACGACGACGTAGGCCAGCTCGGTGATCTTCGTCAGCTCCTCGGCGACGAGGCGCGGATCGCCGTTCACGCGGAGTCCGATCATGGACATGCGGTGGAAGCCGAGCTGCATCGGGTCGGTGACGGCCACGATCTGGATGATGCCGGCCTCGGTCATGCGCTGCACACGCTGCCTCGCAGCGGCCTCGCTGAGGCCGACCTCGCGGCCGATCTCGGCGTAGGGCCGGCGGCCGTCCTCCTGCAGGAGCTCGACGATGCGCTTCGAGATGTCGTCGAGGGCGGGCTGCTTCGCTGCGGGGCTCATGTGTCGATATTGACAGGATGGCGTACGTTCGGCAACTGATTCCGTCGAATGAGATGCCTGAGAGTGCGGCTTCCGGCGATCGACCGCTCCGGGAGCAGCTGCTACCAGCGGTGGCGGATGAGGCGGCCGTCGGTGAACCGGATGACGGAGATCGTCATCGCGACCGCGCCCGGACGCACGACGAGCGCGCGGGCGAGCATGCTGCGCGCGGCCGGTCGGACCTCGGCGAGCGTGGTCACCCGGCAGCGCAGATCGAGGTCGGCGATGCGCACGACCCACCAGCCGTTCTCGACCATCGCGGTCACTTCGTACGGAACGGACGAGGTCTTCGTCACGGGGAACCCTTCGTCCGTGGAACGGGAGGCGGGCCCGCGGATGAGGGCCCGGATACAAGACCCGCCTGCGGACCGATCGTGACGCGAGCGCCGGGCAACCCCTCGACCGGTGAGACGCGATGTGTCATGCTGAGTCGGACGTCGATCCCGGGGGGAATCTCATGGCACGGCCGCTCGCCGGACCCCAGACCCTGCTCCGCACCCTCAACGGGCGGGCGATCCTCGAGACCCTCGCTCGTCGAGGGCCGCTCACGCGCAGCGAGCTGGTGGGGGAGACAGGGCTGTCGCGCACCGCCGTCACGCAGGTGCTGCGGATGTTCGAGAGCTCGAGCGCCGTCGCCGCGGCCGGGCTCGACCGGGACACGAGGGGGCCGGCGGCAGGCCGCGTGGCGCTGCACCCCCAGCTCGGATTCGCCGCCGCCGTGCACGTCGACCCGCATGCCGCGCACGTCGTCCTCGTGGATCCGACGGGCACCGTGCGCGCCGAGCAGCACGGCGCCTTCCCGGTGCAGGGCGACCGGGTCGAGCACATCGCCGCGCTCGTGGAGGCCTGCCGCAGCGCAGTGCGCGGACCCCTGGTGCTGACCGTGGTCGCCGTGCCTGGCATCGTGACGGCCGACGGCGGCATCCGCGATGATCAGGGCCCCGACGGCGGAGCGTTCCGCGCGTCGCTGGCCACGCGTCTGGACTGTCCGGTGCGGGTCGAGAACGACGTCAACCTCGCCGCTCTCGCCGAGCTGACCGAGGGCTCGGGGGCCGAGCTGGCGAGCTTCGCCCTGCTGCTCCTCGATGACGGGCTGGGCGCGGGCATCGTCATCGACGGCGTGCTGCACCGCGGCTTCTCCGGCGTCGCGGGCGAGGTCATGTACGTGCCGCAGACGCCGCTCCCCATCGGAGCCCCTGTGCTCGGTGAGGACGTCGTGCAGGATCTCGCGACGGCCCACGGTCTCGACCCCGAGGAGCCGCTCGACCGTCACCTCGACGCCGCGTCCGCGGGCGACGAGGCCGCACTCGCGCTGGTCTCGGAGATGGGACGCCGCCTCGCCTACGTCGCGGGCACGATCGCGCTGGTCCTCGACCCCGAGGCCTTCGTCCTCAGCGGATACGCCGCGCACCCCGCTCTCGTCGATGCCGTCGCCGCCGTCGCGGAGGAGCTGGCCGCGCAGCTGCCGATGCGGTTCACGGTGTCGTCTTTCGGGCCGGAGGCCCCGCTCGTCGGCGCCGTCGATCAGGCGGCGTCGGCGCTGCGCGCCACGGTCTTCTCGCAGCTCGTCCCGTCGGCGGAGCGCCGCACCGGACGACGGGCGGCGGAGAGGCGCGTGCTGGTCGAAGGAGGACGCTGATGTCCGACCTCGCGGAACGGCTCGGCCTCGACCCCGATGCCAGGGCGATCATCCTCAACGCCGACGACTTCGGGATGTGTCACGCGGCGAACACCGCGATCGCGGGGCTGTTGGATGCCGGATACGTCGACTCGGCGACCGTGATGGTGCCATGCGCCTGGGCGCCGGAGGCGCTGTCGTTCGCGGCGTCTCGCACCGACCTCGACGTCGGGGTCCATCTCGTGCTCACCAGCGAGTGGACGCGCTACCGCTGGCGGCCGCTCACCGGAACCGGGACGACGCTCGTCGACGAGGCGGGGTTCTTCCCGGCTGACGTCCTCTCCGTGGAGGAGACCGCCGCCGTCGCGGACGTGTCCGCCGAGATCGCCGCGCAGCTGCAGACCGCGCTCGCCGCGGGGGTGGACGTGACGCACCTCGACAATCACATGGGCTCGGTCTACGGCCTTCTCACCGGACGGGACTTCCTGCGACCGGTGCTCGAGCTCGCGGCGCAGCACGGTCTGCCGTTCCGGCTGCCGCGCAGCATGGAGGGCACGGCGACCGACCCCGCGCTGCAGGCGAAGCTGGATGCCGCGTCGGCGGCGGCCGATGCGCTCGGCGTCGAGATCGTCGACCGGCTGTGGACCCACCCGTTCGAGGCGGCGCCCGGTGAGACCTACGAGCAGGTCAGGGACGGCTTCGTCGCGCTGCTGCGGGCCATACCGTCCGGGGTCACCGAGATCTACCTGCATCCGATGACCGACGACGACGAGCTGCGGGCGCTCGTCGACGTCGCCGCCGAGAAGCGCGGCCATGAGCTGCGCCTGCTGTCGGACCCGGTCGTGCTCCATGCGATCGCGGACGAGGGGCTCGTGCGTCTGGGATGGCGGGCGCTGCGCGACCTCCAACGGCAGGGCGGAGGCGCCTCATGATGTCGATGACCGCTCGACTGCGCGACCGTCGCCTCGACGCGGCCCCGTCGAGAGCGCAGACGATCGCGTTCGGGGCGTCGGGCTTCCCGACGCAGCTCATGACGCAGACGTTCTCCGCGTTCGTCGTGTACTTCTACGTCACCCATCTCGGGGTGGCGCCGGGATGGGTGGCGGCGGCGATGATCGCGCACGGCGTGCTCAACGCGGTGCTCAACCCGGTGGTCGGGGCGGTGTCCGATCGCTTCCGCACGCCGTGGGGCCGGCGCATCCCGTGGATAGGAATCGGGATCGTGCCGCTCGTGGTCGCCTTCGCGCTCGTGTGGATGCCGCCGGAGCTGCCGACCGCCGGCCTCATCGTGTGGTTCCTCGTCGTCGTGGCCGTGTACGACATCGCGTACGTGGTGGTCGTCCTCAACATCTCGGCGCTGTTCCCCGAGATCTTCCGCACCACCGAGGAGCGCGCCCGTGGCAACGTCCCCCGGCAGATCTTCGCGATCCTCGGCATGGTGCTCGGGACCGCAGGGGCGCCCGCGCTGTACGACTCGATCGGCTGGCCCGGCATGGCGGTCGTGCTCAGCGCCGTGTGCCTCGTGTTCCTGGTGTGGTCGTTCGCCGGCGGCATGATCGAGCGCCGCGTGCCCGAAGCCGCATCCGAGGCGATGCGCTGGCGCGACCAGCTCACCTACACCTTCGCGAACCGCGCGTTCGTGCCGTACGTGCTGGGGTCGCTGTGCGTGCAGACGGCGATCGCCGTCATCCTCGCCGCGCTGCCGTTCTACGTGCGGTACTCGCTGCATGCGGCCGAGGGGGAGGGGAGCATCCTGCTGGGGGCGATCTTCCTCACGGCGATCCCGTCGATCGTGCTATGGAGCGCGGTCGTCCGACGGACGTCGCCGCGCTCCGCGCTGCTGGCGAGCGTCGCGGTGTTCGGCGTGGCCGTGCTCGGCTACCTCCTCCCGTCGAGCGTGCTCGCGGCCGCGCTGGTGGGCGTCGCGGTGGGCGTCGGCGTCGGCGGGCTGCTGCAGCTGCTCGAGGTCGTGCTCGCCCAGATCATCGACGACGACGCGGCGCGCACAGGGCATCGCCGCGAGGGCGCGTACTTCGGCGTCAACGGCTTCGTGGTGCGCGGCTCGGTCGTGCTGCAGGCCGTGGTCGCCGCCGCTGTGCTCACCGGGTCGGGCTTCGATGCGGCTCTCGGCGACGCGCAGCCCGAGTCGGTCGACGGCGGAATCCGGCTGATGGTCGCCGTCGTCCCGATGGCGTTCTGCGCCCTCGGCTGGCTGTGCTTCTTCCTCTACCCGCTCCGCACCCGCGACTGACGGTCGTCCGCTACGCGGAGCGCCGTGCCTCCCAGCCGGTCCGCACCATCTCGTCGACCGAGTAGCGCATCCTCCAGTCCAGATCGCGAGCGGCGAGTTCTCCCGTCGCGACGATGCGGTCGGGATCGCCCGGTCGGCGAGGGCCGATCTCGGCCGTGAAGTCGATGCCCGTGACGCGGGACATGGCGTCCATGATCTGCTTCACGCTGAGGCCGTCGCCGGAGCCGAGGTTGTAGGCCGCCTCGATGGGCTCGCCCGCGGCGAGGCGCTTCGCGGCGGCGACGTGCGCGGCCGCGATGTCGCCGACGTGCACGTAGTCGCGCACGTTCGTGCCGTCCTCCGTGTCGTAGTCGTCGCCGTTGATGCGAGGGGTCTCGCCTGCGAGGAGCTTCTCGAACACGATCGGGAAGAGGTTGTGCGGGCTGACGTCGTAGACCGTCGGGTCGGCGGAGCCGACGACGTTGAAGTACCGCAGCGACGTGTGCCGCAGCGGAGCATCCGAGTCGGCTGTGGCGACCGCCTGGTCGCGCAGCAGCCATTCGCCGATGAGCTTGGACTCGCCGTAGGGGCTGGCCGGCTTCTTCTCGGTGCTCTCGACCACGAGCGGCACGTCGGGGGTGCCGAACACGGCGGCGGAGGACGAGAACACGATGTTCGTGACGCCGGCCGCCTGCATCGCCTCGAGGATCACGCGCGTGCCCTCGACGTTCTGCGCGTACGTGTGCAGGGGGCGCTGCACAGAGACCCCGGCGTACTTGTAGCCCGCGACGTGGATGACACCGTCGGCCTCGTGCTCGCGCAGCGTCTTCTCGACGAGGTCGCGGTTCAGGATGCTGCCCTGCACGAACGGCACGCCCTCGGGCACGAACGACGCCACCCCGCTGGAGAGGTCGTCGAGGACGACGGGGGTCAGTCCCGCATCCGCGAGTGCGCGGACGACGTGCGAGCCGATGTAGCCGGCGCCGCCGGTGACGATCCAGGACATGGTGCTCCTCTGGTCGGGAGAAGGGGAGGCTTCAGTATCTCAAACGTCCCGGTGGGCGCCCGCGGCGGGCGTGACGGTGAACACCGCCGGAGCCTCGAACCCGGATGCCGCGAAGGCCGCGGCGACCGCATCAGAGACGGACTTCACGGCGTCCTGCTCGATCAGCGCGATCGCGGCGCCGCCGAAGCCGCCGCCCGTCATGCGTGCGCCGAGGGCGCCGGCGGCGAGGGCCGCGTCGACCGCCGTGTCGAGCTCGGGGACGGAGATCTCGAAGTCGTCGCGCATCGAGGCGTGCGAGGCGACCAGGAGGTCGCCGATCGCCCTGGCGCCGTCTTCGCGCAGCACTCGCACGGTGTCGAGGACGCGCTGGTTCTCGGTGACGATGTGCCGCACGCGGCGGAAGGTCACGTCGTCCATGAGCTCGGCGGCGCGGGGCAGGTCGTCCACCGACACGTCGCGGAGGCTCGGGACGCCCATGATCTCTGCGCCCTTCTCGCACGACGCGCGGCGCTCCCGGTATCCGCCGGTCGAATGGGCGTGCTTCACGCGGGTGTCCATGACGAGGATGGCGAGGCCCGCCTCGGCGACGCCGACGGGCACGAGAGCGGCGTCGAGGGTGCGACAGTCGAGGAAGATCGCGGCGTCGGGCTCGCCGAGCATCGACGCCATCTGATCCATGATGCCGGTCGGCGCGCCCACGGCCTCGTTCTCGGCGCGACGGCCGATGCGGGCGAGGGCCACGCGGTCGAGCCCGGCGCTCCAGAGGTCGTTCAGCGCCGATGCCGCGGCTCCCTCGATCGCGGCGGAGGACGACAGCCCCGCGCCGACCGGCACGTCCGAGGCGATCGCGATGTCGACGCCGGGGCCGGACGCACCCGCCTGGCGCAGCGCCCAGGCGACCCCGAGGGGGTAGGCCGCCCACTCCGGAACGCGGGGGGACGTGCCGGCGGGAGTGGGGAAGAGATCGTCGAGGTCGTCGAGAGCGACCTCCACGGCGTCCTCGGCGAAGGTCGAGGCGACCCGGATGCGGGCGTCGTCGCGCACGCCGACCGCCGCGACGGTGCGAAACGGGATCGCGAAGGGGAGGACGAACCCCTCGTTGTAGTCGGTGTGCTCGCCGATGAGATTCGCGCGGCCGGGAGCCGACCAGACGCCGTCCGGCTCGCGTCCGGTGAGCTCGGCGAAGAGGGTCGCGGCGTCGGCATCCGTCGCCGTGGGAGTGGTCGGCGTCGGGGGAGCGGGCTCGGAAGCGGTCATGCGGATACCTCGTCGGTGGGGGTGGTCTCGGTGAGCGCGGGCTCGGTCTGCGCGGCGTCGGGCGCGTCGGCGTCGTCGGCCCTCGCGATGGCCTCACGAATGCGGGCGGCGCCCTGCTCGGGGGTGACCTCGGCGGCCCAGGCCCACATGGCGGCTTCGGATCCGGCGAGGAACTTCAGCTTGTCGGCCGCGCGGCGGGGGCTCGTGAGCTGCAGGTGCAGGCGCACGCTCTCGCGTCCGGTGTGCACGGGAGCCTGGTGCCAGGCCGCGATGTACGGCGTCGGCGTGTCGTAGAGCGCGTCGACCCCGCGGAGCAGCCGCAGGTACAGGGGCGCGAGCTCGTCGCGCTCGGCGGTGGTCGTCTCGGCGAAGTCGGGCACGTGCCGGTGCGGCATGAGGTGCACCTCGAGGGGCCAGCGCGCGGCGAAGGGCACGAACGCCGTCCAGTGCTCGCCGCGGAAGACGACGCGCTCGGACGCCTGCTCGAACTCGAGGATGCGCTGGAACAGGTCGGGCGCCGTGCGGTCGATCGAGTCCAGCAGACGTGTGGTGCGCGGGGTGACGTACGGGTAGGCGTAGATCTGGCCGTGCGGATGCGGCAGGGTGACGCCGATCGCCTCGCCGCGGTTCTCGAACGGGAAGACCTGCTCGATACCGGGCAGCGTCGACAGGGCGGCGGTGCGGTCGGCCCAGGCCTCGATGACGGTGCGCGCACGGGTGACGGACTGGGTGCCGAACGAGCCGGTGTGCTCCGGGCTGAAGCACACGACCTCGCAGCGCCCGACCGAGGTGCGGGTGCGGCCGAGGCCCAGCGCGGCGAGGTCGTCGAGGCCGCGCGGCGGATTGCCCGCGGCGGGCGCGGCGCCGATCGCCTCGGCGAGCGCGGGGCCGAACGCGGGGGAGCGGTTCTCGAAGACCGCGACGTCGTACAGCGACGGGACCTCGGAGGGGTTGGTCGGCGACTGCGGCGCGAGCGGGTCGGCGTCGGCGCTGGGCATCATGACGCGGTTCTGCCGATTGGCGGCGACCGTGATCCAGTCTCCGGTGAGCACGTCGAGGCGCATCGTCGCGGTCTCGCCGCGGGGGTCCAGGGTGCGGGCGTCGACGGCGCGGTCGGCGCCGAGCGTGGTGCCGGGGTCGTCGAAGTAGATGAGCTCGCGGCCGTCGGCGAGCGTGGTGGCTCGTTTCACGACGCCGGCGCTCAGGGTCTCGGTTCGCAACTCCGCAGATTCGTCCGTGTTCACGTAAACATGGTAGGCACACGGCCGTGGTAACGTCAACATTCCGGAGTTGTGAACGGCGAAGACAGTCGACGGAGGAGGGCGGATGCACGACGACGACCTGTCGCGCGGCGCTGACCGCCCGCGCCGACAGCGCACGGCCTCGGGCCGCGTCTCGATGGCCATGGTCGCCGGCAGGGCGGGAGTGTCGGGGCAGACCGTCTCGCGGGTCGTGAACGACAGCCCCCGGGTCGATCCCACCACCCGGGAGCGCGTCGAGAGGGCCATGGCCGAGCTGGGCTACCGCCCGCACCGCGCCGCCCGGGCGCTGCGGACCGGACGCTCCCAGACCATCGGTCTCGTCGTGACGACGCTGGCCACGGTCGGCAACTCCCGGATGCTGCAGGCCACCGCCGAGGCCGCTGCCGAGCGCGGCTACGCCCTCACCCTCGTCACGGCGGGCGACAGCGTGGCCGACGCCTTCGACCGCCTCGCCGAGCAGGAGGTCGACGGCGCGATCGTGCTCAACGAGGCCTCGGCTCTCCTTCCCGCGGCGCAGCGGCCCGTCGGTCTGCGCCTCGTCGTCATCGACGCCCCGCCCTCGGCCGACCTCGTCGTCGTGCACAGCGACCACGTCGGCGGTGCGGCCACCGCGACAGCGCGCCTGCTCGCCCTCGGGCGCGACGCCGTGCACCACCTCGCGGGACCCGCCGACTCGTTCGCCGCGGCGGAGCGCGAACGCGGCTGGCGCGAGACGCTCGTCGCGGCCGGGGTCGCACCGCCGGCCGTGGTGCGGGGCGATTGGTCGGCGGAGTCCGGCTACGCGGCGGGAGAGGCTCTGGCCACGGCATCCGCCGTCTTCTGCGCCAACGACCAGATGGCGCTCGGCCTGCTGCGCGCGCTCGCCGAGCGGGGCCGGCGGGTTCCGGAGGACGTCGCGGTGATCGGGTTCGACGACGTGCCGGATGCCGCGAACTACCGCCCGCCGCTGACGACGATCCGCCAGGACTTCAGTGCCCTCGCGCATCGCGCCGTCGAGCTGCTCGTGACCGAGATCGAGGGTGCGGGCGCGGCCTCGGCATCCGCCGTCGTCCCCACGCATCTCGTCGAGCGCTCCAGCGCCCGCTGAGCACGACGCCGCCCGGCAGTAGGCTCGGCGGCATGACCGAGCCGGATGCCGCGCCGCGTGCAGGAGCGCGGGTCGTCCTCGCCCCCGACAGCTTCAAGGGCACGATCACGGCGGCGGATGCGGCGACCGCCCTCGCCGCGGGATGGGCCGCGGTCGATCCCGCCGTGACGTTCCTGCACCGGCCGATGGCCGACGGCGGGGAGGGCACCGTCGCGGCCTTCGCGGCGGCCGTGCCGGGCGTGGAGCGGATGCCGATCATCGTCGACGGTCCGGCCGGCGCCCCGGCCGAGACGAGCTGGCTGCTGCTGCCCGCATCCGCGGACGCCCCCGGCGGCACGGCCGTCGTGGACCTCGCGTCGACGTCGGGCATCGAGATGCTCGACCGGCTCCGCCCGGAGGACGCCGACACGACGGGGTTCGGGCAGGCGATCGCGGCGGCCCTCGATCACGGGGTGTCGCGGCTCGTGCTGGGGATCGGATCGAGCGCGTCGACTGACGGCGGCACGGGGATGCTGTCGGCGCTGGGCGCGCGCTTCCTCGATGCGTCCGGTGCCCCGGTCGCCCCCGGCGCACGAGGGCTCGCCGCCATCGCGTCCGTCGACCTCCGCGGCCTGCGTGCGGCGCCGGAGGTGCGCGTGCTCACGGACGTCGCGAATCCGCTCACCGGTCCGCGCGGCGCGGCGGCCGTCTTCGGCCCGCAGAAGGGGCTGGATCGCTCCGGGATCGAGCGGGCGGATGCGGGCCTCGCGCGCCTCGCCGATCTGCTGTCCCTCGATCCGACGCTGCCCGGAGCGGGTGCGGCCGGCGGCACGGGAGGCGCCCTGGCGGTATGGGGCGCCACGCTGACGCCGGGAGCTGCAGAGGTCGCGCACCTCATCGGGCTGGCCGACGCGATCCGCGACGCCGACGTCGTGATCACGGGAGAGGGGTCCTACGACGGGCAGTCCGGCGACGGCAAGGCGCCGTCGTTCGTCGCGGCGCTCGCCGCCTCCGCGGACACCCGCGTACTGCTCGTCGCGGGCCGGATCGGCGCGGACGCCGACAGGTCGCCGTTCGCGGCATCCGTCTCGCTGACCGATCTCGCCGGGTCGATGGATGCCGCGCGCGCGGAGCCCGCGCGCTGGCTGCGCGAAGCCGGCTCCGCGCTCGCGAGGAGCATGCCGCCGGCGCTCAGGCGCTGAGCGCGCCCGGCGCCGCATGCCGCCGGCGCTCAGGCTCCGACCGCGCTCAGGCGCCGACCGCGCTCAGGCGCCGACCGCGCTCAGGCGCCGAGCGCCGCCGAGACGACCGCGCGAGCCTCGGCCTGCACCTCGGCGAGGTGCTCCGGTCCGCGCAGGCTCTCGGCGTACAGCTTGTAGACGTCCTCCGTGCCCGACGGACGCGCGGCGAACCACGCGTGCTCGGTCTGCACCTTGAGCCCGCCGATCGCGGCGCCGTTGCCCGGCGCGTGCGACAGCCTGGCGGTGATCTCCTCGCCCGCGAGGGTCGTGGCCGTCACGGCATCCGGAGACAGCTTGCCGAGCGTGGCCTTCTGCTCGGGCGTCGCGGGCGCGTCGACGCGCTGATACGCGGACGATCCGAACGCCTCCTCGAGCTCGCGGTACCTCTCCGACGGCGTCTTTCCCGTCACGGCGATGATCTCGGCCGCGAGCAGGCAGAGCAGGATGCCGTCCTTGTCGGTCGACCACACGGAGCCGTCCCTGCGCAGGAACGACGCACCGGCCGACTCCTCGCCGCCGAACGCGACGGATCCGTCGAGCAGGCCGGGCACGAACCACTTGAAGCCGACCGGCACCTCGAGCAGGCGGCGTCCGAGCGATTCGGCGACGCGATCGATGATCATCGACGACACGAGCGTCTTGCCGATCGCCGCGTCGCGCGGCCACTCGGCGCGGTGCGAGAACAGGTAGTCGATCGCGACCGCGAGGTAGTGGTTCGGGTTCATCAGCCCGGCGTCGGGGGTGACGATGCCGTGGCGGTCGGCGTCCGCATCGTTGCCGGTGAGGACGTCGTAGTCGCCCTTCTTCGCCACGAGCGAGGCCATGGCCGAGGGGGAGGACGGATCCATGCGGATCTTCTCGTCCCAGTCGAGCGTCATGAAGCGCCACGTCGGATCGACCTCGGGGTTCACGACGGTCAGGTCGAGGTCGTAGACCTCGCCGATCAGCTGCCAGTACTCCACCGATGCCCCGCCGAGGGGGTCGGCGCCGATGCGCACACCGGCGGCGCGGATCGCGTCGATGTCGATGATCGAGGCGAGGTCGCGCACGTAGGCGTCGCGGAAGTCGTAGTTCGGCAGAGCGTCGAAGTCGATGTCGGCGAAGCGCTCGCGCTGCACGCCCTCGAGGCCGGCCGCGATCAGCTCGTTGGCCCGGTTCGCGATCCAGCCGGTCGCGTCGGTGTCGGCCGGGCCACCGTGCGGCGGGTTGTACTTGAAGCCTCCGTCACGGGGAGGGTTGTGCGACGGGGTGACGACGATGCCGTCGGCGCGGCCTGCGGCATCCGGGGCGAGGTCCCGGTTGAAGGTGAGGATGGCGTGGCTCAGCGCGGGGGTCGGCACCCAGGAGTCGCGGGAGTCGACGCGCACGTCCACGCCGTTGGCGACGAGCACCTCGATGGCGCTGCGCTCGGCGGGTAGCGACAGGGCGTGGGTGTCGCGTCCGAGGAACAGGGGTCCGGTGATGCCCTGCGCCGTGCGGTAGTCGACGATGGCCTGGGTCGTGGCGAGGATGTGATGCTCGTTGAAGCTGTTCGACAGCGACGAGCCGCGGTGGCCGCTCGTGCCGAACACCACGCGCTCGGCGGCGACCTCGGGATCCGGGGTGCGATCGTAGTAGGCGGCGATCAGCTCGTCGACGTCGATCAGGTCAGTGTCCTCCGCGGGGAGGCCGGCACGGCTCGTCATGCAGACAGTCTGCCCCGATCTCGGCATCCGCGCATCTCTCACGTCGGCCCTTGACGCGGGTGGGCCCAGGGCGGCAGAGGGGGCGTCGGGGCCGTGCCGAGTCGCTAAGGTGAAACGCGTGACTGAACGCCGCACCTACAGCTACCTCGGCCCCGCCGGAACCTTCACGGAGGCGGCGCTCGAACAGGTTGCCGAGGCGCGAGGACAGGACTGGCGAGCGGTGCACAACGTGGGCGAGGCGCTCGACGACGTGCTCTCGGGCGTCTCGGACGCCGCGATGATCGCGATCGAGAACTCCATCGAGGGCGGCGTCTCGACGACCCAGGATGCTCTCGCGACACTGCCAGGCCTGCGGATCATCGGCGAGTATCTGGTGCCGGTGAACTTCGTGCTCGTCGCGCCGCGCGGCACGACCCTCGACGATGTGACCGTGATCGCCGCCCATCCCGTCGCCTACGCGCAGTGCCACGGCTGGCTCGGCGCGCACGTGCCGTCGCACTCGCACATCCCGGCGGCGAGCAACGTGGCATCCGCGATCGGCGTGCTCGACGGCACGCTCCCTGCGCAGGCGGCCATCGCCGCCCCCGGCATCGTGAAGCACCTCGACGTCGATGTGCTCGCCGAGGGGATCGGCGACAACGCGCAGGCGGTCACGCGGTTCGTGCTCGTCACGCGCACGACCACCGCACCGGCTCCGACCGGAGCGGACAAGACATCGCTCATCGTCGAGCTGCCCCATGACCACCCGGGATCGCTGCTGGAGATGCTCGAGCAGTTCTCGACCAGGGGCATCAACCTGTCGCTCATCGAGTCGCGGCCCATCGGCGACGAGCTCGGCCGCTACCGGTTCGTCATCGACGCCGACGGACACATCTCGCACGAGCGCATGGCCGATGCGCTGCTCGGCATCCGTCGGTTCAGCCCGCGCGTCGTGTTCCTCGGATCGTACCCGCGTGCCGATCGGCAGATCGTGCAGTACCCCGACCGCTACGCCGACGACGTCTTCGTCGAGGCGCGCGACTGGCTGCGCGGCCTGCTCTCGGGCGAGCCCGAGGCGTAGCGCCGGGCGCGGGCCGTCCGAGCCGGGATGGATGGAAAACGCCTCGCGCTGACCCCCGGCAGCGGCGTTTTCCATCCATCCCGCGAAGGGCTCGCCGGGGCACCTGTCCTGCACAGATCGGGGTGGCGAGGAGAGTGTCGCGGATGCCGGCGGGTCGGCGGCGGATGCGTCGGGGGAGCCATGGCGTCGTGGCAGCATGTCGCGATGCATCATCGGCGTCGTCTTCCACCCTCGCTCGGCGACGAGTTCAGCATCCGGCATGCGCTTTCGCGCGGCGTCAGCAGGGGGCGCGCGGATGCTCGCGATCTCGCTCGTCCCTTCCATGGCGTGAGATCGACCGCTCTGCCGACGACCTTCCGAGCGCGGGTGGAGTGCTATCTGCCGCGGATGCGTGCTGGCCAGAGACTCGTGGCGCGGAGCGCCGTGCGACAGTGGTCCCTGCCCTATCCGCAGAGGTGGCGGATCGAGGAACCCCTGGAGATCGCCTGCCCGCAGCAGCAGAATCCGCCCCGCACGTCCGGCGTGAGCGGTCGGCGGCTCGCCGCGGAGCGAGCGGACACGTGGTTCGTTCGAGGAGCGCCCGTGGTCGACCCGGTCTCAGCTGTGTTCTCGAGCGCGGGCGGGCTCACGGTCCTGCAGGTGGTCGTGCTCCTCGATGCTGTGATCGCGACCGCGGACAACTACCCGGGGCGCGACGAGACACCCCGGCCGAGGGTGACCCTCGACGATGTGGTGCAGCAGCTGGATCGCTGGGGACGCTTCGCCGGAAGCGCGACGGTTCGGAAGGCCATCAGGTTCGTGCGAGAGCGTGTCGAATCTCCCAAGGAGACGGAGACGCGGATGCTGATCATTCAGGCCGGGCTTCCTGAGCCGGTGGTCCAGTTCGACGTCCGGGACGCCGACGTGTCGATCGCGCGGCTCGATCTGGCGTACCCCGAGTGGCGGATCGCCATCGAGTACGAGGGAGACGGCCATCGGACGAGCAGTGCGCAGTGGCGTCGCGACATCCGGCGGCATCGCGACCTCGAAGACCGGGGATGGGCGGTGATCCGGCTCACGCAACAGGATCTCGACGCTCCCGAGGCCTTCCTCGCGCTCGTCCGGCGGCTCATCACACTCAGACGCACCGAGATGGATGGAAATCGCCGCTGAGCGCTCCCAGCCAGCGACGTTTTCCATCCATCCCTCGAGTCGGGGTGGGCGCGGCGGGGCCGGGCGAGGGGCTCAGTGCTCGCGGAACAGCGGCCAGCCGCTGCCCGGCCGCATCTTCGAGTGCAGGGCGCCCTTCGCCGATTCCAGCGTCGGGTAGGTGCCGGTCGCGGCATCCGATCCCGCCATCACGACGGTGTACCCCTCGCTGTCATGGCGGATGCTGCCCACCACGCCGTTCGTGCCGTACGCCACCCACAGGGCCAAGGTGCTGGTGCTCATCGTCGAACCCCTTCCGTTGCCGCTGACGCTACGCCCGCCCGAACCGGAATACCAGCCCCCGCGCCGCGCGATCCGCCGCGAGGCCCGGGTCAGACCGCGGCCGCGACGAGCTCGAGCGTCTGAGCGCGGCCGGCCGCGGAGTCGCGGGGCTCGGCCTCGTAGGCGCCGGCGACGGGCGACAGCATGACCTCGTCGACCCCGTGGGTCGTCGCGAACGCGCGCAGCTCCTGGGCGACCGACTCCCCGGTCCCGACGAACCACCGCGAGCGCGCGGCCTCGATGACCTGGTCGGTCGCGGCATCCGTCTGCGCCGCGAGCGCCTCTTCGACCGTCTCCAGGGCGACGAGCGGCTGGTTGAGCCGCAGTCGCGCCATCATCCGCAGCTGAGGGAGCGCGCGGGCCTCGGCCTCCTCCTGCGTCGGGGAGGCGACGGCGTTGACGGTGAGGAACGTCCGGGGCTCGGGGTGCTCCTCGCTCGGGCGGTACCCGCTGCGGTACAGGTCGAGCGCGCGTTCGAGACCCTGCCCCGAGAAGTGGTTCGCGAAGACGTACGGCAGCCCGTGCGAGGCCGCGAGCTGTGCGGAGTAGTCGCTCGATCCGAGCAGCCACACCTCCGGGGCGCCGGTCGCGGCGGGCGTCGCGCGCACGGTGTACTCGCCGCCCGACGTGAACCGCACGGTCGCGCCGTCGCCCGACACGAGGGCCCCGATGTCCTGCACGTGCCGCGGGAACTGCTCGACGTCGCTCGTCGTGCCCGATCCGCGCAGCAGCTGGGTGATCACGGGGTCGCTGCCGGGGGCGCGGCCGAGTCCGAGGTCGATGCGTCCCGGAGCGATGGCCTCGAGCGCGGCGAACTGCTCGGCGACGATGAGCGGAGCATGGTTCGGCAGCATGACCCCGCCGGACCCCAGGCGGATGCTCGTGGTCCGCGTCGCGGCCGCGGCGATGAGCACCGGGGGCGTCGTCGACGCGACGGCCGGCATGTTGTGGTGCTCGGCGAACCAGTAGCGGCGATACCCGAGCCGATCCGCCGCCTCGGCGAGGGACAGGGAAGCCGCGATGGCTTCGGCGCTGGTCTGCCCGGTGCGCACCGGGACGAGGTCGAGAACGGAGAGAGCAGTCATCGACGGATGCAACGGCGAGGGCGGGCTCGGAATTCCCGCCCGCCGCGTCGCCGCCCCCTCTCCGCCCCCCTTCCGC
>NZ_LWCU01000006.1 GCF_001650405.1 Microbacterium sp. H83 | reverse complement strand
CCCCCGATGTCCCCCGCGAAGCGCAGGGGCACCCCCCGATGTCCCTCCGGACCGCCGAGCGCAGACTCTCAGTACGCGCCACTCGGCACTCACGAACAGGGGAACATCATGGCTGTGCAGGACAACGACAACACGCTCGGTGCTCAGTGGAATCTGGGCCTCGACAACGTCGCGAACGGGAACACCGACAACACGGACAACTCCGACAACTCGACGACGGACAACAGCGACAACTCGGACAACTCGGACAACAGCGACAACTCCACGACCGACAACTCGGACAACTCCGACAACTCGACGACGGACAACAGCGACAACAGCGACAACTCGGACAACAGCGACAACTCGGACAACAGCGACAACTCGGACAACTCCGACAACTCGTGGACGGACAACTCCGACAACAGCGACAACTCCGACAACTCGGACAACTCCGACAACTCGTGGACGGACAACTCGGACAACTCCGACAACAGCGACAACTCGGACAACTCCGACAACAGCGACAACTCCGACAACTCGGACAACAGCGACAACTCCGACAACTCGTGGACGGACAACTCCGACAACTCGGACAACTCCGACAACAGCGACAACTCGGACAACTCCGACAACTCGATCAACGACTCGTTCCAGGACAACTCGGTCAACGACTCCGGCAACACGACGCTGAACGACCACTCGATCAGCATCGGCACCCGCCAGTTCAACTCGGGTCTCAACGACGTGTCGTTCGGGGGATCGGGACTCGGCGGAACGGGCGGCGGCAGCTTCACGATCGACGCGCGCTCGACGGTGAGCGATCAGTCGGTCAACCAGAACATCACGACCTCGGCCGGCGGCGCAGCCGCATCCGCGGGCGCGACCGGTCTGGCCGGACTCGGCTACGGCGGCGGTGCTCCCGCGACCGGCGGCGACGTGACGCAGACGTTCGGCAACAGCAGCGTCATCGTCTCGGGAGACGGTTCGGTGGCCGCGGGCAACGACGGCACGCTCACCGACATCGACACCAGCATCACCACGGGCGACGTGTCGATCGGCAACGAGAGCTACACCGACTCCTTCAACGAGGACTTCTCCGAGAACTGGTCGATCAACGACTCGTTCCAGGACAACTCCATGACGGACAACTCCGACAACTCCACCACCGACAACTCCGACAACTCGATGACCGACAACTCGGACAACTCGGACAACTCGGACAACTCGATGACGGACAACTCCTGGTCGGTCAACGACTCGTTCCAGGACAACTCGATGCTGGACGACTCGGAGACCTGGACGGCGACGGACTCGTTCCAGGACAACTCGATGACCGACGGCTCGCTGGACGTCGACGTCTCGGACGTGAACGTCAACAGTCCGTCGGGCGACATGAACGACATCGCGTTCTGACCCCGACCTGCCCGGCTGCCTCTGGAAGGCAGCCGGGCACACCACTACACTTCGAATCACCCGACACGAAGGTCGTGACGACATGTCCCACGAGGAACCGACGGATCCGGCGCAGACGCCGACCGACCTCGACGGCTTCGACGCGGGTTTCTGGACGGAAGCCGCCGTGGAGGCCGACCCCGCAGGGTCGAACATCTTCACGGCGGAGATCGAGAACGTGAACTCCTCCGACTGGGAGATGGACCCCGACATCATCTGGGGAGATGAGACGGTCCTGACGCACGACGTCGACGGAGGATCACTGGGGGCGGACTTCGCGGTCTGAACCCGAGCACTGGGGGAGCGAGGGGTGGTGCACCACCCCTCCGCTCAAAGACGAGGGGCACGAGGGGGTCGGGTGTCGGAGGCAGCCAGCACGGAGGACTCGGTCCTCAGCACGGTGCGCGAGGTGGGGAGACTCGCGGCCTCCGCAGGGCGCGCGGATCTGGCGTCCCGTCTCGAGCAGACGCATCGACGGTTGCTCGACCCGGGGATCCGGGTCGTCGTGGTCGGCGAGTTCAAGCAGGGCAAGAGCAAGCTGATCAACGCTCTCGTGAACGCTCCGGTCTGCACGGTCGACGACGACGTCGCGACGACGGTGCCGACGGTGGTCGGCTACGCCCCTCAGCCCTCGGCGTGGATCCTGGAGCGGTCGGCGGATGCGCCGCCGACGCGCGGCGAACCGCCTGTCATGCGTCGCGAGATCCCGATCGACGCCCTCGCCGACTACATCTCCGCGCAGGGCAACCCCGACAACGAGCGGGGCATCCTCGCCGCCGAGGTGCTGCTGCCGAGGGAGATCCTGCGCGGGGGCCTGCAGCTGGTCGACTCGCCCGGTGTCGGAGGCTTCGAGTCGACGAACGCGCTGACCACGCTGGCCGCGATCTCCTCGGCGCACGCGGTGCTCATGGTGTCGGATGCGTCGCAGGAGTACACCGAGCCCGAGGTGCAGTTCCTCAAGCACGCCATGCGGGTCTCGCCGAACGTCGCCGCGGTCCTCGCCAAGACCGATCTGTACCCCGACTGGCGCGAGGTCGAGGAGATCGATCGGCGGCACCTCCGCGAGGTGGGCGACGTGCCCGTCTTCTCGGTGTCGAGCGACCTGCGCCTCCTCGCCGCGGAGACGCAGGACCGCAGTCTCAATGACGAGTCCGGCTTCCCCGGGCTGGTCGCGCACCTGCGCCGGGAGGTGCTCGGCCGCGCCGAGGTCATCCATGAGCGCGCCGCCGTGCATGACCTGCTGTCGGTGGTCGATCAGCTCGCGGTGTCGATGCGCACCGAGCTGAACGCGCTGCTGAACCCCGAGGACACCCCTCGCATGATCGCCGAGCTCGAAGAGGCGAAGGCGAAGGCCGACGAGTTCCGCGGACGCTCCGCGCGCTGGCAGGTCACGCTCACCGACGGCATCGCCGACCTCGTCGCCGACATGGAGCACGACCTCCGCGATCGGCTCCGTCGCGTCATGCGCGAAGCCGAGCAGTCGATCGAGGAGGGCGACCCGGGGCCGATCTGGGACCAGATCACCGAGTGGCTCGATCAGCGCGTCGCAGCGGCCGTCGCCGAGACCTTCGTCTGGACGGACGAGCGCTCGCGATGGCTCTCCGAGGAGGTCGCGGAGCTCTTCAGCCAGGAGGAGGCCGAGCTCCCCTCCATCGACGTGGGCGACACCCGAGGCGTGCTCGACGTCGTCGAAGGGATCTCCGGCATCGACTCGGGGCAGCTCAGCGCCGGAGAGAAGATCTTCATCGGCGTGCGCGGATCGTACGGCGGCGTTCTCATGGTGGGACTGGTCACGGGTCTCATCGGCATGTCGCTGATCAACCCGCTGTCACTGCTCGCCGGCGTCCTGGTCGGAAGACGGGCGTATCGCGAGGACATGAGCGCGCGGCTCGGACGGCGCCAGCAGGAGGCCAAGGCTCTCGTGCGCCGCCACATCGACGAGGTCATCTTCCAGGTCGGCAAGCAGCTCAAGGATCGGCTGCGGCTCGTGCAGCGCACAGCGCGCGACCACTTCGGCGCCATCGCCGAGGAGCTGCACCGTTCGCTGTCGGAGGCGCTCACCGCGGCGAAGCAGGCGGCCACGGCGTTCACCTCCACCCGAGACGCGCGCGTCGTCGCGCTGCAGAAGCGGATGGATCAGCTCGAGGCGATGCGCCGTCGGGTGCCCGCCATCGAGGGCATGGTCGCACCGCCCTCCCTCGAGCAGCGTCCTCGGGGTGCGGCCGAGCTCGAGGCGCCGGCACGTGGGGCCGCGCGATGACGACCCCGATCACCGAGATCGTGCGCGACCTCCTCGCCGCCTCGAGAGCCGCTTATGGAGAGGACCCGCGTGCCCTGAAGACCATCGACGAGCTGGATGCCCGGCTGGAGAAGCCGCTCCGGCTCGCTGTCGCGGGCATGGTCAAGGCGGGCAAGTCGACGCTCCTGAACGCCATGCTCGGCGAGCAGATCGCACCGACCGACACCGGGGAGTGCACGCGAGTCGTGACGTGGTACCGGTACTCGCCCACGCCCACCATCACGATGCATCCGCGCGTCGGCGCGCCCCGGCGGATGCCGATCCGCAGGGATCGCGGCCGGCTCGTCCTCGACCTCAACGGTCTGGTCGCCGAGCAGGTGGAGTGGATCGACGTCGGCTGGCCGCTGCAGTCGCTGAAGTCGGTCATCCTCATCGACACCCCGGGGATCGCGTCGCTGTCGGAGGACACGTCGGCGCGCGCGGCACGGTTCCTCACTCCCGACGACGCGCCGCCGGCGGCGGACGCGGTCGTCTATCTGCTGCGGCACCTGCACGGCTCCGACATCAAGTTCCTGCGGGCCTTCCAGGACACGGCGGCGGGCGCCGCGCAGACCGTGTGCGCCGTCGGCGTCCTGTCGCGCTCCGACGAGGTCGGCTCCGGGCGCATCGACTCGCTGCTGTCGGCGCGCAAGGTCGCGCAGCGCTATCAGTTCGACCAGGAGCTCGCGTCGCTCACCCTGGGCGTGATCCCCGTCGCCGGTCTGCTCGCCGAGGGAGCGCGCACACTGCGCGAGAGCGAGTACATCGCCTTCCGGGAGCTGGCCGGGCTCGACCGGGCGGATCGCGAGCGCCTGCTCGTCTCCGCCGATCGCTTCGTCCGGGAATCGTCGATCACAGGGCTGAGCGTCACCGTCCGCCGCGATCTGCTGGCGCGGTTCGGCATCTTCGGCGTGCGGATGGCCGTCACCGTCATCCGGGGCGGGGCGCGGAACTCGACCGAGCTGGCGGCGGAGCTCATCCAGCAGAGCGGCCTGCTCGAGATCCAGGCCTTCGTGTCCGAGCAGCTGCTGTCGCGAGAGGCGACGCTGAAGGCTCGCGGCATCGTGCTGCAGCTCGAGCGGCTGCTGCAGGAGCATCCGCCGCACGACCCGTCACCGCTGCGGGCCGGGATCGAGCGTTTCACCCTCGCCGCACACACGCTTCGCGAGCTGTCGGTGCTCTCCGAGGCCCGGGCCCGTCGGCTGCCGCTGGGTGAGGACGACGCCGCGGAGGCCGAGCGGATCGTCGGCGCAGAGGGGACCGCGGCGCACCTGCGGCTCGGCGCCGCGTCGACCGCGGACCTCGACACGCTCCGGGACGCCGTGCGGGAGAAGCTCGCCCACTGGCGGACGCGGGTCGAATCGCCGGCCGCGAGCACCGAGACGAGGGCCGTGTGCCGGGTGGTGATCCGCAGCCTGGAGGCGATCGCGTCAGAGCTCGGGGCCGGCCGTCCCCTTCGGCCCGGCCCGACGGACGTCGACGCGCCGGGCGGACCAGGACATGGCGCGGGGGAGGATGCTGCACAGCAGCGCGAGGACCACGAGCCCCGCCTGCGCCGTGATCACCGTCTGAAACTGCTCTCCGCGCGCCCCGAGCGCCACCCATTCGGGTGAGAGGGCGACGAGGATCAGGAGAACCCCTAATGTCGCCAGCTGCCACCAGCGCACCTGGGGTCGCCGCGCGCTGAAGGACACGAGAAGAGTGATCTGGGTGAGCACGATCGCGACGAGCGTGCCGAAGACGATCCAGAAGATGATGTCGGCGGCCGTCTCGTAGGTCTCGTCGCTGCGATCCGCCGTCACGGACCGGGCGACCTCCTCGATGAGCGGCAGCAGCTCCTGCCGGAGGACGAACAGGTAGACCGCCGCGAAGGCACCCGCCGCGAAGCTGAGGATCCAGAAGAACTGTGCGAGCCGCACCTCGAACGGCGGGGTGAGCTTGACCAGCACCGGCGCCCCGTTGCTGCTCGTCGTCGACGGTCTCTCCGGGGCGCCTCGAGCGTTGTCGGGGTCGCGATCGGTCACGGCAGTGATGTCAGTCCTCCTCGACCGGCTCTTCGACGACGGGCTGCTCGGCGGCAGCCGCGCTCGCCGCATCCGCGTCGTACGAGTCGTCCGTCGCGGTCATGTCCGCCTCCAGCACGTCCGCCGGCTCGGGGACGTCCGCGGGAGCGACCGGCGGCGTCTGCTCGACCGGAGCGGCGGGGGCGGGCGCGGGCGCCGGTGCGGGCGTCGGCGCGGGGGTCGCCGCGCCGCCGTTGAAGCTGCCGTCGTTCGTCTCGTTGCCGATCGCCACGTCGCCGATGGTCACATCGACGTCGCTGTCGTCGATCGTGCCGTCGTGACCGGCGGCGACCGAGCCGTCTCCCGAGGCGATGATCGCCTCCTGGTCGAAGATCTGGGTGACGTCGCCGCCCTCGGTCCAGATGTTCTGGTTGACCGAGTTGTCGACGATGGTGGAGCGCGCGTCGACCGTCGTCGTGCTGAACTGCTGCACCATGCGGAGGATCTGGTTCGTGACCTCGGTGTCTCCCGTGGTCCGCACGACCGGGGCCTCGGTCTGGGTGCGCATCACGACGTCCGGTCGATCGACGATCACCGGACGGACGGCGGCGAGATCCTTCATGCACGCCGTCTCGAGATTGTGGTCGGCGAGTCCTCCGGAGGGATTCGCGGCGAACTCCGCGGCGGCCTCCGGGTCTCGCAGAAGACTGAGGATGAAGGCGAGCAGCGCATCGGCTATCGTCTCGACCGGTGTAGTCATGGACAGTTCCCCCTTGCAGACGTCACTTCGAGTTCATCCCAGTGCGGACCTTGCCGTCGTTCTTCCCCTCGGCGTCCCCAGATCCTGCTTCGGAGCGTAGGCGCATCGCGCTCGTCGGGCATCGGGGATCACCCCGATGCCCGGAGGGGGACCGAGGGGGGTCCCGCGTGATCGCTCGTGACGCCGCGGCCCTGGGCCGGTCGATCCTCGAGGATCAGCTGGCGCAGCTTGGCGATCACATCGGAGCGCGAGGTCGCGCCGAGTCGGTGGCGGATATGCGCGATGTGGTGCTCGGCGGTGCGCGGCGAGATGAAGATGGCCTCGCCGATCTCCGCATACGTCTTGCCCTGCAGCACCAGGCGGGCGACCTCGATCTCCCTCTCGCTCAGCACCTCCTCGGGCGCCGGTCGCGTGCTGTCGGCGTTCGAGGCCTCCTCCGTCGCCGTTGCCGTCGCACGCCGCTGCTGATCGGTCGGATGCAGCTCGCGCGCACAGGCGAGCAGGCGCGCAGCGGTCTTCCGGTCGTCCGTGCGTCCGGCCCCGTGCCCGGCGAGCCGCGCGCCGTCCCATTTCAATCCCACCGAGGCGAGTCCGGCGGCCGCCGCCTCGACCGCCGCCGCGTCGACGTTGCCGGCGAGGACGGACGTCCACACCCGGCCGGCGCTCGCCATCACCGCCGCGACATGGTCGTGCGCGGAGGCGGCCACGAGGGCCTTCGCGTGGGGCGCGACCACCGTCGGATCGCCGAGCAGGATGCCCTGCTGGATGCCCGCCCAGCGCAGATGGGTGATCCACAGCGGCGGGTCGCCGAGCGCGGCGGTGATCTCCAGAGCATGGGCGAAGTGACGTGCGACCTCGCCCGCGGCGCCGACGCGGGCTGCCGCGCTGAGCAGTTCGCCGAGCGGATGCAGCAGGTACAGGTCGATGTCGGCACGCAGCAGAGTGACGCGAGCGTGGCGCCAGGCCGATTCCAGACCGGCGGCGTCCTCGTATCGACGCGCGATGGCGACGGCGACCGCGCCGTCGAGCAGCGCGTCGCGCGCGGACATCCGCGGGGCGAGCGCGCGGGCCTGCTCGAGGGCCTCCCGCGCGGCTGTCGGCCTCGCGCGTTGCACGGCCACCCACGCGCGCCACAGCAACAGGCGAGGGCGAGCCCAGATACCGCCGTGCCGACCGCGGACGGCCTCGTCGATGACGCTCTGGGCCGTCCGCAGCGCGCCGAGGTCGAGAGCGACGACCGCCGCGATCACCGCCGGCAGCTCGGGGAGCGGCGAGCGCGATCCGGAGCTCGTGTACAGCTCGGACGCGCGCACGAGATCCGCGAGCGACGATCCGGACGCCGAATGGAGCGTGGCCGACAGGCCGCTCTGCAGCAGGTCGCGCGCTGCACTGAGGGTGGTCGGTCGCGATGCCGTCGCGTCCCGCTCCGCATCGGCGGATGCCGGGCGCGGCGAGCCGACCGCGGTGGCGGCCATGGTCGCGCCGAGCCCAGAAGCCCTGTCGTGCGGGGGTGCGGCGCGATAGGTCGCATCGGCGTGAGCCATCATGCCCCGCGCCGCCCACACGGCGGCGGCGACGTCCGTCAGGCCGGACTCGTCCGCCGACGGCGCGTCGTCGACGATCACCATCACGGCATCCAGATCTCCCGTCGCCCAGTGCGCCTCGGCACGGCGCCGCGCCAGTCGATCCGGCGACACCCCGCACTCCTCGGCGCGGCGGTACAGCTCGAGCGAGCGACCGGGGTGCGTGTCCTGCATCCGATCGCCCTGCCGGACGAGCGCGTCGCCGACCGACGCGTCACGGACCGCGGCGAGCCAGTCGCCGGCATCCGCGACGGCCATCGGGTCGCGGATCAGCCCGGCGACGATGGCCGGACCGAGGTCGATGAGCCGTCGCGGCGACATCGAGGCGCGCACGGCGGAGCGCACGATGGGCACCGGCGTGCCGTCGCGCAGGAGCAGTCCCTCCGCATGCCCGTGGCGCACGAGGTCGTCGGGGTCGCGTACCGTTTCGTCGTCGATGCCGTCGGACACCGTCCGGTCCGGCCAGACGACGCACAGCTCCTCGATCGCGCTCCGGAGCTCCGGCGGCACATCGTCGAGTCGGTAGTGCGTCCGCCCCTCCAGGGCGCGGTGCAGATCGCTGTGGCGGTCGTCGTCGTCGCACCCCTGCTCGTCATGCGAGGCCAGCGCGTCCGAGACGAGCCAGGGGATCCCGCCGGTGATCTCGAGGATGTGGGTGCGGCAGCGCTCGGGGATCGTCCGCCCGACCTCCTCGAGGTAGCGTGCGACGTCGGAGCGGCCGACCTCGCCGAGCACGATCGCCGGTCCCTTCAGCATCCGTGCGATGCGCCTGATCTCAGGCGTCGAGGGCCACGGGCGCACGGCGACGACCACTCCCGCTCCCGGATCCGCCGCTCGGCGCAGGACCGCTGCGACGTCGGCGGCGCCACGGAGGTGGAGGTCGTCGACGAGGAGGACGGCGTCGGGCGGCAGCTCGTCGAGGGCCGCGCGATCGACGTCGAGATCGACGGGGGCGAGTCCGAGCATCGACAGCCGATCGCGGAGGCGTCGGAGAGCCAGGGTCTTGCCGGATCCGGCGGTGCCGGAGATGACCGCGCGCGGCGGTCGGAGAGGCGGCTCGCCCACGGCGTCCCACAGGGCGCGGGCCCGGCGTTCCCCCAGCAGGGGCGGATTCGGTCGGCGGGCGTCGTCGGCGCTGATCGGGAGGCGGGTCATGGTCGCGGCGTCAGAGGTCGGAGGTCGGAGTCTCGGCGAGCCGTGCGCCGGCCGGGATCACGGCTCCCGGGTCGGTCTCGGTCGGGATCTGCTCGACAGGCTGCTCGGCAGGAGGCGGATCCTCCACCGGCGGGTCCGCGGGGGGCTGCTCGGCGGGCGGCTGCTCCGCGGGCGACTGCTCGACCGGCGGCTCCTCCGCCGGAGGCGGATCGTCGGGCGGTGTCTCGTCGGCGGGGGTGTCGGACGGCGTCTGGCCTGTCGAGCCGGGGGAGGCCGTGCCCGGCGCCGTCCCCGTTGACGGCGCCGGGACGAGGGGGGAGGGTGCCGACGATCGCGTCGTCGGCGAGCTCTCCGCGGCGTCGCCCAGCGGTTCCCGGACCGTGCGGCGTGCGGGAGGCTCAGCACCGTCGCTGTGCTGTCCCGGGTCCGTGCCGGGCGGCTCGGTGCCGTCGTCCGGCGTCGGGCCCTCGACCACCTGTTCGGTCGTGCGGATCGGGCGGTCGAGCAGGGCGCCCACCGCGGCCGAGGCGACGCCGACGGACGAGACACTGCCGCCCGCTCCGCCGGCCGACTCCGCCGTCGGCGTCTCGCCGATTCCGGCGCCGAACGCCGTGGCGGCGAATCCCGCCGCGACCACCACTGTCGCCGCCGCGATCGTCACCGCGGCGGTCGTGCGCGCGGAGGAGCCCGCGATCATCGGACGCAGTGCGGCGAGGAGGCGTCCTCCGCCCGGACGAGCAGCGGCCGACGGAGCTGCGGGCGCCGTCGAGGGCACCGCGGCCGCGATCGACTCGCGGACCCTGGCAGCGGCCGTCCGTGCGGCGCCGATCGCGGCCGCCATGTCGGGCGCCGCCGCCAGCGGGCGGTCGAAGCGGTCCGACAGGCGCTGCGCCACGAGCGGGATGCGGGTCGATCCCCCGGCGAGGAGGATCAGGTCGATCCGGCCGATCGACCGGCCCGCACCGTCGATCGCGCGCTCGAGCGCGTCGAGTGTGCGGTCGAGCGCCGGCTCGATCGCGGCTTCGAACTCGGAGCGGGTGATGCGCACGGTGGTGTCGCCGCCCGGGAGGTCGACCGACATGGTCGCCTCGCCGTCGAAGGACAGCGCCTGCTTCGCGGCCTCGGCCGCCCGGCGGAGTGCCGCCGGCGACGAGCTCTCCGCCGGGTCGGCAGCGGCGGCCGCCGCGTCCGCGCCGGACGCCGAGAGCGCGTGCGCGAGTACCGCGTCGTCGAACAGCATCCCGCCGTGATCGGCGAGCACCACGGGGGTCCCGCGGACCACGAAGGTGCCGTCGGCTCTCTTCTGCAGCACCGTCGCCTCGAACGTGCTGCCGCCCAGGTCGTAGACGGCGATGGTCTCGCCCGCCTCGATCCGGTGCTCTCCGTCATGCAGACGCGTCACCGCCTCGGCGGAGCTGAGCAGCTCGACGTCGTCGACGCCGACCGCCGACAGCGCGGTGCGCACCGCCGCGGCGCGATGCGCGGTCCACGACGACGGATGGGTGAGCGCGATCGCGGTGGGCGGCGGACCGCCGCGCGCGACCTCGTCCCGCGCCCAGAGCACGAGGCGCGCGCACAGCTCCTCGGCGGAGACGGATCGGTCTCCCGCCAGCAGCGGGACCTCGTCTCCCACGTCGCGGACGAATCCGCGGATCAGCCGCTCCGGTCTCGCGGCGCCCGCGTCCTCGGCGGCGCGGCCGAACAGCAGGTCGCCCTCGTCGGTGACGTAGCAGGCCGCGGCGATGGTGCCGTCCCCGTGCCCCAGCACGTGGGAGTCGGCTTCGATCTCTTCGCTCGGCGCGAGACGGGCCGTCGCCGCACCCACGCGGCTCATCCCCATATCCAGCGCGAGCACGAACTCGGACTCGCTCATTTGGTATTCCGTCTACCATCCCCAGAAGTAGTGTCGGACACGCTCACTATAGGTCTTCGATCGGGCCAGCGGTAGGGGTCTGGCGAAGTGCAGCATTCCGACATTCTGCGCGTGATTCCTGCCGATCCGCCGGCCCCCGCGGCGAGGCCTCCCGGTCGTCCCGCCGCGGGCATAGGGTGAGTCGGTGACCACGCCGAGATCCGCCGCGCTCAGCGGTCAGACCGCCGGCGTCGCGTACGCCGGGGCGGCGTATCTGCTCTGGGGATTCCTCCCGCTCTACTTCCTCCTGCTCGCCCCGACGGGGCCGTGGGAGGTCGTCGCCTGGCGCGTGCTGCTGTCCTTCGTCTTCTGCGTCCTGCTGCTCAGCGTCACGCGCGGGTGGCACGCGCTCATCGCGATCGTGCGACGACCACGCCTGCTCGGCTGGACGGCCCTCGCCGGCGCGCTCATCTACGTCAACTGGCAGGTCTTCCTCATCGGCACGCTCACGGGCAACGTGATCGAGACGAGTCTCGGCTACTTCATCAACCCGATCACCACCGTGCTGCTGGGCGTGTTCGTGCTCCGCGAGCGCATCCGGCGCCTCCAGTGGGCGGCGATCGGCATCGCGGCGGTCGCCGTGGTCGTCATCGTCGTCGCCTACGGCGACTTCCCGTGGATCGCGCTGTCGCTCACCGCGTCGTTCGGCATCTACGGCCTCATCAAGAAGCGCATCGGCGCCGCCGTCGACGCGGTCAGCGGCCTGACGCTCGAATCGTTCTGGCTGATCCCGATCGCGGTCGTGCAGCTCGTCATCGTCGCCTCGACGCCCGAGGGCATCACGATGGGGCAGAACGGCATCGGGCACGGCGTGCTGCTCGCGTTCGCGGGCGTGGCCACGGCGGTGCCGCTGCTGCTGTTCGCCGCCGGCACCCGGCGCATCGACCTCACGGTCATCGGGATGATCCAGTTCATCACCCCGATCATGCAGTTCGTCATCGGCGCCGCCGTGCTCGGCGAGCCCATGCCCGTCGAACGCTGGATCGGCTTCATCATCGTGTGGATCGCGATCGCGGTGTTCGTCGTCGACCTGCTGATGACGGCCGCCCGGGGGCGGAGAGCGGGCGCTGTCGGAGCGCTCTGACACGGCGCGCGGGACCCGTCGGACCGGGTGTCCGGATCGTTAACGCACCGAAATACTCCCGACCCCTGCGCGAGACGATCTGGTCCTAGTGTTAGAGCACCCGACCGTGGTCACAATCCACGGCCAGTCACGCAAGGGAGCATCATGATCGCATTCACGCGCTCGCGCAGCGCCAAGATCTTCGCAGGAGTCGCGCTTCTCAGCGCCTCCGCGCTGGTCATCGCTGGCTGCAGCGGCACGCCCTCGGAGGAGCCCTCGGAGGGCGGCGGCGGCGAGTCGTCGGCCGACCTCACTCTGAAGCTCGGCTCGCTGCTGCCGCAGACGGGCTCGCTGTCCTTCCTCGGACCGCCCATGGAGTCCGGCGTCGGACTTGCGGTCCAGGAGGTCAACGACGCAGCCGCAGGCATCACCATCGACCTCACCGCCGAGGACGAGGGCGACACCGACACCAAGGCGTACGAGACGTCGATCACGAAGCTGCAGGGTGCAGGCGTGTCGGCGATCGTCGGCGCCGCCGCATCGGGCGTCTCGCGCCTGATCCTCGACGGCAACGTCAGCGCCGGCATCCTCCAGATCTCGGCGTCGAACACCGGCCCCGACTTCACGGACTGGGACGACAACGGCCTGTACTTCCGCACCGCTCCCAGCGACCTGCTGCAGGGCGAGGTGCTCGGCAACCTGATCGCCGAGGACGGCGCGAAGACGCTCGGCGTCATCTACCAGAACGACGCCTACGGCACGGGTCTGTTCGAGAACATCCAGTCGACGTTCGAGAACGCCGGTGGCGAGGTCGTCGCGAGCGCGTCGTACAACGTCGGCGACGGTCAGTTCGACGCGCAGGTCGCGACGATCCAGGCCGAGAACCCCGACGCCGTCGCGATCGTCTCGTTCGACCAGTTCAAGACCATCGCACCGCTGCTCTCGAACGCGGGCGTCTCGCCCGAGAAGTGGTACCTCGTCGACGGCAACCTGTCGGACTACGGTTCGTCGCCCGACACGAACTTCCCGTTCTCGCTCGAGGGTGCGCAGGGCACCAAGCCGGGTCCGGCCCTCGAGGACGACTTCACCGACCGCCTGCAGACGTTCTGGACCGGTGAGGGCAACCCCGAGGTCAACGACTTCACCTACGCGGCCGAGGCGTACGACGCCGTGGTCCTCGTGGCTCTCGCGTCGCTCGCGGCCGGCTCCACGGAGGGCGCGGACATCGCGGCCAAGATGCAGGAGGTCTCCGGCGGCAGCGGCGACGGCGAGAAGTGCACGAGCTTCGCCGACTGCGCCAAGATCATCAACGACGGAGGCACCGCCGACTACGACGGCTACTCCGGCGAGGTGACGTTCGACGAGAACGGCGACCCGACGGGCGCCTCGATCGGCACCTACGTGTACGGCGCTGACAACCTCATCACCCGCACGAACTGATCATCACCGCGAAGGCCCCGGATGCTCGGCATCCGGGGCCTTCGTCATGCCGCCCGCGGAGTGAGCCGGTGCCCGCGGGTGCGCAGACGGCGAGAGGGGCGGATGCCCCGCGGCATCCGCCCCTCTCGTCGTCGCGCTCAGGCCGCGTCGGTGCCCAGCGTGCCCAGGTAGAGGCCGATGACCTTCGGGTCGTTCAGCAGATCGCGTCCCGTGCCCTCGTACGCATCCCTGCCCTGATCGAGGACGTAGCCGCGGTCGCAGATCTGCAGGCAGCGACGGGCGTTCTGCTCGACCATGATGGTCGTCACCCCGGCCTTGTTGATGTCGGAGACGCGGATGAACGCGTCGTCCTGTCGGACGGGGGAGAGGCCGGCCGACGGCTCGTCGAGCAGCAGCACCGAGGGATCCATCATGAGCGCGCGCGACATCGCGACCATCTGCCGCTCGCCGCCGGAGAGCGATCCCGCGCGCTGCTTGAGCCGCTTGCCCAGCTCGGCGAAGATGCCGGTCACGAACTCGAGCCGCTCGGCGTACGCCTTCGGGTTCTGATACAGCCCCATCTGCAGGTTCTCCTCGATCGAGAGCGAGGGGAAGACGTTGTTCGTCTGCGGCACGAAGGCCACGCCGCGCTTCACGAGCTTGTCGGCCTTCAGTCCCACGATGCTCTCGCCGTTCAGCGTGATCTCGCCGCTGCGGACGTTCAGGAGTCCGAAGATCGACTTCAGGAGCGTCGACTTCCCGGCGCCGTTGGGGCCGATGATGCCGATGAGCTCGCCCTGCCTCGCGATGAGATTCGCCCCGTTGAGGATGTTGACGCCCGGCAGGTAGCCGGCGTGCACGTCCTTCATCTCGACGACGATGCGGTCGTCCACGGATGCGTCGGTCATGCCTTGCCCTCCTCGGTGCTCTCGGCGGCCAGCTCGGCGTCTGCCTCGGCCTCGATCTGCTCGCGCAGCTTGACGGCCGCGGTGTCGGCGAGCACGGGGATGCGCCCGGTGACGGCCCCGAGGTCCACGTCCTGGTGCGCGCCGAGATAGGCGTCGACCACGGCCGGATCCTCCATCACCTCGTCCGGCGGACCCTCGGCGACGACGCGTCCCTCGGCCATGACGACCACCCAGTCCGCGATGTGGCGGACCATGTGCATGTCGTGCTCGACGAAGAGGACCGTCATGCCCTGGTCCTTCAGATCGAGGATGTGGTCGAGCAGGGACTGCGTGAGCGCCGGGTTGACGCCGGCCATCGGCTCGTCGAGCATCACCAGGGTGGGATCGCTCATGAGCGCCCGCGCCATCTCGAGGAGCTTGCGCTGGCCGCCCGAGAGCGCGGCTGCGAAGTCCTTCTCCTTGGCATCGAGCTTGAACCGGGTGAGGAGCTCACGGGCCTTGGTCTCGATCTCCTGATCCTGCTTCCGCCAGAGGAAGGGGAACAGGCTCGACCAGAAGCCCTCGCCGCGCTGGCCCGGCGCGCCGAGCTTCATGTTCTCGAGCACCGTGAGGAGCGAGAGAGACTTCGTGAGCTGGAAGGTGCGCACCTGGCCCATCCTCGCGACCTTGAAGGACGGCACTCCCGACAGGTTGGTGCCGTCGAACGACCACGAGCCGCTGTTGGGCTTGTCGAACCCGCAGAGCAGATTGAACAGCGTCGTCTTGCCGGCGCCGTTCGGGCCGATGAGCGCCGTGATCGCACCGCGGGGGATCTCGACATGATCGACGTCGACGGCGGTGAGGCCGCCGAAGCGGCGCTGCACGGCATCCACGACGAGGATCGGGTCGACCTTCGCCACACCCGGCGCCGCGGGGCCCTTGGTGAGCCCCGTCGTCTTCGGGCGGCGGATGCTGCCGGTGGAGGGCGCCGGCTGGGCGCCCTCATCGGGGGTCAGTTCACTTGACAAAGGTCATCTCCCTCTTGTCTCCGAGGATGCCCTGCGGGCGGAAGATCACGAGCAGCATGAGCGCCACTCCGACGAAGACGAACACGAGCGTCGAGGCCTGGCTGTCGGACATCGGCAGGATGCCGGCCTTCGCCATGGCCGGGAGCAGGTTCGCCAGGAAGGCGAAGACGACCCAGAACAGCACCGCGCCGAGCGTCGGGCCGAGCACCGTCGCCGCCCCGCCGAGCAGCAGGATGGTCCACAGGAAGAACGTGAGCGACGTCGTGTAACTGCCGGGGACGACGGCCGAGGGGAGGACGAACACGATCCCGCCGGCGGCGCCGATGATGCCGCCGACGACGAGCGCCTGCAGCTTGTACGCGAACACGTTCTTCCCGAGCGACCGCACGGCGTCCTCGTCTTCGCGGATGCCCTTGAGCACCCGTCCCCACGGGCTGCGCATGAGCGCCCACACGAGGAGCACCGCGATCGCCAGGACGATGATGCCGAAGACGCGGTTCCACAGATCGTTCGCCGTGAGCGTCCACGGACCGAATCCGTAGGTGCCCTCCGGGAACGGGTTCGCATCGCGGAATCCGCCGTTGAACTGCGCGAGGCCGTCCGCCGAGTTGGTGTACTCGTCGAAGAGCTGCGTCGTGAACAGGAGGCGCACGATCTCACCCGCGGCGATGGTCGCGATGGCGAGATAGTCGGCACGCAGCCGCAGGGTCGGGATGCCGAGGATGATGGCGAACACCGCGCCGCCGATCAGGCCGATCAGCATGCCGATCCACCAGGGCAGACCGAAGGTGAGCACCGAGATCGCGTACCCGTAGCCGCCGATCGCCATGAACGCGGCCATGCCGAAGTTCAGCAGGCCCGCGTAGCCGAAGTGCACCGCGAGGCCCGTGGCCGCGAGGGCGTAGGCGATCGTGACCGGGCTGATCAGGTAGACCGCGGTGTTGGAGAAGATGCTTCCGAAGTCCATCGTCAGCCCAGCCTTTCCTTGCGTCCGAGCAGACCCTGGGGCCTGACCAGGAGGATGACGATCAGGACGACGAGGGCGCTCGCGTACTTGAGGTCGGAGGGGATCCACAGCGTCGAGACCTCGACGGCGATGCCGACGATCAGCGAGCCGACGAGGGCGCCGAACGCGGTGCCGAGGCCGCCGAGCGTGATCGCGGCGAAGATGAGCAGCAGCATCTGCACGCCCATGTCCCACTTCACGCCGGGGCGGAAGTACGCCCACAGGATGCCGGAGATCGCGGCCAGGACGCCGGCGAGGATCCAGACGATGCGGATCACCCGGTCGACGTCGATGCCGGACGCCGCGGCGAGCTGCGGGTTGTCCGAGATGGCGCGGGTGGCCTTGCCGATGCGGGTGCGGGTCAGGAACCAGGCCACGCCGAGGATCACGACGATGCTGACGGCCATCGCGATCATGTCGATGTAGGAGAGCGAGATCGGTCCGAACTGGATCGGCTCGGGGCTCGCACCCGGGAGCTGCCGCGTGCCGCCTCCGATGAAGTACTGGAACACGTACCGCAGCGCGAGGGAGAGGCCGATGCTGACGATCATGAGCTGCACCACACCGAGACCTCGGCGGCGCAGCGGACGCCAGAGTCCGGCATCCATGGCCCAGCCGAACAGGCCGCCGCCGATCACCGCCGCCGCGATGCCGAGCCACAGCGGCAGGTGCCAGAAGCTCGTGGTGACCAGCGCCACGAGTCCGCCCCAGGTCACCATCTCGGCGTGAGCGAAGTTCGACAGGCGGGTCGTGCCGTAGATCAGCGCGGCGCCCATCGACGCGAGTGCGAGCAGGAGACCGAAGTTCAGACCTCCCACGAGGCGCGAGAGGAGCTGATCCGCGAACGAGACGGTGATGCGCTCGCCTTCGCCGAGGAAGAGGTTGAGGATCTTCGTGCCGGTGAGGCCGAACTCGACCTCGAACGACGCCGTGGTGCCCGAGATCGGCTGCGTGCCCTCCGGCAGCTGCGCGGCGTCGACGATGACGCCGTCGGGGAGGGTGTCCTCGTCGACCGTGAGGGTGTACGTCTCCTTCTCGGGGACGTACAGGCGCCACTTGCCCTCGGCGTCCGTCTCGGTCTCGCCCTCGAAGCCGCCGCCCTCGATCGTCATGACGACGCCCTCGACGGGCTCGTCCTCGAAGGTGATCACGCCCGCGAAGTAGAAGTCGGTGACCTCCTGACCGTCGTCGGTCTCCTCCGCAGAGGCGGATGCGGGTGGCTGCACCCAGAGGAATGCCATGGCGAGGAGCGCAGCGAGCAGGGCGACAGCCCACCGCTTTCCGCTTCGATTCGCCGAGATCGTCGGACTCACAGAACCTCCAGTCGAGTACACAGACCATGACCGGGTTGTTCATCGGCCCTGATGTACGACGGTATGAGCGTAATGTGTCGGCTCTGTTTCAACCAAGGCACGATCTGCTCACGGTGAGAACGATCCCATCACGAAGTTGCGCGATGCGCGCCCCGAGGGCCGGTCGCGGCGTGCGGTATGCCGGCATCCGCCGGGAATTTCCCCAGGGTCGCGACGCTTAGAATTGGTACACCTCGCCCCAGATCGCGCCCGCAGGAGGACAATCCATGGACCAGCACGACCCCTTCGGCTTCGTCGGACTCACGTACGACGATGTGCTGCTCCTCCCGGGGCACACCGACGTCATCCCCAGCGAGGCGGACACCTCGTCGCGGATCACTCGCCGGATCTCGGTCGCGACCCCCCTGCTGTCCAGCGCGATGGACACCGTCACCGAGTCGCGCATGGCGATCGCCATGGCACGCGAGGGCGGCATCGGCATCCTGCACCGCAACCTCTCGATCGCCGACCAGGCCGCGCACGTCGACCGCGTGAAGCGCAGCGAGTCGGGCATGATCACCGATCCCATCACGACGACCCCCGACGCCACGGTCGAGGAGGTCGACGCGCTCTGCGCCAAGTACCGCATCTCCGGCCTTCCCGTGGTCGACCCCGACGGCCGCCTCGTCGGCATCGTCACCAACCGCGACATGCGCTTCGTCTCGGGCTTCGAGCGCCAGACGACGTTCGTGAAGGACGTCATGACCTCGGAGGGGCTGGTCACGGCCCCGGTCGGCGTCGCCGCGGGCGAGGTCATCGCGCTGTTCGCCAAGCACCGCGTCGAGAAGCTGCCGCTCATCGACGACGAGGGCAAGCTCGCGGGTCTCATCACCATCAAGGACTTCGACAAGAGCGAGAAGTATCCGCTCGCCACGAAGGACGACCAGGGCCGGCTGCGCGTGGGCGCGGCCATCGGATTCTTCGGCGACGCCTGGGAGCGCGCGGAGGCGCTCCGCGACGCCGGAGTCGACGTGCTCGTCGTGGACACCGCGAACGGCCAGTCGCAGGGCGTCATCGACCTCGTCACCCGCCTCAAGGCCGACGAGAGCTTCGCGCACATCGACGTGATCGGCGGCAACGTCGCGACCCGCGAGGGCGCGCAGGCGCTCGTCGATGCGGGCGTCGACGCCGTCAAGGTCGGCGTCGGCCCGGGATCCATCTGCACCACCCGCGTCGTCGCCGGCGTCGGCGTGCCGCAGGTCACCGCCGTGTACGAGGCGTCGCTCGCCGCGCGCCCCGCCGGCATCCCGGTGATCGCGGACGGCGGCCTGCAGTACTCGGGCGACATCGCGAAGGCGCTCGTCGCGGGCGCGGACGCCGTCATGCTCGGCTCGCTCCTCGCCGGCACCGACGAGTCGCCGGGCGAGATCGTCTTCCAGTCCGGCAAGCAGTTCAAGCAGTACCGCGGAATGGGATCGCTCGGCGCCATGCAGACGCGCGGCAAGCAGACGTCCTACTCGAAGGACCGCTACTTCCAGGCGGACGTCCCAAGCGACGACAAGCTGATCCCCGAGGGCATCGAGGGCCAGGTCCCGTATCGCGGCCCGGTCTCCGCGGTGGCCTACCAGCTGGTCGGCGGACTCCGTCAGTCGATGTTCTACGTCGGCGCGCGCACGATCGAGGAGCTCAAGACCCGCGGCCGCTTCGTCCGCATCACGGCGGCCGGGCTCAAGGAGTCGCACCCGCACGATGTGCAGATCGTGGTCGAGGCGCCCAACTACAAGCGCTGAGGATCATGCGGAAGGGACCGGACGCCACGGCATCCGGTCCCTTCCGCATGTCCGCGACGGGGCGTACCGTGCGGGTATGTGCCGCAACATCGTGCCCCTGAACAACCTCGAACCCGCCGCCACCGACGACGAATGCCACGACGCCGCCCTGCAGTTCGTGCGCAAGATCTCGGGATCGACGGCGCCGTCGCGGGCGAACCAGGCGGTGTTCGATCACGCCGTCGACGAGATCGCCCGCGCGACCAGAGAGCTGATCGACGGGCTGACCACGTCGGCGCCGCGCAAGGACCGCGAGCTCGAGGCGACCAAGCGCCGTGCGCGATCGGCGGAGCGGTACGAGGCGATCCGCGTGTACCAGCAGGAGAAGCGCGCGGCGCGCGCGCCGGCGTGATCGCCGCGTGGCGGATCCCGCAGAGGCGCGCCCGTCTGCTGGTATGCCAGTATTTAGAGATAACCGCTCGACTTCCCCTCGAGTTCCCGGCGCGAAGGGCGCAGGGGACGGCACGCCGGTCACCCACCGGCGGGGACTTCCCCATGGAGAGCCGCAGATATGCCCCAGGATGCGCCCCGGGTACTCGTCGTCGACGATGACCCCGATGTCGCCCTGCTCGTGAAGACCGTGCTCCAGCGACGCGCGGGCTGCGAGGTCCGCACCGCGGGCGACGGCCGCGCGGCCGTCGACGCTCTGCCCGAGTTCGCACCCGACGTCGTCGTGACCGACATCGAGATGCCGGGGCTCGACGGCCTCGAGCTGCTGGCGGAGCTGCGTCGCAGCGATCCGCTGGTGCCCGTGATCGTCATGACGGCGCACGTCTCGGTCGAGTACGCGGTCTCGGCCCTGCGGGCGCAGGCCGACGAGTTCCTCACCAAGCCGCTCGACAACGCGCGCCTCGTCGAGGCGGTCACGCGTCTGGCGGAGGAGGGCCGTGCGCGCCGCGAGGCGAGCCGCCCCAAGGACGTCGTCCTCGCGATCGGCGCCCATCCCGACGACGTGGAGATCGGCGTGGGCGGCATCCTGTCGGCGCACGCCCAGGCGGGGGACGCGATCACGATCCTCACGCTGTCGCGCGGCGCGCGCGGGGGAGACGCCGACAGCCGCCAGCACGAGTCGCTGGCCGCCGCGGATCTGCTCGGCGCACGCCTGTTCGTCAAGGACCTCATCGACACCGAGATCTCCGGCGGCGGCGCCACCGTGCGTCTCATCGAGGAGGTCGTGCGGGAGGTCCAGCCGACGATCGTCTACACGCACTCGACGCACGACCGCCACCAGGACCACCGCGCCGTCAGCGAGGCCACGGTCGTCGCGACCCGACGCGTGGGCACCGTCGCCTGCTATCAGAGCCCCTCGTCGACGATCGACTTCCGCCCGACGCGATTCGTGCGGATCGACTCGTTCCTCGAGCGCAAGCTCCGGCTGCTCGAGTGCTTCGGCTCGCAGACGGCCACCCGCGACTACCTCGAACCGGACTTCGTGACCGCGACCGCACGCTACTGGTCGCGCTTCGGAGGAGGAGCGGCCGTGGAGCCGCTCGAGGTCGTCCGCGAGACCGCCGAGTTCATCGGCGCCCACGAGCTCACACGGCGGGAGAGCTGATGACCGCGCGCGTACTGGTGACAGGCGCGGGAGGGCCCGCCGGCGTCGCGGTGATCCGCTCGCTCCTGCGTCGCCCCGACCTCGACGTCTTCGCCGCCGACATGGACGGCTGGGCGAGCGGGATCTATCTCGTCCCTGCCGACCGGCGCCGCCTCGTGCCCCCGGGGCGCGACGACGACTTCGTCCCGGCGATCGCCCGGATGGTCAGGGACGACCGTCTCGACCTCGTGATCTCGACCGTGGACGTCGAGCTCATCGCCCTCGCGGGACGCCGCGACGAGCTGGCGCCCGCCGTGCTCGCGGCGCCGTCGAAGGAGACCCTCGACACCGCCCTCGACAAGCTCGAGCTGGCCGAGCGCTGCGCGCCGACCGGTCGTGTTCCGCGCACCGCGCTCGCCGGGGCGGACGCCGAGGCGATCGACTGGGAGTTCCCCGCGTTCGCCAAGCCGAGGCAGGGCGCCGGCAGCCGGGGTGTGCGCCTCGTGCCCGACCTCGCGGCGCTGCGCGCCCTCCCGACGGACGAGGGCCTCATCGTGCAGGACTTCCTGCCCGGGGAGGAGTACTCGGTCGACGTCATCGCCGACGCGGCGGGCGAGATCGTCGCCGCAGTGCCCCGCACGCGCGCCCGCGTCGATTCCGGCGTCGCCATCGCAGGCCGCACCGTGCACGACCCCGAGCTCGAGGAGACCGCGGCGGCGATCGCGCGGGCCATCGGCCTGGTCGGCGTCGCGAACGTGCAGCTGCGTCGCGATCGGGCCGGACGCGCCGTGCTGCTCGAGGTGAACCCGCGGTTCCCCGGGGCGCTCCCGCTCACGATCGCGGCAGGCGTCGACATCCCCTCTCTCGTCGCCGATCTGTATCTCGGCTCGGAGCTTCCGCAGCGCCTGCCGTTCCGCGAGATCGCCTCCGTGAGGTTCCTCGAGGACGTGATCGTCGAGGTCGACGACGTGCTCGTCTCCGCGCACGCCGGCCATCAGGAGGAGCTGTGACGCACGCGGCGCTGCTCGGCGACCACCACGTCCACTCCACGTTCTCGGACGACGCCGTCTCGACGCTCGCGGAGAACGTGGCGGCCGCCGTCGACGCCGGGCTGACCACGCTGCGACTGGTCGATCACGTGCGGCGCTCGACCGACTGGGTGCCGGAGTATCTCGCCGCCGTACGCGCGCTGCGGGTCCCCGAGGGGCTCACCGTGCTCACGGGCGTCGAGGCCAAGATCCTCGACGCCTCGGGCGAGCTGGACATCCCCGCTCTCCCGACGGGGATCGACCGCATCCTGATCGCCGACCACCAGTTCCCCGGCACGGACGGACCCCTCGGACCGACCGCCGTGCGCGAGCGGATGGCCGAGGGCTGGTCGCGCGATGACGTGCTCGACCAGCTGGTGTCGGCGACCATCGCGACCATGCGGAAGCACCCGGGCAACCAGCTGGCGCACTGCTTCTCGATCCTGCCCAAGATCGGCCTCTCCGAGGACGATCTCGGCCCCGAACGCACCGCCGCCTGGGCGCGCGCCGCGGCGGAGACCGACACGCTCGTCGAGGTCAACGAGAAGTGGGGGTGCCCCGGCATCCCGTCGCTGCGTGCTCTGCGCGCGGCAGGCGCAGAAGTGGTGGCGTCCACCGACAGCCACCTCGCCGCGGACGTCGGCCGCTACACGCGCGTCGCCGCTCTGCTCGACGGGACGGAGGAGCCCTGATGCCCGACCTCACCTGGATCGAGACGGTCGTCGTCGTGATCCTCCTCATCTGCGTCTTCGTCGGCACGCTCCCGGTCATCAACACCGGCCTGCAGTACCTCGCGCTGCCCATCCACGCGTTCCGCAACCACTACGGCAGCGCGGCGCCGCACCACCCTCGGATCGCCGTCCTCATCCCCGCCTGGAACGAGGGCCTCGTGCTCGGGCAGGCGATCGAGCGGCTGCTGCAGCTGGAGTATCCGGCCGACCGGCTGCGGATCTTCGTGATCGACGACGCGTCCACCGACGACACCCCGGAGGTGGTCGCCGCGAAGGCCCAGGCGTATCCGGGTCGCGTCGTGCACCTGCGACGGGACAAGGGCGGCCAGGGCAAGGCGCACACCCTCAACCATGGCCTCGACGTCGTCCTCGCGGACGACTGGACCGAGGCGGTCCTCATCATGGACGCCGACGTCATCTTCGCCCGTGACTCGCTGCGGAAGATGAGCCGTCACCTCGCCGACGAGAAGGTCGGGGCCGTGACCGCCTACATCGCCGAGGGCAGTCGCGACCGCAACTATCTGACCCGCTTCATCGCGATCGAGTACGTCATCGGTCAGCTCTCGGCCCGCCGCACCCAGAACGTCGGCGGTGCCATCGCCTGCCTCGCGGGCGGCGCGCAGCTGCACTCGCGGGCGAACCTCGAGGCGATCGGCGGCCGCATCCCCACCGGGACGCTCGCCGAGGACACGATGACGACGTTCGAGGGTCAGCTGGCGGGCCGACGGATGGTCTTCGAACCGCACGCGGTGGTGCTCGCGGAGGAGCCCCGCACGATCGACAGCCTCTGGAAGCAGCGTCTGCGCTGGGCTCGCGGCAACGTGCAGCTCACCTCGATCTACCGCAAGCTCTGGTTCCGCCCGAGCCCCGACCACAACCTGGGCAGCTTCGCGTTCGGACTGGGGTGGTTCACCATCCTGCTGCTGCCCGCGTTCATGATCCTCGCCGCGACGGCCCTGCTGATCCTGCTGCTCCTGCACAGCGACATCGCCGAGTTCGTGTTCCGGTTCATGTGGATCGCCGCGGCGTGCATCTACCTCTTCTCGATGCTGTACTCGGTGCAGCTCGATCCGCGGATCGGACGGCAGTCCTGGCGCGAGGCCCTGATGTTCCCCGGCCTCGGCGCCCTGATCCTCATGGCCATCGCGCTGTTCCCCTGGGCCTTCGAAGACGGGCTGAACCTGCTGGGCCTCTCCCTGACGGACGAGACGACGTTCGTGTGGGCCGTGATCTTCTACCTCTGGGGCCCGATCTCGATGCTCGGCATCTGGCTCGCCCGCGCGGTCGAGCCGCTGCCCGGCGGACGCTTCTTCGCCGGCCTGCTGCTGTACGTGTGCGGCTACGGTTCGCTGCTCTGCGCGATCACCGTGGACTCGTACATCAAGGAGTGGCGTCGCGCTGACGCCGCCTGGATCAAGACCGAGAAGGTCGGACGGGTCGACGCATGACGGAACCACTCTCGCGCAGCGCGGAGGAGCAGGAGATCGCCGCGGACGCCCGCCGTGAGAAGCGGCTCATCCCGCAGGCGCTGATCTCCCTCGGCGTCGTCGTGGTCATCGTGGTGGTGCGAGAGCTGCTGCTGCGATGAGCGCTTCGCCGCTGGCGCTGATCGTCGAGGACGACGCGGATCAGACCGCGCTGCTCCGCCGCCACCTCGAACGGGAGGGGTTCGACGTCTTCGCGGCGGCCGACGCCGAGTCCGCGATCGCGGCGTTCCCCGGCATCTCTCCCGTCGTCGCCATCATCGACCTTCTGCTGCCCGGCATCTCCGGACGCGACTGCGCCCGCCTCGTGCAGGGCCGCTTCCCCGGCTGCTTTCTCATCGTCAGCTCGGTGCTCGATGTCGCGGACTATCCGTCGGCGGATGCGGCGCTGCCCAAGCCGATCCGCGGGGCCGACCTGCGCAGGATCCTGCAGGCCGTGCCGCGATGACCACGACGACGACGATCGCGTCCGCGACGCTCGAGCGCGGCTGGCGGAGGTTCTTCGACAATCCCACGCCGCTGATGAAGCAGGGGCCGACCGCGATCGCGGTCGCGATCTCCGCACTGCTGATCGCGGTGATCCCCGATTTCCCGATGACGAACATCGCCGCCGCGATCGCCGGGATCGGCGGGGTCGGCGCGATGACGGTGCTGGCCGCGGTGTTCGCGGCGCGAGGCCGCTACGACGGCTGGCTCGTGATGATGATCCCGATGGTCGACATCCTCGCGATCGGGGCGCTCCGTGCGGGCACCGACGGCGCCTCGTCGCTGTTCTCGTCGCTCGTCCTGCTGCCCGTCATCTGGATCGCGGCCGCCCCCGGCATCCGCTACGTCTTCATCGTCGGCGTCCTCACCTCGATCGCCCTGCTGATGCCCAACCTCTTCGATCCGCCGGAGGACGCCCTCGCGTGGCTCCGCGGCGTGATCGGCCCCCTCGTCTTCGCGACCGTCGGCGCCATCGTCAACGAGCTCTCGCGGCAGCAGCGCTTCCGCACCTCGCAGGCCGAGGGTCATGTCGCCGAGCGCTCCGCGGCCCTCGCCGCCAACGAGACCATCCTCGAGCGACTGCGGGCGAGCGAGACGCAGTACCGGACGCTCACCGAGTCGTTCACCAGTCTGTGGAACTCGATCACGGGTCAGGCCGTCGTCGCGACCGACAACTGCGGCATCATCACCGCCTGGAACCCCGGCGCCGTGCGGCTGCTCGGGATGCCCGTCGACGACGCGCTCGACGGGGTGCGGATCGATCGGTTCTTCGAGCCGTCGATGCTCACGCAGTTCGCCGACAGCGGTGCGGTGCGGTCGGCGAACGAGGTGCACCCGGGACTGCGCGCGCTGTTCGACGAGGCGGACTCCGGGCGCTCGGTGCTCGCGGACGTCGACGTGCTGACGGTCGGGCGGTCGTCCGTGCCGGCACGGGTCACGGTGTCGCCGTACCAGGACTCGTCGGGGGCGCGGCACGGCTATCTCCTCGTGATCACGGACGAGACGAAGGCGGTCGAGGTCGCTCGGATGAAGGACGAGTTCGTGGGCATGATCTCCCACGAGCTCCGCACGCCGCTCAGCGCGATCATCGGATTCCTCGACCTGCTCCAGAACGATCCGGGCCAGCCGCTGACCGACGACCAGCGGGAGTTCGTCGGCATCATCGAGCGCAATGCGCAGCGCCTGCTCAACCTCGTCGGGGATCTGCTCTTCACCGCTCAGGTCGAGTCCGGCAGGTTCCCGCTCGAGCGCGGCGAAGCCGACCTCGCCGACCTCGTGCGCACAGCCGTCGTGTCGTCGGGCCCGCACGCGCAGCGCGAGGGCATCGAGCTCGTCGCGGACGTGCCGGAGTCGCCCGTGCGCCTCGTGCTCGACGCCGGCCGCATCGGGCAGGCGCTCGACAACCTGCTCTCGAACGCGATCAAGTTCACGCCTGCCGGAGGGCGGGTCACCGCGAGCGTGCGCGAGGCGGATGGCGGTGTCGAGATCGCGGTGCGCGACACCGGCGTCGGCATCCCGGAGGACGAGCAGGGCATGCTCTTCACGCGCTTCTTCCGCGCCTCGACGGCGACGCGCAACGCGGTGCCGGGTGTCGGGCTGGGCCTCACGATCACCCGCGCGATCGTCCTCGCGCACGGCGGGTCGATGGATGTCACGAGCAAGGAGAGCGTGGGCACGGAGTTCCGCATCCTGCTGCCCACCGCGCCGCGGACCGAGGCGATCACGATCGTCCCCCGTTCCGGCTGACTCGCCCGCGCGCCCGCGTGCTGATATCCTGATCGGCTCGCCACGCGGGCGGAAGGACGGCCACGCGCTGTGGGATACATCGATGTCGCAGGGATCTCGCTGACCCTGCCGGACGGCAGACCGCTTCTCGACGAGGTGACGTTCCGGGTGGGGACGGGGTCGACGAGCGCACTGATCGGACCGAACGGGGCGGGGAAGACGACGCTGCTGCGGATCATCCGCAGAGATCTCGCCCCCGACGCCGGCGTGGTGACGATCGACGGCGGCCTCGGCGTGATGGATCAGTTCGTCGGTCACGGCGAGGCGGGGGAGACCGTCCACGAGCTGCTCACGAGGGTCGCGCCGCGGCGGATCCGTCTGGCGGCGCTGGCGCTCGTCGAGGCGGAGGACGCGCTGATCGAGCGCGACGAGCACGACACGCAGATGGCCTACGCCTCCGCGATCGCGGAGTACGCGGATGCGGGCGGGTACGAGCACGAGACGGTCTGGGACCAGTGCACGGTCGCCGCGCTCGGCGTGCCGTTCGAGCGCGCCCGCTTCCGCGAGCTCACGACCCTCTCCGGCGGCGAGCAGAAGCGACTCGCCCTCGAGGCACTCCTCCGGGGCCCCGACGAGGTGCTGCTGCTCGACGAGCCGGACAACTACCTCGACGTCCCCGCCAAGCGGTGGCTCGAGGAGCAGCTGCGGCAGACGCCCAAGACCGTGCTCCTCGTGTCGCACGACCGTGAGCTGCTGGCGAACGCCGTCGACCGGCTGATCACGCTCGAGCCCGGGGGAGCGGGAGCCGCGGCGTGGGTGCACGGCGGGGGCTTCTCGACGTACACGCAGGCGCGCAGCGACCGCATGGACAGGCTGGACGAGCTCCGGCGGCGCTGGGACGAGCAGCACGAGAAGCTGCGGGTGCTCGTGGCGACGCTGAAGGTCAAGGCCTCGGCGAACGACGGGTTCGCCTCGCGGTATCAGGCGGCCCAGACACGGCTGCGCCGCTTCGAGGACGCCGGACCTCCCGAGGAGCGACCGCCGTCGCAGGACTTCGACATGCGGCTCCGCGGATCGCGCACCGGCAAGCGCGCCGTCGTCGTCGAGCGACTGGAGCTGACCGGCCTCATGCGGCCGTTCGACGCCGAGGTCTGGTACGGCGACCGCGTGGCCGTGCTCGGCTCGAACGGCTCGGGCAAGTCGCACTTCCTGCGCCTTCTGGCGCGGGGCGGCAGCGATCCCGATCCGACGCTCGGCCACGTCACCTCGACGGGCGAGCAGCTCGACGAGGTCTCGCACTCGGGGCGCGCCGTGCTCGGGTCGCGGGTCGCGCCGGGCCTGTTCGCCCAGACGCATGCGCATCCCGAGTTCGTCGGTCGCACTCTCCTCGAGATCCTGCACCGCGGAGACGAGCGGCGGGCGGGCATGCCGCGCGACGCCGCGAGCTCGGCCCTCGACCGCTACGGCCTCGTGAAGCAGGCGCAGCAGACGTTCGAGTCCCTCTCGGGAGGGCAGCAGGCCCGGTTCCAGGTGCTGCTGCTCGAGCTGTCCGGGGCGTCCCTGCTGCTCCTCGACGAGCCGACGGACAACCTCGACCTCGAATCCGCGGAGGCCCTCGAGGAGGCGCTCGCCCGCTTCGACGGCACCGTGCTCGCGGTGACCCACGACCGGTGGTTCGCGCGCTCGTTCGATCGATTCCTCGTGTTCGGATCCGACGGCGACGTGTACGAGTCGGACGAGCCCGTCTGGGACGAGCGGAGAGTGGCCAGGGCCCGCTGACCGGCCGTGGTCACATCAGGCGGAACGCCGGTGCGGCGAGCGCCGACGGGTCGACCGCGAGATCCGCGAGCGCGGCGCCGATGCCGGGGGCGAACTTGAAGCCGTGTCCGGAGAACCCCGCACCCACCACGATGCGGCCGCGGCGGTCGAGCACGAACGCGCTGTCGTCGGTGGACGTGTACGTGCAGCTGATGGGCACGGCGGATGCCGGGTCGAGCCCCGGCATCCACTCGCGCACGTAGTCGGAGAGCGCGGCGGCATGCGTCACGGCGTGCGGCCGCGCATCCGGGTCGACCTCGTCGCCGACCCGATGGAAGCCGACCTTCACGCCCTCTCCCGGGGTGGGCATGCCGTAGACGGTGGCGGGGTAGGCATCCGGAGTGACGTAGTGGTTGAACGACGGCCAGTCCGAACCGTCGATCGGGCGGAAGTGCGCGGGGAACTCCTCCGTGACCGTGAGACGGGGCAGCCGCATCGACGGGAGCATCCGCTCCGTCCAGGCGCCGACGGTGACGACGGCCACGTCGGCGTGCACCGCCCGCCCCGCGAGCTCGAGGTCGACGCCAGAGTCGGTCTCGCGGATGCCGAGCACCGGCGTCTCCCAGCGCACCTCGCCGTCGGCGGCGACGATGCGCCGCTCGAGCTCGAGGAGGGCGGCGGATGCTCGTGCGACCCCGGCGTCGCGCGAGAACAGCACCTCGCCGTCGAACCGCATTCCCGCCCATCGCGATGCCGCCTCGCGGGACGAGAGCAGCTCGGCGTGGATGCCGCGCTCGACGAGGAGGCGCTCGATCGCCGCGATCCCGACCTCCCCGTGCGTCACGAGACCGTGCAGGCGCAGCAGCGGCTCGCCGTCGACCGAGCCGAGTCGGAGCCAGCCCTCGTGCGCCCGCACGAGCAGGTCGAGGTAGTGATCCTCGTCGTAGGCGTTGTTGAAGTTGCGCGTCGCCCCATGCGATGCTCCGTGCCGGTGGCCCCGGGCGAACCGCTCGAACACCACCGGTCGGAGGCCGCGGGAGGCCAGCTCCCAGGCGGTCGCGAGCCCCATCACCCCGCCGCCGACGACGGCGACCTCCACGGCATCCGCTGGCATGCTGCCTCCCGATCTCCCTTCCAGTCTCCCAGCCGATGAGCGCACCGCGCGCCCGGTAGTCTGGTGGGGTGACCATGGAGATCGAGCTGGGCCGAGGCAAGCGCGCGCGTCGCGCGTACACGTTCGACGACATCGCGGTGGTGCCCTCGCGGCGCACGCGGAACCCGGAGGACGTGTCGACCGCATGGACGATCGATGCCTTCGGCTTCGGCATCCCGGTGCTCGGCGCGCCCATGGACTCCGTCGTCAGCCCGCAGACCGCGATCATGCTCGGACAGCTCGGCGGCCTCGGCGTCCTCGACCTCGAGGGCCTGTGGACCCGGTACGAGAACCCGGAGCCGCTGCTCGCCGAGATCGCCGGTCTCAGCGACGACAAGGCGACGGTGCGGATGCAGCAGCTGTACTCCGAGCCGATCAAGCCCGCGCTCATCACGCAGCGCCTCGCCGAGATCCGTGAGGCCGGGGTCACGGTCGCCGGCTCCCTGACCCCGCAGCGCACGCAGGAGTTCTACGACACCGTCGCGGCCGCGGGCGTCGATCTGTTCGTGATTCGCGGCACCACCGTGTCGGCCGAGCACGTGTCCAGCGTCGACGAGCCGCTGAACCTCAAGAAGTTCATCTACGACCTCGACGTGCCGGTCATCGTCGGCGGCGCCGCGACCTACACCGCGGCCCTGCACCTCATGCGCACGGGCGCGGCCGGCGTGCTCGTCGGGTTCGGCGGGGGAGCGGCGTCGACGACCCGCGCGACCCTCGGCATCCACGCCCCGATGGCGACGGCCGTCTCCGATGTCGCGGCCGCCCGCCGCGACTACCTCGACGAGTCGGGCGGACGGTACGTGCACGTCATCGCAGACGGAGGCGTCGGCACGTCCGGAGACGTCGTGAAGGCGCTCGCGATGGGCGCCGACGCCGTCATGCTCGGCGTCGCCCTCGCCCGTGCCACCGACGCGCCCGGTCGCGGCTTCCACTGGGGCCCCGAGGCCCACCACCCGAAGCTCCCCCGTGGCCGTCGGGTCGAGGTCGGCGGCATCGGGACGCTCGAGGAGATCCTGTACGGACCCGCGCCCGTCGCCGACGGGACGGCGAACCTGATCGGCGCCCTCCGCAAGTCGATGGCGACCACCGGCTACTCGGATCTCAAGGAGTTCCAGCGCGTCGAGGTCGTGCTGGCTCCCTACGAGGCCTGAGCGCCCCCGCTACGCCGTGACATCATCCGCTCTGTTCCCACCGACCCTCCGCGAGGTCATGCTCCGGGGGCGATGGATCGGGATGCTCCTGTTCTCGCTCGTCGTCGCCGGCGTCTTCGCATGGCTCGGCCAGTGGCAGCTCGGGCGCGCCATCGACACCGACCCGCCACCGCCGGGCATCACCGAGCAGGTGCGACCCCTCGAGGACGTCGTCGCACCCGGCGCCTACCTGGCGGAGCCCCTCGTCGGGCAGAAGGTCGACACCTCGGGAACCTGGGTCGCCGGCGACTTCCTGATCGTGTCGAGCCGTTTCAACGACGGTGCAGAGGGCTACTGGGTGACCGGGCAGCTCCGTGTCGCCGAACAGACGTCGATCGCGGTCGCGCTCGGATGGACGCCCGACCGGTCGACGGCGGATGCCGTGGCGAACGAGCTGAACGCCGACGCGGACGGTGAGGCGGTCTCCGTCTCGGGGCGCCTCATCTCCGACGAGGGACCGTCGGTGCCGCCGGTCGACGACCCGACGCGGATGGATCGCATGTCGCCCGCAGCGCTCCTCAGTCGCTGGAGCGACGTCGACGGGCTCGACGTCTACCGCCCGTACCTGGCTTCGACGACCGCTCCGGACGGGCTCGTGGACATCGCCTCCCGCGCGCCGGACGAGCAGTCGCCGGTGAACTGGCTCAACGTCTTCTACGCCGCCGAATGGGTGATCTTCGCGGGCTTCGCGTTCTACCTCTGGTATCGCCTGGCGAAGGACGCCTGGGAGCGGGAGGTCGAGGAGTTCGAGGACTCCGAGGGTTCGGCACTCACCTGACGCTCGCGCATCCGAGCACACTCCGATGCTCCCGTGAGCGGCGATCGTCCGCTTCTTCGACCTTCGTCAGGGGTGCGCGTCGGTCATTCGGACAGCGCTCGGATCATTCGGTGAGCGCTCGGTGACCAATCGGGAAACTCCGTTGAGGTATGTCCGGGGCGCTCCGTAAGCTCGCTCACATGTGCGCGAGCTGTGAGCGCGCGCAGCACGGTTCCACGAGAGCCGCCGCCGAGACGATACCGAGGAGACAACACAGATGATGTCCGCTCCCGACGCCGAGAACCGCCGGGTTCCCGCGTCCCTTCGCAGAGATCGGGGGCGTCTCGGCGCTCTCGCCGCCACCTGCGTCGCCGCTCTGGGCGCCAGCGCCCTGATCGCCGCGCCCGCCTCCGCCGATGTCGCAGGCACGGGGGTGGTGATCAACGAGGCGTACCTCTCCGGAGGCAGCGCCGGAGCCGCGTTCACGAACAAGTTCGTCGAGCTGTATAACCCGACCTCCGCCGCGATCCCGCTCGACGGCCTGTCGCTGCAGTACCGGTCGGCGACCGGGACGGGCTCCTCCAACGGCGTCGCGCCGCTGACGGGCAGCATCCCCGCCGGCGGGTACTACCTCGTTCAGGGCGGCAGCAACGGTGCGAACGGCGCGGCGCTGCCAACGGCCGACGCCGTCGGCACCCTCAACCCGAGCGGCACCAACGGGACCCTCGCTCTCGTCGAGGGCACGGCGGCCGTGACCCTCGCGCCCGGCTCGGTCACCGGAGTCGACGGCGTGATCGACGTGCTCGGCTATGGCACCTCGAACACGTTCGAGACCGCAGCGGCGACGTCTCCGACGGGCAACACCGACGTGAAGTCGCTGAACCGCACCGGCGGGGTCGACACCGATGACAACCGTGCGGACTTCACGCTCTCGGCCTCCATCACCCCGCAGAACTCCGGAGGCGGCGTCGAGCCGGAGCCGGAGCCGGAGCCCGAGCCCGAGCCCACCGTGACCTCCATCGCCGAGGTCCAGGGCAGCACCGCCGACGTGTCGCCGCTGAACGGCCAGACGGTCACGGTCGAGGGCGTCGTCACCGCCGACCACCGCACCGGCGGCTACAAGGGCATCGTGATCCAGACGCAGGGATCGGGCGGCGAGACCGACGCGACCCCCGGCGCGTCCGACGGTGTGTTCGTCTACCTCAACGCGCTGGCGCCGACCCTCGAGATCGGGGACCTGGTCTCGGTCACCGGCTCGGTGAGCGAGTACTTCGGCCAGACGCAGATCGACCCGTCGTCGCTCGCCGGCGTGTCGGTCGTGCAGGCGGGCGTCGGCGTCCCCGAGATCACTCCGCTTCCCGACACGGTCGTGGGCGCCGATCGCGAGCAGTACGAGAACATGTACGTCGCGCCGACCGGCACCTATCGCCTGGCCTCGAGTCACCAGCTCTACAACTTCGGCACGCTGTGGCTGAACGCCGGCGACGACCTCAACGTCAAGAGCACGGAGGCCGCCCGCCCGGGGGACGAGGCCGCCGCGATCGCCGCAGCGAACCGCGCGAACCGCATCCTGCTCGACGACGCGTGGTCGATCCAGGTGACCAACAACGCTCACCCGGGCGACCAGCCGTACTTCACGAAGGACCAGGTCGTCCGCAACGGCGACACCGTCGACTTCGCAGACCGCGGCTACGTGCTGCAGTACGGGTTCGACGACTGGCGTCTGCAGCCGGTCGTCCCGATCGACAGCACGACGCCCGCCGATGAAAAGGCGACGTTCACGTCGACCAACCCGCGCGCCGACGCGGCGCCCGAGGTCGGCGGCGACGTGCAGGTCGCATCGTTCAACGTCTTCAACTACTTCACGACGTTGAAGAGCGAGAACCCCAACGCGCGCGGTGCGGCGAACGCCGCGCAGTTCGAGATCCAGAAGTCGAAGATCGTCGCGGCGATCAACGGCCTCGGCGCGGAGATCGTCTCCCTGATGGAGATCGAGAACTCGGTCAAGCTCGGCGGCTCGATCGACGAGGCGGTCGCCGACCTCGTGGACGGCCTCAACGACGACCTCGGGAGCGAGGAGTGGGACTACGTCCGCACGCCCGATGAGCTGAACGACGCCGCGACGACGGACTTCATCACGAACGCCATCATCTACAAGAAGGATGCCGTCAGCACGGTCGGCGACAGCCTCACCGTGACCGATGAGACGGTGTGGGGCAACGCCCGCGAGCCGATCGCCCAGGCGTTCGACATCGACGGTCGCGTCGTGACCGTGGTCTCGAACCACTTCAAGTCGAAGTCCGCACCCGAGGGCGGCGGAGCGGAGCCGGCCGACGGCCAGGGCTTCTTCAACGCCGACCGCGTCGCGCAGGCGAACTCCCTCCTGGGCTTCACCGAGGAGATTGAGGAGACCACGGGCAGCAGCGACATGCTGCTCATCGGCGACTTCAACTCCTACGCGAAGGAGGACCCGATCGAGGTCCTCACGACCGCCGGCTGGAGCGACGTCGCACCGGAGAAGGCTCCGGGGCAGTACACCTACACGTTCGACGGCGAGCTCGGCTCCCTCGACCACGTGCTGGCGTCGCCGTCGCTCTCGGCATCGATCACGGGCGGCGGGGTGTGGAGCATCAACTCGCCGGAGTGGAGCGACCGCGGCTACGCGTTCGGAGCCACCGAGGCGGGCACGCCGTTCCGCTCGAGCGACCACGACCCGATCGTCGTGGGCGTCGACTCCGAGATCCCGCCGGTGAGCATCGACGTGGCCACGATGAACGACTTCCACGGGCGCATCGAGGCCGACGGCGCATCCGCCGGCGCGGCGGTCGTCGCCGGAGCGGTCCAGCAGTTCCGCGAGGCGAACCCGAACACGATCTTCGCCGGCGCCGGCGACCTGATCGGCGCATCGACGTTCACCTCCTTCATCAACGACGACAACCCGACGATCGACGCGCTGAACGCCGCCGGTCTCGACGTCAGCGCCGCCGGCAACCACGAGTTCGACCAGGGCTGGGAGGACCTGCGCGATCGCGTGCAGGACCGCGCGGACTGGAAGTACATCTCGTCGAACGTCTTCGTCACCGAGACGGGCGAGCCCGCGCTCGCTCCCGCCTGGGTGAAGGAGCTCGACGGTGTTCGCGTCGGATTCGTGGGCGCCGTCACGGAGGATCTCGACTCGCTCGTGTCCCCGGAGGGGATCGCCGACCTCGAGGTGCGCAGCATCGTCGACTCGGTGAACGCCGTGGCCGACGACCTGCGCGACGGCGACGCCTCCAATGGAGAGGCTGACGTCGTCATCCTCCTCGTGCACGAGGGCGCCGCGAGCACGGAGCTCTCGACGATCACCCCCGAGACCCCCCTGGGCGAGATCGTCTACGGGGTCGACGACGATGTGAACGCCATCGTCTCGGCGCACACGCACCTCCCTTACAACCACGTGATCGACGGACGCCCGGTGATCTCGGCCGGCCAGTACGGCGAGAACCTCGGCCTGATGAACATCCAGGTCGACCCGACCACCAAGGAGCTGCTCTCGATCACCAACGAGATCAAGCCGCTCGTCGTCGGCGGTGTCGCGCAGTACCCGGCCGTTCCGGAGGTCGCGGAGATCGTGGCGAAGGCGAAGGCCGACGCCGATGTGCTCGGAGCGGTCAAGGTCGGGGACATCACCGCCGACTTCAACCGCGCCCGTCAGGCGAACGGCTCGGAGAACCGGGGTGGCGAGTCCACGATCGGCAACTTCGTGGCGGACGTGCAGAAGTGGTCCACGGGTGCCGACATCGCGCTCATGAACCCGGGCGGCATCCGCGCGAACCTCACCTACGCCTCGTCGAACGCGAACGATCCGGCGGGCAACGTCACCTATCGCGAGGCGGCGACGGTCCAGCCGTTCGCCAACACCCTCGTGACGCTCACGCTGACCGGTGCAGAGCTCAAGGGAGTGCTGGAGGAGCAGTGGCAGCCTGCGGGCGCCGCCAGGCCCTTCCTCAAGCTCGGCGTCTCCGAGGGCCTCGTCTACACCTACGACCCGGCCGCCGCTCAGGGATCGCGAATCACCTCGATCACCCTGAACGGCACCCCGATCGACCCGGCAGCCGAGTACACGGTCGCGGCGAACTCGTTCCTCGCCGCGGGTGGGGACAACTTCTTCACCTTCCGTGAGGGTGACGGCAAGCGGGACACCGGCAAGATCGACCTGCAGTCGATGGTGGACTGGTTCGCCGCGAACAAGACGGCGAGCCCCGACCTCGCCCAGCGTGCGGTCGGAGTCGCGGTGAGCGCCCCGGACGCCGACGGCTACAGCGCCGGCGACCAGGTCACCGTCTCGCTGTCCTCGCTGGCCTTCACGGGCGGCGAGCCGGCTCCGGGCGAGGTGACGCTGTCTCTCGGCGACGCCACGCTCGCGACCGGCACGGTCGACCCGACCGTGGTCGACACCACCGACGAGGCCGGGCGCGCAGCGCTCACCTTCACGGTGCCGAGCGGTGTCTTCGGCGATCAGCTGCTGACGGTGCGGGTCCCGAGCACGGGGACCACGGTCCAGGTGCCGTTCGCGATCGCCGGCGAGGAGCCCGCGGAGTTCGCGGGCACCATCGACCTCGGCTCCTCGAAGGTCGCCGCGGGCAAGAAGCTGCAGATCACGGGCGAGGGCTACGAGCCGGGCGAGACCGTGACGGTGCAGCTGCGACCGAAGAAGGGTCAGCCGATCACCGTCGGGACCATCCAGGTCAAGGCCGACGGCACGTTCTCGAGCGCCGTGACGGTGCCCAAGAGCACGCAGCCGGGCAAGTACACGGTGGCCGTCTCGCAGGCCGACGGCGACGAGGCGACGGCCACCGTGACCGTCAACCGCGCCGGAGGCATCGGCGGGATCATCGGCGGCATCATCGACTGGCTCTGGGACCTCCTGAACGGGTGGTTCTGATCTGATCGGACGTCGAGGGCCGTCGGGAGCGATCCCGGCGGCCCTCGACGCATGCCCGCCCGCACCCCGACCCGGAACGGCCTCGCATCGGCGCCCCGTAGACTGGGAGCATGCCCGAACCGAAAGTCGCCAGCTTTCCGGCGATCCGTGGTGCGCTGAAGTTCTACCAGATCGCGTCGATCATCACCGGAGTCATGCTGCTCCTGCTGCTGACCGAGATGGTGCTCAAGTACACGCCGATCCATCTCGAGCTCTTCGCCGGAGGCTCGGGCGGACCGCTCTGGTTCGCCGGGGTCATCGCGGGGCCCGACTGCCAGTGGTGGTCGCTGTTCGCCCCGATGACGAACTCGTGCGAGATGACGTCGCTGGGCGACGGCTTCAACATCTCGCTGTTCATCCTCGTGGCGCACGGCTGGTTCTACGTCGTCTACCTCTTCGCGTGCTTCCGCATGTGGAGCCTGATGCGCTGGCCGTTCCCGCGCTTCATCCTCCTGGCTCTCGGCGGCGTCGTGCCGCTGCTGTCCTTCTTCATGGAGGCCGTCGTGGCCCGTGAGGTCAAGGCCTATCTCGCCACCCGTGAGGCCGCTGAGGCCTCGATCACCGCCCCGGAAGGTGTCCGTTGACCGAACAGTCCGAGACCCAGCAGCGCCCGGCGCTCGTCGTCGACTTCGGCGCGCAGTACGCGCAGCTGATCGCCCGTCGAGTGCGCGAGGCCGGCGTCTACAGCGAGATCGTGCCGCACACGGCCACCGCTGCCGAGATCGCCGAGAAGAACCCGGTCGCGATCATCCTCTCGGGAGGACCCTCGTCGGTGTACGAGGAGGGCGCGCCGCGTCTCGACCCCGAGGTGTTCGACCTCGGCGTGCCGACGCTCGGCATCTGCTACGGCTTCCAGTACATGGCCCAGACGCTCGGCGGCGAGGTCGCGAACACGGGACTGCGCGAGTACGGCGCGACCGACGCGGTCATCTCCGGCGACGGAGGCACCCTGCTGGGTGGCCAGCCCGCCGAGCAGAACGTGTGGATGAGCCACGGCGACCAGGTCGCCAAGGCCCCGGAGGGCTTCGACGTGCTGGCGACGACCGACGCCACGAAGGTCGCGGCCTTCGCAAACGAGGAGCGCGGGTTCTACGGCGTGCAGTGGCATCCCGAGGTCAAGCACTCCGACCACGGACAGCGCGTGCTCGAGAACTTCCTGCACAAGGGCGCCGGTCTGGCCTCCGACTGGAACAGCGACAACGTGATCGCCGAGCAGGTCGAGCGCGTCCGCGAGCAGGTCGGCGACGCGCGCGTCATCTCGGCGCTCTCCGGCGGTGTGGACTCCGCGGTGTCCACGGCTCTCGTCCACAAGGCCATCGGCGACCAGCTCACCGCGGTCTTCGTCGACCACGGTCTTCTCCGCAAGGGCGAGCGCGAGCAGGTCGAGAAGGACTACGTCGAGTCCACCGGCGTCCGTCTGATCACGGTCGACGCCGCGGATGTCTTCCTGGGGCACCTGAAGGGCGTCACCGACCCCGAGGAGAAGCGCAAGATCATCGGCCGCGAGTTCATCCGCGCGTTCGAGAAGGTGCAGCTGGACCTCGTCGAGGAGGCGAAGGCCGACGGGGGAGCCCCCGTCAAGTTCCTCGTGCAGGGCACGCTGTACCCAGACGTCGTCGAGTCCGGCGGCGGGGCGGGCACCGCGAACATCAAGTCGCACCACAACGTGGGCGGGCTGCCCGACGACCTCGACTTCGAGCTGATCGAGCCGCTGCGCGCGCTGTTCAAGGACGAGGTCCGCGCGATCGGCCGTGAGCTCGGCATCCCCGAGGCGATCGTCGGCCGCCAGCCGTTCCCCGGTCCCGGACTCGGCATCCGCATCATCGGCGAGGTGACCGCCGATCGTCTGGAGATCCTCCGCGAAGCGGATGCGATCGCGCGCGAGGAGCTCACCAAGGCGGGCCTCGACCAGGAGATCTGGCAGTGCCCCGTCGTACTCCTCGCCGACGTCCGCTCGGTCGGCGTCCAGGGCGACGGCCGCACCTACGGACATCCGATCGTCCTGCGTCCCGTCTCCAGCGAAGACGCGATGACCGCCGACTGGACCCGTCTGCCGTACGACGTGCTGTCCAAGATCTCCAACCGCATCACGAACGGCGTGCGCGACGTGAACCGCGTCGTGCTCGACGTGACGTCGAAGCCGCCGGGGACGATCGAATGGGAGTGAGCGCTCCCCGACGCGCAGCCGAACGGGCACGGACCATGAGGTCCGTGCCCGTTCGCGTCTCTTCAGGCAGTATGACGGTATGACCAAGGCGCGGACGAAGCTCACGGTGATCGGTGCGGGAAGCGTGGGGGTGAGCGTCGCGTACGCGGCGCTGATCCGGGGGAGTGCGGCCGAGGTGGCGCTCTACGACATCGCGACGGAGAAGGTGGACGCCGAGGTGCTCGACCTCTCCCACGGCACCCAGTTCACATCGGCAGCGGTGAGCGGCGGATCGGATCTCTCCGTCGTCGACGGCAGCGACGTCGTGGTGGTCACCGCCGGAGCGAAGCAGCAGCCAGGGCAGACCCGTATGGAGCTGGCGGCCGTGAACGCCCGCCTGCTGGAGTCGCTCATGCCGCAGCTCGTCGAGCGAGCCCCCGACGCCGTGTTCCTCATCGTGACCAACCCCGCGGATGTGATGACCGTCGTCGCACAGCGCGTCTCAGGCCTGCCGCCGCACCGGGTGTTCGGGTCGGGCACCGTGCTCGACACGTCCCGGCTCCGGTGGCGTCTCGCGCATCGCGCCGGTGTGAGCACGGCAAGCGTGCACGCGGACATCGTGGGCGAGCACGGCGACACCGAGTTCCCGCTCTGGTCGAATGCGACGATCGGCTCGGTGCCCATCCTCGACTGGCCGGGTGACGAGCCGTTCACCGCCGACGAGCTGCATCGCATCGCGATCGAGGTGCGCGATGCCGCGTACACGGTCATCCGCGGCAAGGGGGCGACCAACCTCGCGATCGGCGTCAGCTGTGCGCGCATCGCCGAGGCCGTCCTGCGCGACGAGCGGGCGGTGCTGCCGGTGGCGCCCGTGCTCGACGGCGAGTACGGCATCCGAGGTGTCGCGCTGTCGGTGCCGTCGGTGGTCGGCGCGACGGGTGCCGTGTCTCTCGGGCAGACCCCGATGAGCGAGCTCGAGTCGGGGCTGCTGCGAGCGTCCGCGGATGCGATCCGTGCGGCCGTGGACGCCCTCGGCGCGTAGCCGATGTCGACGCGACATGCTGATCATGCGCTCGAACGACGAGGCCGTCGAGGCGTACGAGCAGATGCCGTTCGAGCAGGTCATCGACGCGATGGACCGCTGCAGCGAATGGACGAGGCCCCCGCGGAGCAGAGCTCCGACGGGGGCCTCGTGGCGTTCGGTGAACGGCGGTGTCAGCTGCGCGCCTTCTGGCCGCGTCCGGCGATCAGGCCGTAGATCAGCAGCACGATGATCGAGCCGCCGATGGCGAGGAGCCAGGTGCCGAGGTCCCAGAACTCCGTGAGCGGACGGTTCAGGATCAGGCTGCCGAGCCAGCCGCCGAGGAGGGCGCCCACGACTCCGAGCAGAAGGGTGACGAACCATCCGCCGCCCTGCTTGCCGGGAAGGATCAGCTTCGCGATGGCACCGGCGATCAGGCCGAGAAGAAGGAATCCGAGAAAGCTCATGGTCAGCTCCTTTGTTTCGTGAGCCGCGGGGTGCCGCGGCTCGTGTCGTCCACTGTGCCCTCTCAGCTGTTTGTCAGCCAACCCCTTGCGCGCGGCCATCCAGGTATGGCAGAAGGCCCGCTTCCCCGAAGGGAAGCGGGCCTCCTGAGCGAGGTGAGGTCGCGTCAGTTGTTGCCGCGGGCGATCGCGATGATTCGGAGGATCTCGACGTAGAGCCAGACGACCGTGACCATGATGCCGAAGGCGCCGAGCCAGCCGTACTTGCGGGGAGCGCCGTTGCGGACGCCCTGCTGGATCTGGTCGAAGTCGAGCACCAGCGAGTACGCGGCCATGATGACGACGAGGACGCCGATGATCAGGCCGAGGGGGATGCCAAAGACAGGCTGGCTGAACAGTCCGAACGCGTTCTGGTTCACGCCGGTCCACATCAGGACCAGGTTGAGCAGCGAGAACACGAGGTAGCCGATCATGGCGATCATGAAGACCTTCGTGGCCTTCTTGGACGCGCGGATCTTGCCGCTCGCGAAGAGCGCCAGGGTCACACCGACGACCGCGACCGTGGCCAGCGTCGCCTGAGTCACGATGCCGGGCCAGCGGACCTCGAAGAACGCCGAGATGCCGCCGATGAAGAGTCCCTCGAAGGCGGCGTACGCGAAGATCAGCGCGGGGCGGACCTTCTTGCGCGAGGTGAACGAGATCACCATCGCGAGGACGAAGCCGCCGAGTGCGCCGACGATCCAGGGCAGCATGTTGACGGCCGCGCCGCCGTACGGGTTGTACTCGGGCGCGGAGAGTCCGCCGAGCGTCCACACCCAGCCGACGGCCGCGGTGACGAGCAGGATGGCGAAGAGACCCGCGGTCTTCCAGACGGTGTCCTCGACGGACATGCGGTCGGTCTCGATGGCGCCGGCCGGGGGAGCGGCGTACATGCCCTCCAGCTGCGCGTTCGCGGCGGCATCCATGGTCCCATGCTGGAACGACGCGGCCTGCGCACCCTGAGCGCCCTGCGGCGCACCCGGGTAGGTCGCGACGTTACGCGGATCCTGCTGCTGGAACGCCGGGTTGTTGAAAGCGAAATTGCTCATGGTGGGCCTCACTCCAAAGGGGTTGTAGGTCGCTTTCCTCCACGATACCCGGAGGGAACCGTCGCCCGGGTGTTCTACGCTGTGAGCGTGCCCAGGAAATCCCCCCTCGTCATCGGGCATCGCGGTGCGCCCGGCTACCGTCCGGAGCACAGCCGCTCCTCGTACGAGCTCGCGCTGGCGATGGGAGTGGATGCCGTCGAACCCGACGTCGTGGCGACGAAGGACGGCGTGCTCGTCGTCCGCCACGAGAACGAGATCTCCGGGACCACCGACGTCGCCGATCATCCGGAGTTCGCCGACCGGAAGACGACCAAGCGCGTCGACGGCGAGGCGCTGACCGGTTGGTTCACCGAGGACTTCACCTGGGATGAGCTGGCGACGCTGCGGAGCCGCGAACGCCTGCCGAAGGTCCGCCTGTCCAGCGCCTCCTTCGACGGCTCTCAGGCGATCCTGCGCCTCATCGACCTCCTCGACATCGTCCGGGAGGGGTCCGCCGAGCACGGACGCGAGATCGGCGTCGTTCTCGAGGTCAAGCATGCGACCTACTTCGCGAGCATCGGACTCGACCTGGTGCCGCTCATCGAGCGGGACCTGCGAGCGGCGGGATGGGCCGACGGCGAGCTGCCGCTGATCGTGGAGAGCTTCGAGTCGACGGTGCTCGCGCAGCTCAAGGCCAGGGGGATCCCGGCGTCGTACATCTATCTCATCGAGGCGACGGGGCGGCCGTTCGACCTGCTCACCGCCCAGGGCAGACAGGCCCTCACCTACCCGGCCACGGTGACCCCGACCGGACTCGACGGTCTCGTCGGCGTGGTCGACGGCGTCAGCGTGAACAAGCGGATGCTGCTCGAGAAGGGCAACACGATCGTCGCCGACGCGCATGCGCGGGGTCTCACGGTGTTCACCTGGACGTGCCGTCCGGAGAACGCCTTCCTGTCGCCGGAGTACCGCGGCCAGGGCGGCAAGAGCGCCTACGGCGACTATGAGGCGGAGTGGGGCGCGATCGCGGCGACGGGCGTCGACGGCGTGTTCGTCGATCATCCCGATCTGGGAGTCGGCTTCTTCCGCTCCTGAGCACGCGGTGCAGCGGGTCGGACGGGCGTGATCGCGGCAATGTCCAGCGCTCGTTCACCTCCCGTCCACCGGCGGGACGCCGTCCGTCCACCGGGTGCCGATGATCTGGGCTCACACCCGTCTGAGCCCTACCCAGGAGCCCCATGTCCCGCCTGCAATCCGCGGCAGCGGCCACGGCGGTCTGCGCACTCAGCGCCGCCGCCCTGCTCGCCGTCCCGCTCTCCGCCGCCGGAGCCGACACCGGCATCCGCATCAACGAGGTCGAATCCGACGGGGGCGTCCCCGGCGACTGGATCGAGTTCGTCAACACGTCGTCCGCGCCCGTCGACATCTCCGGCTTCGGAGTCCGCGACAACAAGGACGACAGCCCCCTGTACACGTTCCCCGTGGGAACCGTCGTGGCACCGGGCGCCTTCCTCGCGATCGACCAGGTCGACGGCGGCGTCACCGGATTCGACTTCGGTCTGGGCAAGGACGACTCGGTCCGACTGTTCGACCCGCAGGGCGTCGTCGTCGACTCGACCACCTGGACCGGGCACGCCCCGGTCACGTGGGGAGTGCAGGACATCGACGGAGTGTCGACCTGGGCGCAGACGGCGGAGTCGACCAAGGGCGCGGCGAACGTCTTCCGCGCCGACGTCCCGAACCCGGGCTCGATCCTCATCAACGAGGTGGACTCGCAGCCGGCCGACTGGGTCGAGTTCTTCAATCCGGGGGACACGGCGCTCGACATCTCCGGATACGAGATCCGCGACAACTCCGACGACCACCGCTGGCAGTTCCCGGCCGGCACGTCGATCGAGGCCGGTCAGTACCTGGTCGTCGAGGAGGGGTCGATCGGCGTCGTGAACGGCGTGCCGACCGCCTTCCGCGACCCGATCGGCATCGGCAGCGCCGACCGCATCCGCCTGTTCGATGCGACGGGCACCCAGATCGACGACACGATGCCGTGGACGGCGCACGCCGCGATCGACGGCGACTTCATCGCCGCGACCCTCGCCCGCTGCCCCGACGGCGTCGGCGAGTTCGTGCTCGCACACGCGACCCCCGGCGCCACCAACGCCGGCTCGTGCGTCATGCCCGACGTCGTGATCAACGAGATCGAGTCGAACGGCGACCTCACCGACTGGATCGAGGTCGTGAACATCGGCAGCACCCCGGTCGATGTCTCGGGCTGGTCGGTCATGGACGACGACCCGGTCGGCCACGCGGTCCAGACCACCCCGCTCGCCGAGGGCACGATCCTCGAGCCGGGGGCGTATCTCGTGTTCGACCAGTTCCGCGACTTCGAGTTCGGGCTCGGCGGCGGCGACACCGTGACTCTGCGCGACCCGAACCTCAACGTCGTGGACGAGCACGTGTACCCGGCTCACGCCGACGGCGTGCTCGCGCGCTGCGAGGACGGCACGGGCGACTTCGTCGACATCGCGACGAGCACCAAGGGACTGCGCAACGCGTGCGGCAACCCGGTGCGCATCAACGAGGTCGAGTCGGACGGCGGATCGCCGGAGGACTGGATCGAGCTCGTCAACCCGACGGCATCCGCGCTGGACGTCTCCGGAATCGTCGTGAAGGATGACGACGACGCCCACGCCTACGTCATTCCCGCGGGCACGACGATCGCGGCCGGCGGGTACCTGGTGATCGAGCGCGACCAGCTGGGCTTCGGCCTCGGCGGCGGAGACGCCGTGCGCGTCTTCGACGGCGACCTGCTCGTCGACTCGACGACCTGGGGCGAGGGGCACGCCGCCACCACGTGGGGGCGCTGCCCCGATGTCACCGGTGCCTTCGCCGTGACGGCGGAGAGCACCAAGGGCGCCGCCAACGTCTGCGAGGGCGAGGTCGCCGTATCGGCGTGGCCGGGCTCGCAGGACGTGCGCGTGCTCGACTCCGCTCCCGCGTTCCTGGAGGACAGCTCCGGCCTCGACGTGCAGGAGACCGCCGACGGCGCGTTCCTCTGGGCGGTCGACAACGGCGAGGGACGCATCTGGAAGCTCCGCGTGAGCGCCGACGGATCGTTCTCGAAGATCTCCGGCTGGGAGGACGGCAAGCGCGTCCGCTTCCAGCGGGACGCCGGAGCGCCCGGCGCTGCGGGCCCCGACACCGAGGGCATCACGGTCGACGGAGACGGCTTCGTCTATGTCGCCTCCGAGCGCGACAACAGCGCCAAGGGCGTCAACCAGAACGTGGTGCTGAAGGTCGACCCCGAGGCCGCAGCCGGCGACCTCGTCGCCCAGCAGGAGTGGGACCTCACCGCGCTGCTTCCCGCCGTGGGGGCCAACCTCGGCATGGAGGCGGTGCAGTGGGTGCCGGACTCCGCTCTCGACGGCGAGCTGTTCGACGTCAACACCGGATCCGCCTACGACGCGAGCGACTATGCCGGACACGGCGACGGTCTCTTCTTCGTCGCGGTCGAGGACAACGGCCACGTCTACGCCTTCGCGCTCGGCGCGGACGGCGAGGCGACGCTCGTCTCGGAGATCGCGCCGGGGCTCGCAGGCGTCATGGCCCTGGACTACGACAGCGTCCTGGACGTCCTCTGGGCGGTGTGCGACGACGGCTGCCACGGCACGTCGGCGCAGATCAGCCTGAACGGCACCGACAAGCCCGGCGTCGCGCACTTCGCGCGACCGACGGGGATGCCGGACATCAACAACGAGGGCTTCGCGACCGCTCCGGCATCGCTGTCCGTCGACGGGCAGCGACCCGTGTGGTGGTTCGCCGACGGCTTCGCCTCCGAGGCTCTCCGAGTGGGCACGCTTCCCGGCACGACCGGCGGCAACCCGGGCGGCCCTGGCACCCCCGGCGGCCCCGGCACTCCCGGCGGGCAGACGCCGCTGCCGGGCACGGGCCTGACCGATGACAACCGCAACGACGCGACGGTCGACCCGGCCGTCGCCGCCCGGGGATCGAAGGTCACCGTGACCGTCGGCGCCGAGCACGCCGGAACGAGCGCCGCCGTCTGGCTGTACTCGGATCCCGCGCTGCTCGCGACCGGCGAGCTGAACGCGGCGGGCGCGATCACGGTCACGATCCCGACGGATGCCGCGCTCGGCGCCCACCGGATCGCGGTGTACGCCGCAGACGGCACGCTCCTCGGCTGGGCCGACATCCGCATCACCGCGACGGGGCTCGCCGCCACGGGGGCCGAACTCCCGATCGCGGCGGTCGTGCTGGCCGGTCTGATGCTGGTCGCCGGCGCGGTGGTCGTGGCCCGGCGCCGGCGCGCGGCCTGACGTCGATCCGCACCCACCGGAGGGGTGCGCGGGCTCCGGTCCGCGCACCCCTTCCGCGTGCGCCCGGCGTCACGCGGGCAGACGCCGACGGCGGTGTCGGTGGCGCGGCTTAGACTCGTAGAGCCATGACAGAAGCCCCCCTCATCGTCCCCGGAACCGCCGGCCCTCGCCCGGCAGGACCCACCGGACAGTACGACCTCCTCGCCGGTCTCAACCCTCAGCAGCTCGAGGCCGTGACCTACCGCGGTCCCGCGCTGCTGATCGTCGCCGGTGCGGGGTCGGGCAAGACGAGCGTGCTCACGCGACGCATCGCCTCGCTGCTCCGCGCGCGCGAGGCCTGGCCGAGCCAGATCCTCGCGATCACGTTCACCAACAAGGCCGCGGGTGAGATGCGGGAGCGCGTCGAGGCGATCGTCGGCGAGGCCGCCAGGGGCATGTGGATCTCCACCTTCCACTCGGCTTGCGTGCGCATCCTGCGGCGCGAGGCACAGCAGTTCGGATTCACGAAGTCGTTCACGATCTACGACTCGGGGGACTCGCGCGCCCTGATCAAGCGGCTGGTCAAGGAGCACGAGGCCGACGCGTACGGGCTCACCCCGGCATCCGTGCAGTCCCGCATCTCCAAGCTCAAGAACGAGCTGTCCGATGCGGAGGCGTACGCGCGCCAGGCCAACATGAGCGACCCGGCGGAGCGCATCTTCGTCGAGCTCTTCACCGATTACCAGCGTCAGCTGCAGAAGGCGAACGCGTTCGACTTCGACGACCTGATCGGTCAGACGGTCTACCTCTTCCGCGCCTTCCCGCAGGTGGCCGACACCTATCGCCGTCGCTTCCGACACATCCTCGTCGACGAGTACCAGGACACCAACCATGCCCAGTACGCGCTGATCCACGAGCTCACGCGGCCGGTGTCGGGCGAATCGCCCGACCCGTATGCGTCGAACGGCATGATGATCTTCGAGCCCGAGACGACGCCGGAGCTCGAAGGAGCGTCGCTCACCGTGGTCGGCGACTCCGACCAGTCGATCTACGCGTTCCGCGGCGCGGACATCCGCAACATCAGCGAGTTCGAGCGTGACTTCCCCGGAGCGCGGGTGGTCCTGCTCGAGCAGAACTACCGCTCGACCCAGAACATCCTCTCGGCCGCGAACGCCGTGATCGGCAACAACTTCGACCGCAAGGACAAGAAGCTCTGGAGCGACAAGGGCGACGGCGACATGATCGTCGGCTTCACCGGGTACTCGCAGCACGATGAGGCGCAGTTCGTCGCGGACGAGGTCGAGGCCCTGCGCCGGGCCGGCATGCCGTACTCCGAGATGGCCGTGTTCTATCGGACCAACTCGCAGTCGCGTGCGCTCGAGGAGATCTTCATCCGCTCGGCCGTGCCGTACAAGATCATGGGCGGCACCAAGTTCTACGAGCGCGCCGAGATCAAGGACGCCCTCGCATATCTCGTCGCGGTGGCGAACCCGGCCGACGAGATGGCCGTGCGCCGCATCCTCAACAAGCCGCGCCGCGGCATCGGCGACGTCAGCGAGACGGCGATCGCCCGCTTCGCCGAGGAGCATGGCATCACGTTCCGACAGGCGCTCTCGGTGCCGGACGAGCTCGGATTCGGACCGAAGATCCAGGCCGCCATCGCGCAGCTCGATGCCGTGCTCGCCGAGGCGACCGAGATCATGCTGCCGGCATCCGGCGAGGTCCCCGCACCGACGACCGTCGCCGACGGTCTCAGCCTCCTGCTGTCGAAGAGCGGCTACCTCGACGCCCTCCGCGCGAGCCGGGACCCGCAGGACGAGGCCAGGGTCGAGAACCTCGACGAGTTCGTCGCCGTCGCTCGCGACTTCGCTCGCAACAACCCCGAGGGCACGATCGTCGACTTCCTCACCGAGGTCGCTCTGGTGTCGGATGCCGACGACCTCGACGACGAGTCCGGATCGGTCTCGATGATGACCATGCACACCGCGAAGGGCCTCGAGTACGACGCCGTGTTCGTCACCGGCGTCGAAGAGGATCTCATCCCGCACCGCATCTCGGCAGGGGAGCCGGGTGGTCCTCAGGAGGAGCGCCGGCTGTTCTACGTCGGCATCACCCGCGCGCGCAAGAGGCTGCACCTCTCGCTGGCCATGACCCGCGCGCAGTTCGGCGAGGTGTCGGTCGCGATGCCGAGCCGGTTCCTGCAGGAGATCCCCGCCGGCCTCATCGACTGGCGCCAGTCCCCGGGTGACGTGAACTCCCGCGGCGGCACGCAGTCCCGCGCGCTGAACGCCCGACGGGCCGGCGGATTCGGCGGATCCGGGTCGAACGATCCATTCGGCGTCAAGCCGCTCCCGGGACGGGACTCGCTCACGCCCCTCTCGACCGCGATGGACAAGTTCCCCAACCGGGTGACGGCCAAGATGCGCGACAACGGAGACCTCGAGCTCGCCGCGGGCGACCGCATCCGCCACGCCGACTTCGGCGAGGGGCGCGTCGATGCCGTGACGGGGGAGGGTGCGAAGCGCATCGCGCATGTCCGCTTCGATTCCGCGGGGCAGAAGAAGCTGCTGATCAAGGTCGCGCCGATCGAGAAGATCTCCGCCTGACGCGGGTTAGGCTGGGCGATATGGCCCTGTTCTCCCGCCGCAAGAAGTCCGACGACGACGTGGTCGCCGAGTCGACCGACATCGAGACCGCCTCCGCGTCGGAGACGGAGGAGTCCTCGTCCGTCGGCGCTGCCGCGGCGACCGACACGCCCGCGGCGGAAGAGGCCGAGGCGACCCCGACCATCGGCATCTCCGTGCAGGCCTTCCGCGGAGTGGGCGCTCAGGCGGGGCCCGAGATCTCCCTCCCCGACCCGGATGTCGCGACCGGCGCATCGACCGGATCGGGCGCGATCACCGCGCCGGGCACGCCTCCGACCGCGACGGCGCCCGCGCCCGAGCGGCGACTACCGCTCGCACCGGCCCTGCCGCCGGAGCAGACCGAGACCGTGGCCGGGATGAAGGACAACGTCCTGCTGCGCGAGTCCCTCAAGGAGGTCGAGAAGGGCGCCACCAACGAGCAGCTGCTCGGCGTGCTGCGTCAGGCCCTGCAGGGGCACCTGTACATCAGGGTCAACGGCGACGCCCGAGCGCAGATCAGCGAGGGCAAGCCCCTCTCCGTGGCGGTCGTGCGCGACGGCGATCGCCAGTTCATGCTCGGGTTCAGCTCGGCGGCCGCCGTGCGCGACTCGGTGCAGCTCGAGAAGGACCCCACCGCCACATCCGCCGTCGCCCAGCCCGTCACCTCGGTGCTGCAGCAGGTGGTCGCCGGTGACTTCGCGGGCCTCATCGTCGACAACGCGTCGGCTCCTCACCGAGTGGTCTTCCCGACCGAGCTCCTGCAGAAGGCGCTCGAGCAGGCCGATGTCGACATGACGATCAAGTCGATCATCGCGGCGCCGCGCGAGCAGGATTCGACCGTGCGGCTCGGAGAGGCTCTCGCCCTCAAGCGCACCTGGGTCGCCGTCAACGACGGCGGCGAGACCGGACAGGTCGGCATCGCCGAGGCGCAGACACCGGACGGCAAGCGCTTCCTGCAGCTGTTCTCGCACCCGCTCGAGATCATCGCGCTCGGTCGGGGCGACCGACCCCTGCCGTTCGATCCCGAGCAGCTGGCGAAGACGCTCGCGACCCACCCGGAGATGGCGGGCATCATCATCGATCCGGCTGGGCCGAGCATGGTGATCGAGCGCGACGCCCTCGCTCCCGTGCTCGCTCTGGACGTGGCGTCGACCGACTGACGGGCTACCGCGCGCGTCGTGCGCGCCCTAGGGTCGGAGCATGGCCTCCGAGCGCGTGACCCTGACCGTCATCGATCCCGATGGGGAGCGCGAGGTCGCGCTCTCGAGTCCGAACAAGGTCATCTGGCCGGATGTCGGCATCACCAAGGCCGAGCTGGCCGAGTACTTCCAGACCGTGGCGACGCCCTTCCTGGAGGCCAACGGCAACCGTCCGGTCTCCCTCGAGCGCTTCCGCGACGGCGTCGGCTCGTCGACGGACGAGCGCCCGCAGGGATTCTTCTCGAAGAACCCTCCGAAGGGGACGCCCGACTTCGTCGATGCGGTCACCGTCACGTACAACAGCGGGCGTCAGCATCCTCAGCTCGTGCTCACCCGACCGAGCGCGATCGTGTGGGCCGGGCAGATGAACACGATCGTGTTCCACCCGTGGGCGTCGCTGGCCTCCGAGCCCGACAACCCCGTCGAGCTGCGGATCGATCTCGATCCGCAGCCGGGCACCGGCTTCTCCGACGCCGTGCCTGCGGCGCACGCGCTGCGGGAGGTGCTCGCCGAGGTCGGGCTCGAGGCCTTCGTCAAGACCAGCGGCAACCGCGGCCTGCACGTCTTCGCGCCGATCGAGGCGACGCATGAGTTCCTCGACGTCCGGCACGCGGTGATCGCCGCCGGTCGCGAGCTCGAGCGGCGCATGCCCGAGCAGGTGACGACGAACTGGTGGAAGGAGGAGCGCGGAGAGCGCATCTTCGTCGACTTCAACCAGGCCAATCGCGACCGCACCATGGCAGGCGCCTACAGTCCGCGGGCGCTCCCGGGGGCTACCGTGTCGACGCCGGTGCACTGGGACGAGCTCGACGACCTCGACCCCGCAGCGTTCACCGTCCGCAGCATCCCGCAGCGCCTCGCCGACGGGGATGACCCGTGGGCGGGGAAGCAGGACTCTCCCGGCCGCATCGACACGCTTCTCGAGTGGTGGGAGCGCGACAGGGCGGCGGGTCTCGGCGAGCTGCCGTTCCCGCCCGAGTTCCCGAAGATGCCCCGTCGGCGCCCGTCAAGGCCAAGCGGTCGACGACGCCGCGCGTGGCCGCCGCCCCGCGCACTCCGGCGGCGCCCAAGCCCGTCGAGCGCGACTACGGCGTGTGCGACGTCTGCTTCATGGTGAAGACGCCGGCCGGGGGATGCGGCTGCGACTGACCGCATCCGCCGCGCTCGACCCGCTCAGGCGAACGCGCTCATCCCGGTGATGTCGCGCCCGAGCAGGAGCGCCTGCACGCTCTCGGTCCCCTCGTAGGTGTGGATGGCCTCGATGTCGGCCATGTGCTGCATCACGCCGTTCTCCAGGAGGATGCCGTTGCCGCCGAGCAGATCGCGGGCGATGGAGGCCACCCTGCGGGCTGCGCGCGTGTTGTGGAACTTCGCGAGCGACGCCTGCGTCGGCCTCAGCTCGCCTGCGTTCTCGAGATCGGCGAGCCGGCGGCAGTACAGCTGCATCGCGGTGAGGTCCTCGAGCATGTGCGTGAGGCGCTCCTGGACCATCTGGAACTTCGCGAGGGGCTTGCCGAACTGGACGCGCTCCTTCGAGTACGCGAGCGCCGCCTCGTAGCAGGCGGTCGCGTGTCCGAGTGCCGACCACGCCACGCCTGAGCGTGTGGCGTAGAGGACGGTCGACGCGTCCTTGAAGCTCTTCGTGCCGGGGAGCACGGCGTCGAGCGGCACGCGTACGTCGTCGAGCAGGATGTGCGCCTGGTGGATCGCGCGGAGCGAGGCCTTGCCGCGGATCGGCGTACCGGTGTATCCCGGGGTGTCCTGGTCGACGAGGAAGCAGCGCACCGCACCGTGCTCCGGCGCGGATTCGTCGTCGACCCTCGCCCAGACGAAGGTGATGCCGCCCGACGCGCCGTTCCCGATCCACTTCTTCGCGCCGCGGATCACCCATTCCTCGCCGTCGCGGCGCGCGACGGTCTCGAGGGAGACGGAGTCCGAGCCGTGATCGGGCTCGGTGAGCGCGAAGGATCCGAGCACCGAGGCGTCCGCGAGCGAGGTCAGCCACCGCTCCTGCTGGGAGGGCGAGCCGAACAGCGCCAGGGTGCGCAGCGCCAGGCCGCCCTGCACGGCGAGCACCGTTCCGAGCGAGCCGTCGCCACGGGAGATCTCCATGTTCACGAGTCCCGCGGCGAGCGGAGACAGCCGAGTGAGGGACGGGTGCTCGATGCCGTCGACGACCAGGTCCATCTCGCCCATGCGTCGGGCGACATCCAGCGGGTACTCGGCGCGATCCCACGCGTCGAGCATCTGCGGTCCGACCTCGTCGATGTACGCCCTCGCGCGATCCCACGCCTCGCGATCCACGGAGGGGATGTCGGCGAAGACGGCGTAGTAGTCGCCGTCCTGTCTTCCGGTGATGTCGTAGGACGAGACGCGTTCGCCGGGAACGGGAGAGGCAGCGGTGCTCATGAGGACTCCTTCGTGGACCTCAGTATCGTACTCCTCGATACTCAGTTCCACGACCTCGAGGGACGGTTCTGTCAGTCCAGCTGACTGCGAAGACGCCTGGTGACCTCGGCCATCGGCATCGAGCGCGGGAACACCGCGACGACGACGTCGTCGGCTGCCGGCGCGGCGATCTCGGCCGGCACCCCGTATCGGCGGCGCACGTCCGCGAGGGCCGCCTGCAGCGTGGCGAGGGGCACCTTCTTCTTGCCGCGGAGCAGCTGACGGAGGACGTGATTGTGCACCGCGGTGACGAGGGCGGCGAAACCCACGGCGTCCAGCGGGTCGACGCCGGGGAGGGAGCTGCGCAGATAGTCGTCGAACAGGCGCTCGTAGCGGAACACGGTGATGATCTCGCGCTCTCGCAGCACCGGCACCTGGCGCACGATCTGATAGCGACGACGTGCGAGCTCCGGGTCGTGCGCGAAGTGCGCGAAGACCGATTCGGATGCCGCGCACACGGCGCCCCAGGGATCGTCGTGTCCCTCCGCGAGGAACTCGCGGAGCTGGCTCAGCAGGACCTCGTGGTCGGCGAACACGACGTCCTCCTTGCCGCCGAACTGGCGGAAGAAGGTGGATCGGGACACTCCGGCCGCCTTGGCGATCTGCTCGACCGAGGTCTGATCGAACCCCTGGGCGGCGAAGAGCTCGAGCGCTGCGGCCACGACGCCGTTGCGCAGTTCTGCGGATTCGTGCATGTGATGAGCCTAGACCTCGGCCGTCCTCGGGATGTCGCGCGGGAACGCGTGCGAGGGAAGTGGGATTGCGACTCCAGAAAATCGATCGGGTCGACTAACATGGTGGGCCGGAGGGCGGGACGCGACGGCGTCCCCGACGGAGGGGAAGATCATGGCAGCGCAGATCGGTGCTGACTTCGAGCAGATGCTCGAGAACATCCACACGCTCGTCAAGAGCATCGAGGCGGCGGGCGTCGGCTCGCGGGGCGCGCAGATCGACGGCCTGCGCACGAACACCACCGCGACGTACCTCGACTCCGCGTCCGACTACACCGCGGCGCTCGAGGTGATGATCGCCGATCTGAGCACCAGCGCGGCAGCGTTCCGCGACGCGCTCAAGGCCGTCGTCGACCAGAAGCAGGAGTCCGAGGCGAACCTGTCCTCGACGCTGTCCCAGATCGCGCAGGTGGTGGACGACCCGACGCTCACCCCGGCCACCGAGCTGGCCGCCTCTCCGCAGGCATCGCCGACGACGACCACGACCACGACCACGACGACAGGGGACGGCGGCTCCGAGTCGGGAGAGTTCTGATGGTGAGGCGTCGATGGGCGGCTGCGGCCGCCGCGACCATGATGCTGGGCGGGGTCCTGCTCCCGGGTGCCGCAGCCGCGCAGGACTTCTCCGCGGGAGGCGCGCTCTGGTACCTGGACGCGATGAAGATGTCCGCGATCCACGACGCGGGGATCTCCGGCGACGGCGTGACCGTGGCCGTCTTCGACGGAGCCCTCGACCGCGACGTCGCGACGCTGGCGGATGCCGACATCGAGGTGCGCCAGGTCGACGGGTGCCCTGACCCGCTGTCGGCCGACCCGTCCGACTTCGATGCGCTGCAGCACGGCACCTCGGTGACCTCTCTGCTCGTCGGCAACGGGACCTCGGACTCGGGCGCGGGGCCGGTCGGGATCGCACCGGGCGTCAAGATCCTCTACTACGGCATCCTCCAGGACTCGTGCGAGGGAGACACCTTCCCCGGCGCCCTCGACGACGCCGTCGCCCAGGGCGCCGACATCGTGACGATGTCGGGAGGACTCAACCGGCTGGCCGACGAGCTCGCGCAGGACTCGGTGGACAGTGTCGCCGCGGCTCTGCGCGAGGGCGTCCTGGTCGTCGCGGGTCTGCCGAACCGTGACACCGCGTGGGAGTTCGTGACGACCACCGTCAACGGCGTCGTGAACGTGGCCTCCGTCGATGCCACCGCGCAGCCCGCGACCCAGCTCGACGGCTCCCCGATGGTCAACGAGGATGTGGATGTCGCCGCTCCGGGGATCGACGTCGCCGGCGTCGGCATCGATCGGACCTGGGGAATGTCGACCTGGTCCGGCAACTCGGCCGCCACCCCGATCGTCGCCGGGCTCCTCGCTCTGGCCACGGAGAAATGGCCGGAGGCGACGGGATCCCAGATCCTCCAGTCCATGATCCGCAACACCGGATCCACCCCGCATGAGCTGCAGTGGTCGAACACCATCGGCCACGGGATCGTCAACGCGACCCGCCTGATGCAGGAGGACCCGACGCAGTATCCCGACGAGAACCCCCTCTTCAAGGACGAGCAGCAGCCGTCCCTCGACGAGGTGTTCTCCGCCGCACCGGATCCCGCCGCAACGGACGGACCCGACGCCGGTCAGGCGGCCGGTCCCGACGTCGTGCCGTGGCTGGTCGGCGGCGGAGCCGTCATCGTGGTCGCCGCCGTGGTGGCCGTAGTACTCATCAGCCGTAAGAAGACTGGAGGACGCACGAATGTATGACCCCAACGTGTGCACGCCGACGATGTTCGAGGACGAGCTCAACGCGCTGTCCTCGATGAGTGCGTTCACCGACCCCGAGATCGATTCCCGTCTCCAGGCCGTGGCGGAGCTGCGGAGGGCCATCCAGGCCGTTCGCGAGATCCCCGGCTGGAGCGGAGACTCGGTGGGCGAGGCGCAGGTTCTCCTCGAGCGCATGGAGAAGGGCGCCACCACGATCGAGACGGCCCTGACCGGCATGCGCTCCGATCTCCGCGCAGCGTCGGACACCGCGGCAGGCGCGGCATCCGCGGCGCTTCGACGACTCCCCTCGGCCTCGGCGGAGGGCTTCCTGGCGGACGCAGGGCGCAACCTCTCCGGACTCACCGACGGATGGGGGGCGTTCGACACGGGCGAGGCAGTGGCTCGGGAGGAGGCGAGGCTCGCGGCGGAGCGCGAGACGGCGGCGATGAACGAGCTCAAGACGATCCGCAGCACCCTCGCGGGCGAAGCTCGACAGAACTTCACCGATCCGGGCCGAGTGACGGTCAACCCCTCATCGGTGCCCCTCCCTTCGATCGACGTCGATGCGATCGACGCGCGCGTTCCCGCGGTCGGCAGCAACGCCCCCTCCTCCTTCGGCGGCGGCGCGCCGTCCGCCGGGGGCGGCTACCCCCAGGGTGGCGCCGGGATCGGCAGCTGGAACCCGCCCACCGGCACCTGGGTGCCTGACGGCAACGGCGGCGGTGACGGCTCCGGCAACGGCAACGGCAACGGGAACGGTAACGGCGACGGAGGCTCCGGCGGCGACGGCGGGACCGGAGGGATCGGCACCGACGACCCGAGCGTGGACTCTCCCGGTGGCGGCATCCTGCCCGGCTACCCGGGCGGCGGGCTCGGCGGTGGGGGACTCGGCGGCGGTGGCGGAGCCGGCGGCGGTCTGCTTCCCGGCGGCGGCTCGGGCGGTCTCGGAGCAGCCGTCGTGGGCGGCGCGGGAGCTGCGGCGATGCTGGGCGCACGATCGGCATCGCTCAACACCGCAGGCGGCGCCGGTCTCTTCGGCGGCGGCACCGGCACCGGCACCGGTGCGGGAGCGGCCACGGCGGGGCGCGGACTGCTCGGCATGAGCGGCGCGACGGGCCCCGGCGGCATGGGCGCGATGGGGTCGGCATCCGGCTCCGCGTCCGGATCCGCCGGCGGCTCGGCGGCCGGTGCGGGCGGCCGCACGATGGCTCCCGGCATGATGGGCGGTGGCGCCGGCGACGACGAGAAGCGCGAGCGCTCGGGTCTCGGCGGCCCTATCGCGCCCAAGCTCGAGGACGACGAGGAAGTCGGACCCCGCTCGAGGTCGGCCCAGGCGGGCAGCCGCGACGCGCTCGACTGAACGGTTCCAGGCCTGGACGAGCTGCGATCGCTCACGGCTCGTCCGGGTCGGGAACGCTCGCGGCTCGTCTAGGCCTGTGCGACGGGGGAGCGCACCCCGTCGATACGGTTCCAGACCTCCACGCGATGCGCGAGGTCGCTGAGAGCGTCGCGCTCTTCCGCGAACGTGCGGAGCGAGCTGACGATCGGCTGGGCGCGTTCGTCCTGGAGCCAGGTCTGGAAGCCGTCCCTCCCGAAGGAGATCACGACGACGTGCGCCTTGCCGCGCGGGTCCTCGAAGAAGCAGAACCCGGAGAGGCCTCGCGCGCGGAGGTCGGCGAGCAGAGTGTCGCGGTTCATGCCGTCCTCCCGGGCACGGTCAGCTCGCGGACGAGCCCGAGGCGAAGATAGAACGACAGCGGCAGGGGCAGCAGAAGCTGGATGGCGCCCCCTGGCTCACCGAATGCCGGGGCGACGGGCCCGCTGAAGATCGGCTCGTCCCATCGGTAGTAGCCGATGTCCACGAGATCGTCCAGATCACGGCGGAGTGCGGTGTCGTCGGATCGCTCGTACGCGGCGCGGAGATGGATGCAGTCGCCGACGACGAGGAACTGGTGGTACGCCGCGGGGTTCTCGATCCACGGGAGAGACCGCTCGGGATACGAGGCCGGGCGTCCGTTCTGGATCAGGTACACATAGCGGGTGTTCACCGGTCCGTACATGTCCCACACCTCGGCGCCGGCAGGGATGGGCTCGCGGTCGAGGGTGCGGCCGTCGGGGCCGATCCACAGCTCGGTCATGAGGATCCTCCGCTGCGGCGCACGGCGTGGGAGTCCCCCGCGTGATACCGACGAGCGATCCGCAGGAAGAGGTCCAGCGCTTCGGACTCCGACCGGAAGCGCAGGGGAGCGTGGAACACCTCTCCGCGCTCGTCGGTCTCCCAGACGGCCCACTCGTCGCCGTCCCGGTCGATCCAGGCGGAGGACTGGCGTCGACCGGTGCGACCGAACCAGTTCGCGGTGGCGGTGAGCTTCTCGTCCGCGATGATGCGCTGCGCCTCGTCGGCGCTGAGTCCGGTCATGTGATCTCCTTCAACAGGCCCAGCGCGATCAGCTGCTGCGCGGTCAGCGGCAGCTGAACCTGCACCCCGCCTCCGGTCGAGCCGAAACCGGGAGCGATGTCTCCACGGTAGCCCTGCGACCCCAGGTATTCCGGTCGGAGTCCGCCGGCCAGGAGCTCGTCCTGGACGTGCTGGGGGGCACGATCGAACGCGCCCTGCACGTCGGACAGATCGCCGACGACCTCGTACTGGTGGTAATGCGCGGGGTTCTCCACATAGGGCAGCGACCGCTGATCGTACGTGTACGGAGCACCCTCGGGCACCGGTGAGGTGTATCGCCCCTCGGGCGGACCGTAGCGGTCGAGCACGTCCCCGACCTGCGGAGTGTGCGGAGTGCGGATGGGGTCGCCGTTCGGGTCGAGCCGGTAGCCGCCGCCCGGCACCTGGCTCCAGTCGATGCTGCCGTCAGGCTGGAGCACCTCCGGCCCCTTCGGGATCTGCACATCGGGCGGGAGGGTGCCGGTGTTCGCGAAATCGTCCGCGTACTCGGGGTAGTTCTGCTCGAGGTATGTCTGGAGCTGCTCGTCGGTGAGCGAGCTCTGATCCCGCACGCTCGGCGGTTCGGACGAGGGGCCGTCCGGCGCGGTGCCGCCGGGATCATGCGGGGCACCGGGTGCGTGCGGTGCTCCGGGGCCGGACGGCGCGCTGCCGCCGTTCGGACCGCGCGAGAAGAGGTCGCCGAGGCGCTGGAACAGAGCCTTGAGCTCGTCCAGATGCTTGGCGAGTGCGGTGACGGCATCCACCAGCTTGAGGACGGTGCCCGAGATCCGGGCCGTCATGGCCGAGACCCGGCTCGTGGCCTGGGCGATGACGTAGGGCGTCGCCGTTCCGAGGGAGACGACGAGCGTGCTCGCGTACGAGATCAGCGACCCGACGAGCTGGGAGAGGGTGTCGCGGACCAGCTCGTGCACGACCTGCACGAGCATGGATGCCGCCTCCATGCCGGTCTTCATCCCGCCGGCCCAGGAGGCCGCTGCGGAGATGTGGGCGGCGACGTCGGACTGCAGGCGCAGGTACGCCGCGATGGCCTCGCCGGACATCGAGCTCACGTCCGCGAGCCGGGCGTCCAGGGTCTGACCGGCCTGCTGGAGATGCTGGGCGATGTTCCCCCATGTCGCGGCGAAGCCGGCGACCTCGCCGGCGTCGCCGGTCAGGTCGTTGAGCCACCCCTTGAGCGGCTCCAGGTGGTCCATGAGCCAGCCCAGCCCTGCCGCGATCAGCGAGCCGAGCGGGTCCATGGCGGTGGCGACGGTGTTCGCGAGCGCGGAGAACGACGCGAGTCCGCCGGCCACCCAGTCGCCGCTCTCGATGGCGTTGACCAGTTCGTAGCCGTCCTCGAGCAGTCCCGCGCCGCTGAACGGCGTCGTGGGATCGATCGGGCCGGCGACCAGGGGATTGGGGGGAGTCATCCGGCGGCGCCGTCGACGGAGGCGAGCAGGCCCGAGATCGTGTCGAGCTGCCGCTGCTCGCCTTCATCGAAATCGTTCGCGAGACCGCGGAGCTCCTCCTCTGAGCGCTCGAGCATGGTCGCAGCGGCGGAGATCGCGCCCGTGGCGATCGACGACACGATCTGGGCGGGCGGGACCAGGAAGGCGCACATCACGCCGAACGCGCCGCCTCCGACGTTCATCGACCCTGCGGCGTTCTCGGCGAGCCGGACGTCCGACGCGATCTGGCCGACGCGCTGAGCGTGTCGGCGGACCGTCTCCGTGTCGACGGCGATGAGGTCGGCCATCAGCGGTACTCGATCCGGGGTCGGCCGTCCTGACCGGGATCGGGCAGTTGGGCGATCTCGTCGCGGAGGTGCTCGACGGCCGCGTCCTCCGCGCCGAAGGCCTCGGCGGCGATCTCGACGGCTCTCGCGCCGGCCGCACGCTGCGCGTCGCCCGCGAGGGAGACGATCAGTTCGCCGAGAGCCGCGGGGGAGCGGTCGAAGGCGGCATCCGTGAGCGCGACGGCTGCGAGTCGACCGGAGGAATCCACGGTGACCGTGACGTCGCGCTTCGGGGAGGACGCCTGCTCGCGCACGGCGGCGATGTCGTCGCGCACCTGAGCCGCCTGCTCGGCGCGCCGCTCCGCGTCCCTCACCTGCTGTTCGATCCGCGCGCGAGTGGCCACCGGATCGGACCAGTCGAAGGTGTCCGTCATCGTCTCCCCCTGCCTCGACGCTCAAGAATGCTACCGGATGACCTCGCCTCATCCCCAGAGGTCTCGGCGGCGTGCGGGGCGCTCAGGCGGCGGTAGTAGGCTGGGGGACTGGTCGATGTCTCGACATCGAGAGAATTACCAGACACGCAGCCCAGTGAAGGAACCACAGTGGATCTGTACGAGTACCAGGCACGAGACGTTTTCGAGAAGTACGGAGTGCCGGTTCTCGCCGGCATCGTCGCCGACACCCCCGAGGAGGTGAAGGCAGCCGCGGAGAAGATCGGCGGCGTCGTCGTCGTCAAGGCGCAGGTCAAGACCGGTGGTCGTGGCAAGGCCGGCGGCGTCAAGGTCGCGAAGACCCCCGATGAGGCCTACGAGGCGGCCAAGGCCATCCTCGGCCTCGACATCAAGGGTCACGTCGTCAAGCGCGTCATGGTCGCGCAGGGTGCGCGCATCGCCGAGGAGTTCTACTTCTCCGTGCTGCTCGACCGCGCCAACCGCTCGTACCTGAGCCTCTGCTCGGTCGAGGGCGGCATGGAGATCGAGCAGCTCGCCGTGGAGAAGCCCGAGGCGCTCGCCCGCGTCGAGGTCAACCCGCTGACGGGCATCGACAAGGAGAAGGCCGTCGAGATCGCTCGCGCCGCCAACTTCCCCGAGGACCTCGTCGAGAAGGTCTCCGACGTCTTCGTGAAGCTCTTCGAGGTCTACAAGGGCGAGGACGCCACGCTCGTCGAGGTGAACCCGCTGGTCCGCACCGAGGACGGCGACATCATCGCGCTCGACGGCAAGGTCACGCTCGACGACAACGCGTCGGAGATCCGTCACCCCGAGCACGAGGAGCTCGAGGACAAGGACGCCGCAGACCCCCTCGAGGCCAAGGCCAAGAAGTCGGGACTCAACTACGTGAAGCTCGACGGCGAGGTCGGCATCATCGGCAACGGCGCGGGACTCGTCATGTCGACGCTCGACGTCGTGGCCTACGCCGGCGAGAAGCACGACGGCGTCAAGCCCGCCAACTTCCTCGACATCGGCGGCGGCGCGTCGGCGGAGGTCATGGCCAACGGCCTCGACGTCATCCTCGGCGACCCGCAGGTCAAGAGCGTCTTCGTCAACGTCTTCGGCGGCATCACGGCGTGCGACGCCGTCGCGAACGGCATCAAGGGTGCCCTCGAGACGCTGGGTGCCACGGCATCCAAGCCGCTCGTCGTGCGCCTCGACGGCAACCGCGTCGAGGAGGGACGCGCGATCCTCGCAGAGTACGCGCACCCGCTCGTCACCCTGGCAGCCACCATGGACGAGGGCGCCGACAAGGCCGCCGAACTCGCCAACGCCTGACGCTTCGCTGAGACACAAGGACTAGAGAAGAAAATGTCTATCTACCTCAACAAGGACTCCAAGGTCATCGTCCAGGGCATCACCGGCGGTGAGGGCACGAAGCACACGGCTCTCATGCTGAAGGCCGGCACCCAGGTCGTCGGCGGCGTGAACGCCCGCAAGGCCGGCACCACGGTCGCGCACACCGACAAGGACGGCAACGCCGTCGAGCTCCCCGTCTTCGGCTCGGTCGCCGAGGCCATGAAGGAGACCGGCGCCGATGTGTCGATCGCCTTCGTCCCCGGCGCGTTCACGAAGGACGCGATGATCGAGGCCATCGACGCCGAGATCCCGCTGCTCGTCGTCATCACCGAGGGTGTTCCCGTCGGCGACTCCGCTGAGGCGTGGGCCTACGCGCAGAGCAAGGGCAACAAGACCCGCATCATCGGCCCGAACTGCCCCGGCATCATCACGCCCGGCGAGGCGCTCGTGGGCATCACGCCGGCGAACATCACCGGCAAGGGGCCGATCGGCCTGGTGTCGAAGTCGGGCACGCTCACGTACCAGATGATGTTCGAGCTGCGCGACCTGGGCTTCTCGACCGCCATCGGCATCGGCGGCGACCCGGTCATCGGCACCACCCACATCGACGCGCTCGCCGCGTTCGAGGCCGACCCCGAGACCAAGGCCATCGTCATGATCGGCGAGATCGGCGGCGATGCCGAGGAGCGCGCAGCCGACTACATCAAGGCCCACGTCACGAAGCCGGTCGTCGGCTACGTCGCCGGCTTCACGGCTCCCGAGGGCAAGACCATGGGCCACGCCGGCGCCATCGTCTCGGGCTCGGCGGGTACGGCTCAGGCGAAGAAGGAGGCCCTCGAGGCCGCCGGGGTCAAGGTCGGCAAGACGCCGTCCGAGACCGCCGCTCTCATGCGTGAGATCGTCGAGTCGCTCTAAGCGCTAGACTGGTGAAGAAGGCCCCGGGCTCCACCCCGGGGCCTTTCTTCGTGTCCGCTGCGATGACACGATCGACGGACTGCTCCTGCCCGCCGATTTACGGAGCGTCGGCCGGCGGCATCGGATCGTGGTCCAGCGTCGCCCAGATCGCCGCCACGTGGCGAGAGTCGGTTCCGCAGCATCCGCCGACCATGCGCACCGCCGGCATCCGAGCGACCAGCGCGGCCGTGCTGGCGGCGAGCTCGGCGAGGTCGCCCTCGTCGAGAGTCTCCGATTCGTCGAGCTCGGCGTGCGACCGTCGGGAGGCATTGGGACGGACGCCGACGATGCGCCGTGCCGACCTCCGGTCGAGCGCCTGAGCCATGTGATCGGGGTGCGCGCAGTTGAGCAGGTAGCCGTCCGGTGCGGCCGCGGCGTCGACCTCGGCGATCGTGTCCGACAGCGTGCGGCCCGATGCGAGCCTGCCGTCGGTCTCCACGGTGAACGAGACCTCCACCGGCACGCCGATCTCCCGTGCTGCGCGGATGACGCCGATCGCCTCTGCGGCATCGTTCAACGTGTACGCGGTGACGGCATCGGCTCCGGCGTCGGCCAGCGCCCGCACCTGCGCGCGGTGGTACTCGTACGCGTCCCGCGCACCGGTCTCGGGATCCCAGGCGCCCGAACGGTAGCCGTCTCCCCGCGGACCCACCATCCCGACGACCTGAACCTCCTCGACGCCGGAGTCGGTGCCGACCTCGCGCAGGAGCCGCACCGCATCGCCGTTGACGCGTCGGAGCGCGTCGGCGTCGTACCCGAGACGGTCGCCCCAGGCGGAGCTGGCACGCCACGTCGGGGTCTCGAGTCGGAGCGGAGCACGGTGCGTCCGGGCGACGTCGGCGTATTCCAGGAAGTACTCGCGCAGAAGCCGACGTCCCTGCTCGTCGTCGACGAGGACGAAGGCCGCGAAGTCGGGGAGGTCCACGTCGTGGTGGAAGATGAGGTCGGTCTCGAGCCCGCCGTCGCTGACCCAGCGGCGCGGTATGGACGTGTCGACGCCGGACATGGCGGCCTGCTCTCCTCGATGTGATCCCGGTCTACCACTGCGCCGGTCGCGCCGCCACGGCATCCGGGGAGACGACGAAGGGGCGGATGCAGTGCGCATCCGCCCCTTCGTGCCCGCGCTCGCGGATCAGATCCCGACGCCGAAGAGGGCCTCGATGGGTCCGCGCGCGAAGAAGATCACGAATCCGGCGCCGACCACCCACAGGAGCGGGTGGATGGTCTTGGCGCGGCCCGAGAACGCGTTCACGACGATCCAGCTGATGAAGCCGGCTCCGATGCCGTTGGCGATCGAGTAGGTCATCGGCATGACCGTCGCGGTGAGGAACACCGGCAGCAGCACGCGGAAGTCGCTGAGGTCGATGTTCTTGATCTGCGCGAGCATCAGCGCGCCGACGAGGACGAGGGCGGCGGCCGCCACCGAGCCGGGCACCAGCGAGGTCAAGGGCGTGAAGAACATGGCGACGAGGAACATCGTGCCCGTGATGACGGTCGCGAAGCCGGTGCGCGCGCCCTCGCCGATGCCGGCGCCCGACTCGACGAAGACGGTCGCGGACGAGGACGACGTGCCACCGCCGGCGATGGCGCCGACGCCCTCGACGATCAGTGCCGACTTGATGCGGGGGAAGTCGCCCTTCTCGTCGGCCAGGTCGGCCTCCTTCGCCAGGCCCGTCATGGTGCCCATCGCGTCGAAGAAGTTCGAGAACAGGAGCGTGAAGACGAACATGACCAGTGCGACGACGCTGACCTTCTGGAGGTCGAAGCCGAAGTCGACCTGCCCGACGAGGCTGAGGTCGGGGAGACCCACGATCGCGCCGGTGAAGCCGAAGTCGAGGCCGAACGGCCAGATCAGGTTGACGATGCCGCCGAGAACGGTGCCGCCGACCAGGGCGATGAGGATCGCGCCCTTGACGCGCAGGGCCGTCAGGACTCCGCCGAGCAGCAGCGTGATGACGAAGAGCAGGGTCGGGATCGACGCGACCGAGCCGCCGATGCCGAGGTCGACCGGCGGCGACGCGTTGCCGGTCGCCGTCACGAATCCGGCGTTCACGAAGCCGATGAAGGCGATGAACAGGCCGATGCCGACGGTGATCGCGAGCTTCAGCTGCACGGGCACTGCGTCGAAGATCATCTTCCGCAGACCGGTCGCGGCGAGCAGGACGATGATGACGCCGTTAATCATCACGAGAGCCATCGCCTCGGGCCAGGTGACCGATCCGACGACGGAGAACGCGATGAAGGCGTTGATGCCGAGGCCCGCCGCGAAGGCGAACGGCAGGCGGGTGACGAGGCCGAAGAGGATCGTCATCACGCCGGCGGTGAGCGCGGTGGCGGCGGCGACCGCGGACCCTGAGAGCGTGTTGCCGTCGACGTCGGGCGTGCTCAGGATGATCGGATTGAGGATCACGATGTAGGCCATGGTGACGAAGGTCACCAGGCCCCCTCGGATCTCGGTGCCGATCGTGGATCCGCGCGTGCTGATCTCGAAGAAGCGGTCCAGAGCGTTCGCGGGAGCGGCCTGGTGCGGGGTGGGGGACGGGGCAGTTGACATCGGGAAACCTCCGCAGGAGACGATATCGTGTCGCTCGCACCGCGCGCGCCCACAGGCCGCCCGAGGCTTCTCGTCGTAGTCTCGATTCGATATGCAACGCCTCCTCGTCGCGCTCCTCGCCGCCTTCGACGCCGCCATCGCCGCGGCCGTCGGACTCGTCGTGCTGTTGGCGCCGCTCACCCTGCTGTGGACGGTGGCCTTCGGCGTCTCGGCGGACTGGGGCGCACTGTGGCCGTTGACCGGCACGCTGTGGCAGTTCGGCCACGGCGTCCCGCTGAGCATAGACATCGCCGGCGATCTGCTCCGCACGACGGGGATCGCACCCGACGCCGCCGCGTTCACCCTGTCGGTGACGCCCCTGGCGTTCCTCCTCTTCACCCTGCTGTTCGCCGCGCGCTCCGGGGCCCGCGCCGCCCGCGCGGGAGCATGGCTCATGGGATCCCTCTCCGGCGCGGCGACCTTCGCCGTCATCGCCGCGGGGGTGGCCCTGACATCGCACCTCGAGGGGGCGGCGACCCCGCTCGCGCTCGGGATGCTGCTGCCGCCCGCCGTCTACCTCCTCGGCGCGATGGGGGGAGCCGTGCGCATCGCCTGGGAGGACGGCGACGGCGGCGCGCTCGATCGGGTCCACGACGTGTTCGACTCCTGGGGCGACTGGGGTCCGGTCCCGTCGGCCGCCGTGCGCGGCGCGGCATTCGCGCTCGTCGGCGTCACGTTCTTCGGCGCGCTCGCGATCGCCGTCGCGACCCTGGCACGCGGCGGGGAGGTGGTCGCCCTGTTCCAGGCGGCGCGGGTCGATGCACTCGGCGCCACGGTGATCACGCTGGGGCAGCTCGCCTACCTGCCCACGGCCGTGGTGTGGGCGGTGTCATGGCTGGCGGGTCCCGGGTTCGCCGTCGGCGCGGGCACGGCGGTGTCCCCGGCCGGCACGCAGCTGGGCGTCGTCCCGGGCCTCCCGATCCTCGGCATCCTCCCCGAGAACACCTCCATCTGGATGCTCGTCGTGGTGATCCTCCCGATCGCGGCGGGAGCGTTCGCGGGATGGGCGGTCCGCTCGCGGCTGGTGTGGGAGGTCACGCCGCTCGGGACCGCGCACCGTGCGGTGATCGCGGTCGGGATCGGCGCGCTCACCGCGGGGGCCGCCGCGGTCGCGGCGGTGCTCGGCGGCGGGTCCATGGGGCCCGGTCGACTCGTCGAGGCCGGACCCGACGTGCTCGCCTTCTCCCTCGCCCTCGGAGGCGAGGTGCTGCTCGGCGCGGCGATCCTGCTGCTGTCGCCGCGCAACCGCGACGAGCTCGCGGAGGAGCGCACGGACCGCTGGCTCGCCGAGATGACCGAGTCCGAGCGCTCCGGCGGCGCGACGGAGAATCGAGACGTCCCTTCGGGATGGACAGCGTCGACCGACGGCCGCCCGTCGCCGTATGACACCGTGCCGCTCGACGATCTCGGCCCGATCCGACCGGCTGCGGGCACGCCGCAGGATCCCGTCGTCTGACCCGCCGATCGGCGTCTGTTCCCCTCCCCGCTAGACTGGGCGGGTGCTCACGGTCGCCGTTCTCATCTCGGGCACCGGCTCGAACCTTCGCGCCCTCCTCGAGGCCGCTCGCCACCCCGATTTCCCCGCGAGGGTGATCGTCGTCGGGGCCGATCGGCAGGCGGAGGGACTCGCCCACGCCGAGGAGTTCGGCATCCCCAGCTTCACCGTCCCGTGGCACGAGCACGAGAGTCGAGCGGCATGGGGTGAGGAGCTCGCACAGCAGCTCGCCGTCTGGAAGCCCGATCTCGTCGTGCTGAGCGGCCTCATGCGCCTGCTCCCGCCGGCCCTCGTGGCCGAGTACTCGCCGCGTCTGATCAACACGCATCCCGCGTTCCTCCCGGAGTTCCCGGGCGCCCACGGCGTGCGCGACGCGCTCGCCGCCGGGGTCGGGGAGACCGGCGCGAGCGTCATCGTCGTCGACGACGGCGTCGACACCGGCCCGATCCTCGCTCAGGAGCGGGTGCCGATCCTTGCGGACGACACGGAGCACACGCTGCACGAGCGCATCAAGCCGGTCGAGCGCCGCCTGCTCATCGACGTGGTGCGTCGCATCGCCACGGGCGATCTTCCGCTCACCTCCGCTTCCTGACCCGTCCCGCACGCCCGCCCTCGCACGAAGGAGCCCATCATGGCCGGCCCCCGCCACGACCCCTCGCTGTACCGCGACCGAGACACCGTCCGCATCCGTCGCGCGCTCGTCTCGGTGAGCGACAAGACCGATCTGCTCGCTCTCGCCGAGGCGCTCGCCGCGGCGGATGTCGAGATCGTCTCGACCGGCTCCACGGCGGCGACCATCCGCGACGCGGGCTTCGAGGTGACGGACGTCGCCGCCGTGACCGGTGTCGCCGAGATGCTCGACGGGCGTGTGAAGACGCTGCACCCGAAGGTCCACGGCGGGCTCCTCGCGGACCTCCGCCTCGAGGACCACGAGCGTCAGCTCGCCGACCTCGGCATCGAGCCCTTCGAGCTCGTCGTCGTGAACCTCTACCCGTTCGTCGAGACCGTCGCCTCGGGAGCCGAGGGCGACGACGTCGTCGAGCAGATCGACATCGGCGGCCCCGCGATGGTCCGGGCCGCCGCCAAGAACCATGCGAACGTCGCGATCGTCGTCTCGCCCCAGTCCTACCCCGGCATCATCGCCGCGATCGCCGCCGGCGGCACCTCGCTCACGCAGCGTCGCGAGCTGGCCGCGCGCGCCTTCGCGCACACGGCCACCTACGACACGGCCGTCGCCTCGTGGTTCGCCGAGGGCACTCTGGGCGACGGCGAGGACCTGCCGACCCACCTGACGATCCAGGCCGAGAGACTGGCGACGCTCCGCTACGGCGAGAACTCGCACCAGCGCGGCGCGATCTACACGCGCGTCGGCGGCCACGGCATCGCTCAGGCCACGCAGCTGCAGGGCAAGGAGATGTCGTACAACAACTACGTCGATGCGGATGCCGCGCTCCGTGCCGCCTATGACATGGTGAAGCCCGCCGTCGCGATCATCAAGCACGCGAACCCCTGCGGCATCGCGACGACCGCTCCCAATGCGCTCGACCCCATCGCGAGCGCGCACCTCCGCGCGCACGAGTGCGACCCGGTGTCGGCGTACGGCGGGGTGATCGCAGCGAACGGCACGGTGACGCTGAAGATGGCGGAGAACCTCAAGGACATCTTCACCGAGGTGATCGTCGCGCCGTCGTTCGAGCCGGCCGCGCTCGAGGTCTTCAAGGCGAAGAAGAACCTCCGTCTGCTGCAGCTGCCCGAGGACTGGCAGCAGGAGCGCATGGACGTTCGCCTCGTCTCCGGCGGTCTGCTGCTGCAGGATGCCGACCGGTTCCCCGACGACATCGTGTCGGTCGCGAAGAACTGGGAGCTCGTCTCGGGTGAGCGTCCGAGCGACGAGGAGATGGAGAACCTCATCTTCGCGTGGAAGGCCTGCCGCGCCGTGAAGTCGAATGCGATCGTCCTCGCGAAGGACAACGCCACGGTCGGGGTCGGCATGGGGCAGGTCAACCGCGTCGACTCCTGCCGGCTCGCGGTGGAGCGTGCGGGCGACCGCGCCGCCGGCTCCGTCGCCGCCTCGGACGCGTTCTTCCCGTTCGCCGACGGCGCGCAGGTGCTGATCGATGCGGGCGTCACCGCGATCGTGCAGCCCGGCGGATCGGTGCGCGATGAGGAGGTCGTGGATGCCGCTCGCAAGGCCGGCGTCACGATGTTCTTCACCGGGGAGCGTCACTTCTTCCACTGATCCGAGAGCGGATCGCGCCGCCACCGGCGCCGAGGCTCCTTCGCGCCGTGTCGGCCGGGGGAGCCTCGCGGCGTCTCGGCGTGCGCGTCGCCGTGCGCGTCGCGTCCGAGGAAGCGACCTTCCACAGCCGTGTCCGATTTCCGCCAGCCGATGTCGGTGGCGCGTGACAGAGTGAAGGCATGAGCTTCCCCGTGACGGACTTCGACGAGCGGTATCGAGCGATCAGCGCGCGAGACACGCGGTTCGACGGCCAGTTCGTGACGGCGGTGCGGTCCACCGGCATCTACTGCCGTCCGAGCTGTCCCGCGCGCACGCCGAGACCCGAGAACGTCACGTTCTATCCGACGAGCGCCGCAGCGCACGAGGCGGGGTTCCGGGCCTGCAAGCGGTGCCTCCCCGAGGCCGCGCCCGGCTCACCCGCCTGGGACCTGCGCAGCGACGTGGCCGCCAGGGCGATGCGACTCATCGCCTCCGGCATCGTCGAGCGCGAAGGCGTGTCGGGGCTCGCGATGCGCCTCGGCTACTCCACGCGGCACCTCACTCGAGTGCTGTCGACCGAGCTCGGCGCGGGGCCGCTGGCACTGGCGCGAGCGCACAGGGCGCACACCGCGCGCATGCTCCTCGTGGGCACCGACATGGCGATCTCCGACGTCGCGTTCTCGGCGGGCTTCGCGAGCATCCGCCAGTGCAACGACACCATCCGCGAGGTCTTCGGGCTCACGCCGGGCGAGCTGCGCGCGCGGCGTCGCTCGCACACCACGACGGCACCGGGTGCCATCGATCTCGCTCTCCCGTACCGGGGGCCGCTCGATGCCCGCGGCGTCTTCGACTGGATGGCGGCGCGTGCGGTCTCGGGGGTGGAGGAGGCCACGGCGACGTCTTTCGCCCGACACCTGCGGATGCCCGGCGGGCCGGCCTGGTTCCAGGTCGGTCAGGATGCCGCGCAGCGATTGCAGCTCCGCGCGCGGGTGACGCAGCTCGGCGATCTCGCTCCGCTGGTCTCGACCGTGCGCCGGGTGTTCGATCTCGACGCCGATCCGCTCGCGATCGACCAGGCTCTGAGCGCCCACCCCGAGATCGCGCCGCTCGTCGCGCGCACACCGGGCATCCGCGTTCCGGGGTCCGCTGATCCGCACGAGATGCTGATCCGGGCGATGGTGGGGCAGCAGATCACCGTCGTCGCCGCGCGCACGGCGCTGACCGCGCTGACGGACGCGCTCGGTGAGCGCACCGAGCAGGGACTGCTCTTCCCGACGATGTCGGCGATCGCCGCGCACGGCGCCGAGGTGCTCCGCGGACCTGCGGCCCGCATCAGGGCGCTGGTCGGCGCGGCCGAGGCTCTCGCCGACGGGTCGCTGACCCTCACGGTCGGCGACGACGGAGCAGAGCAGCGCGCCGCGCTGCTCGCGATGCCGGGCATCGGACCGTGGACGGCCGACTACGTGCGGATGCGGGTCCTCGGCGATCCGGACGTTCTGCTCCCCGGCGATGTCGCACTCCGCGCGGGGGCGGCCGCGTCCGGCCTCCCCGGCGCCCCGGGTCCGCTCGTCGCCTGGGCCGAGCGGGCCGCGCCCTGGCGCAGCTACCTCAGCGCGCATCTGTGGCGCGCTGCGCCGATCCGCACACCGCGCGCGCCGCGGGGTCGGCGGGCGCCGATCACTTCGTCCCCCTCCGCCCGTCTCGCCTCGAAGGAGATCTCATGACCGCTCTCATCCAGACCATCGACACCCCGGACGGTGCCTTCACGATCCTCGCCGACGAGCGTCAGCAGGTGCTCGCCTCGGGGTGGACCGCCGAGCAAGCAACGATCGTCGGTCGCCTGCCGGCCGCCGCGCGACCCGCATCGGTGGCGGAGGGCGCGACGGATGCCGCCGCCGCCGCGCTGGCCTACTACGACGGGGACCTCTCGGCGATCGACGGCGTCGCAGTGAGGCAGATCGGCACCGAACTGCAGCTCGCCGGGTGGTCGGCGCTGCGGGCGATCGGCCCGGGGGAGCCCCTGACGTACACCTCCTTCGCGGCGCGGCTCGGCAATCCGCGAGCCGTCCGCGCGGCGGCGTCGATCTGCGCGCGCAACGCGCCCGCCCTCTTCGTCCCGTGCCACCGGGTGCTGCGCAGCGACGGCAGCCTGGGCGGCTTCGCCTGGGGCCTCGACGTGAAGGAGAGCCTGCTCGCCCGCGAGGCCGCCGAGCGCTGATGCCGGGAGGAGGGAGAGGAGGCTGCGAGAGAGATCGGAGGACTCGGGAATCTCTCTTGCGCTCAGCTTGTTCCCAGGAATAGGCTGGTGGGCTGTCGCGCCGACCGGACGACACCGCCGAGCCCCTGAGGAGGACATCATGACAACGATCGCCGATGTGCAGATCGCCGCTCACGGCTCGACCCCGGCGCGCCCGCTCCGCTAGAGCCTCCGCGCCCTCCCTGCACCGGCCGCCGGACTCCGAGAGTCCGCCGCGCGTCCGGCTCCGCTCGCATCACTCTTCCCATACGAAACTCGTCTGAGAGCCATGTCCTCCTCGCCTTCATCGCAGAACGCCTCGCCGTCCTCCTCCCTCTCCACCGTCGCCGCACTGTGGCGCCTGAAGCCCTTCGTCATGCCGGTCATCTGGCGTCTTGCGGGGGGCGCCGTCAGCGCGCTCGCCGCCGCGGTCATCGCGCTGATGATCCCGATCGTCCTCGAGCAGATCATCCGCGGCCCGGTGCAGAGCGGCGCGGTCGACGCGATCGTGTGGGGCGCGCTGGCCGTCTTCGGACTCGCGCTCGGCGAGGCCCTGATGGTGTGGCTGCGCCGCCAGTTCGTGCTCAACCCCTCGACCGAGGTCGAGTACAAGATGCGCACCGAGCTGTACGCGCGGCTGCAGACGCTGCCGGTGTCCTTCCACGATCGGTGGCAGTCGGGCCAGCTGCTCAGCCGCATGATGCAGGACATCGGCCTGATCCGCCGATGGCTCGCGTTCGGGCTCGTGCTGCTGGTGGTCAACGTCCTGACGATCATCATCGGCGCGGTGCTGCTGTTCCGCTGGCACTGGCTGCTCGGAGTGATCTTCATCGTGACCGCGATCCCGCTGTGGGTCCGTGGGTATCTGTTCGAGAAGCGCTACGGCGCACTGACGCGTCGCAGCCAGGACCAGGCCGGAGACCTCGCCACCAGTGTCGAGGAGAGCGTGCACGGCATCCGCGTACTCAAGGCGTTCGGACGCGGCACGCATGCGCTCCGCCGCTTCAGCCGCCAGGCCGAGACCCTGCGCGAGACCGAGATGAGCAAGGCCGGGGCGATCGCATCGATCTGGTTCTGGCTCGACCTCATGCCCCAGATCGCGTTCGGCCTGAGCCTGATGACGGGTATCTGGCTCATCTCGCAGGGCGCGATCGAGCTGCCGGAGCTGTTCGCGTTCTTCGCGATGGCGACGGTCCTGCGGTGGCCGATCGAGTCGATCGGATTCCTGTTCTCGTTCATGCTCGATGCGCGCACCGCGACGGACCGCATCTTCGACATCTTCTCGGAGACGAACACGATCACGGATCCCGAGCACCCCGTCCACATCGACGAGCCGCGCGGCCTGCTCGCGTTCGAGGGCGCTCACTTCCGCTACCAGGATGCGGGAGCGAGCGAGCGCGACCTGCTCGACGGCATCGATCTCGTGCTGCGCCCGGGGGAGACGATGGCGCTGGTCGGTCTGACCGGCAGCGGCAAGACCACTCTGACGACCCTGCCGACGCGTCTGTACGACGTGACCGGAGGTCGCGTCACGCTCGACGGGGTCGACGTCCGGGATCTCCCGCTCGCCGAGCTGCGCCAGCACATCGCGATGGCGTTCGAGGACGCGACGCTGTTCTCGGCATCCGTGCGGGAGAACGTGCTGCTCGGGCGCGCCGAGCTCGACATCCACAGCGACGAGGCCGAACGGGTCCTGCGCGAGGCGCTCGACGTCGCCCAGGCGGCGTTCGTCGACTCCCTCCCCGAGGGCGTCGAGACCATCATCGGCGAAGAGGGACTGAGCCTGTCGGGAGGTCAGCGTCAGCGCCTCGCACTGGCCCGCGCCGTGGCGGCGAAGCCGAAGGTGCTCGTTCTGGACGACCCGCTGTCGGCGCTCGACGTCGACACCGAGGCGCTCGTCGAGGAGGCGCTGCGTCATGTGCTGGCCGACACGACGGCGATGATCGTCGCCCACCGTCCCTCGACGGTCGCGCTGGCCGATCGCGTCGCACTGCTGGAGGCCGGACGCGTCACGGCGGTCGGCACCCACAGCGAGCTGCTGAGGACGAGCCGCCACTACCGTCATGTGATCTCGAGCCTCGAGGCGGAGGAGGCGGCCCGAACCGGCGCCATCCCGATCATCCGCGAGGACGCCGCCGTCGAAGACCTGGCCGACGAGAGGGAGGTGTCGCGATGAGCTCCGCCATCACGGGAACCCAGGACGAGGACCGCTCCCGATACACCCGCGAGGAGAGCCGGGCGATCCGCCGTCGTTCGCTGCGGCTGCTCGGCTCGCTCGTGCGTCCCCTCAAGGCGCAGATCGCGCTGGCCGCGGTCGTGCTGGTGATCTCGACCGCTCTGCAGGTCGCGGGACCCATCCTGATCAGCATCGGGCTCGACCGGGCGCTGCCCGCCGTGCTCGAGCGCGCGGACTGGATGCCGACGTTCGTGATCGGCGGGATCTACCTGCTCGCCGGTGCCGTCGCGGCGGCCATGATCGCCTGGTACGTGATCATCGCGGCCAAGCTGACCCAGGCGGTGCTGCTCGATCTGCGCAAGCGCATCTTCCTCCACACGCAGCGACTGAGCCTGGAGTTCCACGAGTCGTACACATCGGGGCGCATCATCTCGCGGCAGACCAGCGACCTCGACTCGATCAGGGAGCTGCTCGACGGCGGCCTCAACGAGCTGGTCTCGGGGGTGCTGTTCGGTCTGTTCACGTTCATCGCGCTGTGCGTCTGGGACTGGCAGTCGGGGCTCATCCTCGCGATCGGCGGCGTGCCGCTGTTCTTCCTCATGCGGTGGTTCTACTCGCGCTCGCAGCTCGTCTACCGCGAGTCCCGGGTGATCAGCGCCAAGGTCATCGTGCAGTTCGTCGAGACCATGACGGGCATCCGCGCCGTCAAGGCGTTCCGCAAGGAGCCGCGCAACGACGCCGCCTTCCAGGGCATCGCGGGAGAGTACCGCGACGTGAACCGTCGCTCGCTGCTGCTGTTCGGCACGTTCGAGCCGGGGCTGATGGGCGTCGCCGCTCTCGTGCTCGGCATCGTCGTGCTCTGGGGCGGCATCCGCGTGTCCGACGGGGCGCTCACGGTGGGCGTGCTGCTCTCGGCCGTCCTGTACGTGCGGAACTTCTTCGCGCCGATGCAGGAGATCGCGATGTTCCTGAACTCCTACCAGTCGGCGACCGCCGCACTGGAGAAGGTGTCCGGAGTGCTCGAGGAGGTGCCCACGGTGCCCGACCCCGAGAAGCCGGTCGACCTCTGGGAGTCCCGCGGTCACGTCCGCTTCGACGAGGTCACCTTCGGGTACAACGGAGAGAAGACGATCCTTCCGAACTTCTCGCTGGACATCCCGGCGGGGCAGACGATCGCGCTCGTCGGCACCACGGGCGCCGGCAAGTCGACGCTCGCGAAGCTGATCTCGCGGTTCTACGACCCGTCGATCGGCTCTGTCACCCTCGACGGCGTCGACCTCCGTCAGCTGCATCCGAAGGATCTCCGCCGTGCCATCGTGATGGTGACGCAGGAGGCCTACCTCTTCAGCGGCACGGTCGCCGACAACATCGCGCTGGGGAAGCCCGACGCGACGTTGGACGAGATCAGGGCCGCGGCGCGGGCAGTGGGCGCGGACGGGTTCATCTCGTCGCTCCCTGACGGCTACGGCACCGACGTCAACAAGCGCGGCGGTCGTGTCTCCGCGGGGCAGCGGCAGCTGATCTCGTTCGCGCGCGCCTTCCTCGCCGATCCGGGGGTGCTGATCCTCGACGAGGCCACCGCGTCGCTCGACATCCCGTCGGAGCGGCTGATCCAGGACGCTCTGCAGACGCTGCTCAAGGACCGGACGGCGATCATCATCGCTCATCGGCTCTCGACGGTCGCGATCGCCGATCGCGTGCTCGTCATGGAGCACGGGCGCATCATCGAGGACGACACGCCGGATGCTCTCATCGGCGGCACCGGCAAGTTCGCCCAACTGCACGCGGCATGGCAGGAGACCCTGGTCTAGCCCTCGGGATACTCGTCGACTTCTGCGGCCATCGTCAACTTCTGCGGCCACGACCAGGATGTCGTGGCCGCAGAAGTCGCTCATGGCCGCAGAACGTGCTCACCTCAGCTGCGACGACCGGGTGGCAGGTGCAGGCCGCGCGCGATGGCGGCCTGCAGAGTGCGCTCGACCCGCTGCCAGTCGTGCACGATCTGACCGTAGGTGAACCGCAGCACCGTGTAGCCACGGAGGCGCAGTTCGGCATCGTGAGCGACGTCGGAGCCGCGCTGCGCCGATGACGCGTGGTGAGCGTACCCGTCGATCTGGATGACCAGGTGCGAGCCGATGACGATGTCCACTCGCCGTCCTGCCAGTCGGACCTGCTGACGCACCGGCACGCCCCAGCCGCTGAGTCGCACGACGAAGATGGTCTCGAGGCCGGAGTCCGACAGCCCGACGACCTGGTCGGCGAGACCGCGAGAGCGCGGCTCGCGCCACCGCACGAGCCGGAGGGCCTCCAGGTCGAGGCGCTCCACCCGGACGGCTGACTCCCACATCACCCGGGCGTCTTCGTGTGTGCAGCAGACTGCGATGTGCGCCAAAGCGTCTTCGACGGAGGCTGTGAGTTCTCGGGCACCGCGATCGACGAGCGGTGCACCCCAGTGCAGCGTCGCATCGTCGCGATGGCGATGGGCGTTCGTGCCGACCTGAAGGTGCAGTCCGGCATCCGCTCCATCGGGTATCCACCATCCACGGCGTCGGGCGAGCGAGACGCAGGTCAGACGACCGGATGCCGCGGCGGCCGCCGTGAGGTCCTCGGGGGCGGAATCGAGCGCCACCCACTGCGCTCGTACGCGGCGCACTTCACCCGCCCTGATCGCCGCCCGCACGCGGCGAGGGGAGAAGCCGTGCGCTGCGGCATCCGATCGATGCGCGATACCGCCGTGGGCAGCGAGCCATGCGGTCAGGTCCATCGACCAAGGATGCGGTGTCGATGGCACGGGGAACCTCGCCCACGACGCGATCGGGGAAGAACCGACCGCTGGTCTGCGCTGTGCAGAAGGGATGAGGGCATCAACTTCTGCGGCCACCGCGGACTTCTGCGGCCACGGGGCGCCATCGAGGCCGCAGAAGTTGGCAAAGGCCGCGGAAAGTGACGGGGCAGAGCAGGGCGGKGCAGGGCAGAGCGGGCAGAGCAGGGCGGGGGACAGAGTCGGGGGCACTGGGTAGCATCGAAGCATGGATCCGCTGCTGCTCGTCGAGTGGTGGTGGATCGCGCCCGTCGCGGCCGGAGGAGTCGCCGCGGGAGGCATCGGGATGCGGAGGCGGAGCATGAAGAGCGGACGCCGGCTCGCGGTCGACGCCGCGCGGCACGACCTGAGGCAGGCGCAGCAGCTCGCGACCGAACGTCGCATGGCCGCCCGACTGGCCAGGGCCGAGTACGCGCGCGTCTCGGCCGAGCGCAGCGCGAGGCGAGCGACGCCCGAGCAGGTCGCCGGAGCCAAACGGATGCTGCGCGAGAAGGAGAACGACGCCAAGGCCGCTGCGGCCGACGTCCGAGCCAAACAGGTGCGTCTCAGCGCCGCGCGGGCGGCGTTGCCCGCGGCATCCGCTCCTCGTCCGCTCGAGCGTCTGCAGGCCGAGCACGAGGCGATCACCGCACGGTGGATGCGGTACGAGACGGATGCATCGCTGCAGATCGCCTACCCCGCGATGACCGACGTCAAGCAGCCCGCGACGGCCGCCTACCTGCGGGCGGCGGGCGCCGCGGTCGACGCGCGCCGCGCTGCGGGCGGGAAGGTCACGACGCCGGCGGAGTTCGCCGCCTATCGCGACGCGGTGGCCGACCTGGAGCGGGCGTTCGAGGCGGCGGAGCATGCGGCGCGGGTGCAGGCCGGAGAGGTCGCTCCGGCTCCGACCTGGCAGGATGCCGCGCAGGACATGATCTCGCGGTCGGCGGAGGCCTTCGACCGCGCGGCCGGTGCCGCTGCCTCTGCGTTCGCCGCGTGGAACGATCGGAAGCAGCGGCCCGACAAGCGCTAGCGGACGCGCTCATGGTCTCGCCGACGCGCTCGTGAGCTCGCGGGCAGACCTCACTCTCCGATCGTGCGCGACCGCACCAGCTCGCGGTACCCGTGCCCCGAGTCCTTCACGGTGCGCTCGAGGGTGTCGAAGCCCACGCGGACGATCCCGAACCGCTTCGCGTAGCCGTACCCCCACTCGAAGTTGTCGAGCGGCGCCGGACGCAAGCTTTTTGTGGCGCGAGGCAGCACATCGAGGTGCGCGCTATGGGAGCGTTCCCGCGGATCGACCGGACAGGGCGACGGGGCCTCGATGGGGGAGGGGATTCGAGACCCCGCCGCCGGTCTAGGGTTCGACGCGGATCTGGGCGATGACCTCGGAGTACTCGGTCTCGCCGACCGGGGTGAAGCCGACGCGGAGGAAGAAGGCCTCCGGCCCGTCCTCTCCGGCTTCGTAGATGACGTTGACGTGGTCGACGCCGCGAGCGCGGGCCTCCTCCACGAGCCGCTCGACGGCGAAGCGTCCGACTCCCTTGCCCTGGTCGTCCGCGTCGACGTTGATGCGCCACAGCACGGAGCGGAAGTGCTCCTCCGGGGCCTCGGCGTCGAAGTTGGCGCTGACGAATCCGACCACCTGGTCGCCGTCCAGCACGACGCGCTGCCACGACGTCTGGGGGTTGATCACGGTCGCGGCGATGCCGTAGGACACCGGAGCGAGGAACTGCTCCTGTCCGGGCTTGAGCGACAGGTTGTTCACCGCGACGATCGTCGCGGCGGAGAGTTCGACCATGCGCAGTTCGGACATGATCACAGGCTAGCCCCTCCGGGCCCCTCACACGCCGAAACGTCGACTTTCGTCAGGGGTCGCCGCGTCCGGAATGCCGGAAGTCGATCCGCGCGACGTCCGGCGGCGGACGTGGCCGGCGAGGCGCTCAGGTATCTTGGTATCGAGACAAATCTGCCCTCGCGAACGGAGAACCTCCTGGTGACCGACGACGCCATCATCTACACCTACACGGACGAGGCTCCTGCTCTCGCCACGGCTTCCTTCCTCCCCATCATCAAGGCCTACACCGGCCAGGCGGGCATCGAGGTCGAGACCCGTGACATCTCGCTCGGCGGGCGCATCCTTGCGGCCTTCCCGCAGAAGCTCACCCCGGAGCAGCAGGTCAGCGACGCGCTGGCCGAGCTCGGCGGACTCGCCACGCTGCCCGAGGCGAACATCATCAAGCTGCCCAACATCTCGGCATCCATCCCGCAGCTCAAGGCCGCGATCGCCGAGCTGCAGGCGCAGGGGTACGACATCCCCGACTTCCCCGACGAGCCGTCCTCGCTCGAGGAGAAGGACGTGCGCGCGCGCTACGACCGCATCAAGGGGTCGGCCGTCAACCCGGTGCTCCGCGAGGGCAACAGCGACCGTCGGGCCCCGCTCGCGGTCAAGAACTACGCGAAGAAGCACCCGCACCGCAACAAGCCGTTCGCCGAGGGGTCGAAGACCCGCGTCGCCACGCTCGGCCACGACGACTTCAAGCACAACGAGCGCTCCTGGGTCGCGGCCCACGACGACGTCCTGAGCTTCCGGCACACCGCGGAGGACGGCACGGTCACGATCCTCAAGGAGGGGCTCAAGGTCCTGCCGCGCGAGATCATCGACGCGACCTTCCTCTCGGCTGCGCACCTCGACGCGTTCCTCGCGGAGACGCTCGAGACGGCGAAGAACGACGACGTCCTGTACTCGGTGCACCTCAAGGCGACGATGATGAAGGTCAGCGACCCGATCATCTTCGGCCACGTCGTGAAGGCCTTCTTCGCGGACGTCTTCGCCCAGTACGGCGACCGGCTCGCCGAGGCGGGCCTCAACGCGAACGACGGTCTGGGCTCGATCCTCGCCGGGCTCGGCGGCATCGCCGGCGGCGACGAGATCGCCGCGGCCTTCGACAAGGCCATCGCCGAGGGGCCCCGCCTGTCGTACGTGAACTCCGACAGGGGCATCACGAACCTGCACGTCCCCAGCGACGTGATCGTGGATGCGTCGATGCCCGCCCTCGTCCGCAACGGCGGCAAGCTCTGGGGCGAGGACGGCGGCGAGTCCGACACTCTCGCGGTCATCCCCGACTCGTCGTACGCGAGCGTCTACCAGGCAGTGATCGACGACGTCATCGCCAACGGCCCGCTGGACCCGGCGACGATCGGCACCGTCCCGAACGTGGGTCTCATGGCTCAGGCCGCCGAGGAGTACGGCAGCCACGACAAGACCTTCGAGATCTCCGCACCCGGCACCGTGCAGGTGCTCGACAGTGAGGGCACGGTGCTCATCGAGCACGAGGTCGGCGCCGGCGACATCTGGCGTGCGACGCAGACCAAGCACATCCCGGTCATGGACTGGGTCAGGCTCGCCGTCTCGCGCGCCCGCGCGACCGGCGCTCCCGCGGTGTTCTGGCTCGACGCCAACCGCTCGCACGATGCGCAGATCATCGCGAAGGTCCACCAGGGGCTCGCGACGCTCGACACCAAGGGCCTCACGATCACGATCCTCGCCCCTGAGGAGGCCACCCGCTACACGCTGGCGCGCATGCGCCACGGCCTCGACACGATCTCGGTGACCGGCAACGTGCTGCGCGACTACCTCACCGACCTGTTCCCGATCCTCGAGGTGGGCACCAGCGCGAAGATGCTGTCGATCGTCCCCCTGCTGGCGGGCGGCGGTCTGTTCGAGACCGGTGCCGGCGGCTCGGCGCCGAAGCACGTGCAGCAGCTCGTCGAGGAGAACTACCTCCGCTGGGACTCGCTGGGCGAGTTCTTCGCGCTCGCGGCTTCGCTCGAGCACTTCGCGGACCGCACAGGCAACGAGAAGGCGCGCGTCCTCGCGGAGACCCTCGACGCCGCAACCGGGACCTTCCTCGAGGAGGACCGCTCGCCGGGGCGTGCGCTCGGCACGATCGACAACCGCGGCAGCCACTTCTACCTCGGGCTCTACTGGGCCCAGGAGCTGGCGGGACAGACGAAGGATGCAGAGCTCGCCGCCGCCTTCGCGCCGATCGCGGCGGCGTTGACGGAGAACGAGGAGACGATCGTCTCCGAGCTCAACGCTGTGCAGGGTTCGGCGGTCGAGATCGGCGGCTACTACCGTCCGGACGAGGCGCTGGTCGCGAAGGCCATGCGCCCGTCCGCGACGCTCAACGGCATCGTCGACCCGCTGATCTGATCGGATGACGAAGGGGCCGGACGCATCAGCATCCGGCCCCTTCGTCGTTCCCGCTCGGGGGAGGGGGGAGTCAGTACTGGACTCGCACCTCCATGCCGATGGGGGACCAGTCGTAGACGAACTTGGCGACGTCGATGGGCATGTTCACGCAGCCGTGGCTGCGCGGGGTGCCGAAGTCGTTGTGCCAGTACGTGCCGTGGAATGCCTCGTCGCCGTTGAAGTAGGTGACCCAGGGGACGTTCGGTGTCTCGGTGATCGAGCCGTCGGGCTCGCGGCTCTTCATGTTCTGGATGCGGACGTGGGCGTAGACCCTGAAGTTCCCCACGTCCGTCGGCGTCGCCGACTTGCCCGAGGAGATCTTCCAGGAGTTGACCACGACGTCGTTCTCGTACGCGGTCGCCGTCTGGGCGCTCAGGTCGACGACGATGTTGCGCTTGAGGTTCACCGACTGGAACGGCGTCTCTGTGACCGCGATGGGGAAGACGCCCTCGCCCGCCTGCAGCTTGTCGACGACCTCGGACGCGAGGTTGGACGTGTCGCTGATCGCCCGACCGGCGACGCCCTCGGACTCGACTCGCAGGATCTCGCCCGAGGAGTTCACGATGTTGGTCGCATCGACCGGTGCGCGGTCGACGGCAGCGGGCAGCGCGTCGACGGTCGCCTGGATCGCGGTCTGATCGGCCTCGATCTTCAGCTCTCCGCCGTCGTCGACCACGGTGAACCAGGTCGAGGCGGTGGCGGCGTCGATCGGAACGGTGCGCTCCTCGCCGAGATAGAAGCCGATGGATCCGAGCATCGTGTTCACGGACGCGACCATGGCCGTCGCATCCTCGTCGGAGATCGCCGGGGCGGCCTCGGCGGGATCTCCGGAGAACTGCAGGGTGCGGCCGCCGTCGGCGATGGTGTCGGTGATCGCGGCGCCGAGGGCGTCGACGTCGATCGCCGTGCCCGTCTCGGACGGCGTGACGACGTATGCGCCGGTCGCGGCGTCGAACACGACGCCCGCGTTCACGGGGTCGACGAAGCTCGAGGGGACGGCGTCGCGAAGGACGGATTCGGCGGCGTCCGCGTCGAGGGCGATGTCGCCGGGGACCGGCTCACCCATCCAGGCGCCGACGTTCCACAGCGGGCGTTCCGCGAAGGCCCGATCCGCGAGGGCGGACGCATCGATCTGCGCCCCCAGGTCGGCGCCGGTGAGGACGGTGTCGCCGCCTGCGCCGGTCAGGGTGATCTCCGTGTCGGCGACGTGCGAGCTGATGACGTCCGCGGCAGCGCCGGGGGTCATCCAGCCGACGGGGATGCCGGCGACCGTGGTGCCCGGGGCGATCAGGATCATCGAGGCCGCTCCGGCGCCGATCACGACCGCACCGACGCCGAGGCCGATCCAGAGACCGAGGCGCTTCTTCTTGGGAGTCGGTTCGATGGGCGCCCACGCCAGCGGCTGGTCGCCGTCGCTCGGAGGGAGCGCCTCGGTGGGTGCATCGCCGTCGGGGCGGGCGTTCGCGGTTCCCCCGACGCCCTCCGAGACGGTCGACTCATCCAGCTTCGCGGTCTTCGCGTCCTGCGCTGCGGTCAGATCGGTCACGAACTTCACCCCCCGGTACTCGCGTGGCCTGTATATCGCTCAATGGTACGGGATGGGAGGTAACGGGGAGGCAACGGTCGTGATATCACGCGCGCGGTGCCTCCCGCGACGACTCCTGCTCAGTCGGAGACGACGGCGAGCCCGTCGATCTCGACGAGCATCTCCTCGCGGGGGAGGCCCGTGAACACGGTGGTGCGCGAAGGCAGGACGTCGCCGGTGGTGTGCGCGGACACGAACGCGCCATAGGCCTCGTTCATGATCGGGAAGTCCTCGCGCTTCGTGAGGTACACGCGCAGCATCACGACGTCGTCGAAGGTCGCTCCCGATGCCTCGACGATCGCCTTCACGTTCTCCAGCGTGCGGGTGGTCTGCGCCGCGACGTCACCGGGGAACAGGTACTCGTTGGTCGCGGGGTCGACCGGGCCCTGACCGGAGACCTGGACGATCGGTCCCTTGCGGACACCCTGCGAGAAGGTGTGGGCGGGGGCGGGGGCGGCGTCGGTCGAAACGCGGATCTTCGCAGTCATACCGACAGCCTAGTAGCCTTGTTAGATGCCTCTACAAATCCCTGACCCCGTGATCGGAAGCTGGACGAAGGGGTTCCCGGCGCATGCCGCGGGTCTCGCGCTCTCCGACGTCGCGGGGGCCGGTCTGCGGGTCTCCGACCTGATGACGCCGGTGCTCACGGTCCACGAGGCGGCCTTGGCCCACAACGAGACGACGGTCTTCGAGTGGGCCGCGCGCGAAGGGGTGCTGCTCGCCCCGCACGGCAAGACGACGATGGCGCCCGCGCTGTGGCAGCGCCTGCTCGACGCCGGCGCGTGGGGCATCTCGGTCGCGACCCCCTGGCAGGCGGAGTTCGCCGTCTCGGTCGGTGTCGACACGGTGCTGATCGCGAACGCGGTCACGGATGCGGCGGCCGCGCGCCGACTCGGCGACCTGCTGTCGGAGCGCGACGGGCTGCGGATCCTCTGCTGGGCGGATTCGGCCGCCACGGTGGGCATCCTCGCCGACGCGCTCGCCGGAGCCCGCCGCCCCCTCGACGTCCTCGTCGAGCTCGGCGGAGCGGGTGGGCGCACGGGCGCGCGCAGCATCGAGGAGGGCGAGGCCGTCGCCGAGGCCATCGCCGCTGCGGACGGTCTGCGGCTCGCCGGCGTCACCGGCTACGAGGGGCCGTTCGGTCCCGACAGGAGCGCATCCTCCGTGCAGGCCGTCGACGCGTATCTGCGGACGCTGGTCGAGCTGCATGCGCGACTCGACTACGCCGACGGCATCCGCCCCGTGCTGAGCGCCGGAGGGAGCTCCTTCCCCGACCGCGCCGCCGCGGTGCTCGCTCCGCTTCGCGGAGAGAACGACATCGTCCTGCGCTCCGGTGCCTTCCAGATCCACGACGACGGCTTCTACTCGCGGATGTCGCCCTTCGGACCGCTCACGGACACCGCACCGCTGCGCTCGGCGATGCACGCGTGGGCGCGCGTCGTGTCGCAGCCCGAGGACGGCCTCGCCCTTCTCGACGCGGGGCGACGGGACGTGCCCTTCGACATCGATCTGCCCGCACCGCAATCCGTCGACGGGACCATCACGGCACTCAACGACCAGCACGCGTTCCTGCACCTCGCGCCCGGGGCCACGGTCGCTCCGGGGGAGGTCGTGCGCCTCGGACTCTCGCACCCGTGCACGGCCTTCGACAAGTGGCGGGTGGTCGCCGTGATCGACGATCCCGACGCCGAGGACCCGAGGGTCGTCGGGGCGGTGGCGACATGCTTCTGAGTGCCGAGAGGCCGGTCCGGATCTACCGCGGCGCCACGGTCGTCGACGGCACCGGGGCCGCGCGCTTCATCGCCGACGTGGCGGTCGAGGGCGCGCGCGTGGTGGGCGTGAGCAGAGAAGGCGCGGAGATCGACTTCCGGCTGCCCGAGGGGGCGGCTGAGATCGCCGCCGCGGGCCTCGTGCTCGCTCCCGGCTTCATCGACATGCATGCGCACAGCGAGCTCGCTGTGCTGCGCGGCGCCGCGCACGAGGCGAAGATCCGCCAGGGGGTGACGACCGAGGTGCTCGGTCAGGACGGCCTCGGGTACGCCCCCCTCGACGATGCTGCGGCGGCCGTGATCCCGGCGCAGATCGCGGGATGGAACGGCGCGCCGACCACGGCGCCGTGGCGGACCATGGGCGACCTGCTCGACGCGATGGATGCGGTCACCGTCGCGAACGCCGCACTGCTCGTGCCGCAGGGCAATCTGCGGATGATGGTCGTCGGCCACGAGAACCGCAGGGCCACGTCGGACGAGATCGAGCGGATGTCCGTTCTGCTCGGCGCCGCGCTGGACGCCGGAGCGTTCGGGATGTCGAGCGGTCTCACCTACACCCCGGGGATGTACGCCGACACCGCGGAGCTCGAGGCGCTGTGCCGGGTCGTGGCCGAGCGCGGCGGATACTGGGCGCCCCACACCCGCAGCTACGGAGGGTCCGCCCTCGACGCCTATCGCGAGGCGCTGGACATCGGACGCCGCACGGGCTGCGCCATCCACCTGACCCACGCGACCATGAACTTCGCGCCGAACCGCGGGCGCGCCGCCGAGCTGCTGTCGCTCGTGGACGATGCGCTCGCCGACGGCGTGGACGTCACGCTCGACACGTACCCCTACCTCCCCGGTGCGACCACGCTCGCCGCGCTGCTGCCCAGCAGGCTGTCGGAGGGGGGAGACCTGATCGGCACGATCGCGGCACTGGACGCGGAGGGCCGTGAAGCGGTGCGCGTCGAGCTCGAGGAGATCGGCTGCGACGGCTTCCACGGCGAGCGCGCCGACTGGTCGGCGATCCAGATCGCCGGGACGGGGGATCCGTCGCTCGCCGCGCTCGTCGGTCACACGGTCGCGGAGATCGCCGACGCCTCCGGACGCCGTGCGGTCGACGTGGTGCTCGACACGATCGTGGCGGACGCCGGCGCGACCGGCATCCTCATGCACATCGGCGACGAGGACAACGTCAGGGCCATCATGCGCCATCCGCGGCACAGCGGGGGCAGTGACGGCATCCTGATCGGCGCCAGGCCGCACCCGCGCGGCCGCGGGACGTTCCCCCGCTATCTCGGCCACTACGTGCGCGAGCTCGGGGTCCTGTCGCTCGAGGAGGCCGTGCGGCACCTGTCCGGCACGCCCGCCGCACGGCTGGGACTCGACCGCGGCGACGCGCCTCGCGGCGTGATCCGCGAGGGCGCGACCGCCGATCTCGTCCTGTTCGATCCGGAGACGGTCGACGCCGGCGCCACCTTCGACGCGCCGTTCGAGCCGCCGCGAGGGATCGTCGAGGTGCTCGTCGCGGGAGTGCCGGTCGTCGCGCGCGGCGACGTCACCGGCGAGACGCCGGGTCATGCCCTGCGAATGCCGCCACCCGCGCATCGCGCGACCGTGCCCCGCGCTGCCGCCGTCATCGATCCGGCCGCGCCTCCGTTCGTGTGGACCACGCGCACCGCCGTCATCGCACCCGACGGACTCGGCGCGAGCATCGAGCTGCTGGGGGAGCCGTCCGGCGACGGAGGCTCCGGACCCGCGATCGCCCTTCGCGTCGACGAGGCGCTCGCCGCTCTGCCGTTCGCGCGTGATCGGGTCTCGGACGAGGCGTTCCGGGTGGTGGTCGCCGCACACGGTGTCGAGGTCGCCGGTGCCACGGCTGCCGGGGTCTTCCGCGGCGTCACGGTGCTGCGTCAGCTGCGGGATCCGAGCGGCGCGGAGACGCGGATCCCCGCCGGCGTCTGGGAGGGGGCTCCAGCCCACGGATGGCGGGGTGCGATGCTCGACGTCGCCCGTCACTTCCGCCCGGTCGATGACGTGCGTCGCCTCGTCGACCTGCTCGCCGACCACCATCTGAACGTGCTGCACCTTCATCTCACCGACGATCAGGGGTGGCGCTTCGAGGTGCCCGGATATCCGCTGCTCACCGAGCGGGGAGCGCGCCGTGAGGCGACGCAGCTCGGACACGGCCCGTTCGCGACGGTCGAGCCCGGAGTGCACGAGGGGCACTACTCGGATGCCGAGCTGCGCGAGCTCGTGCGGTACGCGGCGGACCGCTTCGTCACGATCGTGCCCGAGGTGGAGCTGCCCGGCCACGTGCAGGCCGCGCTCGCCGCCTACCCCGAGCTCGGCAACACCGACGCGGGTGAGCCGATCACGACCCCCTGGGAGCGCTTCGGCGTCAATCCGCGCACTCTCGCGCCGACGGAGCGATCGCTCGCCTTCGGCCGCGCAGCCATCGACGCGTTGTGCGATCTCTTCGACTCGCCGTGGATCGGCATCGGCGGCGATGAGGTGCCGGTGACCGAATGGGCGCAGAGCACTGCGGCGGACGAGAGCATGCGCGAATGGGGGCTGGAGACGCCCCGTGACGTGCAGCCCTGGTTCACCGCGCGGTTCGTCGACGCCGTCCATGCACGCGGCAGGGTCGCCCTGGCGTGGGACGAGGTGCTCGAGGGTGATGTGCCCGAGGGCGTGCAGATCCTCGCCTGGCGCGGCCCGGTCGCGATCCGCGAGGCGCTGCGCCGCAGCATCCCGGTCGTCGCGTGTCCCGACCTCGAGGTCTATCTGGACTACCCGCAGTCGGACTCGGACGAGGAGCCGATCCGGGTCGGTCCGCCGCTCCCGATCGAGCGCGCCTATTCGCTGCGCATCGAGGAGGGGGCCGTGGGGGGTCAGGCGAACGTGTGGACGGAGCATCTCCCCACGCGCGACCGCGTCGACTTCGCTGTCTTCCCCCGGCTCGCGGCGATCGCCGAGCGTCTGTGGGAGGGCGGGGAGCCGCCGCCCTTCGACGACTTCGGCAGGCGTCTGCCGACCCACCTCCGACGGCTCGCGGCGGCGGGGGTGCGGTATCGTCCTCTGGACGGACCATCGCCTGCGCAGCGTCGTCCGGGAGTGCCCGGGAAGCCGCTCACGCGTGAGGCGCGAGAGGAGATCGTGGCAGGGCTCGTGGCCCCTCTCCTCGATCGCGCGAAGACCGTCTCCGGACGGCTCGCGAAGTAATGTAACGTTTCGGTAACCCTCCCGGTACCACACCGGGCAGGGGTTGCACAATTTTTGTTCGTAAGGTCTACTAACAAACATGTCCGTATCGGGTGAACAGGCTCCATCGGCGGCGTCGGAGTACGTCGGTGCGAGCGCCCACGCCTTCGGGCCCGGACGCCACCTGCGCTCGCGCTCGAAGGTCCTTCCGGAACACGCCCGCGGACACAATCGTGCGCTGGTGCTGCAGACCCTCTATCACTCGGGCGCGATGAGCCGCGCTGACCTCTCCCGCGAGACGGGACTCACACGCGTGACGATCTCGGATCTCGTGGCGGAGTTCATCGCGGACGGCATCGTGATCGAGATGGGCGTCCGCGAGACCGTGGGGCCGGGCAAGCCGCCGATCCTCATCGACATCGACCGCGTCGGACACCAGATCATCGGCATCGACCTGTCGGGGCCGCGCGCATTCGTCGGCGCGCTGCTGAGCCTCGACGGCGACGTGCTCGAGCGGCGCGAGGTGGCGCGACCCGAGACCCCTGACGGAGACGCCGCATACGCGGCCACACTCGAGCTCGCGCGCGCACTCGTGCAGACGGCCTCGCAGCCGGTGCTCGGCGTCGGCATCGGCACGCCCGGGGTCGTGCGCCCCGACGGCATGGTGCTGAGCTCGCCCAACCTGGGCTGGACCGACCTGCCGCTCGAGGCGAAGCTCGGCGTCGAGCTCGACCTCCCGGTGCTGGTGCGCAACGACGCCAACGCCGCCGTGCTCGCCGAGTACACCTTCGGCGATGCCAAGGCGGACTTCATGCTCATCCGTATCGGGCGCGGCGTGGGCGCAGGCCTCATCACGGGCAGTCAGCCCCTCGTGGGCAGCCGCTTCGCCGCGGGGGAGATCGGCCACGTCGTGGTCGGCACCGACGGCGGTCCGCGCTGCGCGTGCGGCAAGGACGGCTGCCTCGAGGCCTGGCTCAGCGAGACGCGGCTGCGCCCCGCGATCGACGGAGCTCCCGACTCCCGCGAGGACATCCTGCGCGACGCCGGCACCCGCATGGCCATCGCCATCGCCCCGATCGTCGCGGCGCTCGATCTCTCCGAGGTCGTGCTCTCGGGGCCTGCAGACCTCCTCGACGGGGTCCTGATCGACGCCGCCGTCGAGACGCTGCACGCCCGCACCCTCGAGGGCGTGTTCGAGGACGTGCTCATCCGCCGCACCCACCAGGACGACATCGTGCTGCGCGGCACCGCGGTCATGGTGCTGTCGGGGCAGCTGGGTGTCTCGTGAGCTCCGCGGCCGACGACACGACGTGCAGGAGCACCATCCGATGACGGATGCGACACCCGCCGACCTCGCCGGTCGGCCGGTACGCGTGGGCCTCGACGTCGGCGGCACCAAGATCGACGCCGTCGCCGTGGCCCCGTCCGGCGAGATCGTCGCGCGCCGCCGACGCCCGACCGGCTGGGGAGACGAGGCGGTCGTGGCCGGCATCGTCGACGCGATCGCCGATCTCGCCGTCGACGGCGGCTTCGCACCGACATCCGTGGGCACGGTCGGCATCGGCATCCCCGGACTCGTCGACGCGGACACGGGGCGCGTGCTCCACGCGGTCAACCTCGGCGTGGAGTCGCTCGATCTCGCGGAGCGGACGTCGGCGATCATCGGCGCGCCGGTGCGGGTGGAGAACGACGTGAAGGCGGCCGCGCTCGGTGCGGCAGCTCTCCGCGGCATCACGGGATCCATGGCCTACCTCAACCTCGGCACCGGCGTGGCCGCCGGCATCGTCGTCGACGGCGCCATCTGGCGCGGTGCGCGCGGCACGGCCGGTGAGGTCGGGCACCTGTCCGTCGACCCGAACGGTCGGGTCTGCGGCTGCGGGCAGCGCGGCTGCATCGAGACCTTCTGCGGCGGAGGAGCCCTGGCGCGCGCGTGGGGTCGCCCGGGGGCGCTGCCGGTGCGGGACATCCTCGATGCCGCGGACGCGGGGGATCCCGCCGCCGCCGCGCTCCGCTCCGACCTCTTCCACGGAGCGGCCGCTGCCGTCCGCGCGCTGGTGCTGTCGGCCGACGTCGAGCGGGTGATCATCGGCGGGGGACTGACCGCGCTCGGAGATCGGCTGTTCGGCGGCGTCCGGAGTGCGCTGCGCGCGGGCGCGGAGGCGTCACCGTTCATGCGGTCGCTGCACCTGGATGAGAGAATCGAGATGCTCTCCGACGGCTCGCCGGCGGCGGCATTCGGCGCCGCGATCGTCGGCGCGACCACCCCTGTGAAGGAGATCGTCCCCCATGGCTGAAGTCGTCATCGTCGAGAACGCCGAAGCGGCCGGTGCGCTGGTCGCCCAGGAGATCGTCGAGCTCATCGACGGCCGACCGGATGCGGTCCTCGGCCTGGCGACCGGATCGACGCCCCTGCCCGTCTACCAGGCGCTGCGGGAGCGCCTCGCAGGACGCGACGTCTCCCAGGTGCGCGGCTTCGCGCTCGACGAATACGTCGGCCTCGACCCGGCCCACAGCGAGAGCTATCGGTCGGTCATCACGCGCGAGGTGGTCGAGCCGCTCGGGCTCGACCCGCGACGCATCCACGTGCCGAACGGCGCGCAGGAGACGATCCAGCACGCGGGCGCCGACTATGAGGAGGCCATCGACGCCGCCGGCGGCGTCGACCTCCAGATCCTCGGCATCGGCACCGACGGGCACATCGGCTTCAACGAGCCCGGTTCGTCGTTCGCCTCGCGCACGCGGGTGAAGACCCTCACCGAGCAGACCCGCGAGGACAACGCGCGCTTCTTCGACTCGATCGACGACGTTCCGCGGCACTGCATCACGCAGGGACTCGGGACCATCCTGCGCGCACGCCACCTCGTGCTGCTCGCCTTCGGCGAGGGCAAGGCGCAGGCCGTCGCGGATGCCGTGGAAGGGCCCCTCTCCGCGATCCTGCCCGGCTCCGCCATCCAGCTGCACCCGCACGCGACGGTCGTCGTCGATGAGGCGGCGGCCTCGAAGCTGGCGCTCGCCGACTACTACCGCTACACCTTCGCGAACAAGCCGTCCTGGCAGGGCATCTGATCCCGCGCCCCGGCGTCGACCGCGGGTCGATCCTCGGGTGATCGCGGTCCGGCGACGCCGTCGCGGCGGCTCAGCGGCCGGTGACGGGCCAGGCCAAGGGCAGCAGGTGCTCGACGCTCAGCGGAGCGAGGGGCAGCGTACCGGCGTCCGCCGGGGTGATCCATCGCAGCTCGGCGAGCTCGGCCTGCACCGTCACCTCGGCCGCCGCGATCGACACGGAGAACGCGTCCGCGATGACGCGGTGACCCGGCTCGTTCGCCGCCTCCGAGACGAACGTGCCGAGGGGCTCGAGGTCCGCCTCGTCGAGCTGCAGACCGAGCTCCTCGTGCAGTTCGCGGATCAGCGTCTGCGACGGCGTCTCATCGGGCTCGGGCTTGCCCCCGGGCTGCATGAACCTCGTCGTGCCCTGCTTGCGCACCACGAGCACCCGACCGGCGTCATCGACGATAACGGCGGCGCTGACGCGGATGTCAGGCATCCGCGGCGAACACCTTGCCGGGGTTCAGGATGCCCGCGGGATCGAACACGCGGGTGATCTGACGCTGCAGCTCCCACTGGTCGTCGCCGAGCTCGTCTGCCAGCCAACGGCTCTTCAGAGTGCCGATGCCGTGCTCGCCGGTCAGGGTGCCGCCGAGCGCGATCGCCGCGCGGAACAGCTCGTCGGCCGCCGCCCAGACGTGTGCGGGCGGCTCCGTCCCCTCGAAGATGAAGTTGGGGTGCAGGTTGCCGTCGCCCGCGTGGGCGACGGTCGGGATGGTCATCGAGTAGGCCTCCTCGATGCGGGAGATCTCGTCGAACATCGCGGGCATCGCGCTGCGCGGCACCGAGACGTCCTCGATGAGCGTCGTGCCCAGCCGCGCCATCGCCGGATGCATGGCGCGCCGGATCGCCAGCAGGCGCTCGCCTTCGTCGCGGTCGTGGGAGACCTGCGCGTCGCCGCCGTGCGCGGTGAGGATCTCGGCGATCGTGGTCGCCTCGGCGACGGAACCGGGACCGTCCGTCTGGATCGTCAGCTGGGCGGCACCGGCGCTCGGGAGGGGCAGTTCGAGCATCGCGGCCACGGCGGCGAGGCTGGCGGCGTCCATGAGCTCCATGATCGCGGGTTGGACGCCGGATGCCGTGACGGCGGCGGATGCGGCCGCGGCGGCCCTGACGTCCGGGAACGTGGCGGTGAGGGTGCACGTCGTGCCCTCCGGGAGCCGCCGGAGCTTCAGAGTCGCCCCCACGACCACACCGAGGGTCCCCTCGGATCCGATGACGAGCGAGGTGAGATCGAGGCCGGTCACGCCCTTGACGCTGCGATGGCCGAGGCGGAGGAGGCGTCCGTCGGACAGCACGAGGTCGACTCCGAGCACCGCGTCGCGCACGACGCCGTACTTGGCGCAGAGCAGGCCGCCGGCACCCGTGGCGATGTTGCCGCCGACCGTCGAGATGGCGCGGCTGGCGGGGTCGGGCGCCCACCAGAGGCCGTGCTCCGAGAGGACGTCGTTCAGGTCCGCGTTGAGGATGCCCGGCTCGACGACGGCGAGGAGGTCGTCGGCGCTGATCTCGTGGATGGCGGTCATGCGTCGGGTGGAGAGCACGATCTCGCCCTGGCCGCCGTTCGCGGCTCCGGCGAGGCCCGTCCCGGCGCCGCGGACGACCACCGGGGTGCGCGTCGCGGTGGCGATCCGCATCACGGCCTGCACGTGCTCGACGGTCTCGGCGTGCACGACGGCCAGCGGGCGCCCCGGGGCCGCGTGTCCGGACTGGTCGGCCCTGGCATCCTCGAGCGTCGTCGGGTCGGTGTCGACGAGGCCGCCGAGGGCGGACGTCAGCTGATCGAGCGCGGTCATGCGATGCGGCGCCGTCCGGTCACCACACCGGTGCCGACGGCGACCACGGCGAAGGCGATGCCGATGAACGGCTGGTCCATGAGCCACCACGCGATCGTCACGCCGACGTAGATCAGCAGCTCGACCGCCGCGCGGAGGAACGGATGCAGGCGCAGCACGGGTCGTGGCGACAGGAAGAGCGCCCACACGACGATGACGACGACGGGAGCCCCGATCCCCAGGACGATGTTCCACGGCAGCGGCCAGGTCGCGAAGCCCCAGAGGGCCAGGGTGCCGACGGCGATGACCAGGACGACCGAGCGGACGACGTCGAGGACGGTGAGGTTCGGGCGGTCGACGCCGGGGACGGGAGCGGGATCCGGGGACATGGATCCAGTCTATTCGCCGCCGTGGGGCGTCAGAGCAGGGGAGCGGGGGAGTCCGCGGCGGTCGCGGGCTGGTCGGTCGTGACCTCCGGAAGCGCGGGTGCGGGAGCGACGGGCGCGGGAGCGACGGTCGGCTCGGGAGCGGCGACGGCGGGCGCCTCCGCGGGAATCGGTGCGGCCGGGGCGGGCGCGGGGGCGACGGGCGAAGCGGGCGCGACGGGGGGCGCCTGCGCGGCCGGAGCGGCGTCTGCGGTCACGGCGTTCGCCGCCGAGGGATCGACGGGCGCCGCGGCGTCGGCCGGTGCCGCGACGAGGGAATCCGCGGTCGCGTCGGAGCGCACGAGGATGCACAGGAGCCTCGGGTCGAAGTCGTTGAGCTGACGGAGCGTGGTCGTCGTCGAAGCGCCCGCCCGGCCGTCCAGGACGTAGAAGAACTCGACGGGGGCGTCCTCGCAGATCTGCTGCAGCGACGGGCGGAGATCGATGAGCCCGGTCCCCACGGTCGAGGTCTCGTCGGCCGCGGCGAGGACGGTCGACCCGGTGCCGCCCGTGCCGCCTGCGATCGTCGTGCTCACGGTCGCACCCGCGGCGCCGGACACCGGGACGACATAGTGCGTGGTGACCAGGTCGCCGCCGATCACGAACTCGACGGTCGCGGGGGAGACAGTCGGAACGCCCTCCGGCATGCCGGGGTTCTCGCCTCCGGGGTTTTCGCCTCCGGGGTTYTCGCCTCCGGGGTTCTCGCCTCCGGGGTTCTCGCCTCCGGGGTTCTCGCCTCCGGGGTTCTCGCCTCCGGGGTTCTCGCCTCCGGGGGTCTCTTCGCCGGGGTTCTCTTCGCCGGGGTTCTCGCCTCCGGGGTTCTCGCCTCCGGGGTTCTCGCCTCCGGGGTTCTCGCCTCCGGGGTTCTCGCCTCCCGGGTTCTCGCCTCCCGGGTTCTCGCCTCCCGGGTTCTCGCCTCCCGGGTTCTCGCCGCCGGGGTTCTCGGGCTCGATGGGCGGCGCGACGGCGACCGGCGGTGCCGGCGGTGCCGGAGCCGGGACGTCCGCGGGCGCGACGGGTGGCGGAGCCGCCGGCGCGGCGAGCGGCGGCATCCTGAGCGGTGTAGG
>NZ_LWCU01000005.1 GCF_001650405.1 Microbacterium sp. H83 | reverse complement strand
TCCCCGCGGTTCCCACCCCCGCCGCACCGGCGCGCTCCGGCGCCGGTGCCGCTGCGGCCGTTCCGGCGCAGCCCTTCCCCGCAATGGCGGCATCCGCTCGCACGGACGCGACCGCGGTCCTCGCGTCCACGACAGCGCCGCACCGAGGGCGCCGGGGACGACTCGCCGCCACGGTGGCGGCCCTCGTCGGCGTGACCGCCGTCGGTGTCGCGGCGACCGGAATGGCTTTCGCCGGCGGCTCGGGCGTCGAGGCGACGAAGGCGGCGTCCTCCGTGGTGGCACGCAGCACGGTCGTCGCTCCGACGGACACCGACGGCGTCGTGACCGATGTGGCCGGCACCGATCCGGTCGCTCCCGTCGAGCCCGTGCTCGAACCGGCGGTCGACCAGCAGCCGAACGACACGGGGGATCCCGCGAACTCCGGGAACTCCGGGAACTCCCGAAACTCCGGGAACTCCGGGAAGCCGGACAAGGCCGAGAGCCCGGGGAACTCGGGCAACTCGGGCAACTCCGGAATCTCAGGGAACTCCGAGAACTCGGGCAACTCGGGCAACTCCGGCAAGGGCGACAAGGGCTGAGCCGCCCGGCCGGAGGCCCCGGCATCCCCCGGTAGACTGGACGACGCCCCGCCGGCCCCTTCCCTAGGAGTGCGCGTGACCACCGCCCCTGCACCTGCCCACAAGCACGTCCCCGACTCCGTCGAGAACGCGATCGCGACTCCGGAGAAGGAGCAGCCCTACGCGGCGCTGGGCCTCAAGGACGACGAGTACGCCCGCATCAAGGAGATCCTGGGCCGTCGCCCCACCTCCGGCGAGCTGGCCATGTACTCGGTCATGTGGTCGGAGCACTGCTCGTACAAGTCGTCGAAGAACTACCTGCGCCGCTTCGGCCAGAAGGTCTCCGACGAGATGAAGGAACGCCTCATGGTCGGCATGGGCCAGAACGCGGGCGTCATCGACGTCGGCGAGGGCTGGGCCGTCACCTTCAAGGCCGAGTCGCACAACCACCCGTCGTTCATCGAGCCGTTCCAGGGCGCGGCCACCGGTGTCGGCGGCATCGTCCGCGACATCATCTCGATGGGCGCCCGCCCGGTCGCGGTCATGGACGCGCTGCGCTTCGGCGCGATCGACCACCCCGACACCGCCCGCGTCGTGCACGGCGTGACCAGCGGCATCAGCTTCTACGGCAATTGCCTCGGCCTGCCGAACATCGGCGGCGAGACGGTCTTCGACTCCGTCTACCAGGCCAACCCGCTCGTCAACGCGCTCGCGGTCGGCGTGCTCCGTCACGAGGACCTCAAGCTCGCCAACGCCACGGGCGTCGGCAACAAGGTCGTGCTGTTCGGCGCCCGCACCGGCGGCGACGGCATCGGCGGCGCCAGCATCCTGGCATCCGATACCTTCGCCGACGGCGGACCCACGAAGCGCCCCGCCGTCCAGGTCGGTGACCCGTTCGCCGAGAAGGTGCTCATCGAGTGCTGTCTCGAGCTGTACCGCGACGAGCTCGTCGAGGCCATCCAGGACCTCGGCGCCGCCGGCATCTCCTGCGCCACCTCCGAGCTCGCGGCCAACGGCAACAGCGGCATGAAGGTCTCGCTCGACAACGTGCTGCTGCGCGACCCGTCGCTCACGGCCGAGGAGATCCTCATGTCGGAGTCGCAGGAGCGCATGATGGCGATCGTCGCCCCCGAGAAGCTCGACGCCTTCCTTGCGGTCGTCGAGAAGTGGGACGTCGAGACCTCCGTGCTCGGCGAGGTCACGGGCGACGGACGCCTCATCATCGACTGGCAGGGCGAGCGCATCGTCGACGTCGACCCCTCGACCGTCGCCGTCGACGGCCCGGTCTACGACCGCCCGGTCGCGTACCCGACGTGGATCGACGCACTCCAGGCGGATGCCGCGGAGAACCTGCCGCGCTCGAACGACCCCGAGGTGCTGCGCGAGCAGTTCCTGAACCTCGTCGCGAGCCCGAACCTCGCCGACACCCGCTGGATCACCAACCAGTACGACTACTACGTGCTCGGCAACACCGCCCTCGCCTTCCCCGACGACGCCGGCATGATCCGCGTCGACGAGGAGTCGGGCCTCGGGTTCGCGATCTCGACCGACGCCAACGGCCGCTACTGCCAGCTCGACCCGTACGCGGGCGCGCAGCTGGCCCTTGCCGAGGCGTACCGCAACGTCGCCGTCACCGGCGCCGTGCCCACCGCGATCACCGACTGCCTGAACTTCGGCTCCCCCGAGAACCCCGAGGTCATGTGGCAGTTCGGGCAGACCGTCGACGGCCTCGCGGACGGATGCTACGAGCTCGGCACCCCGGTCACCGGCGGCAACGTCTCGTTCTACAACCAGACCGGCGACGTGCCGATCCACCCGACCCCGCTCGTCGGCGTGCTCGGCATCATCGACGACGTCTCGCGGCGCATCCCCTCGGGGTGGCAGGACGAGGGTCAGAACATCTACCTGCTCGGCACGACCTCGACCGAGCTCTCCGGCTCCGCGTGGGCCGAGACCGTGCACCAGCACCTCGGCGGACTGCCGCCGAAGGTCGACCTTGCCGGCGAGAAGCGCCTCGCGGGTCTGCTGGCGGCGGCCCGTGACGAGTGGCTGATCTCGTCGGCGCACGATGTGTCGGAGGGCGGCCTCGCGCAGGCCCTGGCCGAGGGCGTCTCGCGCTTCGGCGTCGGCGCGCGCGTATGGCTGAACGAGATCATCGAGCGCGACGGCGTGGATGCCGCATCCGCCCTGTTCTCCGAGTCGACCGGTCGCGTCATCGTCACCGTGCCCCGCGAGGACGACGTCAAGTTCCGCGGACTCTGCGAGGGACGGAACTACCCCGTCGCCCGCATCGGCGTGACCGATTCGCAGGGCGCGACCCTCGAGGTGCAGGACGTCTTCACGGTCTCGATCGACGAGATCCGCGAGCGCTCGCAGGCAACCCTTCCCGCCGCCTTCGGCCCGACCGTCGCGGAGCCGGTGGCCTGACCGGTCGCCGATCGAGCGAAGCGAGGCGAGAGCGATGAGCGAACTGAGCCGGCCCGACGACGACTACGGCGACCTCGGCGAGAAGCGCAATCGGCGCCTCCGCATCGTCGCCTGGACGGTGATCGTCGCGCTGATCCTCGGTGGCGGCGGCGCGACCGTCATCACGCTGCTGCTCGGCTGAGGTCTCGGGCACGGCCCTTCCGGGCACAGTCCTTCCGGGCACGGTCCTTCCGGGCACGGTCCTTCCGGGCACGGTCCTTCCGGGCACGTCCTTCCGGGCACGGTCCTTCCGGGCACGGCCTTCCGGGCACGGTCCTTCCGGGCACGGTCCTTCCGGGCACGTCCTTCCGGGCACGGTCCTTCCGGGCACGGTCCTTCCGGGCACGGCCTTCCGGGCACAACTTCGGATGCGGGAGGCGACGCGCCGGCCATCGTCGGCAACCGTCGGCGCGCCGTGCTCCCGGCTCCGAAGCTGTGCCCGGGGGGCCCGGAGCGGATGCCCGGCTCCGAAGCCGTGCCCGGCGATGGGCCCGGCGAGGGGGCCGGGGCGGATGCCCGGCTCGCACGTGCCACTTCTCCTGCACAGCATCCGGTGCAATCGGATCCATCCCCCGCCCCCGTACGAGCCGCTCGGAATGTAGGTGACCCGGCGAAGGATCACGGCATCACAGATCCAAGGGGGATGCCATGACCGAAGCCAAACTCGACCTGATCGCCAAGCTGCTGGCGAAAGCCGAGAGCACGACGCCCGAAGAGGCCGAGGCGCTGTCCGAGCACGCCGAGCGTCTGATGCTGAAGTACGGGATCGAGCAGGCCCAGATCGATGAACGACGAGGGCGTCTCGGCCAGGGTCAGGAGCAGATCGTGAACGAGCGGATGCTGTTCACCGGCGTCTACGCGAAGGACCTGCGGGAGATCGGCATCGGCGTCGCCACGGCGTTCGGCGTCGTCCGGCCGCTTCTCGCCGAGCATCCTCCGATCGCCGCGCTGCATCTGATCGGCCACGAGTCCGACGTGCGGCAGGTGCAGACGCTGACCGCCAGCCTGCAGGTGCAGGCGATGGTGGCGATGCGGGACTGGTGGGTCGAGCACCGCGCCCTCTTCGTCGGCCATCGCGAGAGTGTGAGACGGCGAGCGCGCAGCGGGTTCCTCCGCGGCTTCGCGGTCGGCGTCATGAGTCGCATCGAAGAGAGCCGCCGCACCGTGGTGGAGGAGAGCGGCAGCGGCACCGAGCTGGTCCTCGTGTCACGCAGGCGCCGCGTCGACGACGCCGTGAACGAGATCGGCACGGTGCGAGGTCGGGCACGGCGGGGCGCCGATCCGGGGGCGTTCGCCCACGGACACCGGTCGGGCCGAGAGGCGCGAACCGGCGGCACGGCAGTGGCGCGGCGATGAGCGGCGCGACGGCATCCGTGCCGACCGACGAGTCGGGCGTCAGCGCCGGAACAGGAACCGAGTCAGGCCGACGATGGACTCGGGGTCGTGGTGCTCGCGCCCCAGCGACTCCACGATGATCGCGCCGAGGATCGAGCGACCGAGCTGGTCGACGGGGGCGTCGTCCGGCAGCTGTCCGTCGCGGATGCCGCCGCGCAGACGCGCCGTCAGGTACTTCTCCACGCCCAGGCTCTCGCCGAGATGCGCGCCGACCCCGGCATCCTCGGTCGCGGCCGCGACGAGCGAGCGCAGCAGGACGCCGCCCTCGGGAGCGTCGAGGATCGACAGCACGCTGCGCAGCCAGCTCTCGACGTCGGCCGCGAGGTCTCCGGTGTCGGGGACGTCGAAGTCGACGGGGATGAGCCGGCCCTCGGCCAGGCACTCGCCGATCAGCGCTCCGCGCGACGGCCACCACCGGTAGATGGTCTGCTTGCCTACGCCCGCCTCTTTGGCAATGCCCTCGATCGTGAGCCGGTCATAGCCTTGATTGTGGAAGAGGCGAGCGGTCGCATCGAGGATCGCCTCGCGCGCGGCGGTGCTCCGCACGGGCCCGCTCCGATGCTCATTCACCACCTGTTCAGGATAACCACAGATCCCTAGACGATACGCACCGTATGATCTATCCGTCTGAAGGAGATTCTCTTGGCTTCACTGCTGTACCGTCTGGGTTCCTTGGCCGCGCGCAGGGCGTGGACGGTGATCGTGTCCTGGGTCGTCATCCTCGGCCTCGGCGTCGCCGCCTTCCTCACCCTCGGGGGCACGCTGAGCAACAGCTTCGACATCCCCGGTACTGCGTCGGGTGCGGTCACCGACCAGCTGGCCGAGAAGCTCCCCGACACCGCCGGCGGCACCGGGACGGTGGTCTATCGGACGACCGACGGCTCAGCCTTCACCGACGAGCAGAAGGCAGAGATCTCGGCGCTCGCGTCCAGCGCTGAGGACCTCGACGGCGTGGCCTCGGTGGTCGACCCGTTCGACGCGCAGCAGCAGCAGGACGACCAGGCGCAGCAGCTGGCCGACGGCGAGCAGCAGCTCGACGCGGGACGGACGCAGCTGGATGCCGGGCAGGCGCAGCTCGACGCCGGCAGGGCGCAGCTGGATGCCGGTCTCGATCAGCTGACCGCCGCCCGCGCGCAGGCCGAGTCCGCCGGAGTCGGGTCGGCGCAGCTGGCCGCGCTGGACGCGCAGCTGGCCGGTCTCAACGCCCAGCTCGCCCAGCTCGACGCCCAGCAGACGACCATCGACGAGGGCCGGGACGAGCTCGACGCGAACTCCGAGCAGATCGAGCTCGGGTCGACGCTGCTCGGTCTCGCCGACGGCATCGGCGTCGTGTCTGAAGACGGGTCGACGGCGATCGTCAACGTCTCGTTCGAGGACCCGCGGCTCGAGCTGTCCGAAGAGGTCAAGCAGGGCACGATCGATCACTTCGCCTCCTCTCCGATCGACGGCGTCGACGTCGACTTCGGCACCGACATCGCGCAGGGCGTCCCCGAGATCTTCGGCGTCGGAGAGGCGATCGGTCTCGCCTTCGCCGCGGTCGTCCTCATCGTGATGCTGGGCTCGCTGATCGGCGCGGCGCTGCCCATCGTGACCGCCGTCGTGGGCGTCGGAGTCGGTGTGACCGCCTCCCTGGCCTTCTCGGGCGTCGTCGACATGGCATCCGTCACCCCCGTGCTGGGTGTCATGCTCGGCCTCGCCGTCGGCATCGACTACTCGCTCTTCATCGTGAACCGCCACCGCAAGCAGCTGCTCAACGGCGTTCCGGTGCGCGAATCCATCGGCCTCGCCACCGGCACCTCGGGCACCGCCGTCGTGTTCGCCGGAACCACGGTCATCGTCGCGCTGCTCGCGCTGAATGTCACCGGCGTGCCGTTCCTCGGACTCATGGGAACCGTCGGCGCGGTCTGCGTCGCGGTCGCCGTGCTCGTCGCGATCACGCTCGCGCCGGCCGTGCTCGGACTCGTCGGCACGCGCCTGCTCAACCGAAAGGCGCGCGCGACGGTCGGGCAGCCGCATGCCGCGGGCAAGCCCGTGCGGCAGATGTCGACGATCCGTGCGATCGCGACCGTCCTGATCAGCGTCGTCGGCCTCCTCGCGATCGCCATCCCCGCGATGTCGATGCGCCTGGGCCTGCCCGACGGTGCGAGCGAGCCGTCCGACTCGACCAGCTACCGGGCCTTCCACGCCGTCGACGACCAGTTCGGCGAGGGTGCGAACGGACCGCTTCTCGTCACCGCGACACTCGACGACGCGGTCAGCGACGACGATCTGCTGGCCACCCAGGTCGAGATCGCGCAGACCATCGCCGATCAGGACGACGTGGTCGCGGTCGCGCCGATCGCCGCATCCGACGACAACACCCTGCTCGCCTTCCAGGTGCTCCCCGCCGAGGGTCCGAACAGCGCGTCGACCGAGAAGCTGGTGCAGGACATCCGCGCGCTGCCACAGCTCGACGGCGGCGTCACGCTCGGCGTCGCCGGGCAGGCGGCGATCAACATCGACATCTCCGAGGCCCTGGCAGACGTCCTGCCGCTGTACCTCGTGGTCGTGGTCGGACTGTCGCTGCTCATCATGATCGTGGTGTTCCGCTCGCTGCTCGTGCCGATCATCGCCACCGGCGGGTTCGTGCTCTCGCTGTTCGCGACCTACGGCCTCATCGTCGCGGTGTTCCAGTTCGGCTGGGGCGCCGAGATCATCGGGCTGCACAGCACGGGTCCCATCCTGAGCTTCCTGCCCGTGATCCTCGTCGGCATCCTGTTCGGCCTCGCGATGGACTACCAGCTGTTCCTCGCCTCCGGCATGCGCGAGGCCTACGTGCACGGATCGTCGGCGCGGGACGCCGTCGCGCAGGGCTTCCGCGCCGGCCGCTCGGTCGTCATCGCGGCAGCGCTCATCATGGTGTCGGTCTTCGGCGGGTTCATCTTCTCGGAGTCGACGATCATCCGATCGATCGGCTTCGGCCTCGCCTTCGGCGTGCTGCTCGACGCCTTCGTCGTGCGGATGCTGCTCATGCCGGCGCTCATGCACCTGCTCGGCCGCTCGGCCTGGTGGCTGCCGAAGTGGCTCGACCGCATCCTGCCGAACGTCGACATGGAGGGCGCCGCGCTCGAGCGCGACCACCCCGGAGTGCGGACGGACACCATCACGGTCGTGCCGCGCGAGAAGCACCACGACACGCACTGACAGGTCGGGCGTCGGAGCTCCCGCGGAGGAGAACATCCCCGAGGAGAGCGCCCGCGAAAGAGAGCGCCTGCGAAGGAGAACTCCCGGAATGAAGGAGGGAATCCCGGATTCCCTCCTTCGTTCGCCGTGATCTCCTTCATTCCGGACGGTCCGATCGACGAGAAGTCGCGTCGCGCATGCCGGAATCCCGCACGCCCGACGAAGTCCCCAGTGCATGCCGAAATCACCCATGCATGCCGAGGCGGGGGTTCTCGGCATGCACGGGTGCCCCGGGCATGCACCAGCGCACACCCGAGGCGCGGGAGGGGGATGACCTCAGGCCAGCATCCCGCGCCAGATCACGTCCACTGCCGCGCGCAGCCGCGCGGCGACCGCCGGGTCGTCCATCCGGTCGCCTCGCACGACGATCTGGTAGTACGCGGTTCCGGCGATCGCGTCGAAGCACGCCTCGGCGTCGAGGTCGGCGCGCAGCTCACCCCGCGCGATTCCGGTGCGCAGCGCATTCACCAGCGGCACACGCCGACGGGAGACGTGCGACTGCCAGTACGCCTTCTGCAGGGCGCGATCCGACATCACCAGACGGATGCGCTGCCGGAACCGCTCCTCCGAGTACCCGGATGCTGCGACCGAGACCGTCGCTCCGCCGTCGCCGAGTCCGAAGCCGTCGATCAGCGCCTCGCGCAGGTCGACTCCGTCGGGGTAGTCGGGCGGCACCGTGCGGCCGACATCCAGCGCGGCCGCGATCAGCGTCGTGAGAGACGGCCAGCGGCGGTACAGCGCCGCCCGACTCACGCCGCTCCGCGCGACGACGCCGCTCACCGTGACGTCCTGCCCCGCGTCGATGATCGCGAGGGCGGCATCGATGATCTGCCCGTCCATGTCCTCATCACGCGGACGGCCGGGGCGGCGGCGTGCCACCGCCCCGGCATCCTGTTCCACGACCGTCACGCGCCCAGCGCCCTCTCGCGCAGCCGCGCGATCGTCGCATCCGAGAGTCCTGCGGCCCGCAGCGGCGCGAGCGCGTCGCCGTGCTGTGCGCGGAGCGTGTCGAGCAATGAGCGCATCGACACCTCCATCGAGCCCTCGAGCAGCGAGGAGGTGGCCGACATCGCCGCAGCGTCGAAGCCGAGCGCCTTCCACATCGCGCCCATCACCGGAGCGGTGCGCTCCATGATCGCCACCATGTTGTCGCCCGTGCGGGCGTAGTCGGCGACGATGTCGTCATCCGCCGCTCCGAGTGCGAGCAGCAGCATCGCCGCGAGAACGCCCGTGCGATCACGGCCGGCCGCGCAGTGGAACGCCGCAGCGCCCGGGGTGTGCGCGATCACGTTCAGCGCCGTCACGAGCTGGGGCGCCGCGACCTCGACCATGCGCAGGTACATCCGCCCCATGGCGTCGTGGCTGAGCTCAGGTGCATCGCGATCCATCGACTCCCCGACATCTGCGATGAGAGGCAGGTGGTGGTACGAGATCGGGTACTCGCCGAGCGGTCCGCGTCCGGTGACCGAGACCTCCAGCGGCGAGCGCAGGTCGATGACGGCGGTGAGTCCGGCCGCGACGAGCTCCGACGCCACCTCCGCCGTGACGTACGCGAGGTCGTCGGTGCGGATCGCCACCCCCTCGCGCACCACACCGCCGTCGATCGGGATGCCGCCCAGGTCCCGCAGGTTGACGGGTGCGCTGAGGACGAGTTCGGGGTCGGCGATGGTCATGTGATTCTCCTTCGGATGAGGGCGCTGCCCTGGTCGATCAGCGTGACGAGCACGATGATGCAGATGATGATGGCGCTGAGGTGGCCGTAGTCGTACATGCGCATGGCGGTGGTCAGCTCCAGGCCGATGCCGCCGGCGCCGACGAGGCCGAGGATGGTCGCGCCGCGCACGTTCCCCTCGAACAGCAGCAGCGTGTACGAGGTGAGCAGGGGCGCGGCTTGCGGGAGGATGCCGTACTGGATGACCTGACGCTTCGAGGCGCCGACGGCCTCCATGGCGACGACCGGTCCCCTGTCGACCTGCTCCATGGCCTCGGCGAAGATCTTGCCGATCGAGCCGATCGACCCGAGGGTCATCGCCAGGATGCCGGCGAACGGGCCGAGTCCGACGGCCGAGACGAACATGAGCGCGAACACGAGATCGGGCACAGAGCGGATGATGTTCATCACCCACCTGGTCGGGTAGTACAGCCACTTCGGCGCGATGTTCGACGAGGCCCCGAATGCGACGAGCAGCGACAGCACGGCGCCGAGCACGGTGCCGACGACGGCCATCTGGAACGTCTCGAGCAGCAGCGCGAGAATCGTGCCGATCTTCGAGAAGTCCGGCGGGAAGAGTCGCGACAGGAACTCGCCCATGTTGACCGCGCCGTCGCCGAGCTTGATGAAGTCGAAGCCCGCGCCGTTGAACGACCACAGCAGGATGAGCGCGGCGATCGGCAGGCCGATCAGGAACCGGGTGCGGGGGATGCGGAAGGCGCGCTCCAGGAGCGACCTCTCGGTGGGGTCGAGCGCCGGGCGGGTGGCGGTCGGCCGCGGATCAGTGAGCGTCATCGTCGTGCTCCTCGTCGTCGTACAGCGGGGCGAGGGCTGCGGCATCCAGCTGCGCAGTGGCGCCGGCGACCAGCATCCGTCCGTGCCGCAGGCCGATGATGCGGTCGCTGTGTGCGAGCGCGAGAGGCAGCACGTGCAGGCTCACCAACACCGGAATGCCGTCCTGCGTCGCGATCTCGCGCAGCAGTTCGAGCACGGAGTCGGCGAGCTTCGGGTCGAGCGATGCGACCGGCTCGTCGGCGAGGATGACCTTGGGCTGCTGCATGAGCGCGCGGGCGATCGCGACGCGCTGCTGCTGTCCACCCGAGAGCGACCGCGCGGGCTCGTTCGCCTTGTGGGCGATGCCGACGCGGTCGAGCAGCTCGAGGGCACGCCGACGGTGCGCGCTCGAGAATCCGCCGACCAGGTTGATCGGCCCTGCCCCGTGCAGGACGCCGGTCAGCACATTGGTAAGCACGCTCAGCCGCGGGATGAGGTTGAACTGCTGGAAGACCTGACCGACATCCGACCGCAGGGTGCGCAGCTCGCCGCGCGCGAGGTTCGTGACATCGTGCCCCGCGACCCGCACCGAGCCCGACGAGATCGGCGCGAACCCGGTGAGGCTGCGCATGAGCGTCGACTTGCCCGAGCCCGATGCGCCCAGCAGGGCGACCATCTCACCGGGGAACAGGTCGAGGTCGACGCCGTCGAGCACGGTCGTCGTGTCGTACGCGACGCTGAGGTCGCGCACGGTCACGAGCGGGAGCGCCTGGCGGAGTTCGGCCGTGGAGATGCGGGCCGACGAGTCCGCTGCGGGGAGGCCCGCGCCGTCGGAAGTCGGGACGACGAGGTGCGACTCGACCCGCCGCGTGGCATCCGATGCGGCTCCGTCCGCCGCAGGGCCGTCGGGGGCGGACGCCGGGGCGGATGCTGCGGCATCCGCCCCGGCCAGTGCGGCGTTCGTCACTTGAGGTCCTTGAGCTCGACGCCCGCGACCGCGGCGATCTCGGCGAACGAGGCGAACGACTCGCTCGTCGGGTCGACGGTCTGCTCGGATGCCGCGAACGCACCGTACGCTCCGAGACGCTCGGCGTTCTCAGGGGAGAAGACTTCGGCGATGCCGTCCTGGATGAGCGTGCGCGTCTCGTCGTCGAGCGACTGGCGTCCGAGCACGGCGCCCTGGATGTCCATGGCCGGGCTCTCGCCCACCGCGCGCCACTCGCCGTCGGCGAACGGGAACATCGGTGCACCCAGCTCGGTGAGCATGACGGCGGTGCATGCGGCATCCACCTGGCCCTGCTCGAGCGCGGCGAAGCTGCCCTCGTGTCCGCCGGCGAAGATCGCCTCGTAGTCGGTGCCCTGCTCCAGCCCCGCTTCGTGCAGCATGTACACCGGCATGAAGTAGCCGGAGCTCGACGCCTGGTCGGCGAACGCGACGGTCTTGCCCTCGAGGTCCTCGACCTCCTGGATCGGCGAGTCGTTCAGCACGACGCACGTTGAGACGGGCTTGCCGTCGCCCTGGAACGCGACGAGCGCGTCGACCTCGCCGGTGTTGACGGCCAGCGCCGACGGGAAGCCGCTCATGATGCCGATGTCGACGTGATCGGCGCGGATCGCCTCGACGACGCTGAGGTAGTCGGGCACGTCGGTGATCTCGACGTCGCGCCCGGTGGCCTCTTCGAGCAGTTCGGCGAACACCTCGATCGGGTTCTCGGCGGTGGGGTCCTCGCCGACGGGGATCGTGGCGATCGTGAGGGGGGCGTCGGGGTCGGCGGGTGCCGCCTCGGCTTCGGCAGACGGGCTCTGGCAGCCGGTGAGGGCGAGGGCGGCGAGGCCGAGGAGGCCGACGGCGGGCAGGGTGAAGCGGCGCATGATGACCTTTCGGGAGGAGGCGTTCCGGAATTCCGAGAACACGGGTATTCCAATTCGTGAAGATGTCGGGGAATTACGAGACCGCCGTACTCGAAACGGAACGCTGGATGAACGGACGGTGACGGCGCACGGCCGATCGGATGCCGGCGCATGCCCGAATCGCTCGTGCATGCCCATATCCGCGCTTCGGACCTGCACTCGTAATTCGGGCATGCACACCGCGAGCCCGACCGGGTGTCCGCGACCCCGGGCATACAGGCCAAGAGCCCGACCGGGTGTCCGCAGTCCGGGCATGCACACCGCGAGCCCGACCGGGTGTCCGCGACCCGGGCATACACACCGCGAGCCTGGCCTAGAGTGTGCGGATGACGTCGGACTCCCGGGCACTCCTCGAGCGGCTGCGCGCGGAGGCGCAGACCCGGGTCGAGACGACGGCTGCCACCCTCGCCGAGCTCATGCACGACCGCGAGGGGTCGAACGACGACGACGAGCACGACCCCGAGGGCGTCACCCTCTCGTCGGAATGGTCACGGCTGACGGGTTTGGCCGATGCGGCGGCATCCGAGCTCCGTCAGGTCGATGACGCGATCGAGAGACTGGATGCCGGCACCTACGGCATCTGTGCGCGCTGCGGACGGCCGATCCCTGCGGAGCGCCTCGAGGTACGCCCGTTCGCGACGCACTGCGTCGCCTGCGCGGAGAAGCTCGGCCGCTGACCCGCAGTCTCCCGGGCCCGCGGCACCCTGTCCCCCACGATCTCTCCGCGGGCACAGCTTCGGACCCCGCGCGCGACGCGCCGGGCCGGACGCCGCCAGCCCGGGTGTCGCCCCTGCAGATCCGACGCCGTGCGCGTGCCCGATGTCGTCGACTGCGTCGACCGGCCCGCAAGTAGGCTGATCACATCATGGACGAGTTCATCCAGGGCTTCTGGGCCTTCGCCGGCAACTACTGGTGGCTGGTCTTCCCGATCATGGGAATCGCCGGCGGCGCGGCCAAGTCCTGGGAGCGCGCGGCCAAGCGCCGCCACGAACGGCGACTCGAGACTCTGCGCGTCAAGGCCGAGATCAAGACCGCCCAGCTCGAGGCCCGCGGTCACGCAAAGCGCGTGGGACCGGCGATCGTCGACACCACGGCATCCGTCGCCCCGAACACCCTGCTCGAGCGCCTCTTCGCCGAGCACGACGAGATCACCGCCCGCTGGCTCGACTACGAGCTCGACGTCGCGAAGCTCATCGCGTTCCCCGCGATGAGCGACGGCCGGCAGCCGCTGGTCGCCGCCTTCCTGCGGGCGAAAAGGACCGCGGATGCTCTGCGTCCGACCACCGCCGACGGCGCGGTCACCGAGCAGCAGGTGTCGGAGTACCTCGACGCGGTCGGCGCGTATGCGGTCGCGTTCGAGATCGCCGAGAAGGATGCCCGGCGGCTGCGCGACTCGACCTTCACCGAGCCCGAGCGCAAGCGCCTCGACCGCGCGCAGCAGCTTCTCAAGGTCGCGGTCGACGAATCGGCGACGCAGGCCGAGCGCAACATCGCGTACAAGCGGGTGCGCGACGAGCTCGACGGGCTGATCCTGCTGAGCGACGAGGCCGTGCAGGTGCTCGAGAAGCAGGTCGCCCGCGAGCTGCCGGCGTCGACCGGAGCCGCCTCCACGACGACCGGGGCAGCTCCGGATGCCGCATCGGCGCCGGCCGCGTCGGACACCCCACCCGCCCCCGAACCCGAGCGGATGCCGCTGCGGAAGGACGAGACCCTGTGACTCCCGAAAACCTCACCGGCCCGATCTGCGTGCACGCCGAAGCTCCGGTGTGGTCGCCGTCCTGGGGCGGCATCCGCTGGGTCGACGGCGAGGCCGCCGATCTCGTGACGCTGCGCGACGACGGCATCCACCGCCTGCACCTCGACGACGAGTACGCCGCGTTCTTCCGCCCTCGCGCGACGGGCGGGTTCGTCGCCTTCGGCGCACGCAGCCTTCATCTCTCGGACACCGCCGACGGTCCGGCGCGCATCGCCGCGACCTTCGATCTCGGCTCCGCGCGGTTCAACGACGGCACCGTCGACACGCACGGCCGACTGCTGGCCGGCTCGATGGCGCTCGGCGATGCGGGTGCGGTCGGACGCGTCCTCCGGATCGGCGCCGACCTCGCATCCACCGATGTGCTGTCCCGCGTCGAGGTGTCGAACGGCATCGGCTTCGCCCCCGGCGGGTCCCGTGCCTACTACGTCGACACCGCGACCGGACGCGTGGACGTGTTCGACGTCGCCGACGGCGACCTCCGCGGCCGACGCACCTTCGTGTCGATCCCCGAGGAGCAGGGCAAGCCCGACGGCCTCACCGTCGCGGCGGACGGCTCGGTCTGGGTCGCGCTGTGGGGCGGCGGGGCCGTGCACGGCTATGCGGCCGACGGCTCGCAGATCGCGCGCATCGAGCTGCCCGTGCCGCAGGTGAGCGCCTGCACGTTCGGCGGCGACGACCTCGAGACCCTGTACATCACCACCTCGGCGCAGGGACTCGACCCTGACCACGGCACCGAAGCGGGGTCGCTGTTCGCGGTGCGTCCCGGCGTGCGTGGCCTTCCCGTCGTCCCGTTCGCCGGCTGAGCGGGGTCGCATCATGAGGACGATCGTCATCACCGGTGCCTCCGACGGGATCGGCGCCGCCGCCGCCCGGCAGCTCGCATCGTCGGGCGACCGGCTGATCCTCGTCGGTCGGTCGCCGGAGAAGACCCGCGCGGTCGCCGAGGAGTCGGGGGGCGAGCACCTCACCGCCGACTTCGCGCGGCTGGACGACGTGCGCGAGCTCGCCGCACGCCTGATCGACCTGACCGGGGACGGGGGCATCGACGTCCTCGCGAACAACGCCGGTGGCATCTTCGGCGACCGCACCCCGACCGTCGACGGCCACGAGAAGACCATCCAGGTCAACCACCTCGCGCCTTTCCTGCTGACGAACCTGCTGCTGCCGTCATTGCTGCGCACCGGTGGCGCGGTCGTCAACACGTCGAGCGTCGGCCACCGCCTCTTCGGCCATCTCGACGTCGACGACCTCGACAACGCACGGAAGTTCAGCGCCAACAAGGCCTACGGAGACGCCAAGCTCGCGAACATCCTGTTCACCAAGAGCCTGCACACGAAGTTCCACGCCGACGGTCTCCGCGCCGTGGCCTTCCACCCGGGCACCGTGCGCACGAACTTCGCCGCCGACTCGTCGAGCGTCATGCGCGTGGTCTACCAAAGCTTTCTCGGGCGCTTCCTGCTCACCGGCGTCGAGGAGGGCGGCAGCATCCTGCGCTGGTTCATCGAGGGCACGCCCGACGAGACGTGGTTCTCGGGCGCGTACTACGACGAGCGGATGCTGTCGAAGAAGGTGAACCCGCAGGTCGAGGACGCCGACCTCGCCGAGGCGCTGTGGCGGAAGAGCTCCGAACTCGTCGGCATCCCGGCATCCTGACCCCGGGGCCAGCATTCCAGGATGCAGGAGTATGCTGGCACGTCGGGCTCTTCGGCCCCTGAGAACGCGAGAGGCGGTGATGGCGATGTCCGGTGATAGTAGCGACGCCGCCTTCGTTGCGTCGCGTTCGACCGTTCGCGTGCGTTGAGCAGCAGCATCCGCTCCGCATCCGTCCGTCCTGCCTCGCAGCCGTCGGCGGCGTCTTCCGCCCCTTGACGATTCCTGCGCACGCCTCCCACTGAACCGGGCGTGCGCCTGCGAGAACGGAGCCTCATCATGGCGCTCATCGACAACGGCGTGTACGTCCACGGACGTCGCGTGGAGACCCTGACCGACCTCGACCAGACCTCGCGCGCCCTCGGCGCACTGGGCGGCATCGCGTGGATCGGCCTGTACCGACCGAGCCCGCAGGAGGTCGAATCGGTCGCACGGGAGTTCGATCTGCATCCGCTCGCCGTCGAGGACGCGCTCTCGGGGCACCAGCGGTCGAAGGTCGAGCGCTACGGCGACACCCTCTTCGCCGTGCTGCGCCCCGCGCGCTACCGCGACAAGGAGGAGTCGATCGAGTTCGGCGAGCTGCACCTCTTCATCGGCCCGGACTTCGTCGTGACCATCCGTCATGCGGAATCGCCGAATCTCGCCGCGGTCCGCCGCCGCATGGAGGCGAACCCCGAGCTGCTCGCGATGGGGCCCGAGGCGGTGCTGTACGCGATCCTCGACGAGGTCGTCGACGAGTACGAGCCCATCGTGGCCGGACTCGAGAACGACATCGACGAGATCGAGGACCAGCTCTTCGGCGACAGCGACGACGACGCGCTCTCCCGGCGCATCTACGAGCTGTCGCGCGAGGTCATCAACTTCCAGCGCGCGGTGCACCCGCTCGCCGGGATGCTGCAGTGGCTGCGCCGCGGATCCGACAAGTACCGCATCGACGAGGAGCTGCAGCGCTCGCTCCGCGACGTGCTCGACCACGTCATCCGCGTGCAGGAGAAGGTCGACTCGTTCCGGGCGATCCTCGAGAACGCGCTCACGGTGCAGTCGGCCCTCGTCGCCCGGCGGCAGTCGGAGGCAGGGCTGGCGCAGAACGACGAGATCAAGAAGATCTCCTCGTGGGCGGCGATCATCTTCGCCCCGACGCTGGTCGGCACGGTCTACGGCATGAACTTCGAGGGGATGCCGGAGCTGCAGTGGTCGTTCGGGTACCCGCTCGCGATCGGCGCCATGGCGGCGTTCGCGGTCGGACTCTACGGAGTGTTCAAGTACAAGAAGTGGCTCTGAGCCCGGCGGCGTCCGCGACGGATGCCACGGGGCGGCGGCGCTAGGCTCGACACCGTGCCGAACGCCGACGCCCCCGCATCCGCCGCATCCGACCTCCGCCGCCTCGCCGATCTGCTCGCGGGCGTCGATCCCCTGAACTGGGTGATCACCGGCGACTCGATCACGCACGGCCTCGTGCACACGCAGGGAGGACGCAGCTACGCCGAGCACCTCCACGAGCTGATCCGCGGCGAGCTCGGCCGTACGCGCGACGCCGTCATCAACACCGCAATCAGCGGACACCGGATGCCGGACGTCCTCGGCGACATCGAGCGACGGGTCTCGTCATGGTCGCCTCACGTCGTCACGCTGATGATCGGGACGAACGACATGTCCACGCAGCCCGGCGGCCCCGTCGTCGAGCCGGAGGACTTCGCGGCCTCGCTGCGGGAGTTCGTGACACAGGTGCGCGCCCTCGGCACGATCGTCGTGCTGCAGACCCCGCCCTCGATCGACGTGCCGAACGCCCCGGGTCGCGAACGCATCCAGGAGTTCGCCGAGGCCGTGCGCGCCGTCGCCGCCGCGGAGGACGTGATCCTCGTCGACCAGAACGCCCGGTTCACCGAACTGGGCAACGGCGGTGTGCCGTGGGGGCTCATGAACGACCCCTTCCACCCGAACGCCGCCGGTCATGCGGCGCTGGCCCTCGAGATCGCCGCGGTCCTCGGCATCCGTCCTGCGGCGTCGCGCACGCTGCCGCTGCTCGAAGCCGTCGTGGGAGCCGCGCGCCTGGGCTGATCTCTCCGCCGCGCGCTGTTCACGATTCAGCAAGAACGGGCCGTATCGACCTCGATACGGCCCGTTTTCGGCATGCCTCGGCCTTCCTTGCTGAATTATGCACACGCTTCACCCGAGCAACCCAGTATTCGGTGTTGCTAAGTACCGGTACTCAGTGTTACTTTGTACCGGTACCCAGCAACACTGAGTACCGAACCACACGAAAGGAGCAGCTCATGGGCAAGCAGATGACCGAGATGCTCAAGGGCACCCTGGAGGGCGTCGTCCTGGCCCTCCTCGCCGAGCAGCCGGCATACGGATACGAGATCACCGCACGCCTGCGCGACCACGGATTCACCGACATCGCCGAGGGCACGATCTACGCGCTCCTGGTGCGGATCGAGCAGAAGAAGCTCGTGGATGTCGAGAAGGTCCCGAGCGAGAAGGGTCCGCCCCGCAAGGTCTACTCGCTCAACGGCGACGGCACACGGGAGCTCGAGGAGTTCTGGACCACCTGGACCTCTCTCGCGCAGCGGATCGACCAGCTGAACACGAACACCACGAACACGAACACCACGAACACGAACACGAACAAGGAGAACTGACATGGCCGCGAAGTGGATCGAAGCGCTCACCGGATCGCTCGAGCAGAAGAAGCAGTACCGCGATGCGAAGAAGCGCATCGAGGCCCTCCCCGAGCCGTACCGCTCGGTCGCCAACGCCCAGCACCGCTACACGATGTACTACGGCGGCATCACCGACGGCGACACCCTCGTGCAGATCTTCCTCGACCTCGCCGACCTGTGGGAACGCGCCGCGATCGACGGCACCCCGATCGACGACATCGTCGGAGACGACCCGGTCTCGTTCGCCGAGACCTATGCCGAGGCCTACGGCGGAACGCAGTGGGTCGACAAGGAGCGCGCTCGCCTCACGCAGGCGGTCGCCGACGCCAAGAAGAAGGAGCGTGAATCATGACCACCACCGCCAGCCCTGCCATCAACGTGAAGGGCGTCGAGAAGTCCTACAAGGATCTCCATGTGCTGCGCGGCGTCGACTTCGAGGTGCAGAAGGGATCGATCTTCGCCCTGCTCGGCTCGAACGGCGCCGGCAAGACCACGATGGTCCGCATCCTCTCGACGCTCCTGAAGTCGGATGCCGGCACGGCCACCGTGCAGGGCATCGACGTCGCCGCCGACCCGCTCGGCGTCCGCGAGCGGATCAGCCTCACCGGGCAGTTCGCCGCCGTCGACGAGATCCTCACAGGACGCGAGAACCTCGTGCTCGTCGCGAAGCTGCGGCACCTCGCGGATCCCGGACGGATCGCCGACGACCTGCTCGCCACGTTCCGGCTGACGGATGCCGGTGGCCGCCGGGCCGGCACCTACTCCGGCGGCATGCGGCGTCGCCTCGACATCGCGATGAGCCTGGTCGGTCACCCCGAGGTCATCTACCTCGACGAGCCGACCACGGGACTCGACCCCGAGGCCCGCATCGAGGTGTGGGACGTCGTGCGCGGCCTCGCCGACACCGGCACCACCGTGCTGCTCACCACGCAGTATCTCGACGAGGCCGAGCAGCTGGCCGACCGCATCGCGATCCTCCACGAAGGGCGCATCATCGCGAACGGCACGCTGGCGGAGCTCAAGCGCCTGCTGCCCGCCGCGAAGGTCGAGTACGTCGAGAAGCAGCCCACCCTCGAGGAGATCTTCCTCACCCTGATCGGCCCGACGTCCGGGGCGAACACCGGAAAGGAGAACGCAGCATGAGCACGCACTTCGTCGCCGACACCGCGACGCTCACCGGCCGCTCCATGCGGCACATCTTCCGCAGCGCGGACACCATCATCACCACGGCGGTCACCCCGATCGCACTGATGCTGCTGTTCGTCTACGTCTTCGGCGGAGCGCTGAAGACGAGCATCGGCGCGGAGAACTACGTCAACTACCTGCTTCCCGGCATCCTGCTGATCGCGGTCGGGTCGGGCATCGCCTACACGGCGTTCCGGCTCTTCAACGACCTGCAGAGCGGGATCTTCGAGCGGTTCCACTCCATGCCGATCTCCCGGTCCAGCGTGCTGTGGGCGCATGTGCTCACGTCGCTCGTCGCGAACGGCATCACGCTGGCGATCATCTTCGGCGTCGGGTTCCTCATGGGATTCCGCACCGGGGCGAGCCCGCTCGCGTGGCTCGGCGTCATCGGCATCCTGCTGCTGTTCACCCTCGCCCTGACCTGGCTCGCGATCATCGCGGGGCTCAGCGCGAAGACGATCGACGGGGCCACGGCGTTCTCGTATCCGCTGATCTTCCTGCCCTTCATCAGCTCGGCGTTCGTCCCGACCGAGACGATGCCCGGGCCGGTGCAGTGGTTCGCCGAGAACCAGCCCGTCACCTCGATCGTGAACACCATCCAGGCCCTGTTCGCCGGTCAGCCGGTCGGCGCGGACATCTGGGTCGCGCTCGCCTGGTGCGTCGGCATCCTCGTGGTCGCCTATGTGTTCGCGATCATCGCCTACCGGAAGAAGGTCAGTTGATCTCGCTCAGCGAGACGGAACGCTCCGTTCGGGCCCCGCGCCCGACCGGGGCGTTTCGCCGCGCTCGGCGCTGATCTGCTGCGGCGTTCCTCCGCCCCGGGATGAAGGAGAACACCCGAATCGAAGGGCCGATCCCGGCATCCGCTCCTTCACGTCGGGAGAACTCCGTCCGTTCGGCGCCGCCCCGGCCGGGGGTGCTCCCTCCGGAGGTGCTCCCCGGGGGTGCTCCCCGTCGGGCTGACAACTTCCCGTCGGGCGGACGATCCTGCGCGAAGACTCCGCCCCACAGGGAGAACTCCGCCCGAGCCCGAGACCTCCTCCCGCGGGCATCCGCCCGGGGATGAAGGAGAACACCCGAATCGAAGGGCCGATCCCGGCATCCGCTCCTTCACGTCGGGAGAACTCCTTCCGTTCGGCGCCGCCCCGGCCGTCTGGCGTGCTCTATCCGGGGGTGCTCCCCGTCGGGCGGAGAACTCCCCGTCGGGCGGATGATCCTGCGCGAAGACTCCGCCCAACAGGGAGAACTCCGCCCGAGCCCGAGACCTCCTCCCACGGACATCCGCCCCGGGATGAAGGAGAACACCGGAAACGAAGGGCCGATCCCGGCATCCGCTCCTTCACGTCGGGAGAACTCCTTCGCTTCGGCGCCGCCCCGGCCGGGGGTGCTCCCCGTCGGGCGGAGAGCTCCCGGTCGGGCGGACGATCCTGCGCGAAGACTCCGCCCAACGACGAGAACTCCGCCCGACACCGTGGCCTCCCCCGATCACCGGAGTCCGACCGGGCCCAGCACCACGCGCTGCCTCTCCCGCATCCATCGGACTCCGTGCGCTCGGCGCTCCGCTCGAGTCGCGAACCGATATCGGTAAGTCACCGCGCGCACCCATCGCGGCCGCTCGCCGTCGAACGGGTCCACGCGCAGAAGGGCGAGGGTCGGAGCATCCGCCTCGAGCAGCCGGACCAGGAGCATCGTGAACCAGTCATCGAGCGAGCGCCCGAGCGGCAGGAACCACATCAGCCAGTCCAACCGCAGATGGTACGGCGCGAACTGCCGCGGGATGCGGGTGACGTCGCCGGGCTTGCCCTTGAATTCGTACTCGCGCCACAGCAGACCGTCCTCCTCGAGCGATCCTTCGACGACGATCTCGATGCGCTCCTTCGTCACGGTCCCGAACGCTCCGTACGCGTTCGCGAGCTGCCACCGGTTGAAGCTCGCGTTCATCAGCTGCCGCCGCGCGAACAGGTTGCGCAACGCCGGCCAGCTCAGCACGACGTAGATCAGCCCGACGAGAGAGGTGATCACGAACCAGTACAGCGGGATGCCGGGCCACGGCGTCCCGGCATCCGACTCCTCCGACGGCACGCCCACGCCGGGCAGCCCGATCGCCGAGAAGCCGATCACGATCGTCGCCCCGTTCAGCCACGCGAAGTTGCCCGTCGCGACGAGCCACGCCTGCGTCGCGATCACGATCACCGCGGCGATCGCGCCGACGATCTGCGGCCACTGTCCCGGCACCCCCACCGCCGACAGCAGCGGCGCGAACAGCAGGAACGGCACCACGAGCTGGGCGATGTGGTTGCCGACGACCTCGCCCCTGTGGAACCACCGCGGCAACAGATGCGCCTGCCGGCTGAGCGGACCGGGCATCGGCTGCGTCTCGTGGTGATACATGAGGGCCGTGAGGTCGCGCCACTCGCGGCCTCCGCGGATCTTGATCATCCCCGCGCCGAACTCGAGCCGGAACAGCAGCCACCAGAAGAGCACGATCACGACGGTCGGCGGCGGCTGGTCGGTCGAGCCGAGGAACGCCGCCAGGAACCCCGCCTCGAGCAGCAGCATCTCCCAGCCGAACGAGTAGAACGTCTGCCCGATGCTGACGATCGACATGTACCCGAGCCACAGCGCCAGGAACGCGAGCATCGGCACCCACGGCGGGCCGACCTGGGGGATGCCGGCGACGAGCAGCGCGGCGACGACCATGCCCGACCAGCACAGTGCGGCGAGACGCCGATCGGTGTAGCGGAATCGTGTGAAGAGCGTGGGATGCAGCATCCGTCGTCGCTCGCGCTTCTCGCCGATCCAGTCGAGCAGCGCGGGCGCCGGGAGCAGGCCCCGTTCGCCGAGCAGCGGCCGGAACTGATTCAGCGTCGAGACGAACGCGACGAGGTACAGCGCCGCGATGCCCCGTTGCAGGACCTCGCGGGCGAACCCGAAGTCGACCGCCGCGAACCCGTCCACGCGGTCAGGCTACGCCGGGTCGACCACGCTCCGGAGGGGGTTGCGCGGGCAGCCTGTCGCCGCCTTCCACCACCCGCGACGGGCGGAGAACACGCCGATGGGCGGAGGACTCCCGAGGAATCCTCCGCCCATCACGGAGATCTCCGCCCGTCACCGCGGCGGCGGCGGGCGGCAGGACGGATGCCGTTACTCGACCACCCAGTCGAACTCGCTGCCGTGCTCGTCGAGCCAGGCGTCGACGGCCTCGGCCTCGCGCCCCTCGCCGTACTCGTTCACGACGAGGTCCTCGAGCGAGCCGTACTGCGCGTCGTCGAGCATGATCTGCGAGATCAGGTCCGCCGCCTCGGGATACTCCTCCGCGAAGCCCTTGGTGCCGAGGAAGTGCAGCCCCTCGGCCTCGCCCATGGCGCCCTTCGGGTCCTCGAGATCCTTCACGGGGAACGCGTCGTTGGCCCAGAACGGACGCCACAGGGTGACGACGATGTCCTGCTCCTTCTCGGTCGCCGACTTGAGCTCGGTGAGCATCGCGGCGGTCGAGGAGGTGACGAGCTCGTACGACGAGTCGAGGCCGTACTCCGGCATCATCTTCTGCGTCTGCGCGACGAGACCGGCACCGGGCTCGATCCCGTAGATCTTGCCGTCGAACCGGTCAGAGGCCGCCGCCAGCTCGTCGATCGAGTCGATGTCGGTGTACTCGGGCACCGCGATCGTGAGCTTGGCGTTGTCGTAGTACGTGCCGAGGTCCTCGATCGAGTCGCCGTACGTCGCCATGTACTCGGCGTGCGTGATCTCGGGCCATGCCGAGGGGAACACGTCGACGTCGCCCTGGGCGAGTCCCGTGTACAGCGGCCCCGCCTCGGTCAACGTCTTCATCTCGACGGTGTAGCCGATCTTCTCGAGCTGGTCCTGCAGCAGGTAAGCCGTGCTGAGACCGTCGGTCCACGACGGCAGGAACCCGAGGGTGATCGTCCCCTTGTCGCCGCCGCCGCCGGACGAGCCGCCCGAGCCGAACTCGGTGGTGCCGCCGGCACCGTCGCTCGCGCATCCGGAGAGGGCGAGCGCTCCTGCGGCGCCGATGGCCGCGATGGACATGAGCCTGGACTTACGCATTCTGCAGCTCCTTCTCGTCGGCGGGCGTGGGTGCTTCGGGGGCGGATGCCGCGGGGGCGGCCTCCACTGCCGCGGCGCGCTGCGCGGCCCGGCGCCCTGCGATGAGCGCGAGCAGCGAGCCCGGGTTGCGCCCGAGCGAGCCGAGCGCCGCGGTGACGCGGTCGAGGAAGACCGCGATGAGCACGACGCCGAGTCCGGCCTCGACGCCCTTGGCGATGTTGACCGTCGAGATCGCCTCGACGACCATCTTCCCGAGGCCGTCCGCGCCGGCCATACCGGCGATGACCGCCATCGAGAGCGCCAGCATGATGACCTGGTTGACGCCAGCGAGGATCGTCGGCATCGCGAGGGGCAGCTGGATGCCGCGCAGGATCTGCCCCGGCTTCGCACCGAACGCCTGTCCGGCCTCGACGGTCTCGGAGTCGACGCCGCGGATGCCGAGCTCGGTGAGGCGCACGCCCGGAGGCAGCGCGAAGATCACCGTCGCGACGAGTCCCGGGACGACGCCGATGCTGAAGAAGACGATCGCGGGGATGAGGTACACGAAGGCGGGCATCGTCTGCATGAAGTCGAGCACGGGCTTGAGCACCGCACGCACGGTGGCGTTGCGGGCCGACCAGATGCCGAGCGGGATCGCGATGAGCACCGCCACAAGGGCGGCGACGAGCACGAGGGCGAGCGTCTGCATCGCGGGGACCCACAGCCCCATCGCGACGATCAGCGTGAACGACACGACCGTGCCGATGGCGAGCTGCCACGAGCGCACGACCCACGCGATGAGCGCCGCGATCACGATGACGACGTAGAAGTACGGCAGGAGCAGCAGGAACGTGAGGCCGTCGACGAGCGAGGTCACCACGAGGGAGATCAGGTCGAGGAAGCCGTCGAGGTTGGTCTTGATCCAGTCGACACCGGAGGCGACCCAGGAGCCGAGAGGAATGCGGAAGCCGTCCATCAGCGCACCTCCCCCGTCGTGGCGGCCGCCGGGTCGGCGGTCCACCCGTCGTCCAGCACGGCATCGATCTCCGCCTGCGGCATCGGCAGCAGCGGGAGGGTCAGCTCTCCGGTCGCGCCCGGCCCCGGGCCCAGGGCGGCGAGCAGCGTGATGCGCGGCATGACGCCGGTCAGACGTCCGGCAGCATCCACCACCGCGAGCGGCAGCGGCGACTCGACCGCGGGAACGAACAGGTTCATCAGGACCTCGTCCTCGCTGACGCTCTGCGGCACCGGCTTGAGGATCGAGTCGAGGGTCGCGATGCCCTTGCGGACCAGCTTGACCGCATCGCGGTCGGTGACGATGCCGAGCAGCGTGCGATCGCGTCCGACGACGTAGGTCGCCGACATGAACGCGTCGCGCATCTGCCGCAGCGCCGTGCGCGGACCCGCGGTGTCGGACACGACCGGGCGCGGACGGTCCATGACGTTGCCGGCCGTGAGCACACGAGCGCGGTCGACGTCCTGCACGAACTGCTCGACGTAGTCGTTGGCGGGGTCGGTGAGGATGTCCTCGGGCGTGCCGATCTGCACGATGCGTCCGTCGCGCATGACGGCGATGCGATCGCCGAGGAACATGGCCTCGTTGAGGTCGTGCGTGATGAAGACGATGGTCTTCTGGAACTTCTCCTGCAGTTCGAGCAGCTGCTCCTGCATCTCGCGGCGGATCAGCGGGTCGAGGGCGCTGAACGCCTCGTCCATCAGGAGGATGTCGGTGTCGGCGGCGAGCGCGCGGGCGATGCCGACGCGCTGCTGCATGCCGCCGGAGAGCTCGGAGGGGAGCTTGTCGCCGAGACCGGCGAGCCCGACGAGCTCGAGGATCTCGGCGGCCTTCGCCAGGCGCTCCGCCTTGCCGACGCCCTTGAGCTCGAGCGGGTAGGCGACGTTCGCGGCCACGGTGCGGTGCGGGAGCAGCGCGAAGTGCTGGAACACCATCGAGATGCGGTCGCGACGGATCTCGCGCAGGCGTCCGGCCGGGATGCCGGTGATCGGGTCGCCGTTCACGACGACCGATCCGTCCGTCGCCTCGTGCAGGCCGTTGAGCATGCGGATGATGGTCGACTTGCCGGAGCCGGAGAGGCCCATGATGACGAAGATCTCACCGCGGTTCACGGTGAAGCTGGCGTCGATGACGGCGGCGGTCCCGGTGTCGGCGACGGCTGTGCGGCTCTCGCCGGCCTTCAGTCGGCGTACTGCCTGGTTCGGATTCCTCCCGAACACCTTGAAAAGTCGGCGCGCTTCAAGTGCGATTTCGGACACGTTTCCCCTGCGGCTCGCCGCTGCGGCTGAGCCTGCTTCGGTTACGCCCGGGTGATGTCCACAGGGCCGTTTCGTCGGGTTCGCTGGCGCGGCGCAGGCAGCGGATTTCGGATCCGCTGCAGAGGACATCGACCGTACGCCCACGCCTCTTCGCAGCACAGCTCATCGAAAGAAGGACGCGGTCGCGGACTGGTCTTCGGACCGTCAGGCCCTGCATCCAACGTAACGAAATGGCCGGTCAGGGGCAAATCCGCCTTCCCGATCGGTGTTCAGTTTCTCGTGCTGACCGGGGGATTGCGCGGGTTTCGGACACCCGCGCGCACTCGGGCGTGGCGGGTGCTCCGCGCGTGCCGCAGAGCCGGTCCGCACGCGGCGGCTCAGCGACGGACGCTGCGCGCCACCGTGAACTTCGGGGTCCGATCCAGCTGCTCCGTGGGCCCGACCAGACGGGTCAGCTCGGCGCGGTATCCGAGGGATGAGTTGTAGACCGTGAACAGTTCGCCGCCGGGACGGAGGAGTCGCGCCGCAGCCTCGAACAGACGCGTCGCCGCTCCGGTGTGCACGCTCGTGCCGAGGTGGAAGGGCGGGTTGAGCAGCACCACGTCCGCGATGCCGTCCGGCAGATCGGAGCCCGCGTCGTCGAGCGTGACCGTGACGCGATCCGCCACCCCGTTCGCCGCGACCGTCGCTCGGGCCGACGCGACCGCCGCCGCAGAGCGGTCCGTCGCGATCACCCGCGCTTCCGGATGAGCGAGGGCATACGACGCGGCGAGCGCACCGGTTCCGCAGCCGAGGTCCACGACCGTCTGCACCGCCGCGTCGTTCACAACTCCGGAACGATGGCAGGAGTCGGACGCCGCCGACCCCGTCTCGCCGGATTCGCACCCGTTCTTCCGGATCTGCGAACGGCCGAGTCCGAGCACCTCCAGCAGCACGCGCGTGCCGATGTCGAGCTTCGCCCCCGCGAACGCCCCGCCCTGCGCCACGAGCGTGAGCCCGTCATGATCGGCGGACACCGGAAAAGGCCGGATCGCAGGAACATCCCGAGGATCACTCGCGACCACCAGCCGCGACTTCCGCACCGCGCGCTCGGCCTGCACGCGGGCGAAGCCGCGACCGAGCACCTCGTTCTGAGCGAGCGTCATGTGCTTGACCCGGCCGCCGGCGAGGAGGACGACGTCTGATGCCGCCCAGCGGGCGACCGCATCCGTGATCTCCTCGAGCTCGGCGAGCGACTTGGGCAGCTGCAGCAGCACCAGGCGCGCATCGGACAGCAGCGAGGCGTCGAGCTCGTGCGGGACGAACCCGCTCAGCGCCAGCTCGGACGCGTTGCGCGCGAGCGCACGGCGGCCGGTCACGAGATCCTGGTGCACCCGCACCCCGCCCAGTCCCGCGGCGGTCAGCGCCAGGGTGATCGCGCCGTACTCGTCGCCGATGACCGCGATCTCAGCTCCGCGCGCTCCTCCACCGGCGTGGACGGCCAGCGCGCGCTCGACCAGGAGCAGGTCGGTCACGTCGTGCGCCTGCAGATTCTCGGCCTCGACATCGGGCCAGCGCCGCAGGCGGCTGAAGGGGAAGTCCACCCGACCAGCCTAGGAGCGGAGCCTCTTGACCCATGCTGAACAAGCGTTTAGTGTGCTGTACATGCGTTCAGCATCCGACGATCTCACGGCCCGCGCCCGCATCCGGGACGCCGCCATCGCCGCCTTCGCCCGCGACGGCTTCGACGCCACGAGCCTGCGGGCGATCGCTCGCGACGCGGGCGTCAGCGCCGCTCTGATCGTCCACCATTTCGGCGACAAGGGCGCCCTCCGCGAGCAGTGCGACGACTATGTCGTGAGCGTCTTCATCGACGAGGACCACGACGTCATCCGCGCGCCGTCGAGCGACCGCATCCGCGCGGCCCTGCACGACCTCGACCGCTACGGCCCCTATATCGACTACCTGGCCCGGATGCTGGTCGACGGTTCGCCGGCCGCCGACCGCCTGTTCGACAGCCTCCTCGACCGCACCCGGAACGTCCTCGGCGAGCAGCGCGAGGCGGGCATGCTCGAGCCGATGAGCGACCCCGAGATGACCACGCTGCTCGTCACGCTCATCGGCCTGGGACCCGTGGTGATGCGCGGCCAGATGTCGAGGGCGCTCGGCGCCGACCAGCTCAGCCCGGCCGGGCTGCTCCGCATGACCCTTCCGACGCTGGAGCTGCTCACCCACGGCATCTACTCCACCACTGCACTGCTCGACGGTGCGCGAGAGGCCATCGCCCAGGAGGGCGGCGCAGACGGATCGAGAGGAGACGCATCATGAGCGACACCATCGAGGTCGATCAGCTGCACAAGCGCTACGGCAGTCGCATCGCCGTGCACGAGCTCGACCTCCGGGTGCGACCCGGCACGGTCTTCGGCCTCATCGGACCCAACGGCGCCGGCAAGACGACGACACTGCGGACGCTGCTCGACGTCATCCGACCCTCGGCGGGAACGGTCCGCGTGCTCGGCGAGGATCCCCGCCATGGCGGTGCTGCTCTCCGTCGCCGCATCGGCTACGTCCCCGGCGAGCTGCACCTGGAGGGCCGGGCGAGCGGTCACCGCACGCTGTCGTTCTACGCCGAGGTCTCGGGATCCGGCGACGCCGCGGCGACTCTGCACGCGGCACGCGACCTCGCCGACCGCCTCGGGGTCGATCTGAACCGCCCCGTGCGCACCCTCTCGAAGGGCAACAAGCAGAAGGTCGGCCTCATCCAGGCCTTCATGCATCGGCCGGAGCTGCTGATCCTCGACGAGCCGACCAGCGGCCTCGACCCCCTGGTGCAGCGCGAGTTCCTGCAGATGGTGCGCGAGGCGAAGGACGCCGGCCAGACCGTGCTCCTCAGCTCGCACGTGCTCAGCGAGATCCAGCAGACCGCCGACGAGGTCGCGGTGCTCGCGAACGGACGGGTCGTGGCCGACGGAGACGTCGCCTCTCTGCGACTCGGGTCCATCCGACGGGTGCGAGCCGAGATCGACGCGACGGATGCCGGTGCCGCGCGCGCTCGCTTCGACGGCCTCCCCGGTCTGAGCGGTCTCGAGCTGCGCGAGGGCGACGGCATCCTCACCCTCTCCGGAACCGTCGACGGCGCCATCGACCCGTTCGTCAAGGCGCTCGCGTCGTTCGACGTCCGCGACCTCAGCGTCGAGGAGCCCGACCTCGAGGAGTCCGTGCTCCGCCTGTACGGCAGCGCGGCCTCGCCGGACGGACGCACGCCCGGCTCGCAGACGGATGCCGGGGCCCGAGCGGATGCCGGCGAGCAGCTCACCCGACGAACGCGTCGCGGACGGAGGGAGCGGCCATGACCCGCATCCTGCCGGTGTTCCGGCGCAGCATGCGCGAATCGTGGCGCGGTCTGCTCGGCTGGACGGTCGGACTGGCCGCGGTGCTCGGCCTGTACCTGCCGCTGTATCCGAGTCTCGGCGGCAGCGCGCAGCTGCAGGACCTGATCTCCGCCCTCCCGAAGGAGCTCGTGGAGACCATCGGGTACGACCAGATCTCCAGCGGGGCGGGATACACGCAGAGCACGTTCTATGGCCTGATGGGCTTCCTGCTCACGACCATCGCTGCCGTGATCTGGGGTTCCGCCGCGCTCGCCGGCGCCGAGGAGAGCGGTCGCGCCGAGCTCGACCTCGCGCACGGGATCGGTCGGGGACAATACGCCCTCGAGTCCGCGGCGGCCGTGCTCGTGCGCCTGCTCTGGCTCGGCGTCTTCTCGGGAGCGATGATCTGGGCGTTGAACGGCCCGTCGGAACTCGATCTCGAGCCCGTGCGCATCGTGGGGGCGAGCGCCGCGCTGGTCGGACTCGCGTTCCTCACCGCATCCGCCGCTCTCTTCGCCGGTGCAGCCACGGGGCGACGCGTCTGGGCGACCGGCGTCGGCGCCGGGATCGCCGTGCTCGGGTACATCCTGCAGGCCCTCGCGAAGCAGTCCGACGACCTCGACTGGCTTAACGCGCTGTCCCCCTACGCGTGGGTCTATCGGCAGTCGCCGCTCGCCGAGGGCGTGGATGCCGGCGGACTCGCGCTCACGTGGGGCCTGGCACTCCTGCTCGCCGCCGGGTCGGCCCTGGCGCTGCGCGCCCGCGACCTCCGCGGCTGACTCCGCGCCGGCGGCGGCGGGTTCCGGGGTCGCGCGCCGGGTTTGTCCGTGCTGCGGGGGTCGAATTCGCCCGCGGACCGGCCCTCGACGGTCTTGCGGCCCCACGCGCCCGTTCGGCGCCGGGATGGATGGAAAACGCCCCTGCGGAGGCGCGCTGCGCGACGTTTTCCATCCATCCTGCCGCGCTGCCGGAACGGCATCCGCCTCCGGTCGTCGGTCAAGACGACTCGCCCTGCTGAACATTGGAATATAGCCGTACTGAGTCTCGCAACGCCTCATATGAGGACATAATGTTGTCATTCGTCACTGGGGGGCGACATGGCAGATGTGGAGACCGACGAGCTCCGGGAGTGGGCGAGAAAGGCCGACGCGGTGCGGGCGGACTTCGGGTCAGTGGTGGTCGCGAAGTCCTCGGGCCTCGGGACGGAGTGGGTCGATGAGGCCGTGGCACGATTCGGCGAGAGCTGGTCGCTGGCGCTGAGCCGCCGCCTGGACGACGTCGACACGTTCGCGGAGAACCTGCGACAGACCGCTGATGTCTTCGATCGCGGCGACGACGCGTCGAGGAGCGAACTCGACCAGATGATCTGGTCGGAGAGCGACGGCTGATGCTCGAGCTGGGCATGACGACGGACCCGGTCGCGTTGATACCGGGCTCGTATGCCGCCGCGCACACCGTGGCCTCGACGTGGCGATCGCGATCGGAGGCGTCGACCGAGCTCCGCGACGGGCTGCGCAGACTCGAGGTCGACTCCGCGTGGCAGGGATATCCGTACGAGAAGTACCTCGAGCGGGCGGAGCACCTGCGCTCGTCGTGGGAGAAGACCGGCGGGCTCCTGATGGACGGCGCTGCCGCCCTGTCGGCGTACGGCGACGCGCTGCGCTGGGCGCAGGACGAAGCTGCGCGCGCCATCGACCTGTGGGAGCAGGCGGAGGCGGCGACCATCGCGTCGCAGGCGGCGCACCGACGGGAGGTTCGTCGGCTGGAGCGCGAGCTCGGCCTGCGGCACGTCGAACTGGACATGCCGTTCGTCGATGGCGGGGCGGACCTGCGCATGCAGGCGCTCGATGTACTGACCAACGCGCGGGGCGTGCTGGAGACGTATGCGGTGGATGCCGCGAACGCCATCCACGATGCGGCCGATGCCGCTCCCGTCGAGACGCCGGACCGGACCGAGAGCACGAAGAACTGGGCGACGGCGGGAGCGATCGGCTCGATCGCCTTCGAGACGGTCGTGCTCAACCCGGCGATCGATCAGCTGAACTTCATCGCCTCGATGGGCAACGCGCTCATCAATCACCCGGACATCCTGCTCGAACTGCTGGGCGGGGTCGCGTCGGTGATCGTCGGCGGAACGATGATCGGCGGCGGTGGCGCACTCGCGCTCACCGGCGTGGGCGCGGCTCCCGGTGGCGGTGTGGCGTGGGCAGGAGTGGGCATCGCGGCTGCGGGGCTGGCCGCCGCCGGTCACGCCGCCGGACGGTGGATGAACGAGGCGACCGGCGACGATGCGGTCGATGTCGTTCAGCGGTTGCCGCATCCCGTGCACGGCGGACGAGATATCGAAGGCAAGTACAACGGTGATGGTCAGCGACCATGGGTCAATACGGAGAAGATCGGGCTCGATGCTTTCGCGGAGAGGACACACACAGATGTCATCCGCGACAAAGTGCGTGCGACGATCGACGGATATCACTACCGCCCAGACGCAGGCTGGGATCAGCACCGCTATTACGACGGCCTGTTCAGGAACTCGGACGGCACCTACACCGGCATCGAGGTCAAGGGTGGAACTGGGACCGGCGAGGCCGCGCAGCGAGCCTTCGACAGCCTCGTCAGCCCGGAAAGACCGGCCACCGCCACCCTTAATGGCGAGAAGATCAAGATTACGAAGGTGATTCTGGAGACCGTGAAATGAGCAAGCCCACACACATCACGCAGATCAACGGCCAGAGCCGTGGCCCGTTTGTCGACTACGCGCGCCCGTATCCGGAGCAGTTGCGCGTCTCGCTGAACCGCATGAACGCCTCCACCTTCTGGGCATACAGCCTGTGGCGCGCGCCCGAGGGCGCCGACCTCCTGGACAGCATCCCGTTCAACGACGAGTACATCCAGTGCGCCGGCACCGCCGGGGCCATGGCGATCGAGGTCCGCTACGTCGACCCCGACGGCACCGCCCACCAGTACGCGGTCGGCAAACCCGGCGGCGACCACACCGACGATCCGACCGAGGAGATCCACTGGGACGAAGGCCGGCACAGCGTCCTCGTCCACCCGAACGAAGTATTCACCGCCGACGAAGCCGCAGTCATCTTCTACACCTACTTCCTCACCGACAAGGTCTCCCAGCCCTACGGGCTCCGCGAGCTCGACATGAGCCGGCCGGAACCCGCAGGCGACGACTGATGCGCATCCGACTCATTCGGATGCGCCCGAAAGCAGCCAAGTGAGCAAGCCCACACACATCGATCAAATCAACGGCTCTACGCGAGGCGCTCTGCTCGATGACCTCCGGTCATACCCCGAGGAGATCAGGTTCTCGCTGAACCGCATGAACGCTTCCACCTTCTGGGCATACAGCCTGTGGCGCGCGCCCGAGGGCGCCGACCTCCTGCACAGCATCCCGTTCAACGACGAGTACATCCAGTGCGCCGGCACCGCCGGGGCCATGGCGATCGAGGTCCGTTGTGTCGACCCCGACGGCACCGCCCACCAGTACGCGGTCGGCAAACCCGGCGGCGACCACACCGGCGATCCGACCGAGGAGATCCACTGGGACGAAGGCCGGCACAGCGTCTTCGTCCACCCGAACGAAGTGTTCACCGCCGACGAGGCCGCAGTCATCTTCTACACCTACTTCCTCACCGACAAGGTCTCCCAGCCCTACACACTCCGCGAGCTCGACATGAGCTGGCCGAAGCCCGACACCGAGGAACCCTGATGCGCATCCGCGTCGAGCACGAGCCCCTCGCCCAGTCCATCGCGGCGCTGGCGGATTCGGCGCGATGCATCCGCGCCCTCCTCGATGACCTCGACGCTGAGATCGCCGGGCTGGACGGACTCTGGGCGGGACGTGCGCGCGAGGCATACGAGCGCGCCCAGCGGAAGTGGACCGCCTGCGCCGCCGCCATGCAGTCCGCTCTGACCGACGCAGCGATCGCCGCCGCTCGCGCACAGGCGCGCACCCGCGAGGCCGAAGCGCGCGTCGCCACCCTCTGGCGCTGACGACAGCCACCGCGCCGCCTCCCCCACCCGCGCCCGCGCACCTCGCGGGGTCGATATCGCATCTCCCGAACCGTGCGGGGTCACAACAGCATCCGAATCGACTCTGCGCGGGCGAATCCGACCGCCCATCCCGCCCGGGATGCTGAATCGACCCGGCACCCGAAGCGCACGCGTCGACCGACAGAACCGGGCGGAGAATGCCCATTGACATGACCAAGGTTCAGTGGTTACCTAGTCGAGTAACTAACCCACAAACCCGCGGAGGACTCGTGATCGAAGAAGGCAAGCCGCTCTTCCTCCAGATCGCCGAGCAGATCGAGGACTCGATCATCGACGGCTCGCTCGAGGAGGAGACGCAGGCGCCTTCGACCAACGAGCTGTCCGGCTTCTACCGGATCAACCCCGCGACGGCAGCGAAGGGAGTCGCCATGCTCACCGACAAGGGAGTGCTGTACAAGCGCCGCGGCATCGGCATGTTCGTCGCCGCGGGCGCGCGGGACCTCGTCCTCGGAGAGCGCCGCTCGGCGTTCGCCGACCGATACATCGATCCGCTCCTCGCCGAGGCCCGCACGCTGGGCCTCTCCGCCGCAGACCTCGCGGCCCTGCTCACCGAGCGGGCGGCACACGCAGACGCAGCACAGACAGAAGGGAAGAACCCCGCATGACCGCCGTCATCGAGGTGCAGAACCTCACCAAGCGCTTCAAGGACAAGCGCGCGCTCGACAACGTGTCGCTCAGCCTCGAGGCCGGCTCGATCTACGGCCTGCTCGGCCGCAACGGCGCCGGCAAGACCACGCTCATGTCGATCCTCACGGCGCAGAACTTCGAGAGCTCCGGCACCGTGCGGGTCTTCGGCGAGCACCCCTACGAGAACACGCGGGTCCTCAATCGCGTCTGCTTCGTGCGCGAGAGTCAGAAGTACCCGGACGACGCCTACCCGCGCCACGCGTTCAAGGCGGCGAGCCTGTTCTTCGAGAACTGGGACCAGGCCTTCGCAGAGGAGCTCATCGAGGAGTTCCAGCTGCCGATGAAGCAGACCATCAAGAAGCTCTCGCGCGGACAGCTCTCGGCCGTCGGAGTCATCATCGGACTCGCCTCGCGCGCCGACCTGACCTTCTTCGACGAGCCCTACCTCGGCTTGGATGCCGTCGCGCGGCAGATCTTCTACGACCGCCTGCTCGAGGACTACGCCGAGCACCCCCGCACGATCGTCCTCTCGTCGCACCTCATCGACGAGGTCTCGAACCTCATCGAGAAGGTCGTCGTCATCGACAACGGCCGGATCCTCCTGAACGAGGACACGGATGCCGTGCGCGACCGCGCCGTCACCGTGGTCGGCGACGCCGCGAAGGTCGATGCCTGGGCCTCTGGACGCGAGGTGCTGCACCGCGAGGCCCTCGGCCGCGTCGCCTCCGTCACCGTGCTCGGGGCGCTGACCGCCGACGAGCGCGGCGAGGTCACGGCATCCGGTCTCGACCTGGCCCCCGTGTCCCTGCAGCAGCTCATCGTGCGCCTCACGCAGAAGGCCGAGGCGCAGTCTCCCACGAGAGAGTCCTTCGCGAACGAGGAGGTGCGCTGATGCGACGCACACTGAACGTCATCCGCCTGCAGCTCATCAACCGCCAGACCTTCGTCTGGGTGCCGCTGATCATCCTCGGATCCGCCGTGGTCATCTCGGTGCTGATCTACGCGATGATCCCCGTCGACACCCCGAAGTACGGCGGCGGCGGACAGGCCCCGCTCTGGTACTTCTTCGCGATCGGCATGGGCGCGATGACCTACACGTTCCCGTTCTCGCAGGCGATGAGCATCACGCGACGCGACTTCTTCGTCGGGACTCTCATCACCGCCGTCCTCGGCAGTGCCTTCCTCGGGATCATCTTCCTGATCGGTGGCGGCATCGAGACCCTGACGAACGGATACGGCGTCAACGGCTACGTCTTCTACCTGCCCTGGCTGTGGGAGGCCGGACCCCTCGGCGCCTTCACCGTGTACTTCACGCTCGCGCTGCTGCTCTTCCTGATCGGCTTCACGGGAGCCACGATCTACAAGAGCTGGGGCCCGACCGTCCTCACCATCGTCGGAGTCGGCCTGACGCTGGTGCTGCTCGGCCTCGTGTTCCTGGCGACCCGACTCGAGCTGTGGCTCCAGGTCTGGCGGAGCGTCGGCGACCTCGGCGCCCTCGGACTCGCACTCTGGGGACTCGTGGTCGCGGCCGTGCTGAGCGCCGTCTCGTTCCTCGCCTTCCGCAGGGTCACTCCGTAGGCCGCTCCGTCGGCGCCTGCTCCGGGGGCCGGCACACCACTCGTCGGACCGCGTCACCGCATCGGTCCTTCGTCCGGTGTGTCGGCCCCCGTTCTGCGCGCGCACCGCGCCCCGAGGCCCGGCCGCCGACCACGGCCCGCGAAGGCCGCGCGGCGCCCCGCGCATCACGGCCGGGGCCCGAAGCGCAACCCTGTGTGCGCCACGGAGGCGAGCGGGCTACTCTCGCGCTCGGGGAGACGACCGACAGAGAGGATGCCGTGACGAACATCCGCACCCGGATCAGCGAACGCCGACCGGCGATCGTGCGATCCGCGGTCGACGCCGTGCGTCCCGCCCGTCTGCTTCTCGTCGCGAAGACGGCGCTCGCAGTGGGCCTCGCCTGGACGATCGCGCCGCACATGCCCGGCGTCACCGACGAGTACCCGTACTACGCCCCGCTCGGCGCGCTCGTGAGCATGTACCCGACGCTCATGGGCTCGGTCCGGTCGGGACTGCAGACGCTACTCGGCCTCGCGACCGGCATCGCGCTCGCCTCCGTGGTCGTGCTGACCGTGGGGCCGAACTGGTGGACCATCCCGGCCGTCGTCGGCATCGGAGTCCTGGTGTCGGGAACCGGCTGGTTCGGCGTCGGCCGCGAGTACGTCCCGATGGCCGCCCTGTTCGTGCTGATCATCGGCGGACAGAACGCCGACGAGTACTCGGTCGGCTATCTCGCCCAGATGGCTGTGGGCGTCATCATCGGCCTCGTCGTGAATCTCGCGATCGCACCGGCCCCGCTCACTCTCGTCGCCGCTGCGCGCGTGGAGGCGTTCCGCGAGCAGCTCGGCGACCACCTCCACGCGATCGGATATGCGGTGACCGAGTCGTGGCCGCCGGAGCACGAGCAGTGGGCGGAGGATGCGGCACAGCTCGCCGACACGACCGCATCCCTGCGCGTCGCCCTGTCGGAGGCGGACGACAGCCGTCGAGCCAATCCGCGCGCCCGCGGACGTCGCGGGGAGACGCAGCACATCCACGAGGAGCTCGGACGGCTCGACCGGATCGCACACCTCATCCGCGACATCTCGGACGCCACCGCCGACACGATCTGGGAGCGCCCCGGAGCGATCGCACTCGATCCGGAGCTTCCCGAGCCTCTCGCGGCCGCCTGCCATGCCGTCGCCGACGTCATCAGCCGGGGGGATCCGGACTCGGCCGATGCGCATCGGGTCCGCGGCGAGGCCGCGCGGGCGATCCGGCTGCTGCTCGAGAAGGTCGACGACCGCACGATCGACGCCCGACGCTCCATGGGCCCGGGAGTGCTGACGGCCATGCACCTGCGCCGCATCCTGATCCTCAGCGCGCCCGCGCACGAGCCGGACGACGAGGCCCGGGACGAATCGGATCCCGAGGACTGAACGGGCCCGAGGACTGAAGGGGCCCGAGGACTGAACGGGCCCGAGACAGGAGAGCGACGGGTGACGGCGTCGGACCCCGCGCGTAGGATCAGCGGCATCCGCCCCTCGATCTGGAGACGATGATGTCCGACCTGAAGATCACAGAGAAGCCCCTGCCGTTCGTGCGCCTCGCCGCCCTGACCGAGACCGTGGGCTCGCAGCCCGAGGTGTCGGCCGTGGTCGGCCCGCTGTTCGACCGGGTGGCCGACGCCATCGTCGCATCGGGCGGCGAGCCGGGCCTGCCGATCGCCGTGTACGACATGAACAAGCACGGGGTGCGCGTCCGCGTCGGGTTCACGTACGACGGGCCGGCCATCGACGGGGTCGACATCCTCGAGCTGCCCGCCGTCGAATCCGCGGTCACCGGCACGCACCTCGGCGCGATGGCGACGATCGACGACAGCTGGCACGCGATCCACCAGGCGATCGAAGAGCGAGGCGTCCGCGCTCAGGGCGCCTGCCGCGAGGTGTACCTGGAGTCCGGATCCGACGACCAGTCGACCTGGGTCACCGAGCTGCAGCAGCCGATCGCCACCGAGTGAGAGCGGTCAGAGCGCCCCGGCGAGCGCGGCGACGCCGACCGCGACCGACACGACGGCGAGCACCAGCGCGATCGCGATGAGCACGGCGTGGACCTTCAGGAACGTCGTGGCCCTGCCGTCGGCATCCCGCGCACGGGGATCGTTCGCGACCCGCGTGTAGAACCGCGGCCAGACGAGCACGTTGAAGGCGGCGTTGAGAAAGAGGACGACGGCGAGGGCGATCACTCCTCCACGCTAACGCCCGTCTGACAGATCGACCGCGTCCATGTATCACGCGGCTCTTGCCGTGCTCCTGATCTGTGTGATCACAATGGGACTCATGATCGACGGCGCACCCGGCGGCGCCGCTCTCGATCCTGCACCGGATGACGGCGCGGCTCGCTGGAGACGCGCCGCCGCTCTCTTCGACGCATGGCGGGACGGCGACAGCCGCGCGATGGACGACCTCGTGCGGCTGATGACGCCTGTGCTCTGGCACGTCGTTCGCGCGTACGGCCTCGACCGCACACTGACAGAGGACGTCATCCAGACCGCGTGGCTGCAGCTCGTCCGCGGACAGCGGTCGATCAGCGAGCCGCGCGCCGTCTCGGCGTGGCTGACCACGACGGCACGGCGCGAGGCCTGGCGCGCGAGCAAGGCGCAGAACCGGGTCGACACGACCGAGACGGATGCTCTCGACACGCTCCTCCCCGAACAGGAGTCGGCCGAGCATCATGCGGCGGTCCGCGACGAGCAGCGGCGCCTGTGGTCGGCCGTGACGCTTCTTCCCGAACGCTGCCAGCGACTGCTGCGCGTGATCGCGTTCGAGGAGCGACCGGACTACGCCCGTCTCGCCGCGGATCTCGCCATGCCCGTGGGGAGCATCGGACCCACCAGACAGCGCTGCCTCGCGAAGCTCCGTGCGCTCCTCGACGCGCCGACATCCCGGACGGAGGGAACATCATGAGCGCGCACGACCGCGAGGATGCCGCCCTGTTCGCACAGCTTCGATCGCTGTGGCGCGACGTCGACCCGGTGCCGGCCACGCTGATCGACCGCATGATCGCGGCCGTCGCGACCGAAGGGCTCTCCCAGGAATACGCCCTGCTGACGCTCGTCGAGCAGCCGCTCGGCCTGGTGCGCGGCGAAGCGGACGCGTTGACCCTCCAGTTCAGCGACGGCACGACCAGCATCCTGCTGCACGTCACGCAGACGGCCGGAGGTCGCCATCGCGTCGACGGCTGGGTCGACACGAGCGCCGCCGTGATCGACCTCGTGCAGGGGGAGCGCACGCGATCGACGACGTCGAGCGAGACGGGTCGGTTCGTGTTCGACGACGTTCCTCACGGGCTCACGCTCGTGCGCCTCGCCACCACCGTGGGCGATGAGGACCGCATCCTGACGACGCCGCAGTTCGAGTTGTGATCCACCGCGGGTCCGCCCGCACACACCGCGGGACGCCCCGCACAGGACGCGGGTCCGCCCGCACAGGACGCGGGTCCGCCCGCGAGGAGAGGACCGACGATGGAGCAGCCCAGGGGATGGAGCTGGCAGGATCGCGCAGAGGGGTCGATCCGGCGAGGAACCGCACTCGATCCGACGGTCGAGCCGGTCGACGGCATCCGTGCGTTCCCGACCGCGTATCTGCCGCAGCGACTCCTGATCACCGACGACCGCGACAGCGACGACGAGGGCTATGACCGGGAGATCCTCGCGCTCCGCGAGGCCGCCGCGTCCTTCGGCTGGAGCCTCGACATCGAGTCGCCGGAATCCCGCCTCGCGGCCGGCCCGCTGCTTCCGGGCGTCCCCGGGTTCCTGCGCGCGCACCTCACCACCCCCGACGCCCCTGAACGCGGCGAATCTCCGGTGCCGCCCGACGCCTGGCGCGTGCTGCAGCGCGCGCGTCGCAGCACCCGCAGCACGATGCCGCGGACGAGCCTCGAGCACGTGCTGTCGATCGACCCGGTGGGTCTCAATCCGTTCAGCCGTACGAACCCCTTCAGCCGCACCAACCCGTTCAGCCGCACCAACCCGGTGCGCGGCGCCGGGGCCGGAGGCAGCGACGACTACCTCGAGCCGGGACGCGGAGCCCGGCAGCCCGTGACCTGGGTGGGACCCGCTCCGCTGCGGGGTGCGGCTCCGAAGCGCGGCCGGCGGCCGGTCGTGGCGGTGCTCGACACCGGATGCGGGGTGCACGAGTGGCTCCCCGACGACGTCGTCACGCGCCACGCCGAGATCGACGGCATGCCGATCGGGCTCACCGACGATGCCGACCCCGAGAAGTACCCCGATCTGTACGGGCAGCTCGACGGGGAGATCGACGCGGTCGCCGGGCACGGGACGTTCATCGCGGGCATCATCCGACAGACGGCCCCGGATGCCGACATCCTGTCGATCCGGATGGCGGGGGCGCTGGGCGTGATCGACGAGAGCACGTTCCTGCTCACGGTCGCGCAGGTGGTCGAGCTCCTGCGTCGCCATCGGGAGGACCCGAAGACCGGCCACCCGATCGACGTGCTCAACCTCTCGCTCGGGTACTACCACGAGACCCCCGAGGACGGATTCTTCAGTCGCACGCTCGAGGCGATCCTCACGAAGGCGCGGGAGCTGGGCTGCGTCGTGGTCTGCTCGGCGGGCAACGACGCGATCGACCGGCCCTCGTTCCCCGCCTCGCTCTGGCCCTGGCCCGGGGCGGACAACGGCATCCCCGCCGACCGCCACGCCCCGCTCGTCTCGGTCGGCGCCCTGAACCCCTCGGGGCACTCCGTCGCCCTGTTCTCGAACGTCGGTCCCTGGGTGCGGGTCTTCGCGCCGGGCGCCGCCGTGCTCAGCACCTCGCCGGCATTCGTCGGCGGCGAACAGGCCGCGACGCGGGCCGACGTCGACGGGCTGCATCGGGAGACGATCGACCCCGACGACTACCGGGGCGGATTCGCGACGTGGAGCGGCACCTCGTTCTCGGCGCCCTTCGTCGCCGGGCGCATCGCCGCTCAGCTGGGCGCGGTTCCGACGAGCGGCCTGGCACCGGGGGGCGTCGCCAAGGCGGTCGCCGCCGTGCTGGCGACGCTGCCCACCCCGCGGGTCGGCTAGCGGCGGGAGACGGCCGATCGGATGCCGGGCTTCCCTCCCGCGCCGCATCCCGGCATTCTGGGTGGATGCCCCTGTCTGCGCGCGAGCTGCATCGGCGCGGTGTCGAAGCGGCCAACTCGCGGCGGTTCGCGCAGGCGCGGCGCGCCCTCGCGTCGGCGGCCGCCCGCACGGACGACGACGACCTCCGCGCACGCATCGACGGCACCCTCTCGTACGTGCTGGCCCAGACGGGTGAGCCCGCCGAGGCCGAACGACTGTCCCGCAGCGCCCTCGCGCGCCCCGGCCTGAGCGGCGAGACCCTCGCGATCCTCCACGGACAGCTGGGAACGCTGCTCATGCACGGCGGCCGTCTCCACGAGGCCGACGAGCACCTCTCGTCGGCCATCGACGCCCTCGAGGAGGGCTCGGTCGAACAGGCCAACCTCCTGATGAGCCGGTCGATCGTGAGCATGCAGCGGCACCTCCTCGACGACTGCCGCACCGACCTCGAGCGTGCCATCGCCGCGTTCGAGGCGCACGGCCAGCAGGAGCCCCTCGCCGAGGCGCGCCACAACCTCGGGTACGCCGCGCTGCTCGCCGGCGACCTCGTCACGGCCCTGGCCCTCATGACCGGGTCCCGACCGATCCTCGCGGCCTCGAGCGACCTCGCCGCCGCGATCAGCGACCTCGATCGGGCCGAGGTGCTGCGCGACGCCGGGCTCTCGACCGAGGCGGAGGAGCTCCTCGGCGCCGTCGCCGTGCAGTTCGGCGCACAGCGCATGCGCCAGGCGCGCGGCGAGGCCGAGTTCCACCTCGCCCGCTCTCTGCTGCGCCATGATCCTCGGGCGGCCGAACGGGCGGCGGCGACCGCGTCCCGCCGGTTCGCGGACCTCGGCAGCGACGGCTGGGCCGCACGCTCCGAGGCCGTCCGCCTCGAGGCCAGGGCGCTCGCCCGACCGCAGGCGCCGCAGGACGCCGAGGCGCTCCGCCGCACCGCGCGTGCGCTCACCGCCGGCGGCTTCCGCACCGAGGCCGCGGCGCTCACGCTGACCGCCCGGCTCGCCGACGGCGGACGGATGCCGCGGCTCACCGCCGACGCCCCGACGCCGCTGCGCCTGCGCGCCCACGAGGTGCGCGCGCTCCGGGCGGCCGCGGCCGGCAGGGATGGCGAGGCCCGCCGCGCCGCCGCCGAGGGGCTGGACCTGCTCACCTCCTGGCAGCAGTCGTTCGGCGCGCTCGACCTGCAGGCGTCCGTCGCGATGCACGGCACGGAGCTGATGTTCGCCGGTCTGCGCGCGGCGGCACGGTCGCGCGACCCCGAGGTGATGTTCGAGTGGTCGGAACGCGCCCGCCACCTGAGTCAGCAGGTCGCGCCGGTGCGCCCTCCGCCCGACGACGACCTCGCCGCCGACCTCGCCGAGCTGCGGATGCTGCGCGCCGACCTCGCGGGCTCGGACTGGACGACCGATCCACGGGTGCGCGAGCTGCGCGACCGGGTGCGCGAGCGGCAGTGGTCGTCGACCGGTGCCGGCGGCAATCGCGGACGCGTGGATCTGCGGGACGCCGCCTCGCGCCTCGATGCGGACACCGCGGTGCTCGCCTACGTCTACACGCGCGCCGAGCTGCTGTGCGTCGTCGTCACGGCATCCGGCTCGTCGATCGTGACGCTGTCGTGGCCGCGGGTCGAGGCCGCCCTCGACGGCCTCCGCGCCGACCTCGACGTCGCCGCGCTCACACACGGCGGTCCCATGGCCCGGGTCGTCGCCCGCTCGCTCGACGACCGGCTGACCTCGATCGACGACGCCCTGCTCGCCCCCGTCCGCGCCGCGGCAGGCGACGCGAGCCGCCTCGTGCTCACCATCCCCGGCATCCTCGCCGGGATCCCGTGGGCCATGCTCCCCGGCATGGCCCGCACGCCGTTCACACTCGCGACCTCCGTCTCCCGGTGGCTCGCCGATCGCGATGCGCGTGCGGGCCGGTCGCCGCGCACCGCCGGGTTCGCCGCGGGGCCACGCGTGGCCAGGGCCGAGGAGGAGGTGCGCACCGCGGCCGCCGCGTGGAGCGACGCCGAGGTCCTCGTCGGCGGATCCGCCCGTGTGTCCGCCGTCACGGAGCTCGCCGAACGGGTCGACGTGCTGCACATCGCCGCCCACGGACGGCACGCCGTCGACAACCCGCTGTTCTCCGGATTCGAGCTCGTCGACGGAACGCTCTTCGGCTACGACGTCGACCTGATCCCGCACGCCCCCGAGACCGTCGTGCTCTCGGCCTGCGAGCTCGGCCGGTCGTCGGTGCGCTGGGGCGAGGAGGCTCTCGGCATGACCAGGGTCTGGCTGCACGCCGGCACGCGGTGCGTCATCGCCGCTCCCGTCGTGGTGCCCGACGACGTCGCGTGCGAGCTGCTCGGCGCGGTGCACGACGAGCTCGCGAAGGGGGCCGCTCCCGCGCTCGCCCTCGCCGCGGCATCCGACTCGACCGGTCTTCGCGCGCCGTTCCACTGCCACGGCAGCGGATTCTGACACTTTTCTCCAGTCGGTGTATCAGACCATCGGCACCGTGCTCCTTATCTGCAGAAGGTGCCATGCGGAGGGCTTCGGTGACGAAGCGCGAGGGAGGCGCAGTCGGATTCTGGGGAAAGCCTCGTGCACTGGGGAGTGTGAGGCACGACGGACACCATCTGCTCCGGGGATGTCGCGAGAGGGGTCGCGGCATCCCCATAAGGAGTTCGCCCGGCGCGTTTCGAAGCGCTCAGTCCTCAGGCGACGACGACCTCGAAGCCGGCCGCGCGCAGGTCGGCGAGGGCCGCGGCATCCGCCCCGTCGTCGGTGAGGAGCACGGGGAACAGCTCCGCGCCGCCGACGGCCGCGAAGGCGACGACCCCGATCTTGCTGCTGTCGGTGACGACGATCGCGCGGCGTGCGCGCTCGGCCATCATCCGGTTCACCGCGGCCTCCCGCTCGTCCTGCGTGCTCGCGCCGGCGGCGGCATCGATGCCGTTGACGCCGATGAACGCCACGTCGAGGCGCACGCCTCTCAGCAGCTGCTCGACGAAGGGGCCGACCAGCTCGTAGCTGCGCGAGTGGATCACGCCGCCCGTCACGACCACCTTGATGTCGGGGCGGGTCGCGAGCTGCGCGGCGATGTTGACCGCGTTCGTCACGACCGTGATGCCCGGTCCCGCCGCGAGATCGTCACGGGCGGCGAGCGCGGCCGCGATGGCCGTCGTCGTCGTGCCGCCCGACAGCCCCACCACCATGCCGGGAGTGACCAGCGCGGCGGCGGCCTGGGCGATGCTCTCCTTCTGCTGCGAGCGGAGATGGCTCTTGTACCGGATCGGCAGCTCGTACGCGACCGAGTGCGCCACGGCGCCGCCGTGCGTGCGGGTGAGCAGCCGCTGCTCGGCGAGGGAGTCGAGGTCGCGCCTCGTCGTCGCCGCCGACGCCCCGAACCGCTCGACCAGGTCGTCGACGGTCACCTCGCCGTCCGCGGCCAGCAGGTCGAGGATCGCGTGGAGTCGGGCGGCGCGCTTCATGTGCTCATCCTGCCAGCGCGAACAGGCGCAGCATCCGCGCGGCCTCGTCGGCGAGCGCCTCGCGTGCAGGGGCCAGGTACTTCCGCGAGTCGACCAGCCGATGGTCGGCGTCGAGGGCCGACCGGATCGCGCGCGTGAAGAAGCCGTTGAGGTGCGTCGAGACGTTGATCTTCGTCATCCCGGCGCGCACGGCGTCGGCGAGCACGTCGTCGGCGACGCCGGACGACCCGTGGAGGACGAGGGGCACCGCCAGCGCGTCGCGCAGCCGAGCGATCAGGGACAGGTCGAGGGAGGCGGTGCGGTCGGTCATCGCGTGCGACGATCCCACCGCGACGGCGAGGGCGTCGACGCCGGTCGCCTCGACGAAGGCGCGCGCCTCGGCGGGGTCGGTGCGGACGCCGGGAGCGTGCGCCCCGTCCTTGCCGCCGACCTCGCCGAGCTCACCCTCGACGTACACGCCCGCGGCATGTGCGCGCTCGGTCACGGCGGCGGTGAGAGCGACGTTCTCGTCGTACGGCAGCGCTCCGCCATCGAACATCACCGAGCCGAACCCGAGCCCGATCGCCTCGTCGACGAGGTCGGGACGCTCGGCATGGTCGAGGTGCACGGCGACGGGGGTCTCCGCCCGACGGGCCACCGCCAGAGTCGCGAGCGCGATCGGCTCGAGGCCCCCGTGGTAGTCGGCGCAGTTCTGCGAGATCTGCAGGATCACCGGCAGCTGCGCCTGCGCGGAGGCGCGGACGAGCGCCTCCGCGGTCTCGAGGTGGATCACGTTGAAGGCGCCGATGCCGGTGCCGCGGCGCGCGGCGTCGGTCACCAGCTCACGAGCGGGGACGAGTGTCACGGGTGTCCTCTCAGACGTCGGTGGTGCGGGGGCCGACGACGAGACGCCGCTCGAGCGTCGTCCACTCGTCGGAGATCTCGCCGGCGAGCGGCATCAGCACGGCGGCCGCCGACCATGCGGTGGCGCGGCGCAGGAGCGCCTCGGGAGACCGGATGCCGTCGGCGAGCAGGGCGGCACATGCGGCCACCGCGGCGTCTCCGGCGCCGGTCGGATTGCCCGAGAGCGCGGAGTCGAGTCGCGCGTGGACGACCTCGGACGCGGTGACGGCGAGCATCCCGTCAGCGCCGAGCGACACCAGCACGAGCTCCGCGCCGCGGTCGATCAGCGAGCGGGCGCCGTCGACGGGATCGGGTATCCCGGTGGCGTCGAGGAGTTCGGCCGCATTGGGCTTGAGGACGGATGCTCCGGCGTCCGCCGCGCGCAGAAGCGCGTCACCCGAGGTGTCGACGATCGCCGGCACACCGGCATCCCGCGCGGTGCCGATCAGCAGCGGCACGAGAGTGTCGGGGGCGCCCGGCGGCAGACTGCCCGACACCACGAGCACGCGGGCGCCGGGCAGCGCGTCGACGACCTCGCCGAACAGCGCCGCCCACTCGGCATCCGTCGGATTGATCCCGCGCTCGTTGACGACGGTCGTGTCGCCGAGGTGCTCGTCCACGATGGCGACGCTCCGGCGCGTGGCGCCCCCGACCTGGACGAGACGATGCGGAACGCCGCTCGCGGCGAGCTCGGCCGCGAGTTCGATCCCGGTGCGCCCTCCCGCGGTGGAGATCGCGAGCACCGAGGCGCCCTCGGCATGCAGGACCCTGGCGACGTTGAGGCCCTTCCCGCCGGCCCGCACCGCGCCGGCATCCGCTCGGTGCGTCTCGCCGACGGTCAGCCGGTCGACGCGCCAGGTCAGGTCGAGCGCGGGATTCGGGGTGACGGTGACGATCATGCGACCTCCCTCGCGCGGAGCGCGGCGCCGAGGATGCCGGCGTTGCCGGACAGCTCGGCCGGCACGAGGTCGGGGATGCGGTGGAAGCTCAGCCGTGCCGCCAGACGGGTCCGCAGCTCGTCGAACAGCGCTCCCCCGGCGCGGGAGAGACCGCCGCCGATGACCACGGCCTCGGGGGCGACCACCGCGGTGAGCTGTGCCAGCGACAGGGTGAGCGCGTCGAGGGCCGAGTCCCAGATGTCGGCGGCGATCGGATCGCCGGCGGCCGCGCGGGCGATCACGTCCTTCGCGCCGTCGGGCGTCACGCCGGTCGCATCGCGGTAGCGGCGGGCGATGGCTCCTGCGGAGGCTACGGCCTCGAGGCATCCGCGGGCTCCGCACGCGCAGACGGGCCCGTCGGCGATGGGCGAGTGGCCGATCTCGCCCGCGTAGCCGCCCGCCGTGTACGGCCGGCCGCCGACCAGCAGCGCCCCCGCGATGCCGGTGCCGATCACCAGCACGACCGAATTCTCATACGCGCGCGCTCCGCCGAGCACGTGTTCGGCCCAGCTCGCGGCCCGCACGTCGTGGTCGAAGGCGACGGGGAGTCCGAGCTCCGCAGCGGCCAGCTCGCGCAGCGGGGCGTTCGTCCACCCGAGGTTGCTCGCGAAGACGCCGAGTCCCGCCTCCGCGTCGACGATGCCCGGCACGACGAGGCCCGCCGCTCGCGGGGTCACGTCGGGATGAGCCGCGCGCAGCTCGCCGGCGAGCACGCCGAGACGCGCGATCAGCGCCTCGGTGCGGTCGCCGTCGGCGGTCGGCGTCGGCGTACGGCGCAGGCCGAGCGCCCTGCCGTCGGCGTCGAAGAGCGCGGACTTGATGTCGGTGCCGCCCACGTCGAAGGCCAGGACGGGCGCCCCCGGGCCGATCGCGCGCGCGGCGGCCAGCCGCTCTCCCGAGGCGTCGCGGACGACGTCGGGGATGCGCGTCGTCTCGTCGGGACTCGTCATCGGGTGCTCCGTGCGGGTCGTGTCATGCGTCCAGGATGACGGACCGGGTGAGGTTGCGGGGCTGGTCGGGGTCGAGACCGCGAGCGACGGCTCGATCGAGGGCGACGCGATGCAGCCGCACGAGGTCGGCCATCGGGTCGACCGGATGCTGCACGAAACGGGCCCCGGTCGCCTCGACCTGCTCCCTCAGCCCCTCCGGCGCCTCGCCGAACTGCCAGGTCACGCGCCCGGGCGCGGCGATCGCGATCGGACCGTGGCGGTAATCCATCGACGGATACGACTCCGTCCACGACTGCGAGGACTCGCGCAGCTTCAGAGCCGCCTCGTGCGCGAGCCCGATGGTCCAGCCGCGTCCGAGGAACGAGTACTGCTCGGCGTCGCGGAGCCCGGCGTCGTCGTCCTCCTCGCGGAGCACGGCGGCCGCATCGTCGATCGCGGTCGTGAGGTCTTCGCCCAGAGAGGCACGGAAGAGCGCGAGAGCGGTGGTGGCGAACCGCGTCTGCACGACGGACTGCTCGTCGGCGAACGGCAGCAGCGCGGCGTCATCGACGAGCGACACGAGCGGAGAGCTCGGGTCGCCGATCACGCCGACGGTGGGGATGCGCCCCTTGACGCGGTCGACGAGCTCGAGCACCTCCGTCGTGGTGCCCGACCGCGTCAGCGCGACGACGGCGTCGTAGCCGCGGTCGACGAACGCCTCCGACGCCGCGAAGGCGTCGGTCTCGCCGTGGCCGGAGGACTCGCGCAGCGCGGCATACGACTGGGCGATGAACCAGGAGGTGCCGCAGCCCACGACCGCGATGCGAGCGCCGGATGCCGGCAGAAGGGCCTGCGCGTCACGGAGGTCCGCCGCCCTCGCCCAGGTCTCGGGCTGCGAGTGCAGTTCTTCGCGCATGTGCGCGCCGGGCAGAAGTTCAGTCATGACGAGGGCCCTCCGGACCAGAAGTTGCAAGTTTGTGATTGTTTAGACACTGATTCGATCATAGTATTTCGGCATCGAGAATCTCCGCAAGGTTCTCCTTGATTTGTTTATTCTCCTGACAAATAATCGAACAAGTTTCACCCCGATCCGCCGCCCTCGGGCGCGGACTGCACCTCCGGGCCCGAACAGGCTCACCCGGTCACCGCCCGCGGAAGGCGAGGACCGCACGCACCGTCGCGTGAAGTGTTCGCGACTGTGCACGACCGCCGATCCGCTGGACGGCACCCCCGCTGCTCTGCGGAGCAGCTCCCGACACAGTGAGGAATGCACCACCTATGAAGAAGTCACTGCGATTCGGCGCGGTCGCTCTCGCGGCCACCGCCACGCTCACGCTCGCTTCGTGCGGGTTCGGAGGCTCGACCGGCGGCGACAGCGGCGACGCTGACGGCGGCACGACGCTCGACCTCCTCGTCCCGAGCTACTCCGACGCGACCAAGGGTCTGTGGGAGGACGTGATCGAGGGATTCGAGAAGGAGAACCCGGACATCACCGTCGAGCTCGAGGTGCAGTCGTGGGACAACCTCGAGAAGGTCGTCTCCACCAAGATCCAGGCGGGCGAGGCTCCCGACATCTACAACGGAGGTCCGTTCGCGGGCTTCGTCGGCGATGAGCTGCTCTACCCGGTCGAGGACGTCGTCTCGGAGGAGACGTACTCCGACTTCCAGGACGCCTTCCTCGCGAACGCCGAGGTCGACGGCACCGCCTACGCGCTGCCCCTGATCGCGTCGGCTCGCGCGCTGTTCGTCAACAACGCGCTGCTGCAGCAGGCGGGCGTCGAGGCCCCGAAGACCTGGGACGAGCTTCTGGATGCCGCGACCAAGGTGTCCGCCCTCGGCGGCGGCGTCTCCGGATACGGGATGCCGCTCGGCTCCGAGGAGGCTCAGGCCGAGGCGGCCGTGTGGCTCTGGGGCGGCGGCGGATCGTTCGGCGATGCGTCGGAGATCACGATCGACACCCCGGAGAACCTCGCCGGCGCCGAGCAGATCAAGAAGATGATCGACGCGGGCGCCACCCAGGCCGACCCGGGCTCGACGCAGCGCTCGCCCCTGATGGACATCTTCATCCAGGGCAAGATCGGCATGCAGGTGGGCCTCCCGCCGACGGTGGGCCAGATCGCCGACGGCAACCCGGAGCTCGACTACTCCATCGTCCCGATCCCCACGAAGGACGGCTCGCCCTTCACCCTGGGCGTCATGGACCAGCTGATGGCGTTCCAGAACGACGGGGACAAGCAGGAGGCGATCACGGCCTTCTTCGACTACTACTACTCCGCCGACGTGTACGTGCCGTGGGTGCAGGCCGAGGGCTTCCTGCCCGTCACCAAGTCCGGTGCCGAGCAGCTCTCGGGCGAGGAGGCGCTCGCGCCGTTCCTCGAGGTCCTGCCCGACGCGCAGTTCTACCCGTCGACGAACCCGAAGTGGTCGGCCACCGACGGCGCGTTCAAGTCGCTCTTCGGCCAGCTGCAGACGAAGCCGGCCCAGGACGTGCTCACCGAGATCCAGGCGCAGGTCGACGCGGGCTGACCCGTCGACCCTGCTGACACCACGCGACGGAAAGGTTCGGGAGTTCCCATGAGCCAGACCAGAGAATCCTCGAACCTCGCGGGGGCGGCCACCGGCCGCCCCCGCACCCCGGGCACCGCGCGCAGCGCACGGGCCTCGAGGGGTCGGCCCGGCGGGAAGGACCTGCTCCAGGCCCTCCCCTGGATCGCCCCCGCACTCCTCCTCATCATCGGCGTCGTGCTGTTCCCCGCCGGAGTCATGTTCTTCAACTCCACGCGCGACATCTCGCTGTCCGGGCTCGACAAGGGGTCGGTCGGCTTCGACAACTTCGTGACGGTCTTCACGTTCGCGGAGTTCTGGCCGATCCTGTTCCGCACGATCGTCTGGGTCGTCGTGGTCGTCGGGTTCACCGTGATCATCTCGCTGGGACTCGCTCAGATCCTCAACAAGGCGTTCCCCGGGCGTCAGATCGTGCGCATGGCGGTGATCGTGCCCTGGGCGGCATCCGTCGTGATGACGACGATGGTCTTCTACTACAGCCTCGAGCCGTACTTCGGGGTGTTCAACAAGTTCCTCTACGACATCGGACTCTCCGACGACGCCGTGGGGTACGGCTGGACGAAGAATCCGGCCACCGCGTTCGCCTGGTCGATCGTGATCGCGATCTTCGTCTCACTCCCCTTCACGACCTACACGATCCTCGCCGGACTCCAGACGGTGCCCTCCGACACCCTCGAGGCCGCGAAGATGGACGGCGCCGGCGCGATGCGCACGTACTGGACGATCATCCTGCCCCAGCTGCGCAGCGCCCTCGCGGTCGCCGTGCTCATCAACATCATCAACGTCTTCAACTCGCTGCCGATCCTCAAGGTCATGACCGGCTCGATCCCCGGCTACGGGGCCGACACGATCATGACGATGATCTTCAAGTACATCGAGCTGCAGAAGAAGGTCGACGTCGCGAGCGCGCTGTCCGTCGTCGCCTTCCTCATCGTGATCGTGATCGTCGCGATCTACGTCAAGGCCGTCAAGCCCATGAAGGAGGTCTGATCGTGACCATGACCGAGACCGCCCTCGTCACCACCGCGGGGGACGACGCCGCCCCCCGCATCCCGGGACGCACGCGCCGCTACACGGAGGACCAGGTCACGCTGCCGCGGGTGATCCTGCGCACCGCCGCCGGCATCCTGGTGCTCGCGATCTTCGTGCTGCCGTACGTGATCATGTTCTTCGGCTCCGTGAAGACGAAGCCGCAGATCCGATCCGTCGACCCGACCTACCTGCCGATCGAATGGCACTGGGAGAACTACATCTCGATGTGGTCGACCCCCGAGACGCCTCTGCCCTACAACCTCGTCTCGACCATCGTCATCGCGGTCTTCGCGACGCTCCTCGTGCTGCTGGTCTCCCTGCCCGCGGCGTACTACACGGCGCGGTTCAAGTTCCCCGGGCGCATGGTGTTCCTGTTCCTCGTGATCGTCACGCAGATGCTGCAGCCCGCCGTACTGACGTCGGGCCTTTTCCGCCAGTTCACGGTGCTGGGACTCGGCGACACCTGGGCGGCGATGATTTTCATCAACGCGGCGTTCAACCTGTCGTTCGCGGTGTGGATCATGCACTCCTTCTTCGCCGGCATCCCGAAGGAGGTCGACGAGGCCGCCCAGATCGACGGCGCCGGGCGCTTCACCGTGCTCTTCAAGATCAACCTGCCGCTCGTGTGGCCCGGCATCGTGACCGCGATCGTCTTCACGTTCGTCGCGTGCTGGAACGAGTTCGCGGCCTCGCTCGTGATCCTGTCGACCGACAAGAACCAGCCCCTCTCCGTCGCCCTGACGAAGTTCGTCGGGCAGTACGAGACCAGCTGGCAGTATGTGTTCGGCGTCTCGATCGTCGCGATCCTGCCCGTCGTCATCCTGTTCATGCTCATCGAGAAGCGTCTCGTCGGAGGTCTCACGGCCGGCAGCGTGAAGTAGGTCGTCGGCTCGGCGCCGGAGACGTCCGCACGAGTGGTAGACAGGTCGCAGACGACCGAGGGGGATCGATGCGTGCTGGACGCGGAATCATGCTGGCCGGGGGGATCGCGGCGCTCGCGATCGCACTGAGCGGATGCGGGGCTGCGAGCGACGGGCCGACGGCCGACGCCACTCCCACGCCGACCGTGACGGCCGAGGCGGTCGCCGTGGATCTCTCTGCGGAGCCGATCTCGGGCGTGGGACCCACGTGGCCGCATCCGGGAGTCCCCTTCCCCGTCCCCGAGGGCGCGCGCTCCGTGACCCTCGACGTCGAGTGCACCGGCGGCGAGCGTTTCGAGATCGGTGTGTTGACCGCGATGTCGCTCGACAACGTGCAGCTCGCGCGCACCTGCACCGGCCTCCAGTCCCTGGACTGGCCGGTGGCGAAGAGCGCGTCGCCCACTCTGTACATCTGGGTGCCCGATGGCGTCGCCTGGACCGTGACCCCGCACTTCTCCGCCGACGAGTTCGAGACCGACGAGACGATCGCCGCCGAATGCGCGGCCTTCGGCGAGATCTACAGCGCCCTGATGAACGCCGATCAGGGCTATGGGACCTATCAGGCGTTCGGCCTCGACGAATGGACCGCGCGCGTCGATGCCGCGGCCGCCGACCTCGACGAGCTCGCCGCGTCGTCCGAGACGAGCATGGCGCCGGGGTTCACCCAGCTGCTGGAGATGATGCGCAGCCCGGAGCGGATCCCCGGTGAGATCTCGACCGGCGTGATCCTGAACGACCTCATCGGCGACGCCTGCGGCGTCAATCACACCCCGATGGTGGTCAACGCCGAGTTCGGCGGCTGACCCGGGATGCAACGCGTGATCAGGCGCGGGGAACGGATGCGGCGCGCAGCTGCGCCGGACTCCACCTGACCCCGAGCGCACTGGACAGCGCCACCTGGGCGACACCCGTCGCGATCGAGGCATCGGCGTCCGCGAAGCGGACCGGCACGTTCGCCGTGCCCGTGGCGGTGTAGTCCATCTCGTCCTGCACGAGGCGGAGGAAGCGGTCCCCGAGAACGCGCGCAGGGCCGCCGATCACGACCTCGGCCGCATCGAGCACCGCCGCGATGAGCTTGATCGTGCGCGCCAGGGCTCGCGCTCCCTCGGCCAGCCGGTCTACGTCGGCCGCAGCGGCGAGCGCCGCGATCGCCTCGTCGTCGAGGGAGTCGTCGAACCCGTCCCCGAGCATGGCGGTCATGGACGACGCCGACTCGAGGCATCCCCGTCGACCGCAGCGGCACACCCGCGCATGCTCCCCGAACTGCACCTGCACATGCCCGATCTCCCCCGCCCGGTCGCGAGGCCCCGGTGCGAGCTCGCCGTCGAGCGTGACGGCGGCGCCGATCCCGGTCCCGATGTGGATGAACAGCCGGTAGCCCGACGGCTCGTCCTCGGTCGCGGACTCGGCGATCGCCTCGGCATCCACGTCGTTGACGAGCAGCACCGGCGCCTTCACCAGCGCCTCGAGTCGATCGGCGAGGGCGACGTCCGTCCACCCCAGCTGCACGCTCTCGAACACACGGCGCCCGTCGGTGGTACCGGGGATCTGGATGCCGGCGATCAGCAGGCGGTCGACGTATGCCGCGGCGATGTCGGCGACGGCCTCCTCGAGCGTCCGATCCCTGGTGCCCTCGCTGTAGGCGATACGGCGCGAGGCGACCTCCGTGCCGTCGAGCGCGACCAGGGCGATCCGCGCATCCGTGGGTCGGAGGACCATCACGAGGATGAGGTGGTGCTCGGCGTCGATGGTCAGCGTCGTCGCCCTCTTGCCTCCGGTGCTCCGAGCCTGGGCTCCGTCGACGATGAGCCGGCTGTCGATCAGCTCTGCGACCAGCGACGATGCCGTGGCGGCGGTGAGTCCCGTCGCGCGGGAGATGCCCGCGCGCGTCTCGACTCCCGGGCTGCGGAACACCAGCTGCAGCGCTCGACGGAGGTTGGCCCGCCGGACGGAGGACTGGGTGTCATGGGCGTCGTCGCCGTTCAGCATGCGGTTCCCGAGGTCGGATTCCATTGACAGACCGGTACGTCGTGCGTACTCTCGGTCATAGTTTATTCAATAAACTTAGTTCGGCCCCCGGGCGAGCGAGTGCTGCACACACCGTCGCTCGCCCGGAAGGCCGGCTCATCGGCCCTCTGCGGCTTCCGTGTGGTGACGGATCACCTCGGCGACCACGAAGTTGAACCACTTCTCCGCGAACTCGGGGTCGAGATGCGCGACCTCCGCGAGGGCGCGCAGCCGCGCGACCTGCTGCTCCTCGCGGCCCGGGTCGGACGCCGGCATCTCGTGCGCGGCCTTGAGGTGACCCACCTGCTGCGTGGCGCGGAATCGCTCGGCGAGCATGAAGATGAGGGCGGCGTCGATGTTGTCGATGCTGGCGCGCAGTCGGAGGAGTTCAGCCCGGGGATCTTCGGCGGCGGTCATGCCCCCTACTCTACGGAAACGCGGGTCGCCGTCGTCCGATGCGTCGACGATCGCCCCGGTGCCGCAGACGGCGCGGACGCTATCGTGAGCACATGAGCGAAGAAGAGCAGTCCGAGGACTCCTCACTGCCGGATGCCGCTGCCACGCCGCCGTTCGCGGGGCAGACGGCTGCGGTCGAGACCGAGCATGCGGCCGCGCCGCGCCCGGTGATCATCGAGCCGATGACGCCCAGCCGCTCGTTCTGGACGCGGATCGATCGTCCCTTCGTGTTCGGCTTCCTGCTCACGCTCGGCGGGCTGGCGGCCGTGGTGCTGGGCCTGGCCTTCACGAGCCTGTCGACCGTGCTGATCTACATCGCGCTCGCCCTGTTCGCCGCACTGGGCCTCGACCCGTCCGTGCGCTTCCTGGAGCGCCGCGGCCTCTCCCGGGCCCTGTCGGTCGTCGTCGTCATCCTCGGACTCATCGTCGTCGTCGGTCTGATCCTCTGGATGGTGCTGCCGATCGTCATCGACCAGATCGCGAGCTTCGTCCGATCCGTGCCCGGCATGATCCAGGAGTTCACGCGCTCCGACATCTACGCGACCCTCGACGACCAGTTCGGCGACCAGTTCCAGGACCTCGTCGCCGACGTCCAGAAGTTCCTCGTCGACCCGGGCAACATCGCGGCGATCGGGGGCGGTGCCCTGCAGATCGGCGCCTCGATCGCAAACGCCATCTCCGGCGTGATCGTCGTGCTCGTGCTCACGCTGTACTTCCTCGCGACGCTGCCGGCGATGAAGACGGGCCTGCTGCGTCTCGCCCCGGCTCGCGATCGAGCCCGCGCCGCCGACATCACCGACCAGATCACGGACTCGGTCGGCGGCTACGTGATGGGCATGGTTGTGCTCGCCTTCTGCAACGCCGTGCTCGCGTTCCTCCTCTACCTGTTCCTCGATCTGCCGTTCCCGCCGCTGATGGCCACGGTGGCGTTCTGCATCACGCTCATCCCGCTGGTCGGATCCGTGATCTTCTGGATCATCGGCACGAGCCTCGCGCTGTTCACGAACCCGATCGCCGCGCTGATCTTCGCGATCGTGTACCTCGTGTACATGCAGATCGAGGCCTACGTCATCACTCCGCGCGTGATGAACAAGGCGGTGGCGGTGCCGGGATCGCTCGTCGTGATCGGCGCCCTCGCCGGCGGCACGCTGCTCGGCCTCCTCGGCGCGCTCGTCGCGGTGCCGGTCGCGGCCTCCATCCTGATCATCGTCAAGCAGGTCTGGATCCCCAGGCAGGACGCGCGGGTCTAGCGCGCGCGGCCTCGCCGACGACCGGAACGCACGCCCGCGGGGCGGCCGGAACGCACGGCCTGAGGCGGCCGAAACGCAGAGATGCCCGGGTCCGCAGACCCGGGCATCTCCCTGTTCTCGCGACTCAGACGAGGTCGTTGTCCTCGAGCCACTTCTTCGCGATGTCCTCCGACGACTGCTGGTCGACGGTGCTCAGCACGTTGAGCGAGACGAGCTCCTCCGCCGTGAGCTTGGCGCTGATCGCGTTGAGCACGTCGGCGACGTCGTCGGCGATCTCGCTCGAGACGATCGGCACCACGTTCGACGAGATGATCAGGTTCTCCGGGTCCTCGAGAGCGACGATGTCCTCGGTCTCGAAGGCCGGGTCGGCGGTGTAGATGTCCGCGACCTGGATCTCGCCGGCGAGCAGCGACTCGAGCGTCGTCGGGCCGGTGGCAGAGAACGCGAGGTCGACGCCGTAGACCTCCTTGGCGGCGGCCGGGCTGTACGGACGCTGCTCGAACTCGGGGGCCGCGCCGATCGTGACCGGCGACGTGACCTTCGAGAGGTCGCCGATGGTGGTCAGGTCGTTCTCCTCGGCGAAGCTCTTCAGTACCGTGTAGGAGTCCTGGTCGGACGCCTCGGCGAAGTCGAGCGCCGTGAGGCTCTCGGGCAGTGCCTCCTGCAGGGCCGCGAAGACGTCCTCCGGGCTCGTGACGTCGACCTCGTCCTCCGAGATGTACTCGAGCAGGCTGCCCGTGTACTCGGGGAAGACGTCGATGTCGCCGGACTCGACGTCCGGCATGTACGCGTCGCGCTGGCCGATGCTGAACTGACGGTCGACCGTGTGCCCGTCGGCCTCGAGCGCCTGGGCGTAGATCTCGGCAATGATCTCGTTGGAGTAGTACGCCTGCGAGCCGACGACGATCGTGTCGCCGCCGCCCGAGCTCTCACCCGAGTCGGCCGGCTCGCCGAGCGACTCGCTCGATCCGCAGGCCGTCAGGGCGAGTGCCGCCGCGGCGACGAGACCGACGGCGAAGACGGAGCGCTTGCCTCGTGCTGTGAACATGGGACTTCCTCTTCTCTGGGGGGACTTCTGGGACTGCGTGTGCTGTGGACTCAGGCTGTGGCGGGCTCGGGCGTCGAGCCGTGCTCCGAGGCGTGCTCGGACGTGGAGGGTTCGGCCGCGGGTGCGAGGGCGCGTGCGCGACGGCCGGAGGAACGGCCGCCCGTGCGCAGGCCTCTCGGCACGGCCAGGTGCTGGGCGACGCCGAGCAGCAGGTCGACCAGCAGCGCGAGCACGGCGACGAGGATCGCGCCCGCGACCACCTGGTCGAAGCGCTGGAGCGGGATGCCCTGGATGATCGGGTAGCCGAGTCCGCCGAGTCCGACGTAGGCGGCGATCGTGACGGTCGCGATGACCTGCAGCAGAGCCGCACGGAGGCCGCCGACGAGCAGCGGGAGGCCGAGCGGCACCTCGACCTTCCAGAAGACCTGCCAGCCCGTCATCCCCATGGCCTTCGCGGCATCGATCACCCGACGGTCGATCGCCTCGAGGCCCGTGTACGCCCCGGCGAGGAGCGACGGGATCGCCAGCAGCACGAACGTCGTGATGGCGGCCTCGGGGATGCGCAGCACGCCGAGCAGCAGCACGAGCAGGATCATCAGGCCGAAGGCCGGGACCGCGCGCGCCGCACCCGACACCGCCACCGCGATCTCGCGTCCCTTGCCGGTGTGGCCGATGAGCCAGCCGAGCGGGACCGCGATGACCGCCGCGATCACGACCGAGATCGCCGTGAGGGTCAGGTGCTCGCCCAGCAGCTTCGGCAGCGCGTAGTTGCCGGTCCACTGGGCCGGGGCGATCATCCAGGCGAAGGCCTCGAGGAAGAGGTTCATGCGGGAGCCCCCACGGCGACCGGCTGGGCTGCGGTCGTCTTCGTCGCGGCACGGGTCCAGGGCATGAGCGCCCGGCCGGCGAGCAGGAGCAGCAGGTCGATCACGAGCGCGATCACGACGACGGCGATGATGCCGGCGAACACCTCGGCGATGATCCGGCGGTCGAGGCCGTTCGTGAAGAGGTATCCCAGGTTCCTGATGCCGATGAGGATGCCGACGGTCGCCAGCGAGATGGTGCTCACCGCGGTGACCCGGAGACTGGCCAGGATCACGGGACCGGCGAGCGGGAACTCGACCGCCCAGAAGCGTCGGAAGGACCCGAAGCCGGTGGCCGTCGCCGCCTGGCGGATGTCGTCGTCGACGGAGTCGAGACCGTCGGACACCCCGCGCACGAGGATCGCGATCGCGTAGATCGTCAGCGCGACGATGAGGTTGGCCTCGCTGCGCGGGGAGTACCCGACGACCGACGGCAGCAGGATCAGGAGCGCCAGCGAGGGGATCGTGTAGAGGAGGCCGGTGAGCACGATGATCGGCCCGCGCACGAGGCGGAATCGCCACGCCACCCACCCGAGCGGCAGCGACAGCACGAAGCCGAGCACGATCGGGATGATGCTCTGGCGCAGGTGCACGGGCGTCAGCTCGAGGATGAGGTCGAGGTTGTCCGTGACCCAGTTCACGTGAGTCCGCCCTGGACGGCGCCCAGCGCCGCCGCATCCGGACCCGCCAGCGGCCCGTCGGACCTCTCCGCGCCCGCCACGATCGCGCCCTGCGTGCGCCCCTCGGAATCGACGACGACGGTGCCGTTCGGCGTCTCCTTCAGGTGCAGCGCGCGACGACCGCGGTCGGCGCCGATGAACGACGCCACGAAGTCGTCCGCCGGGTTCTCGATGATCTCGCTCGGGCTGCCGACCTGCACGACCCGGGCGCCCTTGTCGAGGATCACGACCTGGTCGCCGAGCAGGAACGCCTCGTCGATGTCGTGCGTGACGAAGACGACGGTCTTGTCGAGCTCGCGCTGCAGGCGCAGGGTCTCCTGCTGCAGGTCGGCGCGGACGATCGGGTCCACCGCGCCGAACGGCTCGTCCATCAGGAGGATGTTGGGGTCGGCGGCGAGTCCGCGCGCCACGCCCACGCGCTGCTGCTGACCACCGGACAGCTGGCTGGGATACCGCTCGGCGAGCGACTGGTCGAGGCCGACCGTGCCGAGCAGCTCACGCGCGCGCTCGTGCGCCGCGGCCTTCTTGACCCCGGTCAGACGCAGCACCGTGGCGACGTTGTCGATGACGGTGAAGTGCGGCATCAGCCCGGAGTTCTGCATCACGTACCCGATGCGGCGGCGCAGCTGCACCGGGTCGCCGCCGAGCACGTCCTCGCCGTCGATCTCGACCTCGCCGGAGGTCGGCTCGACCATGCGGTTGATCATGCGCAGCAGCGTGGTCTTGCCGCAGCCGGACGACCCGACGAACACGGTGGTCTTGCGCGACGGCAGCACGAGGCTGAAGTCGTTCACGGCGAGGGTGCCGTCGGGGAACCGCTTCGTGACGTTGCGGAACTCGATCATGGGCGCGTCTCCAGACGGTGGGGCGGCTCGAAGCGGGGCTGAGGCGGCCGACGGCTACGGTGTGACGTCGACGCCGGGCGCGAAGGCCACGTAGCCGGAGAAGTCCTTGCCGACGCGGTCGAAGGCGCTCGGGTAGGGGTTCGGGTAGGACCAGGCGAGATCCTTGTGCACGCCCTGGCCGTCGTCGATGGAGTAGTACTGGCACACGCCCTTCCAGGGACACGTGTACGGGGTGGGGCTCTCGACGAGCGCACCGGGCGCGACGGATGCCGGAGGGAAGTACCAGTTCCCCTCGATCTCGATGAGATCCTTCTCATCGGCCTCGGCGATGACGGTTCCTGCGAGTACAGCCTTCATGGTCCTGCCTCCTCGGTGGGTTCGAGCGTATAAGAGGTGTCCGACATCGGCCGAACACTTGCGCTCGAGGGTGTCAATGTGGGAAACAATCCGTCCCCGAGCGCGCCGGACGCGTCCGAGTCGGTGATGGGTGTTCGGAGCGGATGCGGGATCGGATGGCGCCGCGCGCCCTCCCTCCCGGCATCCCGCCCCGAATGGTCATGCGGACTGCCGCCCGTAGCCCTCGAGCAGTCGCAGCCAGACCTCGCTGACGGTCGGGTAGGCCGGGACCGCGTGCCACAGCCGCGACAGGGGGACCTCGCCGACGATCGCGACGGTGGCGGTCTGCACGAGCTCGGCGACCTCGGGTCCGACGAACGTCGCTCCCAGGATCACGTCCCGATCCGCGTCGATCACGAGTCGCGCCTGACCGTCGAAGCCGTCCTCGTACAGACTCGCCCCCGCGACCCCGCCGAGGTCGTAGTCCACGACCGCGACCTCGTGACCGGCCTCGCGCGCGGCGGCCTCGGTCAGGCCGACGGAGGCGACCTCGGGAATCGAGAACGTCACCTGCGGCGCGCCGGCGTGGTCGGCGGTCGCGACATGGCGACCCCACGGAGCATCGTCGACGTCGTCGCCCTTCGCGCGGGCGGCGATCACGTCGCCGGCGGCGCGCCCCTGGTACTTGCCCTGGTGCGTCAGCAGCACCCGGCCGTTGACGTCGCCGACCGCGTACAGCCAGTCCGACCCCGGGACGCGCATCGTGTCGTCGACCTCGATCCACCGTCCGGGCTCGAGCCCGACCGCGTCGAGACCGATGTCGCCGCTGCGGGGCGACCGGCCGGTCGCGGCGAGCACCTCGGCGGCCGTGATCGTCGAGCCGTCGTCGAGGACGATCTCGACCCCGCCGTCCGTGCGCGTCACGCTCGTCGTGCCGGTGTCGGTGCGCACGTCGACGCCGAGCTCCTTCAGCCCGGCGGCCACCCGCTCTCCGGCGAACGGCTCCATCGACCCGAGCAGGCCGCTGCGGGCGATCAGCGTCACCGTCGAGCCGAGCGCCGCGTAGGCGGTGGCCATCTCGACCGCGACGACGCCGCCGCCGATCACGGCGAGCGACTCGGGCAGCTCCTCGGCGCTCGTGGCCTCGCGACTGGTCCAGGGCGACGCCTCGCGCAGACCGTCGATCGGCGGGATGACGGCATCCGATCCCGTGCTCACGGCGACGGCGTGCCGGGCGCGGAGCACACGCGTGCCGCCGTCGGCATCCGTCACCGTCACCTCGCGCTCGCCGGAGAGCCGCCCGTGGCCGCGAGCCAGGTCGATGCCCGCCGAGTCGAGCCACTTCACCTGGCCGTCGTCCGACCAGTTGCTCGTGAAGCCGTCGCGGCGATCGAAGACGGCGCGCACGTCGAGCGTCCCGGTCACCGCCTCCTTGGCGCCGGCCACGTGCTGCGCGGCACGCAGCGCCTGGGCCGAGCGGAGCAGCGCCTTCGACGGCATGCAGGCCCAGTACGAGCACTCGCCGCCGACGAGCTCGCTCTCCACGATGATCGCGGTCAGCCCGCCCTGCACGGCGCGGTCCGCGACGTTCTCGCCGACCGGACCTCCGCCCAGCACGATCAGGTCGTATTCGTCGGTCTTCTCAGCAGTCATCGCGTCGCACCTCTCCGTCGTCCAGTCTTGCCTATCAGCAACGTCGAGTCACGGGTGTGTTGTTCCGCGGGGATGCGGCCGGGCGGGTCGGCTCTCCGGCGGTGCCGGTTCATGACTCCGGAGATCCTGCGGCGAAACGGTGCCGACGAGGGGCGGGCGGCCGTTTCGGGGCCGGATCTCCGGAGTTGTGAACGCAGCGCGGTTCACAACTCAGCACGGAGGGCGTTGGACGAGCCCGGAAAGCGGTTGTCCGCGCCGCGGCCGGGCATCCATGCTGAATCGTGAACCGCGGGCATCCGATCCCGGTCGCGCCGACGCGTCAGCGGACGAGCAGGAAGTGCGTCGGCGTCGGCGCGGGAGCCTGATGGCGGATGCCGAGCGGCGCGCCCGTCCGCTCGTCGAGGTCGAGCAGCGCGATCGTCTCGGACCGCTGCCCGGCGACCAGCAGCTTGCCCTCGTGCACCAGATGGTGCCGGGGCCAGTCGACTCCCGAGTCGGCGAGCGCGAACGGCTCGAGGCCCTCGCCCGCACCCCGCACCCGCAGCGCGGCGATCGTGTTGCTCCCGCGCAGCGCGGTGTACAGGAACTGCCCGTCACGGCTCCGCGCGAGCTCGGCGGGGGAGTCGGTCCCGATCTCGGCGATCGGGCTCGACAGCACCGAGGAGACGACGGCCCAGGTCCCGTCGCGGCCCGCGGCGAGCGTGAACACCTCGCACGAGTACTCCGTCACGACGTGGAGGTGGCCGCTCGGGTGCACCACCATGTGGCGCGGTCCGGTGCCCTGCGGCAGGACGACCTCGTGGTCGAGCGCGAGGCCTGCGGGGCCGGGCCGCCAGATCCGCACGAGGTCGAACCCCAGGTCGGTGGTCGCGATGCGTCCGTCGCGGAGGAATGCGGCGGCATGGGCGTGCGAGGTCCGCTCGTCGCCGGATGCGGTCCGCGATCCGGTGTACGGGTCGGATGCCGCGGCGGCGACACCCGCGGGCGCCGACGTCTCGAGGGGTTCGCCGAGGAGCGCCGCACGAAGCTCGGCGGCCTTGTTGGCGGCATCCGGGATCAGTCGCCCGTCGGCGTCGACGCCGATGCGCACGACGCGCCCGTCGCCGTAGCAGCTCGCGACGACGAAGTCGCCGCGCGGCGAGACCGCCACGTGGCAGACGGAGTCCCCCGCCTCGACCGGCTCGCCCAGAGGACGCAGCGTCGATTCGCCGGTGCGCACGAAGGCCTGCACTACGGCATCCCCCTCGAGCGCCGCGTAGACGACGTCGAGAGCGGGGTGCTGCGCGAGCCACGACGGGGACGGCGTCCGGGTGACGGCGCCGCGGTACGAGAGCGCCGTCGGCGCGCCCTCGTCGCCGGCGAGCAGGCCGATGCCCTCAGCGGTCCCGTCCATCGGGGCGCCGTAGCCGCCGAGCCAGAATCGGGTCACGGCTCAGTCGAGGAGGTCGTGGCGCACGACGACCTGGTCGCGCTCCGGTCCGACGCCGATCACCGAGATGCGCGTGTTGCTCATCGACTCGAGCGCGAGCACGTAGTGCTGCGCGTTCTTCGGCAGATCGTCGAACGTCCGCGCCGTCGAGATGTCCTCCGACCAGCCGGGGAAGTACTCGAGGACGGGCGTCGCGTGATGGAAGTCGGTCTGGTTGACGGGCACCTCGTCGAAGCGCTCGCCGTCGACGTCGTAGGCGACGCACACCGGGATCTGCTCGAGCCCGGTGAGGATGTCGAGCTTCGTCAGCACGAGATCGGTGATGCCGTTGACCCTGGTGGCGTAGCGCGTGATGGGGGCGTCGTACCAGCCGACCCGGCGAGGGCGTCCGGTGGTGGTGCCGAACTCGAAGCCGCGGGAGCGCAGCCATTCGCCGCTCTCGTCGAACAGCTCCGTGGGGAACGGACCGGATCCGACGCGGGTCGTGTAGGCCTTGACGATGCCGACGATGCGGTCGAGAGCGCCGGGACCGACGCCGGAGCCGGATGCCGCCCCCGCCGCCGTCGCGGTCGACGACGTGACGAAGGGGTAGGTGCCGTGGTCGATGTCGAGCATGGTCGCCTGACCGCCCTCGAACACGACGACCTCGCCGCGGTCGAGCGCCTCGGCGATGAGGTAGCCGGTGTCGGCGACCATCGGCCGCAGGCGCTCGGCGTAGGAGAGGAGCTCCTCGACGATCTCGTCGACGGTGACCGCACGACGGTTGAAGACCTTCACCAGCAGGTGGTTCTTCTGGTCGAGGGCGCCCTCGACCTTCTGACGCAGGATGTTCTCGTCGAAGAGGTCCTGCACGCGGATGCCGACGCGGTTGATCTTGTCGGCGTACGCCGGCCCGATGCCGCGACCGGTGGTGCCGATGTTGCGCTTGCCCAGGAAGCGCTCGGTGACCTTGTCGAGCGTGCGGTGGTATTGGGTGATGATGTGCGCGTTGGCGCTCACCTTGAGGCGGGAGACGTCGATGCCGCGGGCGCCGAGCGCCTCGAGCTCGTGGAACAGCACCTCGAGGTCGATCACGACGCCGTTGCCGATGACCGGCGTCACGCCGGGCGAGAGGATGCCGGAGGGGAGCAGGTGCAGCGCGTACTTCTCGTTGCCGACCACGACCGTGTGCCCGGCGTTGTTGCCGCCGTTGAACTTCACGACCCAGTCGGTGCGCTCGCCGAGCAGGTCGGTGGCCTTGCCCTTGCCCTCATCGCCCCACTGGACGCCGACGATAACGATTCCTGGCATGGGTGTCCCCCTTGCTGTCGCCGGGTTTGCACCGGCTGATGAGCTGGCCCTCTGCGGGCAGGTCCATCCTATCGAAGGGCGGTTTCGGGGCCGTTTCCGCCGCTCGCGACGCTCGCACACCGGGTGCGCCGGATGCTGACCGGAATACAACGGATGCTGACGCTTCTGCGCATCGCGCGATGTCGGTGGCAGGTGCCACCATCGGAGGATGCCGAAGACCGATCGCACCATGAGCGCCGCCACCGCGGACGCGCCGCGCCGCCAGGGGCCGCTCGTCCTCGTCGCCGCCCTCGTCACGGTCGTCCTCTGGGCCTCGGCGTTCATCGGCATCCGTGGGGCGGGCCCGCACTTCGACCCCGGCGCACTCGCGCTGCTGCGCATGGCCGTGGGCAGTGCGGTGCTCGCGATCATCGCGATGCGACACGGCATCCGTCTTCCCGAGCGCCGGCACTGGCGGCTCGTCGCCGTGTGGGGCGTCGGCTGGTTCTGCGTGTACAACCTCGCGCTCAACGCGGCCGAGCGCACGCTCGACGCCGGCACCGCGGCGATGGTCGTGAACCTCGCACCGCTCATGGTCGTGGTCTTCAGCGGCCTCTTCCTGCGCGAGGGCTTCCCCCAGCCGCTGCTCGTCGGGGCGCCGATCGCGTTCCTCGGCGTCGTGCTGATCGGCATGAACTCCTCGACCACTGCCGGCCCCGACATCACCGGCCTGCTGCTCGCGCTGCTCGCCGCCGTCATGTACGCCGGATGCACGCTGCTGCAGAAGCACCTGCTGAGCGCCGGTTCCGACGCGACGACGCTCACCTTCCTCGGCGCCGTGACCGGGACGGTCGCGCTGCTGCCGTGGTCGGGCAGCCTCGTCGGCGCGCTGCAGACGGCGCCCCTCGATGCGACGCTGTGGGTGGTCTACCTCGGGATCTTCCCCACGGCGATCGCCTTCACGACCTGGGCGTACGTGCTGCAGCGCAGCACCGCAGGCCAGACCTCGGCGACCACCTACGTGGTGCCGGCCATCGCGATCCTGATGTCGTGGGCGATCCTGGGGGAGGTGCCGACGCTGCTCATGTTCGTCGGGGGCGCACTGTGCCTGCTCGGCGTGCTCGTCACCCGCATGCGCTGGGGCCGTCGCGCCTGACGACCCGTGTCGCGAGTCGTGCGGGGTCAGGAAAGCAGCGCGCACGGCACTCTCCGATGCGTTCCTGACCCCGCACCACGCCGAAGGTGCGTTCCTGACCCCGCACCGTGCGGCCGATGCCATTCGGCCCCGCACCGGTTCAGCGCGATGCATCGGCTCACCGCCTCGCACCGCGTCAGCGCGGAGACACGGCCCCTCGCCGCAGGTCCGATCCCCGCTGCGTCTCGAGGCTGGCGAGCATCTCTCCGGCGAGCTTGCGCTTGAGTTCCAGGGACTCGCCGATCTCCGCCGCGAGTCGAGGACGGGTGCGGATGAGCTCGTCCACCGTCGCGAGCGGCAGCACGACGACGGTCAGGATCTCACCCGCCACCGTCACGGCCTGCGTGCGCTCACGGGTCAGGGCGGTCTGCCCGATGAGATCACCACGCTCCGCGCTGGCGAACTCGATCCGTCCGCCGTCGACCTCCACCGTCAGCACCGCGCGTCCCGACACGACCACCCGCACCTCATCGGGCACGACCCCGCTCGGCAGCACGACCTCTCCGACGCCGTAACGCTCCAGGTGCGATGACTGCAGGAGGGCCTCACGGTCGTCGTCGTGCAGGTGCAGTGTCCCGGCGATCTCGGCGAGCGCCTCGGCAAGACGGCCCGGCTCGGCGATCGGATCCGACGAGTCGCCGTCGAGCGCGAAGCCTCGGCGACGGGCGGCGTACCAGAGCCACGAGAGGTACGTCGACAGCGCCCGACCGGCATCCGACGGTCCGGCCACCGGGATCGACACGTTGAACGCGCCCGCCCCCGTGTAGCTCACCGAGGCCCGCTCGCCGGCGACCCGCATGGGCAGCGCGTCGGCGACCTCGATCAGCAGAGCCATGACCTCGTGCGGCGGGTCGTCGGTCGCGAACTTCACCGAGGCGTCGGCAGAGAACGGCCCTTCCGGCTCAGACAGGTTCGTGAACGACGCCCCGGACAGGCTCGAGTTCGGCACGATCTGGATGCCCGAGCCGGTGTCGATGTGCACGGCACGCCAGTTGACCTCGACGACGCGACCTCTGACGCCGGCGGCGTCGAGGAAGTCGCCGATCTTGAACGGCTGCTCGAACAGCAGGAGCAGGCCCGAGATCACACCGCCGACGGCGTTCTGCAGTGCGAGGCCGATGACGATCGACCCGACGCTGAGCGCCGTGAAGAGGCCGCCGACGTCGGCATCCCACACCCAGGAGAAGAGGAGCGCGAGACCGAGCGCGACAAGCACGAGCCGTGCGATCTCGATGAAGATCGTGGGGATGCGCTTGCGCCACGAGTCGTCCGCGGCGTTCGCGAAGAGAGCCACGTTGAACGACGACAGCAGCAGCAGGATGACGAGGAACCCGAACACCGTCGCGACGACTCGCGTCCACACCTGATCGGCGGGCGACTGGATCGCGAAGGCCAGCAGAGCGAACAGCGCCCCGACGGGGATGACAGCGTTCCGCAGCAGCCTCAGGGGGCCTGCGGCGGGGTTGTTGCGTCGGCGCAGGCCGTTGATCAGCTCGGTGAGGACGACGAGCAGCACCGGAACCCCGACGGCGAGCGCGATGACCCACCATCCCCAGCCGTCGCGGAACGCGTCCTCGACCATCTCAGGCCACCTTCCAGACGGTCTCGGTCGTGCCGTGCGCCTCGACGGTCCCCGCTTCGTGGAAGGTGAAGATCTCCCGCGTGCGGTCGTAGACCGTCTGGCTGACGTACACACCCGGCTCGCCGGTCACCGACCGCACGCGGTACGCGAGATTCACGGCGTCGCCCCACAGGTCGTAGGCGAGGCTCGTCCTGGCGACGAGACCGCTCGTGACCGTGCCGGTGTCGACGCCCGCGCGGATGCCGATGGACGCCCCGTTCTGCGCATTGAAGCGCTCGACCACGCCGAGCAGGTTCTTCGCGAAGTCGACGCTGCGGCGCACGTTGTCGACCCGGGGGACGATGAGCCCGGAGGAGGCGAGGTAGCCGCCGCGCAGCGTGCGCACCTTCTCGACGCCGGCCTTCTCAGCGGCCTCGTCGAAGCCCCGCATGAGCGTGTTGAGGTGCTGGATCTCCTGTTCGGGAGAGAGCCCGCGAGCGTAGTCGTCGAAGCCGATGAGCTCGGCGAACACCACCGACACGTTCTCGTGCGCCTCGGAGATCGCCTCGTCGCCCTTCTTGTACCGCTCGGCGACACGCTCGGGCATGAGCGTGAGCAGCAGCTTCTCGTTCTCGACCTGCTGCTCGTCGATGAGCTCCTGCTTGATGCGCAGACTCGACGCCATGTCGTTGAAGGCGCTGCCGAGGTCGCCGAACTCGTCGCGCGAACCCTGGGGCACCTGCACGTCGAGGTCGCCCTCGGCGACGCGGTGCACGGCCCCGACGAGTCGGTGCACGGGTCGCGTGAACACCTGTGCGAGCAGCAGAGACAGCAGCGAGACGCCGAGCAGGATGCCGAGCAGCGACAGCAGCAGCGTGCGGGTGAAATCACTGACCGGGGCGAAGGCTTCGTCCTGGTCCATGTGCGCCACGATGACCCAGTTGAGTCCGTCGATCTCGAGGGGTGCATACGCGACGAGGCTCTGCGCGTTCGTGTACTCGGCGGCGATCGCCGTGCCGGTGCGGCCCTTGAGCGCCTCGGTGACCGCCTCGCCGTCCACCGGCTGCAGCTGCACGGTGCCGTCGACCTGCAGGATCCGGGCCGCGACCCCCGGTGCGGTGCCGTTCTCGACGACGACTTCCTCGTACCGCTCGGGGTCCTCAGCGAGAAGCCGTGAGGTCGAGCGCATGAGCTGGTCGGCGGCGGCGAGATATACCTCACCGGTATCTCCGAGACCCTGCTCCTCCCACTGCTCGCCGCCGGTCATGACCCTGTTGATCTGGTCAACCGGCACCTGCACGGCGATGACGCCGATGATGTTCGTCGCCGTGCCGATCGGAGACAGCACCCACGCCGTCGGCACGTTGAGCGACGGAAGGTACCTTTCGAAGTCGGTCGTCGCGACCTCGTCGAGCGACCCGTTGCGCATGACCTGCTCGTACGCCGCGGTCAGCGTGGAGTTCGCGTAGGGCTCGGCCTGCACGTTCACACCCAGGTCGACGCTCTTGTATGCACTGAAGACGACGTTCGCATCGGTGTCGAGGATCAGCACGTCCTCATAGTCGAGCGTGTCGACGAGTCCGGTGAAGTACGGACCGTACTCCACGTTCGCTCTCGTCCAGGCGCTGTCGTCACCGGCATCCGCCAGTGCGAGCCCGGCGTCGTAATCGTCGTAGTCGCGACCGGCGGTGTACAGGGACTGGATGTACCTGCCGGCCGGCGATGCGGGGATGAACGCCGATGGCTCGTACTCGAGACCGCTGCGCTCTTCGAGCGCGGGAACGAAGGAGTCGGCGTAGTAGCTCTCGAGGGTCGCCGTCGCCTCCGGCGCAAGTTCGGCCGACTGCAGTTCGGCGAATGCGTCCACGAAGGCGGTGGCGCCCTCGACCGCGCTGGCATTGCGGGAGTCCAGCATCACTCCGCGCTGGATGGCGGCGAACTCGTTCTCGATGGCGGTCGCCCGCAGCTCGCGGATCGTGGTGAGCTGATCGATCGCCGAGTCTCGCAGGGAATCCCGACCGTTCACGAAGCCGATGATGCCGACGATCGCCGACGACGTCAGGCTGACGGCCAGCAGCATGATGAGCAGTTTCGACTGGATGCTGAGGCCGCCGCGCCACTTCCAGGTCCGTCGTCGCTTCTCCGTGCCGATCGATCCTGCCGTGCCGTCGCTCATGAGCCATCCCCCGGGGTGCACCGTCGTCTCTCGGGGAGACAGTATCGACATATTGATATGTCGGTCTATGCCTGAGATGCATCGTGACCGATAAAGTGTGCGCGAACGTCACTATGCTCCCGGAGGCGAACATGACGACCTGGTGGCCCTACGCCCGACTGGCCGCGGCAGCGCTGAGCCTCGCAGCCGTGATCGCCCAGCTCTCGCTCACGCTCCAGATCGCCGCCGCCGATACGACCCCGTGGGGCAGCCATCTGCCGACGGTGTGGTGGAATTTCTTCAGCTTCTTCACCATCGACTCGAACATCCTGGCCGCGGTCGTGCTGATCACCGGCGCGATCTGGGCGATCCGCCACCGCCGCGACAGCGAGCCCGAGCCGCACTGGTTCGCCGTGCTTCTGGTGTGCGCGAGCACGTACATGATCGTCACCGGCATCGTCTACAACACGCTGCTGCGCGGCTACGCCCTCCCGCAGGGATCGACCGTCCCGTGGTCGAACGAGGTGCTGCACGTCGTCTTCCCGATCGTGCTGCTGCTCGACGTGCTGCTCGCTCCGCGTCGCCGAGCGCTGCCCTGGAGCACGATCTTCATCGCGGCGATCTTCCCGATCGTGTGGGCGGTGTACACGATGATCCGCGCCAACCTCGTGATCGCGCCGGCCACCGGCGACGCCTGGTGGTACCCGTACCCGTTCCTCAACCCGAACATCGTGCCCGGCGGATACCTCGGCGTCTCGGGCTACATCATCGGCATCGCCGTGGCGATCATCGGCGTCGCGGCGCTGGTGGTCTGGGTGGGGCGCCGCCGCGCGGCATCCGCCTCCTCCCGCAGCCCCTTCGAATCGCGCACTGTGCAGAAATAGGGCCCCACTAGCCACCAGGTGCGCGATTCGAACGCACGGCGGCCGCCTACCGACGCGCGCCCTCAGGGCTGAACACCGAGAGCACGGGCGCGCTCACATGCTGAGGCGTCGATGCGAGCGCCTCACTCGCATCGAGAAGCCGACCCGGCACACCGTCACCACGGAGCTCCTCTCTCGTCGAGGGCTCGAGCCGGTAGAGACGGAGCGCGAGCCAGAGCAGCGTGCCGTCCACGCCCAGCGCTGACGGGTCGACGTCGATCACACCGCGCCTGCGCGAGAACGGATGGCGCCATCTCTCCCGATAGCTGGGCGCCCCAGGACGCACGGCGACCTTGAGCACCATCGAGTTGTTCATGCCGACGCCGATGTCAATGCTCTGGATGTCGTCCCAGTGCACCTCGGCGTCGAGGTGAAAGGTCGCGGAGCCGAGGCCGCGCGGATGCAAGAACAGTCGGCGCGGCTGTCTCAGCGAGATCAGATGGCTGATGACCGGACCGAGCAGGAGAACGGCGAGCAGTGCCCAGAGGATCCGCCACCCACCGCCGACGGTCACGGCAACGACAGCGAGGGTCGCCGCCGCGGCGAGCGCCGAGATCATCGTCATCGTCGGCACCAGCTTTGATCCGGCCAGGAGGACGCCGCCCGAGACGGTCGCGCTCGAACGGCGGATATCGTCGGCGCTGACGCGGCGGCGAGAGAGTGTGGTGAGCCAGAGGGTCACCGCGAAGACCGACCACAGCACGGGGACGGCGACCAGTACGCCGACGATCGACCGCATGGATGTGGTGTCCTGCAGATACGCCGCTGCGCACACCGCCGCGGCAGCCGCCGCGAGGATGACGTTCAGCACGACGACCCCCACCCACAGTGGGCGTCCGATGGCGTACTCGAGCGCGGTTCGCGGCATCGTTCGGAGTGTCTTCATCGTCGCCGTGTCACCCGAAGATCGAATTCCAGGCGCCGCCCACCGCATCGCCGACGGCGCCGGTCGCATCGCCCATCGCCTCGCCGGTGTCGACGAGCTCGTTCCATCCGGACTCGAGAACGTTCCCCGCCCCCTCGAACATGCCGTCGATCATCCCTGACGTGAAGACGCCGACGACACCGCCGACCACGGCCCCTGCGGCGGCACCGACGGTCGTGCCGGCGGGCGGCACGATGAACGAGCCGATGATCGCGCCCGTTCCCGCCCCGGCTCCGATGCCCGCGGCCATGCCCCCGATGTTCGACGCGGCGGCCTGCTGCCAGGACTCGCCGCCGTTGGCGATGTCGTCGTAGATCGCATAGCCCGTTCCTGCGACTCCGAGCACGAGGAGCCCCTTGCTGATCGCCGCTCCGGCCCGCAGGGTGCCCATGAGCCCCTTCTCGCCTCCGGCGAGCAGATCTTCGGTCTTCGACAGGAGCCTGGTCACGTCGTCGGCCTCGTCGAGGAGGCTATAGAAGTTCGACTTCGGCCCGTTGATCGCGCCCGAAGGAGTTCCGACGCTGTCCAGCGACTTGGTCAGCGACGCCAGGCGTTCGGCGTTCGTCACCTTCGTGCTCGTCAGTCGGAACGCCGCGTTCGCGAGAGCTCCGCCCGTGATCGCCCCGGTGAGCAGCCCCGTCAGGACGGTGAGCATGTTCGCCCCGGACGCCGCCCACGCGGTCGCGAAGGTGTCAAGGGCGTCCTGCCACTGAGTGTTCGCCGCCTCGGCCTCCGACACGACCGTGTTCCAGGTCTGCACCTGGGCCGCGTGGGACGCGGTCGCCGCAACGCTCGACGCCGTCTCGGTGCCCGGCGCGTCGGCCTCGTATTCGCGCACCGGAGCGCTGCCTGGTCGATGTACCTGTGTTCCCGACACGGTGAGGCCGGCATCGGTCGCGATGGCCCGCGCGCCGGCCATCCGGCTCTGAGCATCCCGCAGCGCGTCGGCAAGCACGAGGACCGACCTTCCCACACCCGCCGCCTCGGTGCCGTACGTCGTGACGGAAGTGGTTGCGGTCGTCGCGGTGTCCGCAAAGGCCTCCGCTCCCGACCCCGTCCATCCGTCCACTGTCGCCGTCCGCGCGGAGGAGAGGTCGCTCGAGAGGTTCTCAGCCGCCCCGGCAACCTTGTTCTTCAGGAAGATCGCGATCGTCTCGATGTCGTCGGGCAATCCGTCGATCCTCGTCTCCTGGACCATGCTCATTCGAGACCCGCCTGCAGCTCCGAAACCCGCTCCCTTGCGAAATCTTCCATCGCGCCAAGGTCGCCCACGGCGGCCTCGGCCGCTCCCGCGATGGTGTCGACCTCGACGACCAGTCTCAGCGCGATGTCCGTTGTCAGCGCGAGCACGTCTGCGAGGACGCCGACGGCCGCACCCAGGTCGCCCTTGCCGGGATTCGCTGCGGCGATCGTCGCGTCGAAGTCCTCGATCCCGACGCGAACCGCGGCGATCCCGCTGGCGGTCGCCTCGCCGTCGACCCGGATCATGCCTGCCCGCGCGCTTCGGCGTCTCGCGCGGCGTCGCCATCGGCTCCCCGCCGCAGGCGCGTCGGCATGACGATGTCGATGACGACTGTGTCGAACCGATCGATCTCACGGAAGCGCTCGAGCTGGACGGTCGGGACGGCAGCCCACGGCTGCTCCGCACCCATACCGCGATGCAGCCTGTCGAGGGCGGAATACGCCAGGAGGGCCTTGCGACCGTCCTTCGTCAATCGGTACTCCAGCTGAGCCTCGGCCGCATTCGACGTCTCCTCGGCCAGTGGCACATAGAGCACCGGGGGCAGCTCGCTCGCTTGCACCATGATCGTTCCTCGTCTCGTTACACGAGATTCCAGCTAACCACGGGCTCCCCCCGCCTCGGGCGCGCACGTTTCCCCAACACCTGAAAGCGAGGGGCACGCGCGGCGATCTTCCCGCTCGTCTGGGCGGTGTACACGATGATCCGCGCCAACCTCGTGATCGCGCCGGCCACCGGCGACGCCTGGTGGTACCCGTACCCGTTCCTCAACCCGAACATCGTGCCCGGCGGATACCTCGGCGTCTCGGGCTACATCATCGGCATCGCCGTGGCGATCATCGGCGTCGCGGCGCTGGTGGTCTGGGTGGGGCGCCGCCGCGCGGCATCCGCCTCCTCCCGCAGCCCCTTCGAATCGCGCACTGTGCAGAAATAGGGCCCCACTAGCCACCAGGTGCGCGATTCGAACGCACGGTGGACGCCTACCGACCACGCCGGGAGCGCTGTCGGCGGATGCGGTTACGCTGTCTCCGGGGGATCAGCGTCACGCGCCTCCCACGCGCAAGCGAGGAGACATCCATGAGTCAGCCATACCCTGCGTCGACCGGCGGGCAGTCGGTGCCGCCGCCCCCGCCCGCGACCCGCGCCGAGGCTGCCGCGAGCGCCCCTGCCGCCACCGCCCCGCCGACGGCGTCCACGACCTCCGAGGCGCCGTCCGAGGCCGAGCTGCGCCGTGCGAGCGCCGTGCTGAAGACGGTCTCCGACGCGTACTCGGCGAAGATGGTCGGCCAGGAGCGGTTGCGCACCAGCCTGCTGATCTCGCTGATCGCCGGCGGCCACATCCTGCTCGAGAGCGTGCCCGGTCTCGCCAAGACGACGGCGGCGAGCACCCTCGCCGACACCGTGAAGGCCCAGTTCAAGCGCATCCAGTGCACGCCCGACCTGCTGCCCAGCGACATCACCGGCAACCAGATCTACGACACCGCCACCGGGTCGTTCCGCACCGTGCTCGGCCCGGTTCACGCGAACTTCGTGCTGCTCGACGAGATCAACCGCTCGAGCGCGAAGACGCAGAGCGCGATGCTCGAGGCGATGCAGGAGCATCAGACCACGATCGGCGGCGAGATCCACCACCTGCCGAAGCCGTTCCTCGTGATCGCGACGCAGAACCCCATCGAGCAGGAGGGCACGTACGAGCTGCCGGAGGCGCAGATGGACAGGTTCCTGCTCAAGGAGATCGTCGAGTACCCGAGCCCCGCCGAGGAGTTCGAGATCCTCGGGCGCATCGACTCGGGCGTGCTCGATCCCGACCGCCATGTCGAGAGCGCCATCACCCTCGACGACGTGCACATGCTGCAGGACGTCGCGAGCCGCATCTACGTCGACCGGGCGATCCGCAACTACATCGTCTCGATCGCGTACGTCACGCGGAACCCCGCGCCCTACATCGGCGAGGAGCGAGCCCGCTACATCAAGTACGGCGCGAGCCCCCGTGCGAGCATCGCCTTCCTGCAGGCGTCCCGCGCTCTGGCACTGCTCCAGGGCCGCAGCCATGTCCTCCCCGAGGACATCCGCGCCCTCCGCCACCTCGTGCTCCGGCACCGCGTGCTGCTCACGTTCGAGGCCGACGCCGAGGGCATCCGCAGCGAGGAGATCATCGACCAGATCTTCGCCGCCGTGCCCACTCCCTGACCCCATGCCGAGCCTGATCACCCAGGTGAAGAGCAAGCTCTTCATCCACTCGTCGCGCAAGTCGCTGCACGCGCTCGACGGCGCCTACGCGTCGCTGCTGCACGGCCGCAGCCTCGACTTCGAGGACTTGCGCAAGTACGAGTACGGGGATCAGGTGCGCGACATCGACTGGCGGGCGACGGCACGCCTGGGCACGCCGCTGGTCAAGCGGCACCGGGCTCTGCGCATGCACACCATCCTGTTCGTCGTGGACACCGGGCGATCGATGGGCGCCCTCGCGCACGACGAGAGGTCGAAGAAGGACCTCGCGATCCTCGCGACGGGGGTCCTGGGCGTCCTCGCCCTGCGCCACGGCGACGACTTCACGCTCGTCTACGGAGACGCGGATCGCGTGCGTCGTCGAGCTCCGGGGCGCAGCGAGGGAGCGCTCGAACACGCGCTGCGCACGATCGAGCACGCGATCGACACGAGCACGGCCCCGAGCGACCGCGACGCCCTTCTCTCGTATGTGACCCGCACGATCTCGCGCCGGATGATCGTCGTCGTCATCAGCGACGAGGCTCCCGTCACGACGGAGACCGAGCGGATGCTGCGCCGACTGCGCGTGCAGCACGACGTGCTGTGGCTCACCGTGCGCGACGCCGACCCCGTGCTCGACCACAGCACCGCGACGATCCGCGCCGACGTCGACAGCATGTGGGAGGTGCCGGACTTCGTGCAGGGCGACCTCGACATCGTCCGCGAGCTCACCGCGCAGGCGGCCGCCGATGCGGCGCGCCTCGCCGACCTGCTCCGGCGTCTGGAGATCAGCCACAGCGTGCTCGCCGATCAGGACGACGCCGTCGCGCAGCTGCTGCAGCTGCTCGCCACGCGTCGATACGGATCGGCCGCCACCGCCGGCGGAGCCTCGAGCCGATCGCAGGGTGGGAGGTCGGATGCCCGCCCCCGATGAGCTCTACCCGCCGGCGCAGTACGGGTGGGGGTGGATCCTCCTCGCCTTCGGCATCCTGATGCTGCTGATCGTCGCCGCGTGGGTCGTGGTGCTCCTCACCAGGCCCCGCCGAGACCTGAACCTCGCCGGAGAGGCGCAGGGCGCGGTGCTGCAGACGGTGGACGTGCTGTCGCAGCTGCGCGTGGAGTACATGGAGCGCATCCAGCGCATCGAGGACGACTATCGCGCGCGCACCCTCTCGGCACGGCACGCGAATCTCGAGCTGAGCCGCGTCGTGCGCACCTTCGTGAACGAGTACAGCGGACTCGAGGCGCCCGTGCTGGCGCTCGACGACCTCGTCGCCCGCGGCGTGCATCCGGCGCTCATCGATGCGATGCACCGCCACTACTACCCGAGCATCTTCCGCCAGGGCCCGTCGATCGATCCCCTCGCCGGGGCCGAGGCGGCGAGGACGGTGGTGCGCACATGGCACTAGCGAACGGCTGGCTGATCCTGGTCGCCGCGGGCGTGGCGCTCGTCGCGATCGCGCTCGGCGTCGTGCTCGGCATCCGTCGGACCGCTCGCACGGAGGCGCATGAACGAGCTCGGATCGCTCGCGCGGAGCGCCTTCGCACCCTGCCGACCTTCCGCCAGGCGCTCACCCGTCGCATCCTGGCCCTGTCGGCGATCCTGCTGATCGGCGTCGTCGCGACGCTGTCGGCCGGCGTCGTCGCCGCTCGGCCCATGTCGTCGCAGACGATCCAGCCGGTGAACACGAGTCGCGACATCATGCTGTGCCTCGACGTCTCCGGCTCCATGAGCGAGGTCGACGTCGAGGTGCTCACGGTGTTCGAGGAGCTGCTCGAGGACTTCGAGGGCGAGCGGATCGGACTGACCATCTTCAACAGCTCGCCCGTGCAGATCTTCCCGCTCACCGACGACTACGACTTCATCCGCGGTCATCTGCAGAGCATTCGCGAGAGCTTCCTGTTCGAGGAGCCGGTGCCGGAGCACTGGGTCGGGACGCTGAACGGCAACGGCGCCTCACTGATCGGCGACGGCCTCGCCGCGTGCGCCATGGCCTTCGACCACCCCGACGACGAGCGTTCGCGGTCGATCATCTTCGCCACGGACAACGAGATCAACGGAGCCTCGATCGTCGCTCTCCCCGAGGCCGCAGCGTACGCGAAGTCGATCGGGGTGCGGGTGTTCGCGCTGAACCCCGTGCAGGGCAAGGACGCCGACGTGAGCGCCGAGCTGTCCGACGCCGCCGAGACGACCGGCGGCGCGGCATACGGGCTGCGCGACACCACGACCGTCGCCGACATCGTCGCTCAGGTGCAGGAGCAGGAGGCCACGGAGCTGAAGGGACAGGCGCAGGTCGTCTGGACCGACGACCCGAACCTGTGGATCGTCGTGCTCCTGGTGTCGATGCTGTCCTTCATCGTGGTGCTGTGGAGGGTGAGACTGTGATCTTCCAGCCCGTCCTCAACGTGCTCCTCCTGGTGCTGCTCTGCGCGCCCGTCGCGGCGCTCGCGGTCATCGCGCTGACGAAGGCCACCGGTCGCGGCAGGGCGCTCTGGGCTCTGCGGCTCGTGATGCTCGTCGCCTGCTTCACCATGTTCCTGCGACCCGGAATCCCGGGAGGGGCGACCGAGACGCTCGCGACCGACACGGACATCGTGCTCGTCGTCGACACGACCGCGAGCATCGTCGCGGAGGACTGGAACGGGGCGGAGCCGCGCCTCGACGGAGTGCGCGCCGACGTGCAGCGGATCGTCGAGGAGTACCCCGGCGCCCGGTTCGCCCTGATCACGTTCGACGCCACCGCCGATCTGCGGATGCCGTTGACCACCGACACCACGTCGCTCATCTCGTCGCTCGACGTGCTGCGCCCCGAGGTGACGAGCCAGTCGCGGGGAAGCTCGATCGGCATCGCCGCTCCGCTGCTGCAGGAGACGCTGTCGAACGCCGCGCAGAACGCGGACGACCGCTCGCGCATGGTGTTCTACTTCGGAGACGGCGAGCAGACGGTGACCTCGCCGCCCGAGCCCTTCGACGGCGGTGCGAGCCTGACCGACGCCGGCGCCGTGTTCGGATACGGCACCGCGGAGGGCGGTCCGATGAAGCTGACGACCGGCTCCGTCGACCCGTCGGACCAGGGCGGATACATCGAGTACCAGGGCGCGAACGCGCTGTCGACGATCGACGAGCAGAATCTCGAGGCGATCGCCGCAGACCTCGGCGTGGAGTACCAGCATCGGTCCGCGGATGCCGAGCCGGCGCTGCCCGAGGCTCCGTCGACGACCGTCGGCTACGCCGAGTCGGGCTCGGTCGGCACCGTCACCGAGCTGTACTGGATCGCCGCCCTCATCGTGGTGGCCCTGCTCGGCGTCGAACTCGTGCGGGCGAGCATGCTCATCGCCCGGCTGCGTCATCTTCGCGTCCGGCCCGCTTCCCGGGCGACGCCGACCGACGGAGGCGCCCGGTGACCGACCTCCGCACGACCGACGACCTCAGGGCCGCCGCCGCGGCCGCGCTGCTCGCGTCGAACCGCCGTCGACGCCGCATCCGCCGCTGGATCGCGATCGCGACCCTCCCCCTGACGCTCGCTGCGCTGCTGTTCGTCGGCAAGCTGCTGAGCATGTACGCCTTCGCGCACCAGTCGATCACCGCGTATGTGGTCGACGACTTCGCGGGAGCCGAGGCGTCGGCACGGGGCCAGGGCTTCCTGAACTGGTTCGAGCCGTACAAGGCGCCCTTCAACGTGGGCACCGCGCTGGCCGGGGCTGAGCGGCTTCCCGAGGCCCGCACCGAACTCGAGGAGGCGCTGAGCCTCGCGACGGGACTCGAGGTCTGCGGCGTGCGGATCAACCTGGCCCTCGTGATCGAGCGGATGGGGGATGCCGCGCGCAGCGACGGCGACGGCGCCGCGGCGGCGGAGCTGTACGGGGAGGCGCTCACGATCACGACGGAGATGCCCGCGGAGTGCGACAGCGAGGAGGCGCAGGAGCAGTCCTCCGACCCCGACCGCGACATGCAGCAGAGCCGGGAGGACCTCGAGGACCGTCTCAAGCAGAAGCAGCAGCAGGAGCAGACGCCTTCCGAGGAGCCGGAGCAGCCCCAGGAGGACGAGCCCCAGCCGTCGGAGCAGCAGCTCGACGACCTCAAGGAGCAGCTGGAACAGGGCACCCAGGAGCGCGATCAGCAGCAGGGCGACGACGGCGGCGGGTCGGGAACGGACAAGCCATGGTGATGGACCACGAGAAGCAGCGCGCCCGTTATGTCGCGGGGACCGAGGGCGCACCGCCCGTGCCGCCTCCCGGGGGTTATCGGAACGCGCGTCGGCAGGCGGGCCCGATCGTCGTGCAGCCGGCGACACCCGGCGCGGTAGCGACGGCGACGGCGACGGCGACGGCGACGGCGGACGAGCCGAGCAGACCCGCGAACGCGCTCGGCTGGATCGCGCTCGTCACCGGCATCCTCTTCGCCGTGATCCTGCTCGTGACCCTCGCCGCCGGAGGCACGGACGTGCTCTACGGCATCACCATGCTGGCGCTCCAGCTGGTCGTGGTGGCCCTCATCGTCGGGTCGCTCTTCTCCCCTCGCGCCCGGACGCTGGGCGCGATCGCCCTCGCGATCACGCTCGTCTTCAACGTCGCGACCGTCGGGGGGATCGGCGCGCTGCGCACCTCCGCATCCGGCGAGTACGACGGCATGAAGACCGAGGAGCAGAAGCACGAGGAGGCCTACCCTGGCATCAAGGACACCGACCCGCAGGATGCTCTCACGCAGCAGTCTCTCGAAGAGGTGCGCGCGGCGTCCGAGGCGCTGTTCGCCGACGTCAGGGCGCGCGTCACGGCGGAGTTCGGCTACGAGTGGGTGCAGGTCGGCGGCGAGGACCTCCGGCCCGAGCGCAACGGCTACGGGGGCGAGTCGATGCTCATCGAGTACACATCGTCGGGCTGGGCGACGAGCGAGCCGATCCAGGACTACTCCGTCAAGCTCGAGGTGATGGACGTGATCGACTCGGTCATCGCCGAGCACGGGATGTCGTACCTGTACTCGTTCAACGACCAGTACTCCGGCATGGATCCGTCGATGATCGAGAAGCTGTACGGCAGCGCCGATCCTCGCGAGCAGCACACCTGGGAGTACTACGCCGAGAACTTCCCCGAGCCGATGCGGTTCTACGTCAACGTGTTCGATCTCTCGAACGACCCGACCGGCGACTTCCTCGCGGCTCGACAGGCGCAGAACGCACGGACGGGCGAGCCGCTCGAGGGTCTGCAGATGGTCGTGATCGCCAGCGCCCTGCTCAGCGACGCGGACCGCGCCGAGTACGAGGAGCGACTGCAGGAGTACCCCGGCTTCTTCTGATGGCCACTCCCTCGGGCGGATCCACTTCGCTCGGACGGATTCCGGCCGCCGTCAGCATCCGTCATTCATCGCCGTGTGCATGCTCAGAAAGCTGGTGCATGCTCGAAATGCAGAATCCGGCATGCGCGAGCGATCTCGACCTGCAGACGCACAGCGGCAGACCGGTGCGGTCAGGAGGCGAGGGCGAGTCCCGCGGCGAGCGCGAAGCCGAGCACCGTCGCCAGCCCGGTCGACTCCTTGGCCTTGGACTGCGCCTCGGGCACCATCGAGTCGACGAGCATGACGAGCAGAGCTCCGGCGGCGAATCCGCTGGCTGCCGAGCGGAATCCGTCGCCGGTGACGCTCGCGAGCGCGAAGCCGGCGACGGTCGCGAGCGCGCACACGACCGCGACACCCGCCCACAGCAGGAGGACGCGCGACTTCGCCATGCCGCCCTGCAGGAGGTCGGCGGCCGAGCCGATCGACTCGGGAAGGTTGGAGACCAGGATCGCCACCACGAGGGCGACGCTGACGGGCTCGCCGGATGCCAGCCCGATGCCCAGCACGAGCTGCTCCGGGATGCCGTCGAGCAGCGCCCCGACCGCCAACTGACCGCCGCCGGCCGCACTCTTCGCCTTCCTGGCGCGCGCGTCGAGGATCCGGTCGGCGATGTAGTAGCTCAGCGCCCCGAGGGCGACGCCCACCACGAGCGGGATCGGGCCCGCGAGATCGAGCCCCTCCTCCCAGAGCTCGAAGGCGATCGACGCCATGAGCGCTCCGGCGCCGAAGCCGAGGACGATCCCCAGCCATCGCGGCGGCCACGTGCGGAGCAGCGCGAGCACGGCGCCCACGAACAGCGGGGTCGCCGCCACCACACCCCACAGCACCGCATCGCCCATGTCGCACCTCCGTCGTGGCCACTCTGCCACTCTCGGCGCGGGACAGCCCAGAGCCATGCGGATGCTGTCGGAGCGCCGCCGTGGGACACGCCGTGGCGACGGCATCCGCTCTCCGTCGTCCGCCGCCGGCGGGATGGGGTCGAACCGGCGGGCCTCAGCTCACGCGGTGGATGTCGAGGTCGGTGCGGCCGGGGAGGAGGTCCGTGCGCAGCGCGCGGGTGCCCCGGTAGTCCCCGTCGCGGAGGCGGCGGAACGGACGACTCGGGGACTCGCTCCCGATCGCCGCGAGGCGCTGCACCAGGCGATCGCTCTCGCGGTCGATGTCCGCCGCGGCGAGGCCGTCGGCATCGTGCACGACGTGCAGGTCGAGCGGCTCGATGCCCGTGTACCAGAGCGTTCCGTGCGTCACCGGGAACAGCAGCGAGTCGAGGTCGCCGCTCACCCCGCGGCTGCCGACCGACCGGTCGTCCTCCCCTGCGGTGACGATCACGAGTGCGCGGCGACCTGCCAGCGGACCGTCGCCGTAGCGGAGCGGGATGCCGGTGTCGGGGTCGACGGTGCCGTACGCGAAGCCGTTGGTGAGCACCCGGTCGAACCACCCCTTGAGGATCGCCGGCGGACCGTACCACCAGAGCGGGAACTGCAGCACGACGAGATCGGCGCTCGCGAGCTTGCGCTGCTCCTCGAGCACGTCGTCCGGGACCTGCTGCTCCGCACGGGTCTCGGCCATGAGGTCGACCACGTTCCCCGCGCGGCCGAGCGGGAGCCCGAGATCCCGAGCCGCCAGCACCGGGTCGAAGCCCTGGGCGTGCAGATCGGTGATCTCGACGTCGTGCGTGCGGCTCAGCGCCTCGACGCCGTCATGGAACAGACGAGTGTTGAACGACGACGGCTGCGGGTGCGCGACGATCCAGTGCGCGGTCGGGCGGGGGTCTGACACGGATGTGCTCTCTCTCATCGGACGACGGGGGTCTGGATCGCGGAGCGCCCGGCGGATCGGCTCCACAGCGGCACGAGCGCGGCGGCGACCACGGCCACTGCCGCGACGACCATCGCCGCGACGAAGCCTCCGGCGCCGACGATCGACGAGACGGTTCCCAGCACGGCGATGCCGAGACCGCCGCCGAGCGCGAAGCCGACCTCCTGCACGGCTCCGACCTGGCCGGCGTCGTCTTCGGTCGTGACGTCGAAGAGGGTCGTCGCGGCGAGAGTGGCGGCGACGCCGAATCCTGCTCCGACGAGCACGAGGGGGATCGCGACGAGGTCCGTCCCCACGGCCAGCCAGGCGAGCCCGACGCCCTGCACGACGAGCGCGACCGCGGTCAGGGCCGGCGAGCTCATCCAGCGCAGGAGGACCGGTGCCAGCACCCCGCCGAGAGCGATCGCGACCGCCTGCGGCAGGATCGCGATCCCGGCCTCGGCCGCGCTGTGCCCCCGCACATCCTGCAGCTGCAGGCTCACGAGCAGGACGGATGCCGATGAGACGCCGCTGCTCGCCAGGATGCGGACGATCGCGGGGCTGAAGCCGGGTACGCGGAACAGCGCCATGTCGATGAGCGGATCGCGCAGCCGGCGCTGGCGGCGCACGAAGAAGACGAGGGTGGCGACGGCCGCCACCCCGGCGATCGCGGCCGGGATCGGCGCGGCGAGCACCTCGTGCAGGGCGAACACCAGCGCACCGAGGGCGACGATCGACGACACGATGCTGAGCACGTCCCACGAGGAGGGGCGGGAGCTGCGGGAATCGGGCACGAGCCAGATCGCGAGCGCTCCGGCGAGCATCGCGAGAGGGACACTGCCGAGCAGCAGCCAGCGCCACCCCGGCCCCTCGGTCACGAGACCGCCCAGCACCGGACCGAGCGCGCTCCCGGTGCCGAACGTCGCCGTCCACAGGCCGTAGGCGAGCACTCGCTGGCGCGCCTGGTAGTGCGCGCCGATCGTCGCGACGACCCCGGCGACCACGAACGCCTCCGCGACGCCCAGCAGGGCACGGACGACGATGAGCAGCAGACCGTCGTCTGCGAGTCCGCCGACCAGGTTGAGGCCCGCGAAGCCGGCCAGACCGATCAGCACGATCCGCTTGCGGCCGAACACGTCGCCGATTCGCGCCGCGAGGATGAGGGTCGCCGCGAGCGACAGCGCGTAGACATCGACGAGCCACAGCGCACCGCTGTCGGACAGCGTGAGATCGCCGCGTATCGCCGGCAGCGCGGTGGAGACGCTGCTGATGGCGAGCGCTCCGATCAGGATGCCGAGGAGCAGCGGCACCATGGCGAGCCAGGGATGCAGTGGGCGGCGCGTGCGCGGAGTCGAGAGTGCGGGGACGGTCACCACGCCAGTCTTCCCGGGAGGTACGCTCCCGACAAGTACGGTCATTCCTGGTACATACTGACGGATCAGATACCATGGGGGCGACGGAAGGCGGATCCCATGAGGGAGAAGACGGCCCGCATCATCGCCGAGTGGGGCGACACGTGCAACGCGGAGATCTCGATCGCGGTGATCGGCGGCGCGTGGAAGCCCAGCATCCTGAGTCTTCTCGCCGAGCACGAGGTCCTGAGATTCGGTGAGCTCGGTCGACTCCTCGACGAGCCGACCGCGCGCGTGCTCACCCGGCAGCTCCGCGAGCTCGAGGACGACGGGCTCGTCCTCCGCACCGTCTATCGACAGGTGCCGCCGAAGGTGGAGTACCGCCTGAGCGACCTCGGGCGCGGAGCGCTGCCGATCATCGACGCGCTCACGGTCTGGGGCAGCGGCTACGCGGCGCATCAGCGCGGCGCGACGGCTGCCGTCGCCGCGGTCGCCTCCGTCTGAAATGCGACACGCCGCCCGCCGATAGACTGGAGGGCATGTCCAAGGTCCTCCAGTCCCTGCCCGTCGGCGAGCGCGTCGGCATCGCCTTCTCCGGAGGACTCGACACCTCCGTCGCCGTCGCGTGGATGCGCGACAAGGGCGCCGTGCCCTTCACGTACACCGGCGACCTGGGGCAGTACGACGAGGACGACATCGAGTCGATCCCCGGCCGCGCGCTGAAGTACGGCGCCGAGGCCTCGCGCCTCGTCGACTGCAAGACGGCCCTGGTCGAAGAGGGCTTCGTCGCCCTCGCGTGCGGCGCGTTCCACATCCGCTCCGGCGGCAAGACGTACTTCAACACGACGCCCCTCGGTCGCGCGGTCACGGGCACGCTGCTCGTGCGCGCCATGAAGGAGGACGGCGTCGACATCTGGGGCGACGGCTCGACCTACAAGGGCAACGACATCGAGCGGTTCTACCGCTACGGTCTGCTCGCGAACCCGCGCCTGCGCGTGTACAAGCCGTGGCTCGACGCCGACTTCGTCACCGAGCTCGGCGGTCGCAAGGAGATGAGCGAGTGGCTCGTCGCCCACGACTTCCCGTACCGCGACTCCGTCGAGAAGGCCTACTCGACCGACGCCAACATCTGGGGCGCGACGCACGAGGCCAAGACGCTCGAGCACCTGGACGTCTCGCTCGAGACCGTCGACCCCATCATGGGCGTGAGGTTCTGGGACCCGTCGGTCGCGATCGAGACCGAGGACGTCTCGGTGACGTTCGAGGGCGGACGGCCCGTCGCCATCAACGGCATCGAGTTCAGCGACCCGGTCGCCCTGGTGCAGGAGGCGAACACGATCGGCGGACGCCACGGCCTCGGCATGAGCGACCAGATCGAGAACCGCATCATCGAGGCGAAGTCGCGCGGCATCTACGAGGCCCCGGCCATGGCGCTGCTGTTCATCGCGTACGAGCGGCTCGTGAACGGCATCCTCAACGAGGACACCCTCGCGACCTACCACGAGCAGGGGCGTCGCCTCGGCCGCCTCATGTACGAGGGCCGCTGGCTCGAGCCGCAGTCGCTCATGCTGCGCGAGTCCATCCAGCGCTGGGTCGGCTCGACGATCTCGGGCACGGTCACGATCCGCCTGCGCCGCGGCGACGACTGGACGATCCTCGACACCGTGTCGCCGAACCTGTCGTACGGCCCCGAGAAGCTCTCGATGGAGCGCGTCGGCGACGCCGCCTTCGGCCCGGTCGACCGCATCGGCCAGCTGACGATGCGCAACCTCGACATCGCGGACTCCCGCGCACGCCTCGAGCAGTACGCCGGCCTGGGCCTCGTGGGCGGTGCGACCGGCGAGCTCGTCGGACGCGTCACCGCGGGCGAGTCCGCCGAGATCACGGGCGCCGTCGAAGGGTCGGTCTCCGAGTCCGACGAGACGTTCACGCACGCCGTCGACACCGCGTCCGAGGGCGCCGCCTTCGATTCCGGCACCGACTGACCTCGTCGCACGACAGAGGGGGCGGATGCTGCGGCCTCCGCCCCCTCTGTCGTGCGAGCTCGGTCGCAGCGCGTCCGGAGACATGAACGCGAGAGCCCGTGCACAACTCAGCACGAACGCCCGGCACGACGCCAGATCGGGCGACAGCGCACCGCTCCGCCGCCATCCGTGCTGAGTTGCGACCGCCGCCGACCGGGCACCGCCCCATCTCTGTGAGTTCGCCGAGTTATCTTGCACACAGATGTGCATGATAAGTACGATGGAGGCATGACCTCCCGTGCACCCCGCCGCGATTCCGTCGAGAACCGTGCCGGCATCCTCGATGCGGCGCGCTCGACCCTCGCGCACGACCCTCGCGCGTCGATCGACGTCATCGCCCGCAGCGCCGGCCTCTCGCGCCGGACGCTCTACGGGCACTTCGACGACCGGGAAGCGCTGATCCGCGAGCTCATCTCGTCGGGCGCTCAGCGCTTCAACGCGATCGCGGAATCGGTGACCGACGACGACGCACGCCTCGCGCTCGCCCGCCTCGCCGCGCGCCTGTGGCAGGAGGCGGCGCACGTGCAGGTCGCCGCCGCGCTCGCGCTCGACGAGGCGCACGTCGAGCACACCGCAGACGCGCTCGCGCCGCTGCGCCGATCGGTCGCCGCCCTCGTCCGCCGCGGACAGGACGACGGCAGCTTCCGCACCGACCTCGCCGCCCCCACGCTCGCACGCCTCATCGAGGAGATCGCCCGCACGGTCGTGGCACGCACGGACGCAGGCAGTGCCGGCGCCGCGAGCCTCGCCGTCCGCACGCTCCTCAGCATCGCCGGGCTCTCCTGGCGCGAGGCCGACCAGCTCCTGGCCGCGCACCCCGACATCGTCGACATCGCGGAGGACCGCGGATGAGGGTGACGCTGCACGACGTCAGCAAGGGACGCGGCGGCCAGGCGCTCCCGTCGACGAGCCTCGAGTTCCACTCCGGCGCGGTGCGCTTCGCCATCGCCGAGACCGAGCAGCGTCCCACGGTGCTCGGACTCATCGCGAGCGGCCGGATGAAGCCCGAGACCGGACGCGTGACGATCGACGGCTCGACTGACAACCGCCGGCTGCGCCGCACCGTCGCACTCGTCGACGCCCCTGACGTCAGCGACCCGCACTCGGACATCGCGCTCGCCGGCGTCGTCGGCGAGGAGCTCATGTTCGCCGGGATGGGGGCCACCCCCCTGCACGCGCGCCGGTGGCTGAACCAGCTGGGGTTCGGCGAGCTCGCCGGCGCGCCGATCGGCACTGTCGACCCCGCCGCGCGCGTGCGGATCCTGTGCGAGCTGGCCATCCTCCGCGAGGGGACCGAGGGCATCGTCCTGGTGTCGCCCGACAGGCACGGCGGCAGCCCCGACGGATGGTGGCGCATCGCAGCCGAATTCGCCGACCGGGGGTACGCGATGCTCGTCATCGTCGGCGGGTCCGCCGCGGTCGCTCTCGAGCGGATGCACGAGTTCGACGCGGTCAACGCCTCCGGCCCTATCGAGCCGCTGGTCCTCGAGCCGGAGCCCGAGCCGGAACCGGACCGTGAGCCGGAACTCGAGCCGGACCTCGAGCCGGAGCCCGAGCTCGAGCCGGAACTCGAGTCGGAGCCCGAGCCGGAGCCGGACCATGAGCCCGAGCCCGCCCACGACACCCCGCAGGACATCCCCGACCGCACGCAGAACGGAGCCGATCGATGAAGGTCCCCGCGATGATCGCCGCCGAGCTGCGACGCCTCACCGCGAGCCGGATGGGCGTCATCGCCCTGATCGCGCTCGTCTGCGTGCCCATCCTCTACGGGGGGCTGTACCTGTGGGCGAATCAGGACCCGTACGCCAAGTTCCCCGACGTGCCGGTGGCACTCGTGGTCGACGACGAGGGAGCCCCCGAACCCACGACCGGCACCGAGGCCGCGACCGGCGAGACCGTCAACTACGGCGAGGACGTCGCCGACAACCTGATCGACGGCAACGCCTTCGACTGGCAGCGGATGACGGCCGACGAGGCGGCGGACGCGCTGCGCGACGGATCGGTCGACTTCACCGTGACGATCCCCGCCGATTTCTCCGCCGCACTCACCTCGGCCGCGGGCGACGACCCCCGGCAGGCGCGCATCGAGCTCGAGACCAACGACGCGAACAACTACCTCGCGTCGTCGATGGGCACCCAGGCGGTGGAGAAGATCCGCAGCTCCGTCGCCGAGATGGTCGGGAGCGAGGCGGCCGAGCGGCTGCTGACCGGACTCAGCGATGTGCGCGACAGCCTGGTGTCGGCGGTCGACGGCGCCACCAGGCTCTCGGACGGCGCGAACACGGCGGCATCCGGCAGCGCGTCCCTCGCCGACGGCACCGCGCAGCTGGCGACCGGAACGGCTCAGCTCGCCGACGGCGCGAGCACCCTGGCCGCCGGAGCGCAGCAGGTGAGCGACGGCAACCGGCAGCTCGCCGACGTGGCCGACCGCGCGGGCTCCGTCGTCCAGCAGGCCACGAACGCCCTCCCCCAGGTGCGCGCCGACATCACCGCCCTCCTCACCGATCAGGGCCTCGCGCAGGACGAGATCGATCAGGTGCTGGCGCGCCTCGATCCGCTCGCGACCCGCCTGCAAGAGGGCAACGCGACGGTGCAGGATGCCGTCGGCAAGGTCGACAGGCTCGCGGACGGCGCCGCCTCGCTCGCATCCGGGGCGTCGCAGCTCGCGTCGGGCGCTGAGTCCGCCGCGACAGGCGCTGCGGCGGCGAACGACGGCGCCGCGCAGCTGCGCGACGGCCTCGGCACCCTCGCGAGCGGGACCGCGGAGCTCCGCGACGGCCTGTCGAGCGGGGTCGACGCGATCCCGGCATCCACCCCCGATCTCCGCTCGCTGCAGGCCGACACCATCGCGGATCCCGTGCAGGTGTCGAGCGACAAGGTGGCATCGGCCGAGGATTACGGTGCCGGGCTCGCGCCCTTCTTCGCCGCGCTCTCGGCGTGGATCGGCATCTACGCGCTGTTCCTCATCGTCAAGCCGATATCGCGCCGCGCCATCACCGCCCTGCACTCCCCGATCCGGGTGACGCTCGCGGGCTGGCTGACGCCCGCGATGCTGGGCGCGGTGCAGATGCTCGGCCTCATGGGCATCCTCGCGATCACCCTCGGCTTCACCTTCGACAACCCGATCGGGACTCTCGGAGTGATGATCGTGGCGTCCGCCACGTTCGCGGCGATCATCCTCGCCCTGAACGTGTGGCTGGGCTCGGTGGGACAGTTCATCGGACTCGTGCTCATGGTGCTCCAGCTCGTCACGGCGGGCGGCACGTTCCCCTGGCAGACGCTGCCGGCTCCGCTCGCGGCGCTGCACCATGTGCTGCCGCTCGGATACGTCGTCGACGCGATGAGGCAGCTGATGTACGGCGGCGACCTGGCCCGCGCCGGCTGGGATCTCGCGGTGCTCGGGATCTGGCTCGCCGGGGCGCTGACCCTCGCGGCGATCGGCGTCACGCGCATGACGCATCGGCGCACGCTCCGCGATCTGCAGCCGAGCCTCATCGGGTGAGGCGTGCGGGGGGCACATCGCTCCCCGCACGCACGCCGCTGTGGGTAGGATGCCGGAAGTGCGTCTCTGAGACGCGCTCTGGGGCTCGCTGGGACTGAGTCCCACCGTGTCCGCCGAAAGTGTTCTCGATGATGACAACCGATTCGCCCGCGATCGTCGACCCCGCGCGCCCCTCGCTCGCCGCGCGCGTCGGACGCATCGCCTTCCTCGTCGTCGCCGCGGCGGTCGTCGTCGCGGTCGCCGCCGCGTTCGTCGTGACCTGGACGATCCAGCGCTCGTTCCCGCAGACCGACGGCACGCTCGCGCTCGACGGCCTGGAGTCGGAGGTCACCGTGCAGCGCGACGACCGCGGCATCCCGACCATCACCGCGGAGTCCACCGACGACCTGTTCTTCGCGGAGGGCTTCGTCCATGCGCAGGACCGCTTCTTCGAGATGGACTTCCGCCGTCATGTGACCGCGGGCCGCGTGGCCGAGATGTTCGGCGAATCGCAGGCGGGCACCGACGCGTTCCTGCGCACTCTCGGCTGGCGTGCGGTCGCCGAGGACGAGGTCGCCGCGATGGACGACACGACTCTGAGCTACTACGAGGCCTACGCCGACGGCGTCAACGCCTACCTGGCCTCGCGGTCGGGTGCGGAGCTCTCGCTGGAGTACGGGGTGCTCGGCATCCAGAACCCCGACTACGCTCCCGAGCCCTGGGAGCCGGCCGATTCCGTGGCCTGGCTGAAGGCGATGGCCTGGGACCTCCGCACGAACCTCGAGGACGAGACCGAGCGAGCGCTGCTCTCCGCGCAGTTCGCCGAGGCGGGCGACGCGGCCACGACGCCCGCCACTCTCGAGCAGCTGTATCCGGCCTATCCCTTCGACGAGAACCCGGTGATCGTCCCGAAGATCTCCACCCTGTCGGGTCTGGAGACGGATGCCGAGCCCGCGGCGTTCTCGGGCGGCGCGGGCGGCGAGCTGCAGCAGGCGGTGACGACGATCGACTGGCAGGAGGCCGACGGCGTCATCGAGGCCGCGAGCCTCCTGGTGGGCGACGTCGGCGAGGGTGTCGGGTCGAACTCGTGGGTGGTGTCGGGCGATCTCACCGCATCGGGGATGCCGCTGCTCGCCAACGACCCGCACCTCGGAGCATCGCTCCCCTCGGTCTGGTACCAGGTTCAGCTGAAGTGCGCCGAGGTGACGGACGCATGCCCGTTCGACATGGGCGGCTTCTCGTTCTCGGGCCTGCCGGGCATCGTCATCGGCCACAACCAGAGCATCGCCTGGGGCTTCACCAATCTCACGACCGACGTCACCGACCTCTACGTCGAGAGGATCGACGGCGACCAGTACTGGCGCGATGGTGCGCTCGTGCCGCTCGAGGAGAGGACGGAGACGATCGAAGTGGCCGGCGGCGACGACGTCGAGCTCACCATCCGCTCGACCGTACACGGGCCGATCATCTCGGGCCTGACCGACGACGTCACCACGATCGCCGAGGCCCCCGAGCCCGGGCTCGCGGCCGGCGGCGCGACGACGGCGCCGCCCGTCGGCGAGGACTCGGAGTACGCGGTGAGCCTGCGCTGGACGGCCCTGGACCCGGGCACAGCGGCATCCGCCGTGTTCGCGCTGTCGACGGCGCAGGACTTCGCGGAGTTCCGTCAGGCCTCCGCGCTGTTCGACGTCCCCGCGCAGAACCTGATCTATGCCGACGTCGAGGGCAACATCGGGTACCAGACGCCCGGACGGCTGCCGATCCGCGGCGCCGGCGACGGCTGGATGCCGCAGCCGGGGTGGGACAGCGCCTACGACTGGACCGGGTTCATCCCGTTCGACGAGCTGCCGGTCTCGTACAACCCGGGTTCGGGGTACATCGTCACCGCGAACAACGCCATCGTGACCGACGACTACGACTACTTCCTCTCGCGCGACTGGGACTACGGCTACCGCGCCGCACGCATCGTGGACCTGATCGAGCGCAAGGCGGCGGCCGGATCCCTGACGGCGCAGGACATGCGCGACATCCAGATGGACGGCGAGATGTGGATCGGCATGCGTCTCGCGACAGCGCTCGAGGACATCGACGTCGACGGGGCGGGCACGCAGGATGCCGTCGCCCTGCTGCGCGACTGGGACGCCCAGAACGACGCATCGTCCGCGAGCGCCGCCTACGCGAACGTCCTGTGGTCGAACCTCGTGCAGAACCTGTTCGCCGAACGGGAGGAGCCGCTGCCGATCGACGGTCAGGGCCGCCTGTTCACGGCCGTCGACGCCCTGCTCGACGACCCGTCCGATCCGCTGTGGTCGAACTCCGCGATCGACGTCTCGGGAATGGAGGAGATGCTCGCGCTCTCGGCCGAGGAGGCGTACGACGAGCTCTCCGCCCTGCAGGGCAGCGCCGTCACGGCCTGGAACTGGGGGGATCTGCACGCCATCACCCTCACCAGCGACACCCTGGGCACGTCGGGGATCGCTCCCATCGAGATGCTGTTCAACCGCGGACCGTTCCCGGTGAGCGGCGGCGCCTCGATCGTCAACGCCACCGGATGGGAGCTCGGCACGTCGTACGCGACGACCACGGTCCCGTCGATGCGCATGGTGGTCGACCTCGCCGACTTCGACGACTCCACGTGGATCCATCTCACCGGCGCCTCCGGCCACGCCTTCCACGAGCACTACATCGACCAGACCGAGGACTGGGCCGCGGGGGTGCAGAGACCATGGGCGTTCTCGGCGAAGGCGGTGGATGCCGCGGCGACGCAGACGCTCGTGCTGACGCCGGCGGAGTGAGTCCCGCCCCCGCCGGAAGGCGGCTCGCCGTCAGGCCGAGGCGGCGACGGATGCCGCGGCGCGACGCGCGATCAGCCAGATCCCGAGCGCGGCGGCGAAGAAGATGCCGGCGAGCATCGCCCACCCCGCGAGGCCGAAGGTGATCGCCGTCGCGTTCACCACGATCGGCGATGCCAGCGCGCCGAGCGAGAAGCCCATGCCGAACACGCCCTGATACGCGCCGGCGCGCACCGGGTCGGCGAGCTCGAAGCTCAGGCCCCAGGCACCCGCCTGAGACAGGATCTCGGCGAAGGTGTGGGCGATCATCCCGACGACCAGCACCGCGACCGCCGCCCAGACCGGCAGTCCCGCGGCGAGCGCGTAGACCATGCAGGCGGCGACCATGAGCCATCCCGCGGTGAGCGTCACCCTCCCGGCGACGCGGACGTCGTGGGTTCCGCGCGACGCTCTGACCTGGAGCAGCACGACCAGCGTCGTGTTGACGATCAGCAGCACCGCCACCACCACATCCGGCGCATCGGTGCGCTCGGTGATCCACAGGGGCACGCCGAACTCGGCCACGCCGAACTGCATGCCGAACACCGCCGACAGCCCGCTGAGCACCAGGTAACGCGGGTCTCGCCACGGGGAGCGGCGGTTCCAGTCCCTGCGCTCGGCGAGGGCGGCCGCCGCGGCATCCGTGTCGATCGATCCGGTCTCCGTGCGCACCGGTCGGATGCCCGTGCGCGCCGGGGCGTCGACCGACGCGGTGAGGCGCAGCAGCGGCAGCGAGCCGAGGGCGCAGATGAGTCCGGCGCAGGCGATGACGATGCGGTACGCCTCTGCCGTGCCGAGCGCGAGGGCGATGGCGCCGAGACCCGACCCGGCGGCGATCGAGACGTTCGTCACCGTGCGCAGCACCGCCCGCGCGTGGACGCGGCGGTCGGGGGCGAAGCCGCGGGCGATGATGGCCGACCGCGAGGCGTGGCCCATGCTGTCGAAGAACCCGGCGAGGCTCGCGAGCACCAGCGCCGACACGAAGTCGCCCACGAACGCATAGGCCGCGAGGAGGAGGCCGCCGGTCGCCTCGAACGCGAAGGACAGGCGGCGTGCGCTCCACCGATCGGCCAGCCATCCGCCCAGGAACGACGCCACGACCCCGCATCCGCTCGACACCGCGAGGACGACGGCCGCCTGCGCCGCCGAGAGCCCGATGATCTGCGTGAAGAACAGCACGGTGACCGCGAAGAAGACGCCGCGGCCGATGCGCGACACCGCCGTGGCGGTGAAGAGCGCACGCAGCACCGGGTCGCTCAGCGCGGAGGCGAGTCGTGCGCGGATCCGCCCCGGTCGCGTCGCCGTCTCGTTCGAGTCGGTGTCGGGGCGGGCGGAAGTCACCCTCCATCCTCACACGTCCGGCCCCTCCGCCCCGCGCACCCTCCACAGCCGTCCCGTATGTGGGTGCGCGACGCCGATTCGCCGCGCGGCCGCCGCTCGATTAGCGTTGGCGGGTGGTCTCCAGTTATCTCGCGCCGAAGGGCACCCCCGTCACCCTGCTGGAGTTCGAGCACGGCGGTGCGACCCTCATCGCCGAGACGTTCGGTGAGGGCGCGCACACCTTCCTGCTCCTGCACGGGATCGGCATGGGCCGCAGCGTCTACCTCGACGTCGTGCAGCGGCTGAAGGGACGGGTGATCGCGCTCGATCTGCCCGGCTTCGGCGAAGCCCCCGAGCCGACCCGCACGCTCACGATGGAGCGTCACGCCGATCTCGTCGCCGCCTATCTCCGTCACGTCGACTCGGGTCCCGTCGTCGTCATCGGGCACTCGATGGGAAGCCAGATCGGCGCGGAGCTCGCGGCACGGCATCCGTCGCTCGTCGAGGGGGTCGTGCTCGCCGGTCCGACCGTGAACAAGGCGGCCAGGAACATCGGCGCCCAGGCCCGCTACCTGCTCACCGACCTCGTCGGCGAACGGCCGCTCGTGATCTGGCGCGGGGCCAGGGAGTACCTGCGCGGCGGCCCGCACCTGCTCCGCAAGATGCGCGCCACCATCGCGCACCGACCCGAGCGGGCCTTCGCGCGGATCGAGGCGCCGGTGCTGGTGCTGCGCGGGGAGGACGACCCGCTGGCGCCCATGAGCTGGTGCCGCGAGATCATCGACGAGATCCCCGGGGCCGACCTGCAGGTCATCCCCGACCACGGCCACGGCACGCTCATCAGCGATTCCGAGCCCGCCGCACGGCTGATCCAGTCTTTCGCCGACCGACTCTGAGCCGGCCGTCCGCGGTGCGGGCGCCTCGGCCGCGCCGCGTGTGCAGGATTCAGCACGGCGCCGACGGATCAGTCGCATCCGCGCCAGATGGGCGGATCAACGGACTTTTCTGCTGAATCCTGCACGCGCGGACGACCCGAGCCGCGGCCCGAGCACCACGATGATCTGCTCCAGCGCCTGACGCACCGCCCGCTGATCGCCGAGGATGTCCTTCGCCAGAGGTCGTACGGTGACGTATCCGAGACCGGCGGCGGCGATGTCGCGAGCGCGGTCCGCCACCTGCTTGTCCCACCCCTGGTGGAATTCACGACTATCGCACTCGATGACCAACCAGCCGTCGACGACGAAGTCCACGTATCCGACGCCCTCGAGGTGCACCTGCGTCTCGAACTGCACGCCCATCGCGCGCAGGATCAGACGCATGTACGTCTCCGGGCCGGACGCCGCAGACGGATCGACGAGCGCCAGCAGCGGTCCGTATCGCGCGGGCAGGCGGGCGAAGACCGTGGCGAGCTGTTCGAGACTCATCAGGCCGTGATGAAGGACACTGTCGAGCGGCGCGAGGGCGGCGCGAGGAGGCTGGCACCGCACGGCATGAGCGACGGCATCGGTGAATCGGGCCACGTGCAGGCGCGGCTGACGACCCGGTCCGACCGTCCAATGGAGCCGGACCGCTCGCTCCGTCGGCATACGGAGCCGAGAGGTACCCGGAGTCACAAGTACGTGGATCTCCGCGCAGCGGTGGACGAACACGCCGAGCAGCGTGAGCAGCGACAGACACGACAGCCCTCCGCCGATGCGCACAGCCTCGACCACCTCGCGAGGGGTGGACGCGAGCGCGTAACGGTCGCGACGCACGTGTACCAGTGTCCCGTGACGGACCATCGCCGCCACCTGTCTCCGCGTGCTGCCTGACGAGATCAGCTCCGCCAGGGTGAAGACCGTCTGCGCGTAGATCTCCGTCGCGCGTTGAGCAGCACTCCTGTTGTCCGAATCCATCAGAGCAGTGTGCGGACCCTGAGCTGTACCCGGCGGCGGGAAGGCGGAGAACACGACAACTGTCCAGGCACCCGGCGCTGTGGACGAGAAGTGGCGCACGGCGGACCGGTGCACGATTCAGCATGAATCCGGCGAGCACGGGTAGCAACGGTGCCTGGCGCTCACTTCGAGCCGTCCGTGCTGAATCCTGCGCGCGCGTCCGTGCACCGACCCGGAGAGCCGGTGCACTATTCAGCAGAGAACGGCCGAGAACGGCCTGGGCGGCCGCGGGGCGGGGTCACACAGCCATGCATGCTGAATTGTGCACGGACAGCTCGGGGCGGGAGCACAGC